>NZ_KB906082.1:0-232738 GCF_000381165.1 Agrobacterium sp. 10MFCol1.1 | reverse complement strand
CAACCGTGACCTTGCCCTGCCACAGGCCGGTTTCTTTCGACAGCGTCAGGTGCTCGGGCCGCACGCCGGCGGTGGTCGCACCCTTTTGCCGGGCGTAATCGCCGGTTACCAGGTTCATGCGCGGCGAGCCGATGAAGCCGGCGACGAAGAGGTTGGCGGGCGAGCGGTACAGCTCCATTGGTGAGCCGACCTGCTCGATATTGCCGCGGTTGAGGACCACGATCTTGTCGGCCATGGTCATGGCCTCCACCTGGTCGTGGGTGACGTAGATCATCGTCGTCTTCAACGTGTTGTGCAGCTCGGAGATTTCCAGCCGCATGGTGCCGCGCAGCGCCGCATCGAGGTTGGAGAGCGGCTCGTCAAACAGGAACGCCTTTGGTTCGCGCACGATGGCGCGGCCGATGGCGACGCGCTGGCGCTGGCCGCCGGATAGTTGCGAGGGCCGGCGTTCGAGATAATCGGTGAGGTTGAGGATACGGGCGGCATCGTCGACCTTCTTGTCGATGACGGCCTTGTCGAGCTTGGCCATCTTCAGCGGGAAGGCGATGTTGTTCCTGACGCTCATATGCGGATAAAGCGCATAGGACTGGAACACCATGGCAAGGCCGCGCTCGGCCGGGGCCTTTTCGGTGGCGTCGTTGCCGTCGATGACTATTCTGCCGCCGGAGACGTCTTCCAGCCCGGCAATCAGGCGCAGCAGCGTTGACTTGCCGCAGCCGGACGGGCCGACGAAGACGACGAACTCGCCGTCATGGATGTCGAGATCGATCGACGGGATGACTTTTGCCTCGCCGAAGAGCTTGGACACGTTCTGAAGGGAAATGCTGCCCATTATTGTCGTTCCTTATTTCACGGCGCCAAAGGTGAGGCCACGCACGAGTTGTTTCTGCGAGAACCAGCCGATGACGAGAATGGGGGCGATCGCCATCATCGAGGCGGCCGAGAGCTTGGCCCAGAACAGCCCCTGCGGTGAGGAGAAGGAGGCGATGAAGGCCGTCAGCGGTGCCGCATTGGTGGTCGTCAGCCGGATGGTCCAGAAGGATTCGTTCCAGGCAAGAATGACGTTCAGGAGCAGCGTCGAGGCAATGCCCGGAACCGCCATTGGTGTCAGTACATGCACGATCTCGTTCCAGAGCGAGGCACCATCCATGCGCGCTGCTTCCAGGATCTCGCCGGGGATTTCGCGGAAGTAGGTATAAAGCATCCACACCACGATCGGCAGGTTGATGAAGGTGAGCATGACGGTCAGCCCAATACGGGTATCGAGCAGGCCGGCATTGCGGAAGATCAGGTAGATCGGCACCAGCACCGCCACCCCCGGCATCATCTTGGTGGAGAGCATCCACATCAAAATGTCCTTGGTGCGTTTGGTCGGCGAGAATGCCATGGCCCAGGCGGCGGGAATGGCGATCATGAGCGCGATGATCGTCGAGCCGAGCGACAGCACGACCGAGTTCATGAACGGCTTGAAGTAATCGCGCTGGGTCTGCACGGTGATGTAGTTTTCGAGCGTGCCCGAGGGAATGAGGCTGAAGCCTGCAATCGCCTCCGGCTCGGTCTTGATCGAGGTGAGGAAGGCGTAAAGGATCGGGAAGAACAGCAAAAGCGCCACGGCCCATGCCGCGATGGTGAAGCCGATCTTTGCGCGTGTCGTTGTCTTGCGGGCCATGATCGCTTCTCCTTAACGGTCGAGGTTCTTGCCGACGGCGCGCATCAGGAAGATGGCGACGATATTGGCGAGCACGACGGCGATGATGCCACCGGCCGATGCGCCGCCGACGTCGTAGCCCAGAAGCGCCGTGCGATAGATGAGGAAGGCAAGGTTGGTCGAGGCATAGCCGGGGCCGCCATTGGTGGTAACGAGGATTTCCGCGTAAACGCCGAGCAGGAAGATCGTCTGGATGAGGATGACGACGGTGATGGCGCGGGCAAGATGCGGCAGCGTCAGGTAGATGAAGCGGTTGATGAAGTTGGCGCCATCCATCTCGGCCGCTTCCTTCTGCTCGCCATCGAGCGACTGCAGGGCGGTGAGCAGGATCAGCGTGGCAAAGGGCAGCCATTGCCAGGCGACGATGATGATGATGGAGAGCAGCGGAAACTGCGCGAACCAGTCGACCGGCTGCAGGCCGAAGAAGCGCGACAGATCGGCAAGTACGCCGTAACCGGGATGCATGATCATGTTCTTCCACACCAGCGCCGCGACAGGCGGCATGACGAAGAAGGGCGAGATGATCATGATGCGCACGATGCCCTGACCGAAGATGTCCTGGTCAAGCAGAAGCGCAATCGCAATACCGCCGATGACGGTGATCAGAAGCACGCCGCCGACGATGGCAAGTGTGTTGAAGATCGACTGGAAGAAGGCCGGATCGGTATAGAAATACTGGTAATTGAACAGGCCCGCGAAGCTGACATTGGCAGGGTTGAGCAGATTGTAGTTCTGGAACGAAAACCATAGCGTCATCGCCAGGGGCACGATCATCCACACCAGCAAAAGCAGCACCGAAGGCGCAAGCATAACCCGCGCCAGACCGCTCGTGTTTCGTGTTGCCATTGCACTAACCTCCCCATGGGCTCGGGCATCACGAAATGCCCCCGGCATATCCGGAAGAACCGGCTCATTCCAGTTTTGATTTGAAAGGCTTAAAGGCCGCCGCGCAGCTCGCGGCTTGCGCCCCCAAGGTTCGCTGCCCGGCATTGGCGCCGGACAGCGATCTTCAGGAGGATTACTTGATGTAACCGGCGCGGGTCATTTCACGCGTCGCTGTCGACTGGGCGCTGGCAAGCGCATCGTCGACACTGGACTGGCCGGCAACGACCGCCGAGAACAGCTGACCGACCGTGGTTCCGAGCGCCTGGAATTCAGGGATCGCCACGAACTGACCGCCGGTGTAAGGCACGGGCTTTACGGTCGGTTTGGTGATGTCGGCGGCATCCATCGCAGCAAGCGTCGGCTTGGCGAAGGCGGCTGCTTTTTCATAGTCAGCATTCTTGTAAAGCGAGGTGCGGGTACCCGGAGGCACGTTTGCCCAGCCTTCCTTGGCAGCGACGAGTTGGGTATATTCCTTGCTGGTTGCCCAGGAGATGAACTTCTCGGCGGCATCCGCCTTCTGCGAGCTCTTCGGGATAGCAAGGTTCCATGACCACAACCAGTTGCCGTGGTTCTTCAGTTCGCCGTGCGTCGGGAAGAGCGCATAACCGACCTTGTCGGCAACGGTCGAATCCTTCGGGTTTGAAACGAAGGAAGCAGCCACCGTGGCATCGATCCACATGCCGCATTTGCCCTGCTGGAACAGCGTCAGGTTTTCGTTGAAGCCGTTGGAGGAAGCACCCGACGGACCGGCATCCTTCATCAGATCGACGTAGAACTGAAGAGCACTCTTCCATTCCGGCTGATCGAACTGCGGCTTCCAGTTCTCATCGAACCAGCGGCCGCCAAAGGAGTTGGTGAGCGCGCTGATGAAGGCCATGTTCTCGCCCCAGCCAGCCTTGCCGCGCAGGCACATGCCGTTGATATCCGTCTTGCGATCGGTAATCTTGCGGGCAGCGTCACCGATGAATTCCCAGGTCGGGTTTTCAGGCATCTTCAGGCCGGCTTTTTCAAACAGGTCCTTGCGATACATGATCATGGCGGATTCGCCGTAGAACGGCGCCGCATAAAGCTTGCCTTCGCTGGAAAGACCACCACGGATCGCCGGCAGAATATCATCCACGTCGTATTTGTCGCCAAGCTTTTCGAGCGGCAGCAGCCAGCCCTGCTTGGCCCAGATCGGCACTTCATAGTTGCCGATGGTCATGATGTCGTATTGACCGCCATTGGTGGCGATATCGGTCGTCACGCGCTCGCGCAGGACGTTTTCTTCAAGCGTGACCCATTCCACCTTGATGTCGGGGTTCTTGGTGGTGAAGTCGGAGGTCAGACCCTGCATGCGGATCATGTCGCCGTTGTTGACGGTGGCGATGGTCAGCGTTTCGGCGGAAGCAAGGGTCGAAAAGGCGAGTGCCGAGCATGCGCCCAGCAAAATGGTCTTCAATGTCATATCTTCCTCCCAGAAGAAATTTATGAGCATTCGCTTTGCTCTGGGGCATTTACTCACCCGCAGCCGAAAAAAGTCAAGCAACATCCTGTGCTGCGGCGCACATGGAAAAATCAAGGCATTGATTTTATTAGATTAATTTTTGCTCAGTGTGTGAGCAAATATTCACTTGTCGCTTCGTCGGTGATGAGGCCGTTCAAAAGACCACCCCTCAGTGCCGCGAGAATCGAGGCATTCTTGCGCGCGCCCTGGGCCATGCCGATGACCGTGCAGGTCTCTCTGGACGGAATGGGAACGGAGGCGACGCGCTCGTTGACGGAATGGTCGAGAATGCGGCCGTTGGCATCATACATCCAGCCGCAGATTTCGCCGATCGCACCGCTTGCCATCAGGGCCTTCATCTCGTCGACACCGAGAAAACCATCAACGCAGAGCGGTGCATTTTCTCCCAGTTCGCCGACGCCGACGAAGGTGACATTGGCGGCTGCACCCAGCGCCAGCGTGGAGCGCACCATGGACTGGTCGTGCAGCAGTTCCCGCTCTTCCGCAGACGAGCAGAGAACCGGCAGCGGCATCGGGAAATGCCGCGCCTTGATGGCATCGGCCATACTGAAGATGACGTTGTAATAGGCGGCCGATCCATCCGGCCCGATATTGCCTGTCAGTGACACGATGCGGTGCTGCGGACATTCCATCGGCGGCAGTTGGTCCACAGCCGCCTTCAGCGTACGGCCGGTGCCGATGGCAAGCACGATGGGATCGGCATTTTTTAGCCAGCGCTCGATTTCCGCCGCGCCGGCCTCGGCAATGCCGACCGTGGAGGAAACGCCAGCGGGATCGCTCGGCACCACCTCGATATATCTAAGGTCGAATTTCTGCTTCAGCCGCTCCGCCTTTTCGAGACAGGCGGCGATGGGATGATCGAGCCGGACCTTGATCAGCCGCTCGGCGACGGCCAGCGATACCAGCCGCTGCGCCGATTGCCGGGATATGCCCATGGCAGCGGCGATCTCGTCCTGCGTGCGGCCCGCGACATAATAAAGCCAGCCAGCACGCGCCGCATCATCCAGCCGTCCATGTGCGTCGTTCCGTCTGGCCATGCCGCCGCCCTCTAAGAATTATGCTCGAGCATTTGCTGGCATTTTTTCAGGCCGCCTGTCAAACGGCGCAGCGACTGAGCGAAGCGTTTGGCGGCACCGGGCACCTCTAAAGAAGATGCAAAACATTTCCTCCGTCATGCTCGGGCCTGTCCCGAGCATCTGCAATGCACCGATTTACGAGACATTGGCAGATCCTCGGCACAAGACCGAGGATGACGTCGTGAACACAGAGGCACCTATCCCTGCGCAGTTTCCTCTATATCAAGCCGCTTCCTGCACCAGATGCCCTGCCGAAACCTCGCGGTAATGGCGTTGCGGCGGAACATAGTTCACAGGACGGATCGGGCTTTTGATCTCGTCCGTTGCCATGTTGCGCCTGATCTGGCGCCGGGCCGGATCCGGCACCGGAACGGCGGACATCAGCTTTTTCGTATAGGGGTGCTGCGGATTATCGAAGACGGCGGCGCGTGGGCCGATTTCGACGATCTCGCCGAGATACATCACCGCGACACGATGGCTGACACGCTCCACCACAGCCATATCGTGGGAAATGAACAGGAAGGCGAGGTTGAGGCTCTGTTGCAGATCGAGCAGCAGGTTACAGACCTGCGCCTTGATGGAGACATCAAGCGCCGACACCGCTTCATCGGCAACGATGACCTTGGGGTCAAGCATCAGCGAACGGGCAATGGCGATGCGCTGGCGCTGGCCGCCGGAAAACTCATGCGGGAAGCGCCGCATCATATCCGGGCTGAGGCCAACCTTCTCCATCAGGTCCGCCGCCTTTTCACGCGCCTGCGCCTTCGGTCCAAGCCGGTGTTCGATGAAGGGCTCCATGATCGCCGTGCCGATGCTCATGCGCGGATCGAGACTGGCGAAGGGGTCCTGAAAGATCATCTGCACGCTGCGGCGCATGGTGCGCAACGTCGTCTTGTCGAGTTTCATCACCTCGTAACCGTCGAGCGTCACGTTACCGGAGGTCGGTTCGATCAGCCGGGTGATCGACCGCCCCGTGGTGGACTTGCCGCAGCCGGATTCACCGACCAGCGATAGTGTCTCGCCCTCAGCCAGATCGAAGGAGACCTTCTCCACCGCATGCACGGCACCGGACTTGCGACCGAGAAGACCGGACCGGATATCGAAGCGGGTCGTCAGGTCCCGGACCGAAAGAATGGGCGTGCGACCACCGGAAACCGTGTTCCTGACCTCTTCAACCGGTTGGCTTTCGCCGGTCTTGATATCGATGATCGGAAAACGGGCGGGCAGTACCCGCTCTTTCATCGAACCGAGCTTCGGCACCGCCGAAAGCAGGGCGCGCGTATAGGGATGGTTCCCGCGATGGAAGATATCGTCCGTTGTGCCGGTTTCCACCACGTCGCCCCGAAACATGACGATGGTGCGGTCCGCCACTTCCGCCACCACGCCCATATCATGGGTGATGAACAGGACCGACATGCCCTCCTCTTCCTGCAATTGCTTGATAAGGTCGAGAATCTGGCCCTGAATGGTCACGTCTAGCGCCGTCGTCGGCTCGTCTGCAATCAGGAGCTTCGGCTTGGAGGCAAGCGCCATGGCAATCATCACGCGCTGGCGCATGCCGCCGGAAAACTGGTGCGGATAGTCGTCGAAACGGTTCTTCGCATTGGGAATGCGGACTTTTTCCAGAAGCCTGACAACCTCGGCCTTGGCAGCAGATGAGGAAATATCCTGGTGCACGGTCAACGCTTCGGCGATCTGCTTGCCGATCGGGAAGATCGGATTGAGGCTGGTCATCGGCTCTTGGAAGATCATCGAAATGTCCTTGCCGCGAACCTTGCGCATCTCCTCTTCCGGAAGTGCCAGCAAATCGCGCCCGCCGAGCATGACCTTGCCCTCGATGCGGCTCGTTTTCTTATCGAGAAGCCGCATGATCGACAGCGACGTCACGCTTTTGCCCGAGCCGCTCTCGCCAACGATCGCCACCGTCTCGCGGGGCGCAATGTCGAAACTCATATTGCGGACCACCGATTTCCAGCCGCCATCAACGCGGAAGGACGTGGTCAGATTTTGAACCGAAAGAACCGGACTTACCGAACCGCCGGTCTGTTCCATGGATGTTGCCGCCAAAAGCATGCCGATCTCCTGAAAAGCGAAAGGCGGCCATGAAGGCCGCCGGATGTCTTACGCAGCAAGCGCGGTTTCGGCCATCGAGACCCAGTAGCTGATGCCGTAAGGCAGGGCCTCGTCGTTGAAGTCATAGGCGGCATTGTGCAGCCCGGCCGTGTCGCCGTTACCGATGAAGATGAAGGCGCCGGGGCGTGCTTCCAGCATGTAGGAAAAATCTTCCGCGCCCATATGCGGGTTGGGATTGGTGTTGACGGCGTTTGCGCCTGCCACACCTGCCGCCACGCTGGTTGCGAATTCGGTTTCGTCATTGTGATTGAAGGTGACGGGATAACCGCGATCGTATCTCACCTCCGCCGTCGCGCCATGCGCCATGGCGGTGGCTGTCGCCACTTCCTTCAACCGTTTTTCGGCGAAATCGCGGGTTTCCGGCAGCAAGGTGCGCACCGTGCCGGTCAGCGTTACCGAACCGGGAATGACATTGCCCGCTGTGCCGCCGTGGGTGGTGGCGACGGTGACGACAAGCGATTTCAACGGGTCCGTTTCCCGCGAGACGATGGATTGCAGGGCGATGATGATATAGGCCGAGGTCAGAACCGGATCGACTGAAAGATGGGGGGCCGCCGCATGGCTGCCCTTGCCGGTAATGACGATCTCGAAACTATCCGCCGCCGCCATCGTCGAACCCTTGCGGATGGCGAAATTGCCGACCGGAATGCCCGGCTCGTTATGCATGCCATAGACCTGAGAAATGCCGAATTTCTCCATCATGCCGTCGTTCAGCATGGCCAGTGCCCCTGCGCCACCCTCTTCAGCCGGCTGGAAGATGACGGCCACGGACCCTTTGAAATTACGGGTCTCGGCCAGATATTGCGCCGCGCCCAAAAGCATGGCTGTGTGCCCGTCATGGCCGCAGGAATGGGCCTTGCCCGGAACCTTGGAAGCCCAGGGCTTGCCGCTGGTTTCGAGGATCGGCAGCGCATCCATATCGGAGCGGAAACCGATGGTCGGGCCGTCTCCGTGCCGCCCCTTGATGATGCCCACCACGCCGGTCTTGCCAATGCCGGTTTCGACGATATCGCATCCGAAGGATTTGAGTTTCTCCGCCACGAATTTCGAGGTTTCGAAGACGTCGTAGAGCAGCTCCGGCGTCTCGTGCAGGTGGCGCCTCCAACCGGCTACTTCTTCCTGCATCTCGGCCACACGGTTCAATATCGGCATTCCCATTTTTCCTTTTTTTGTTCCCCGCCGGGTTGTCGGGAACCATATTGCGTTTGGAATTTCTGCTTTTGCAAGTATGAATTTCGCTAGATGAGTGAAAAATAGGCCCGAAGCCAATCGGCTCAAATTTTGTTCATCAATCAGAGTTTGGGGCTTGCATTTCAAAAAAACTGACAATAGCATCACTGGGAACGGAAGAATATTCGTTAGCAAAGTCAAACACTTAAAACAAAAGACTTGCAAATGACGTTGAGGAAAAGCGTCAAACATTCAAACAGATAAAATCTTCAAAGGGGAAAATCACAATGAAGAAGCGCAGCGTTCTCTTTGCCAGCACGGTGGCGGCCTTGGCCATGGCAGGCTCTGCCGCCCATGCCGAGCGTGGCAGTGACGGCGAACTGAAAATCCTTTTCTGGCAGGCTGTATCGACACTCAACCCATATCTTTCCGCTGGCACGAAGGAAGTCTACAGCTCGTCCATGGTGATCGAGCCGCTGGCGCGCTACGACGAAAAAGGCGAGCTGGTGCCGATGCTGGTGAGCGAAATTCCGACGGTCGACAATGGCGGCATCGCGAAGGATCTGCTCAGCATGACGTGGAAGCTGAAGAGCGACGTCAAATGGTCTGATGGCACGCCCTTTACCGCTGACGACGTCATCTTCACCTGGAAATATTGCATCGCACCGGACGGCGGCTGCGCGCAGGCGGCACAATATGAAGGCGTGAAGAACGTCGAGGCGGTCGACGCCCACACCATCAAGATCACTTTCAACGAACCGAAGCCCTACCCCTATTCCGCATTTGTTGGCGCACAATCGCCTGTCATCCAGAAGAAACAGTTTGAAAAATGCGTCGGCGCTGCGGCTCCCGGCTGCACATCCGCCAATTTCGGCCCCATCGGCACCGGCCCCTTCGTGGTCAAGGATTTCAAGCCGAACGACGTCATCAGCTTCGTGGCCAACCCCAATTATCGCGATCCGGCCAAGCCCGCCTTCGCCACGGCTACCCTGAAGGGCGGCGGCGATGCAGCTTCCGCTGCACGCGCCGTTCTTGAAACCGGCGAATTCGACTACGCCTGGAACATGCAGGTGGAGCCGGAAATTCTGGCCACCATGGTAGCTGCCGGCAAGGGCAAGCTGGAAACTGCCTTCGGCACGCAGGTCGAGCGTATCAATCTCAACTGGTACAACGCCGATCCTGCGCTGGGTGACAAGCGCTCCACCAAGGAAGGCGGCCCGCATCCGGCCCTTTCCGACCCGGCCGTGCGCCGCGCGCTCTCGCTTGCAATCGACCGCGATATTATCGATGAGGCAGGTTATGGCGAGGCAGGCAAGCCGACCTGCAATATCGTGCCGGCCCCGGAAGCCGTCGCTTCGACCAAGAATGACAGCTGGTGCCTGAAACAGGATCTGGAAGGCGCAAACAAGCTGCTGGATGATGCGGGCTGGGTAAAGGGCGCCGATGGCATCCGCGCCAAGAACGGTGTGAAACTGTCCTTCCTCTACCAGACCTCCACAAACTCTGTTCGCCAGGCCACGCAGGAACTGGTGAAGGACATGTGGTCGCAGATTGGCGTTGCTTCCGAACTGCGCAATGTCAGCGCCTCCGTCTTCTTCGGCGGCGATCCGGCAAGCCCCGACACCTTCCAGAAATTTTTCGCCGATGTTGAAATGTACACCAACAATTTCGACGGTACAGACCCGGAAAAATATCTGGCGGAATGGCTATGCGACAAGATCCCGGCTCCGGCTAACGGCTGGCAGGGCCAGAACATTCCGCGTTATTGCAACCCGGAATTCGACAAGCTGGTGGGCGAACTCTCCAAGACCGCAGACCCTGCCAAGCGCGGTGAGATTTCCAAGCAGCTGAACGATATGCTGACCGAAGAAGGCGCGCATATTCCGCTCATCCATCGCGGCAGCGTCTCCTCGCATTCGCTGACACTCGAAGGCGTTCGCATGAACGCCTGGGATTCGGAACTCTGGAACGTCGCGGATTGGTCCCGCAAAAAGTAACCCGCAAATGCGCGGTCGCCCCTGACGGGGGGACCGCGCTCATTTTGCGAGACCCTGACGGTCTGGAGACTTTCCGATGTTTACCTTTACGCTCCGGCGGCTTGCCTTTGCCGTACCGACGTTGCTCGTCATCAGCTTCGTCATCTTCGCCCTGCTCGATCTGGCGCCGAATGATCCGACCGGCGACCTGCCGCTGACCATTCCGCCCGAAGTGCGCGAGCAGATCCGCGCCTCGCTCGGTCTCGACCAGCCCTTCTTCATCCGTTACATGCTGTGGCTGCAGCAATTCTTCATCAATGAACCGCTGAACCTGTTCGAGAAGCTGACAGGCTGGCAGATCGGCGACGGCAGCCGCATGCGTGTGCTGTCCTGGGCAACGCGCAGCCCGGTGGTCGATCTCGTCATCCAGCGCATGCCGCAAACGCTTTGGGTCGTCGGCCTTGCCTATCTCTTCGGCGCGCTTCTGGCGATCCCGATCGGCGTCATTTCCGCCTACAAGCAATATTCGATCTTCGATCAGATCGGCACCTTCGTCTCGATGGTGGGTTATTCGGTTCCCACCTTCTTCACCGGCGTGCTGCTGGTCGTCATCTTCAGCTCCTATCTGCAATGGTTCCCTTCCGTCTACGACACCAATCTGCAGGTGACTGACTGGGGAAGCCTCGTGGCACAGATCAAACAGATGTTCATGCCGGTTCTGGTGCTGACCCTTTACAACGTCTCGCAGATCAGCCGTTTCGTGCGCGCCTCGATGCTGGACAATCTCCATCAGGACTATGTACGCACCGCGCGTGCCAAGGGCGTGAAGGAAAAATCCGTTCTGCTCGTTCACGTCCTGCGCAACAGCCTTATACCCGTCGTCACCGTCATCGCACTCGGCGTGCCGACGATCTTTTCCGGCGCCATCATTACCGAACAGATTTTCCGTGTGAACGGGCTTGGCCAATTGCTGATCACCGCCGTTCAGGGTGCGGATATTCCGCTGGTGCAGACGCTGACCTTCATTTTCGCGGTGCTTATCGTGCTCTTCAACCTGATTGCCGACGTGCTTTACGGCATTCTCGACCCGAGGATCCGCTATGACTGACGCCACCCTCGCAGCACCAGCCGTCGCCGCCACGCCTGTGCAATCGGCACTTGCCGATATCTGGAAACAGTTCCGGGTCCACAAGGGCGGCGTGGCAGGCCTGTTCGTTTTCATCTTTATTTTGCTTGCGGTCTATGTCGGGCCCTATATCCACACTGTCGCGCCCAATGCCATCAATGTGAAGGAACGCAACCAGTGGCCGTCGCTGGCGCATCCCTTCGGCACCGACAATCTGGGCAAGGACATGCTGGCGCAGGTGCTGGCGGGCGGGCGCATCTCGCTTGCCGTCGGCATCACCGCCATGCTGCTGGCGCTGTTTCTCGGCACGCTCGTGGGGGTGCTGTCAGGCTATTTCCGAAGACTTGACGGGCCGCTGATGCGGCTGACGGACCTGTTCCTGGCCCTGCCGCTGCTGCCACTGCTGCTCGTCATTCTCATGCTGTTCCGCGATACGCTGCGTGCCGCTTTCGGGCCGGAAACCGGTATCTTCATCCTCATCGTCTTCGTGATCGGGGTAACCAGCTGGATGCATACCGCACGCATCGTGCGCGGCGACGTGCTGACGATCAAAAGCCAGGAGTTTATCATGGCGGCGAAATCGAGCGGCATGCGCGAATACCGCATTATCCTGCGCCATATCCTGCCGAATGTGTTGAGTTCGATCATGGTCTCAGCCACGCTCGGCATCGCCTCGGCCATCATCACGGAATCGGCGCTGTCCTTCCTCGGCCTCGGTTTTCCGTCCGACTTTCCGACCTGGGGACGGCTGTTGTTCGATGGCGCCAACTTCCTGCAGCTGACGCCCTCGCGCGTGCTGTGGCCTGGACTGGCAATCTCGCTGACGGTTCTGAGCGTCAACTACATCGGCGACGCCGTGCGTGATGCGCTTGATCCAAGGGCGCTTAAGAGCTGAGGCGAAGGGCGCGGTGGCTGCGCCCCTCCCTTTATCTCAGTGATAATTCATCTTTTCCGCGTCGAGAATGCTGTCTGCATCCAGCGCAGCAATCGGAATGTCGCTGCGCGCCGGAATATCGCCGGAAAGCTGCAAGGCCAGATAACGCCCGCAGCAGACTCGTAAAAACGAGGTGAAGTTGCCGAGATCATGCCCGGCATCGATCGATTCATTATAAAGCTTGGCAATGAGCTGCGCGCTGTTCATGCCATCGCGGCGTGAAATCTCGTCCAGAGTCGTCCAGAAGAAGTTTTCAAGTCTGACGCTGGTGACCATGCCATCGATCCGCAAAGACCGGGTATGGCTTTCCCAAAGCGTCGGGTCTGCCTTGATGAAAAGCTTGCACATGGTGTCCTCCCTCAGCAAGCTGCAGAAGATAGACGGGAAACGGGACCGGTAAAAGCCCCATTCCGCCGGCCTTATCTGCCGAGCACCACCATGAATTGCGAAAGCCATGCCGGATGCGCCGGCCATGCGGGCGCCGTCACCAGCTTGCCGTCGGTAACCGCCGCGTCGATGGCGATATCGGCATAGGTACCGCCCGCCAGTTCCACCTCGGGGCGGCAGGCCGGATAGGCCGAGCAGGTGCGGCCCTTGAGGACACCCGCAGCCGCCAGCAATTGGGCACCGTGGCAGACAGCCGCGACCGGCTTGTCAGCCTCGAAGAAATGCTTCACGGCGGCAAGCACATCCGCATTCAGCCGCAGATATTCCGGCGCGCGACCACCCGGAATGACCAGCGCGTCGTAATCCGCGACCATGATATCGGCAAAAGTTGCGTTGAGCGCGAAATTATGGCCGCGTTTTTCTGAATAGGTCTGGTCGCCCTCGAAATCATGGATCGCGGTCGCGATCGTCTGGCCAGCCTTCTTGCCGGGGCAGACGGCATGCACCGTGTGACCAACCGCAAGCAGCGTCTGGAACGGCACCATGGTCTCGTAGTCCTCGGCGAAATCGCCGGTGATCATCAAAATCTTCTTCGGCATGCTTGCTCCTCCCATTTCGAATGCCCGGGGCACCGTAACAGGAGGGGTGGAGAAGCGGGTATTATGGCTATACTACAGGGCCGATAAAGACGGGATCAGCGCGCTTTGGGCGGCTCCGGCCAGCGACGAACACCGCCGCCCCAATCCTCGAAGGCGTTGGAAAGCTTGAGAACGAGCAGATCCGCGTAACGCGGGCCGACGATCTGCAAGCCGATGGGCATCCCGGATTTCGAGAAGCCGCAATTGATCGAGGATGCCGGCTGTTCCGACATGTTCCAAGGGACGGTGAAGGCGATATGTTCGAAGGGTCGCTCGGGGTCGTTGGTGGGCGAGGCCCAGTCGGCCGGATAGGAGACGACGGGATTGACGGGTGAAATCACCACATCAACTGACTGCATCAACCGCCCGCAGGCTTTGCGCATTTCCATGGTCTGGTTGAAACCGAAAACGGCACGCGCGCCGGAAACATCAGCGCCCTTCTGCGCCCATTCGTGAATATAGGGAAGGATCGCCGCGCGTCGTTCGTCACTCAGCGCCGCCATATCGCCCCAGAATTTCGCCCGCCAGAAATCATCCAGCCCATCCAGCATGTCCCGAGACAGCACCGGCTCGACCGGGACCACGATGGCACCTGCATCTTCGAACAGCTTTGCGGACGCCACAACAGCATCCCGCACCTCATCGTCCAGGGCCAAGCCGCAGCCGGCATCCAGCATCAGGCCGATCCTCAGGCCCTTTACGTCGATATCGAGGTCCATCCAGTTGATATCGTTGGGCGGCAGCGCGGTGCCGTCGCGCCAGTCCGGGCGGGAAAGCGTGGCCATGGCATAGGCGGCGTCAACGACGGTGCGGGTCATCGGCCCGGCGCAGCGGCCTGTATAATAGGGATCGACGGGTATGCGGCCCTGGCTGGGCTTGAAGCCGAACAGGCCCGTCCACCCCGCCGGTAGCCGCACCGAGCCGCCAATATCCGTGCCGATATGCAGGGTGCCGTAACCCGCAGCACCGGCAGAAGCCGCACCGGCACTGGAGCCGCCGGGGTTCTGTGTCGGGTCCCACGGGTTGCGGCTGAGCTTGTGAAAACTGGAAAGGCCTGATGACAACATGCCGTAATCCGGGCAGGTGGTCTTGGCGTAAAGGATGGCGCCGTCCTCGCGGCAGCGGGCCGCAACCGGCGCGTCTTCCAGGGCCGGCACCAGTTCCACCGCTTTGGTGCCAAGCGGAACCGGCTGGCCTTTGGTGGCGATCAATTCCTTCAGCGACACCGGAATCCCATCGAGGGCCCCGAGCGTTTCACCTTTTTGCCAGCGCGTCGTTGAGGCCAGCGCCTGCTTGCGGGCATCCTCGGGATCATAGGCGTAAAGCGCGTTCACCGTGGGCTCGAATGCGTCGATACGGGCCTCTACCGCCTGCCAATATTCCGATGGCGACAGCTTCTTTTGCCCGTAAAGCGCCAGGATTTCGAGCGTGTTGAGGTGTATGAGATCGGTCATAAGCTTCGTCTCGTCAGAAAACAGATAATATGGGCGATATCGGCTTGAAGCGGTCAGCTGGTATCGCGTGGGTCCAGCAGGTCGCGCAGGCCATCGCCAAGCAGATTGAGGCCGAAGACCGCGAGCGCAATGGCAAGGCCGGGCATGATGGCAAGCCAGGGTGCAGCACCTAGATAGGTCTGCGCATCGGCCAGCATCCGCCCCCAGGTGGCGGCCGGCGGAGGCATGCCGAGACCGAGGAATGAGAGTCCCGCTTCGGTGAGGATGGCAAGGCCGAGCTGGATGGTCACCTGCACGATGATCTGGTTGGAAATATTCGGCACGATATGAAACAGCGTGATCTTGGCGCGGTTCTGGCCGATGCTGGTGGCGGCGGTGACATATTCCCGCGACCATATCTGCAAGGCCGCACCCAGCGTCAGCCGCGCAAAGACCGGCACCATGAAGGTGGCAATGGCGATGATGGCGGTGAACCGCCCCGTACCGATGAACGCGCCGAGCATCATCGCCGACAAAATCGGCGGTACGGCGAAGATGATATCGCAGGCGCGCATCACCAGGGTTTCAGTGAAACCGCGCAGTGCCGCGACCGATACGCCAAGCGCCGTGCCAATGAGCGCGCCGATCGCAACGGCGGCGATGGAGGTGGAGAGCGAATTCCATGCCCCCGCCATCAGCATGGACAGCACATCGCGGCCAAAATGGTCGGTGCCAAGCCCGCCATAGGCAAAGGGCGATTTCAGCTTCTGGGCAATCTGTATCTTCGTCGGAGAAACCGGCGTCCAGACCAGCGAAAGCAGGGCAACCGCGACAAGAAAGAGAGTGACGGCGATGCCAAGGACGAAAGCGGGGCGGCGGCGGATCAGTCGCATCATCGTGCACCTGCCCGCAGTCTTGGATCGATAAAGAGATAGGCGATATCGACCAGAAAATTCATGACGATGACAAGCGCCGAGAAGAACAGCACGACGGACTGCATGACGACGATATCCCGCTGGGTCAACGCCTGATAGGCAAGCCGCCCGAGGCCCGGCAGGTTGAAGACATTCTCCACCAGCACTGCCCCGGCAATCAGGAAGGTGAATTGCAGGCCGATCATGGTGACAACGGGGATCATGGCGTTCGGCACCGCATGTCGCCACAGCGCTACCCGCTCGCTCAGCCCCTTGGCGCGGGCGGTGCGCACGAAATCCTCGTTCATTACCTCAAGTACTGCCGAGCGGCAGACGCGGGTGAGGACGCCTGCCTGCGACAGCGCAAGTGCAATGGCTGGAAGCACAAGCGCGATAAATCCGGCAGAAAAACTCGGACGCCAGCCGGGAAAACCGCCTGATGGCATCCAGCCGAGCGTGGTGGAAAAGACGATGATGAGCAGCAGCCCAACCCAGAAACCGGGAACGGCAATGCCGACATGGGAAAACAGCCCGGCTGCGAAATCCACCGGCCCGTTTCGGCTTCTCGCTGCCGCGACGCCGAGCGGAATGGCGATGGCGACCGATAGGCAGACCGCGAGCAGCGCAAGCGGCAGGGTGACGGCAAGCCGCTCGACAATAAGCCCCGCTACCGGCACGCCGTAGGTGTAGGATTGTCCGAGATCACCCCGGAATACGCCTGCAAGCCAGTGGATGTAACGCAATGGCAAGGGCTGATCGAGACCCATCTGCTTTTGCAGCGCGAGAAGCGTATCCGGGCTCGCCGACGTACCGAGCATGATGGCCGCCGGATCACCCGGCAACAGCCCCATGATGATGTAGATGATGAGCGACACCGCAAACAGCGTGACGATGAGGCTTGCAAGGCGCCGGACGAGAACGGCTAACATCTGGCATTCTTTCCTTGCGTTGTTTCGTTTCGGGATGTGGCGGATGGATTTATTGTCATCCCCGCTAACTCTTCCCTCACCCCTGTGCTTGTCACTGGGATCCAGCCGAAGCGTGCCTGCGCGGCGGAAAGTTTCCTTTCAGCCCAACGACTTGGGCTGGCTGGATTCCTGTGACAGGCACGGGAATGAGGTGGTGGGTAGGAATGCGCCTCGCCGTTCACAACAAACGTCACTCTTCCCAATGCACATCCGTCAGCACATTGGACGGAATGGGTTCGTTTTCCCACAACCCCTTCAACTTCTTGTCCCAGACGCCGAGTTTCGGCATCACGAACAAGAACAGCGCCGGCACATCTTCGGCGAGGATTTTCTGGGCTTCGCCGTAAAGCTTTTCCTGCTCGGCCTCATCCGCCGTCTTTTCGACATTGGCGATGACCTCGTTGAAGGCAGGGTTCTTATAGTTGAAATAATAGGGATCACGGGAGTAGATATCGATATCCATCGGCTCAGCGTGGGCGACGATGGTCATGTCGTAATCCGCGCCCTTCAAAACATCCGCCACCCATTTTGCCGGAAATTCCGTGGTCTCGATGGTCATGGTGACACCGATTTCGGCCAACATCGCCTGGAGGATTTGCGAGGTCCGCTGGGCATAGGCCATTTGCGGGGCCTTGATCGTGAAGCTGAAACCGTCGGGGTAACCCGCTTCGGCAAGAAGCGCCTTTGCCTTGTCTATATCGTAAGAATGAACACCGGTCGTATCGATGTAACCGCGATCGTTCGGCGTGTAGTGGCTGCCGATGGCCGTGCCGTAACCCGACCATGCGCCTTCAATCACCGTGCCGCGGTCCACCGCCATCATCAGCGCCTGGCGCACGCGCTTGTCGTTGAAGGGTTTGCGGGCATTGTTCATGCCAGCCACGACCTTGAGTTCCGTATTGCCGACGAAGGTACCGAGACGCGCATCGCCGTCGAAGGACGTCATCAGTTCCGGCGCGCCGAATTCCGGGAAGGCATCGATATCGCCGGATTTCAGTGCCGCTGCCTGCGCTTGCGGATCGGAAACGAAGCGGAAGGTGGCCTTTTCAAGCTTCACCGCCACCGCCTTGTCCCAATAGGCCGCGTTCTTCTCCAATTCCACCTTGTCGCCCTTGGCCCAGTTCACGAACTTGAACGGGCCGGTGCCGATGGGCGTGGTACGGTTATTGTCAGCGCTCTTCGGCGCAACCATGACGGAGGCCGGCCAGCCGAGCCAGTAGATCAGGCTGCCCGCCGGCTGCTTCAGCTTCAGTACCAGCGTCGCGGCATCCGGCGTTTCTATGCTCTCAATGGCGGTGAAGAAGCGTTTTTGTGGGTTTACCGACGTTTCACCGCGTGCCCGGTCGAGCGAAAATTTCGCAACGGAGGAATCGAAGGTCTCGCCGTCGTGGAAGGTAACCCCCTGGCGCAGCTTGAACGTATAGGTCTTGCCATCGGCTGAAATTTCCCAGCTTTCGGCAAGCTGCGGTTTCACCTTGCCGTCGTGGTCGATGGTGACGAGACCTTCGAATATGTTCTGCCAGCTGACCTGACCGATGGCGACGGGTGCCGCAATTGTCGGGTCGAGACCCGTCGGCTCCACCGTCATGCCCAACGTCAAGGCGGTCTTCGGCGCGGCCGCGGCGTCCGTCATCGAAAGCGGCATCCAGATCGCCGTCCCCAGTGCAAGCGCAAGCGCGGCGCGCCGCGTAACTTTCAGCGGCTGCGAAAAATAAGTGCGTGGCATCATTGTCCCCTGTCTGGCGGCCGAGGCATTTTTGCCTTTCGAAGACCACCCGTTGCAAAAAGAGTGTCATGTTGCAGGCGCACACACAATCGTGATTTTTGTGTGCTCCGTGTAGCTGAAATGGCTACACGGAAATACGGATGGAAATCAACCGGGATGGACAATTCTCCAGGCTGACGAATTCCCCTACCCCGCTGTCGCCTCGCGCATGAAACGCTCGATGAAATCGGCAAGCTTGGAGGCGGCGAAGGATAGTTGCCGGTCGGGCGCCACGCAGAGATCGATCTGGGTGTGGATGCCCTTCTTGCCGGAAAGCGGAACAGCAACCATCTGGCCGCTGCGGATTTCACGCGCCACCGACAAGGCCGGCAACAGCGTGGCCGCGGCATGGCCCAGAACCAGTTCCTTCAGCATTTCCAGCGAACTGGTGATAAAGACGGGATCAAGCTCGATACCGGCATCGGCAAACAGTGTATCGAAGGCCTGACGCGCCGCGAAGCTCTTGTCCGGCAGGGCAAGCGGCAGGCTGGCTAGTTCCTTCAGCGAGACTTCCGCCTGCGCGGCAAGCGCATGGCCGGTCGGAAAGATAGCATCGTAACTGATACGGGTGCGCGAGCGCACTTTCACGCCGGAGACCTTGGGCGCAAAAAGGCTGACGACCAGATCCGCTTCGGCTGCACCCAGTGCTTCCATCGCCTGGCGCGCGCTGGTGATGTGCACCTCGAAGCGCAACTGCGGATATTTGAGGCTGAACTGCGCCAGCACCGGCGCAAGAAGGTTCGCAACCGTCGCGCCATTGGCATAAACGGTGACCCGGCCGCGCTGAAGCCCCTTCAGGTCATCGATCAGCTGGTGCACATGGTCGAGTTCGCGCAGCGTCTTGCCGGCGCGGGCAGCCAGCAATTCCCCCGCCGCCGTCAGCTTCACGCCCCGGCTGGAACGCTCCACTAAAGGCGAGCCAAAATAATATTCGAGGTTCTCGATCTGGCGGCTGACTGCCGTCGGCGCGACATTCAGATTTTCGGCAGCGGCGCGCATGGAATTGGTGCGGACAAGTTCGTCGAAATACATCAATGCGCGCAATTGCATGGTCGGGATACCCTGTTTTGGCCGGCACTGTCCGTCGTGCCGGGCTTGACCCGACTATAGCGGCAGCTCAAGCGCGCTTGAAGCCCTCGCTCGCCACCAGCAGCTGCCTGGTATAATCCGCAGTAAACTCGCGGCTTTCCAGCGCTTCCGCCTCCAGCATTTCCACCACCTTGCCGCTTTTCATCACCGCAAGGCGATCGCACATGTGGCTGATGACGCCGAGATCGTGGCTGACCATAACGAAGGTGAGGTTGCGGTCCTTGCGGGCCTGTTCCAGCAGATTGAGGATTTCCGCCTGGATGGACGCGTCGAGCGCCGAGGTCGGCTCATCCAGTAGCAGAATCTTCGGCTCGACGATCAGCGCGCGGGCAATGGCAATACGCTGCCGCTGACCGCCGGAAAGCTGGTGCGAATAGCGGAAGCGGAAACCGGTGCCGAGACCCACCTCATCAAGCGCACGCGCGATGCGTTGCTCGCGATTGTCGAGACCATGGATGACGAGTGGTTCCAGCAGCAGCGCATCCACTGTCTGGCGGGGATGCAGGGAGCCGTAAGGGTCCTGAAACACCATCTGCACATCGCTATAGAAGCTCTTGTCGCGGTGCTTGCTCGAATAGGAGCGACCGGCCACCATCAACGAGCCTTCATCGAAATGGTTGAGGCCGGCAATCGCCCGAAGCAGCGTCGACTTGCCGGAACCGGACTCGCCGACGATACCGAAGGACTCACCCTCGGCCACATCGATGCTGACGCTGTCGAGGGCGATATATCCGTCGAAATCGACCACCATGTCTTTGATAGAAAGAACCGTGTTCATGCGCGCCACTCCGCCTTGCGTTCCAGAACCGGCAGCGGATGCCGGTGGCCGCCAATTTCCGGCAGGCAGTTCAAAAGACCCTGCGTATAGGGATGCTTCGCCTCTTTAAGATTGGCAGAAGATAGCTCCTCAACGACCTTGCCCGCATACATGACCAGAACGCGGTCGCAGAAAGACGACACCAGCCGCAGATCGTGGCTGACGAAAATCAGTCCCATGCCGCGGTCGCGAACCAGCTTGTCGAGAATATCGAGCACTTCGAGTTGGACCGTCACGTCGAGCGCGGAAGTCGGCTCATCGGCGATCAGAAGTTCCGGGCCGCAGACCAGCATCATGGCAATCATGACGCGTTGGCCCATTCCGCCGGAAACCTCGTGCGGGTAAAGATCGAACACGCGCTCGGGATCGCGGATCTGCACCGCCTCCAGCATGGCGAGCGTGCGTTGGCGCGCCTCGCCGGAACCGATGCTCTCATGGGTACGCAGCGTTTCCATGATCTGGCGGCCGATGGGCATGACCGGGTTCAACGAATATTTCGGGTCCTGCAGGATCATGGCCAGGCGCTTGCCGCGCATGAGCCGCCGCTCCTTTGCTGAAGCACCGAGAAGATCGACATCTCCGAAGCGCAACACATCGGCCTCGATGCGTGCGCTTTTCGGGGTCAGCCCCATGATGGCGCGGCCGGTCTGCGATTTGCCGGAGCCGGACTCGCCGACGATGCCAAGGCGTTCGCGTCCCAGCGTGAACGAGACGCCACGCACCGCCTCCACCAGCCCGGTGCGGGTGGGGAAGGAAACGCGCAGGTTCTCGACGGACAGAAGCGGCGCGCTCATTGGTTCGCCTCCTTGGGGTCCAGCGCATCGCGCAGGCCATCGCCGAGAAGGTTGAAACCGAGGCTGACGATCAGGATCGCAATGCCCGGCATGGCGGCAACCCACCATTGATCGAGAATGAAACGGCGTCCGGAAGCAATCATCGCGCCCCATTCCGGCAGCGGCGGCTGTGCACCGAGGCCAAGGAAGCCGAGACCGGCCGCGGTGAGGATAATGCCCGCCATATCGAGCGTGACACGCACGATGAGCGACGACATGCAAAGTGGCATGACGTGTTTCAGAACGATGCGGAACGGCGACGCGCCCATGAGCTTGACCGCCGCGATGAAATCGGAATTGCGGAAGGTCATGGTTTCGGCGCGCGCGATGCGCGCATAAGGCGGCCATGAGGTGACCGCGATGGCGAGCACCGCGTTTTCAATGCCCGGTCCAAGTGCGGCCACCAGCGCAAGCGCCAGAACCAGCTTCGGAAAGGCCAGAAAGATATCGGTGATGCGCATCAGAACGGCATCCACCCAGCCGCCGGCATAACCCGAGACGGTGCCGACGATGAGTCCGATGGGTGCGGCGATGATGGCCACCAGCAGCACGACGAATAGGGTCAGCCGCGAACCGTGGATGAGGCGCGAGAGAATATCACGCCCCTGATCGTCAGTGCCGAGCAGGTAACCTTCTGTCCCCGGAGGCAGAAGTCGGGCATTGCGCAGATCGCCCTGCACCGGATCGTGTGGTGCAAGCACATTGGCGAACAGTGCGACAAGCAGTAGCGCAATGATGATGCCGAGGCCAAGCAGCGCCAGCCGGTTTTCCGAAAAGCGCCGCCAGATGACATAGGCACGGCCTAGCCGTGCCTGCCTGCGCGAGGCAGGCCGGTCGGAGAGCAGCCATTCGCGGCTGTAGGGTTTGAGTGTATCGGTCGAAATCGTCATCGGCTGCGCGTCCTTGGGTCGAGCGTCCGGTAAAGCAGATCGGAGAAGAGATTGATGCCGACGAAGATGGCGCCGATCACGATCGTGCCGCCAAGAACGGCATTCATATCCGCATTCTGCAGGGAATTGGTGATGTAGAGGCCAAGCCCCGGCCACGCGAAGATGGTTTCGGTCAGCACCGAACCTTCCAGCAGACCGGCGTAAGATAGCGCAATCACGGTCACCAGCGGCACGGCAGCGTTGCGCAGAGCGTGAAACCAGATGATGCGCGTTTCCGAAAGCCCCTTGGCGCGCGCCGCGACGATATATTCCTGGGCGAGCTCATTCAGCATGAACGAACGCGTCATGCGGCTGATATAGGCCAGCGAAAAATAGCCGAGCAGCGAGGCGGGCAGGATGATGTGGCGGAACAGATCCCACAATACGTCCCATTGCCGTTGCCAGATCGCGTCGATCAGGAAGAAACCCGTGACCGGCGTGAAGGTGAATTCGTAGACGATATCCATCCGGCCGGGATAGGCGACCCATTGCAACCGGGCGTAAAACACCAGGAGCGCCAAGAGGCCAAGCCAGAAAATCGGCACGGAATAGCCGATAAGGCCGATGACGCGCACGACCTGGTCGGCAAAGCTGCCGCGCTTGACCGCGGCAAGCACGCCGAGCGGAATGCCAAAAACGGCGCCGATGATGGTGCCGAGCGTGGCAAGCTCTACGGTTGCCGGGAAAACCCGCTTGATATCCTCCATCACCGGGTTGGTGGTGAGGACTGAGATGCCGAAATCACCCGACAGCGCCTGCTTCAGATAGATGAAGAACTGCTGCCAGAGCGGCAGGTTGAGGCCGAGCTGCTCACGCACGCGCTCGACCACATGCGCAGGCGCGCGGTCGCCGACAATCGCCAGTGCGGGATCGATCGGCACAACGCGGCCAATGAAAAATGTGACCGCCATCAGCCCCAGAAAGGTGGTGATGACGGTGACGGCGAAGCCGAGAATGGCCTTCGCGCGGGCGTTGGCACGGCGTTTGCCCTGCCTCGCCCGGCTGTTTGCTTCAACGATGCTCAAGAGACCGATCCTTCCGGATCATTCCTTGGAGATCGTATAGACATAGTTGGTGTCGAAGCTCGGTCCGAGCTTCAGGCCCTTGAGCTTCGCGGAGTATCCGGCCACTTCCGTCTGCTGGAAGATGATGACGAACGGGCCTTTTTCGAGAACTTCCTTCTGGAGGTTCTGATAGATGGCGGCGCGCTTGGCATTATCCTTTTCCAGAAGTGCCGACTGCGTTTCCTTCGTCAACTCCGGAACGTCCCAGGCGTTACGCCAGGCAAGAGTCTTGTTCTTGCCTTCTTCGGAGTTGTCGTAGTTGATCGTGAAGGTCTCGGCATTCGAGTTCGGGTCGAAATAGTCCGAACCCCACTGGCCGATGTAGATATCGTGCGTGCGGGCGCGATACTTGGTAAGCGTCTGCTTGCCGTCGCCGGGAATGATTTCCAGCTTAATGCCAGCCTGCGCGAGCGTCTGCTGTACGCTTTCGGCAATTCCGGTCACCGGCTGCGTGTTACGCACATCCATGGTCACGGTGAAGCCGTCCTTCAGGCCGGCCTTCGCCAGCAGTTCCTTGGCTTTGGCGACGTCGAGCTTGTATGGGTTCTCGTCAAGCGCGCCAAGCTGGCCCTTTGGCAGGAAGGTCTGATGGATTTCGCCGATGCCCTTGATGATCGTCGCGCCGATCGCGTCGTAGTCGACGAGATATTTAAAGGCCTCGACGACCTCAGGCTTCTTCAGGTTCTCGTTCTTCTGGTTGAGGCTGAAGTAATAAACGGTGCCCTTGGGCGCGGAGGTGACGGCAAGGCCTTCCTTCTTGGAAACGGCTTCCATATCACCCGGCTCGAGGTTGCGGGCAACGTCGATATCACCGTTTTCAAGCGCCAGGCGCTGGCCGGAGCTTTCCTTCATGTGACGATAGACCACGCGCTTCAACTTCGGCTTCTCACCGTAATAGTTGGGGTTGGCCTCCAGAATGACGGCTTCGTTGGCCTTCCAGCCAAGAATCTTGTAGGGGCCGGAACCGGCATAACCTGTTTTCAGGAACGCATTGCCGAAATCGGTGTCGTATTTGTAATCGGCGCTCGGCGTGACGGGCTTGGCCTTTTCGGTCACCAGCTTCTTGTCGACAACTGCGGCAACGGTCGCGGTCAGAACGTTCAGCACGAAGCTTGGTGCGTAGGGCTTGTCGACCGTCAGTACGAAGGTGTTGGCATCCGTCGCTTTCGCCTTCTCAGTGACGTTGTCGCCCTTGAGGCCGAACTGCGTCAGAAGGAATGCTGGCGACTTGTCGAGCTTGATGGCACGTTCAAAGGAAAAGGCAACATCATCTGCCGTCACCGGATTGCCGGAGGCGAATTTCAGGCCGGTCTTCAGCTTGAAGGTATAGGTGAGACCGTCTTCAGAGGTCGTCCAGCTCTCGGCCAGATCGCCGATCACCTTGGAGGTGTCGTTGAGATCGATGGAAACCAGCTTGCTGTAGGTGTTGCCAGTAACTTCAGCTGCCGAAAGCTCGAATGCCTCACCCGGATCGAGCGTGATGATGTCGTCGATGGCGAAACCTTCAACCAGCGTATCGGCCGGCGTGGCGGCAAAAGCGTGCGGCGCAGACAGCATCATCAGCGACAGAGCAGCGCTGGTGCTGAGGATACGCATGGACTTGTTGAGCGATTTGATCATAGGATCTCCCCTTTTGTTATGAGATTGATTAAGTTCGCTTTTATTTGCCTTCAGGCCGGCTCGTGCCAGGCCTGGGATAGGACGCGCAGCCAGTTTTCCCGGCATATTTTAGCAAGTTCTCCATCACCGTAGCCCGCCGATTTCAGCGCCGCAACCAGATTGTGGTTGCCGCTGGCATCGGCAACGCCAACGGGTACCGTCGCGCCGTCGAAATCCGATCCGAGCGCCACGCAATCGACGCCCATACGCTCCACCATGTAGTCGATGTGGCGCACCATGTCGGAAAGCGGCGTGTCGGCAATGTCGCGCGCATCCGCCCGCAACATGGTGACCGCGTAGTTGAGGCCCACCAGACCGCCGCTCTCCTTGATGGCATCCATCTGCCGGTCAGTAAGATTGCGGGCGACGGGGGTGAGCGCATGTGCGTTGGAATGGCTGGCGATCAAAGGCTGGTTCGTGGTCTTCGCCACATCCCAGAAGCCCTTTTCGGTGATGTGGGCGAGATCGATGAGAATGCCGAGCCGGTTGCACTCCTTGACCAGCGCAAAACCGGCATCGGTAAGGCCGGGCGCGGTATCGGGCGACATTGGATAGGAGAAGGGAACGCCGTGACCGAAAATATTGTGCCGGCTCCAGACCGGACCGAGCGAACGCAGGCCGGCGGCATAAAAAACCTCAAGCGCATCGAGATCGGCACCGATCGCCTCACAGCCTTCCATGTGCAGCACGGCCGCGAAAATATCCTCGGCAAAGGCCTTGCGGATATCGGCCGTCGAGCGGCAAAGGCGCCAGGCGCCGGCACGGTCAAGCCTGAGCGCGATCGCAGCCTTTTCCATCGCAATATCGAGCGAGGGCTGGCGTTCGAGCGGCGCCGCAAGTGGTGTATCGTAATGGCCCTGCGCGTCCGGCTCCTGCAGGACCAGATCGCCGGAGGGAATGTAGATGGCGCAGATGCCGCCGCCGAGACCGCCTGCACGTGCACGCGGACCGTCGATATGGCCTTCGCGGGTGCCGTTCTTGAATTCAGCCACCGGATCGCCACCGGCCTTGCTGTTGCGCCACAACCGAAGCAGCACATCATTATGACCGTCGAACACTGCATGCATGTCAAGAAATTCCAGTAAGCGGCAAAACCAAAGGGGGCGGGCAGACGCCGGAATAACACCGCGCGAGAGCAAACCGGCGCATTTTTCGCCGACTGCTATAGTCTGTCAGAAACGATCTTAGGACGATCTCTCACGGCTCCGCAAGACGCAAATTAGGCAACGATGAAATTATCACCACTTGCCTTTTGCCGGGAATTGCGCAACGTCAAGCCCGCCAGCCGCCTTCGGCTTTTTTCAGCAGCGGCGTTGCGAAAACACCCCTCACCCGCTCCGGCCATTCCGGCCCGAAAGCAGCGATTTTTTGCATCCAGCGATCCGATTGCAGCATGGCAGCGCCGATTGCCACCGGCTTGATGCCGGATGAGGCGAGAAGCGAAAGACCTGAAATGATGGAACTGCCGCTGGAGATGACATCGTCCACCAGCACCACCCGTCTGCCCTCGATGAGTGGCAACATGCGCGGATCGATGTAAAGCCGTTTTTCCTGCTTGGTGGTGATGGAGGACATCGGCACCGACAGTTCCTCCAGATACCAGAATTTGCGCGAAGTGCCGAGCGGCACATATCGTGAATGGCCGAGGTGACGGGCAACGGCTGCGGCAAGCGTGAGCCCCAGAGTCGGCAGGCCGATCACGACATCTGGCTTGAGGGGGCGAAGCTTTTCCGCCAGGTCGGCGGCCAGCACTTCCAGCACGTCAAAAGAGGCCTGATTGACGATGAGCGAGGCGAGCGCATGTTCGCCATCCGCCAAGGGCCGGATCGGCAGGCAGATCTGCCGCCCGTCATCCAGCTCAGCCGGAAAGAAAGCCGAATGCGGGCCTGTCGTATCGAATGAACGGGGCGGTAGAACATCCTGCCAGAACTCATGCGGCGCGGCGGGGGATGATGCGGCGGGCGATGCGGATTGCGGCATCGGTTTTCCTTTCAGAAGCGGGACGGCAAAAGCGGAAGCGATTTTCATCCGCGCCATCCCCGTTCGGCATATCAGGCATTTCGACAACCGCAGCATGCGGCGGGTTCATTTCATTGGGTTTTTCAGCTAGAAGGAAACAAAGCAACAGGCATTCGGACAAGCCCACCTATGGCGTGGGTTTTCCCCATATTCAAGGACAAGCTACCCATGAGACTGCTGGACCGCATCGGCGAGGACCTGCCATTCCTGACGGAGCTTCGCCACGATCTCCACGCCCATCCGGAACTGGGCTTTGAAGAGGAGAGAACCAGCGCCATCGTCGCCGATCTTCTCGAAAGGGCGGGGGTGAAGGTGCATCGCGGCCTTGGCGGTACCGGCGTGGTCGGCACGCTGCAGGTGGGCAACGGCACCCGCAGTATCGGTCTTCGCGCCGACATGGATGCACTGGCCATGCCGGAAATTCCCGACCGGCCCTATAAATCGAAGTTCCCCGGCAAGATGCATGCCTGCGGCCATGACGGCCACACCGCCATGCTGCTGGGCGCTGCGCGTTATCTCGCCAGTACCCGCGATTTTTCCGGCACCGTCCATTTCATCTTCCAGCCGGCCGAGGAAGGCCGTGGCGGCGCCAAAAAAATGGTTGAGGACGGGCTTTTCGACCTGTTTCCCTGCGATGCAGTTTATGGCCTGCACAACATGCCGGGGCTTGGCATTGACGAAATGGCCGTGGTGGAAGGACCGCAGCTTGCCTCTTCCGATAGCTGGCGCGTCACCTTCAGGGGCATCGGTACCCACGGCGCCAAGCCGCATCTCGGCCGCGATCCGGTAACGGCGGCGGGCACCTTCCTCGCTTCGCTGCAAAGCATCGTCGGCCGCGTCGTCGATCCGCTGCAACCTGCCGTCGTCAGCGCCTGCTCGGTGCAGGCGGGTGACCCCAAGGCGCTCAACGTCATTCCCGATCTCGTCGAAATCGGCGGCACCGCACGCGCCTACGCGCCTGAGGTGCGCAGCCAGCTTGAAACGGAAATCGGTAGGCTCGCCAAGGGTACGGCGGCGATGTTCGGCATCGAGGCAAGCTATGAATTCATCCGCCGCATTCCGCCCGTCATCAACGATGCCGATGCGACGAAACGGGCGCTGCGAGCCGCCAAGACCGTCTTCGGCAACAAATCCCGCACCGCCTTCCCGCCCTCGACCGCCGGCGACGACTTCGCCTTTTTCGCGGGCGAAGCCCCCGGCTGCTACGTCTGGCTCGGCAACGGCCCCGCGGTGGATGGCGCGCTGCACCACAACACCTCCTACGACTTCAACGACGCGGCAATCGTTCCCGGCGTCGCTTTCTGGGCAACACTGGTGGAGCAGGAACTGGCGGCGGAGTAAAAAAGGCCGGATGCATCGGCGATGGCCGCTCAGACGCGCCGCGCGCTCGGACCGGCAAGGCTGGCGAAAATTCCGGCAAGCGCGCAGCCGGCGGTGATGGCCATGATGCCGGGCCAGCCGGCATGGATCCAGAACCAGCCACCGATCCAGCCGGTGATGCTCGCTCCGCAATAATAAAACAGCAGATAAAGCGCGGAAGCATGGCTTTTGGCGCCTCCCGCATTGGCACCCACACCACTGCTGGCAGCCGAATGCCCAATGAAAAATCCGACGGTTATCGCCGCAATCCCCGCCACGATGAGGATGATGCTTGAGGCGAAGGTCAGCAGGATACCGGCAAGGATGGTGGAAAAGGCAACCACCAGCATGATCCGCCGGCTGAACCGGTCGACCAGAGCACCGCCATAGGAGGAAGCGACGATACCCAGGGCAAAGGTCAGGAAGATCATGCTGACGGCGGTGCGGCCCAATTCGTAAGGCGGCGCGACGAGGCGAAAGGCGCAATAGTTGAAAACGGTGGTGAACACGCTCGTCAGCATCGCGCCAAGGAAATAGAACCGCCGAAGTTCAGGATTTCCAAGATGTTGCGCCCATATTCTCAGATGATTTTTCAGCGGCATGTGCTGCGGCCGGAAATTCCGCGAGGGCGGAAGAAGCAGCAGGAAGCCGATGGCCGCAAGGATGCAGACCGCCCCCAGTGCATACATTGCAACCTGCCAGGACGTATAGGCGGACACCAGCCCCATGCCGACACGCCCGGCCATGGAGCCGAAGGCCGTGCCGCCGACATAAAGCCCCATCGCCTTGCCGAGACTGGAAGGTTCGATCTCCTCGGCAAGATAAGCCATGGCGACGGCGGGAACGCCGCCGAGCACGAACCCTTCCAGCGCGCGGGCGGCAAGCAGCCATGCCCAACCTTCCGTGCTTGCTGCAATGATATTGGCGATAGCGGCCAGCATCATCGAAACGAACATCAGATTTCGGCGGGTGAAGAGCTGGGCAAAAGCACCGCTGAGAAGAATGGCGAAGGCCAGCGTTCCCGTCGTCAGCGACAGGGCGAGCGATGCGGTTGCGGGGTTTATGCCGAATTCCGCCGGAAATTCCGGCAGCAGCGGCTGCACGCAATAAATCAGCGAAAAGCTGGCGAAGCCGGCCAGAAAGAGCGCCCAACTCGCCCGGCGAAACTGGCGGCTTCCCTGCCGGATCCAGAGCACATCCGGCGGCTCCTCCGTCATGACGATCGGCGGGGTGAAATCCTGTTTTTTGAGCTGGCGCATAGGGTTTGTCCTTTTCGCTCCCAGCTATAGCGCAGCTCCGTCTTTCATTCTAATATATGGAAGGCGTTCCTGTCATATCTGGATCTAATATCATGGAACTCAGGCACATCCGCTATTTTCTGGCCATCGCCAATGAAGGCAGCTTCACGCGGGCGGCAGAACATCTGGGAATCGCGCAGCCGCCGCTCAGCCAGCAGATAAAGGTTCTGGAACAGGAAATCGGCGTGCGGCTATTCCGGCGTCTCGCGCATGGCGCGGAACTAACGCCGGCGGGTCATGCGTTTCGCATCGCGGTGACCCATATTCCGCATCAGGTGAGCGAAGGTATCCGGCTTGCACGCAGGGCGGCGGCCGGTGAAACCGGTATCCTGAGAATAGGCGTTACCGGCACGGCGGCGCTCAACCCTCTGGTTCCGGCGTGCATCCGCACTTACAGACGCAAATACCCTGACGTAGAACTTCAGGTGATGGAGGCAGCTGCTCTCGCACTGACGCCGGCCCTACTTGAAGATCGGCTGGACGTGGCGCTGCTGCGCCCCTCACAATCCGACCCTGATACGTTGCTCGAGGAAGTGCTCACTGACGAACCGCTTCTGGTCGCCCTGCCGGCATCCCATCCACTCGCGCGGCGCGGAACCGCCATAGACCTGATGGAACTGCGCGACGACCCTTTCATTCTGACGCCACGCAGCATCGGCACCAGCCTTCACGATGCATCGATAAAAGCCTGCGAGGAGGCTGGATTCACGCCGCGTCTCGGGCCGGCTGCACCGCAAATCGTCTCGATATTGTCGCTGGTCGCGGCCGAACTCGGGGTTTCCCTCGTTCCGGAATCCGTCGCACAAGTCAAAATGCACAACATCGTCCTGCTGCCCTCCAGCGGTCCGCCGCCACAGCTTTCCATATCGCTCGCCTATCGGCGCGGAACGACATCGCCCGTGGTGAAGAATTTCGTGATGGCAGCGCGCATTGCCGCGCGTGAAACACAGACGCCTGACGGGCCCAAGGTGGAATAAATCGCAGCCCGCAGATGCGAACCGCCGCTATTCGAGAACCGCAATCACCGGGCTTTCCATCACCTTGCCCGTAAGCACATCGGCAATGCCCATATCCGTCTGGTGAGGACCGATGTTGCAGGCGAGCGTGGCACCGAAACAGGCCTTGAAAACGAGATAGGGCGGTTGCCATTCGACCACCTTGCCGACAGCGGTGCGTAATTCCTCGAAAGCCTTTGCCACGTCTTCAAGCGGCGCATCGGAAACGAGGCCGGAGAGCGGCAGGGGTAGAAGCGCGGTCACCTTACCCTCGGAGGCGACAGCCATGCCGCCGCCTGTCGCAATCACCGCATTGGCGGCCAGCGCCATGTCTTCGGCATTACCGCCGAAGACAGTGAGGTTGTGGCTGTCATGCGAGACGGTGGTGGCGAAGGCGCCGTTCCAGCGTCCCCAGCCGGTAAGGAAGCCGGTCCTGGTAACTGGCTCGGCCTTGCCGTGGCGGTGGGTGACGGAAATCATCGTGGCGCCTTCGGGGGGAACGACGAAACCATCCTTCACCTCGGCTTCCGCCTCGCCCCATTGCGTGAAGCGTGGGCGGTCGATGGTGGCAAGGCGCACCCTTGCGCCCTCGCAGGCAACCCGGAAATCATCGGCTGCGCGCAGCGGCAACTTCATCGAGCCTTCGAGCGCCGTCGCATCGCAGGCTGGAATGTCGACGAGTATATGCCCGGCTTCCGCAACCGCCCTGCCACCGGCCAAGACATGACGGGGTGAAAAACCACTCAAATCCTCGAAAACGACGATATCGGCACGGCGACCGGCGGCGATGAGGCCGAGATCGGCACGGCCAAGCCTTTGCGCAGCATTCAGTGTTGCGGCGCGCAGCGCCCATTCCGGCTTCAGGCCATAACGGACAAGGCGGCGCACCACATCGTCCAGCCCGCCGCCCCGCAACAGATCGTCCGGGAAAACATCGTCAGTGCAGAGCGTCAGCGTCTGCGGCAGGTGGCCGAGCGCATTCAGCGCCTCCACAAATTCCGGCAGCAGATGATCGTGCGAGCCGCGCAGCTCGATGGTCAACCCCGCCCGAAGCTTCGCCATCAGGTCTTCAGCCGAGACCAGCTCGTGATCGGAAGAAACACCGGCCACCATGAAGGCGTTGAGATCGGCGTCCTTCAGGCCGCGCGCATGGCCACAGATCAGCTTTTCCGAGACAAGACCGGCCTGTACGATGCCGCTCATGCGCGGATCGCGTTCGATGACGCCGCGCATGTTCATGATTTCCGCAACCCCGCCAATCTGCGGCCATGACAGGATATCAGCGAGAATTCCGGCATCGAAATCAGCGCCGCCGCGCTCCAGACCCGGTGCTGATGGCACTGAGGAGGGTGCAAGCAGAATGGCGCGCAGCGGCAGGTTTTCGATGGATTTCGCCGCCCAACGCACCCCTTCGACACCATGGACATTGCCGAATTCATGCGGGTCCCAGACGATAGTCGTGACGCCGCGGGCAACCACTGCTGCCGCATAGGCAGCGGGCGTTATCATCGAACTTTCGATGTGCATATGCGTGTCGATCAGGCCGGGCGAGACAAAGGCGCCCGACGCGTCGACGAGCTGCGCTGCATCGCTGCGGCTTGCCGGTTCGTGAACGCTGGCAATTAGCGGACCGACAATGCCGATATCAGCGGCGCGAAGCTCCCCCGTCACCACATCCACTAGCGTTCCGCCGGTAATGAGAACATCGAAAGCCGCATCGCCGCGCGCAGCGGCAACCGCGCGGGCGCGCAGCGCATCGTCGTTGAGATCGACCGGCTCGCGTATCGGGGATTGTGCACTCATCGGGCAGCCTCGCGGCGCAACGCCTCGAGAACCGCAGCCTTTGCCGCTTCGGCATTCACGGTGTCGGCGAAATGCGCGTTGAAGGCGGCAACCTTGTCGGCACGCGGCTCAACCACCGTTCGCCCGCGCGTTAGCGCCGCGTGAAGCTCGACATCGATCCGCGTATGGCGCCAGCCAAGCAGCTCGGAGGTGAAGCCGACAGCGGCAACGGGATCGTAAAGCGCCATGGCCGGTCTGCCGCGTCTCGTGGCGATGCCGATGAAACCTTCCAACAGGTCGGCAATCAGGCCGGCGTTTTTGCCGCCAGCATTTCGGATCGGCAGCACATCGGCTGGCGAGGCGGTGACCTTGCGGCAGGCGTCCAGATCGACCATGCGCAGCGGCAGGTCATGGGAAAGCACGATGGCCAGCGCTTCCGGATCGGCAAAGGCGTTGAATTCGGCAGATGCGGTGTGGTTGCCGCTCGTCACGCCGCCACCCATCCAGGTCAGATCGGAAATTTTCGCGACAAGATCGGGCCGGGCAAGGCAAAGGGCGGCGATGTTGGTAAGCGGGCCGAGCGCGAGGACACGCTTTTCGCCTGCCCCCTCAAGCCAGCCGCACAGCGCAGTGAAAGCGTCGCTTTGCGGCAGAGCGGGCGCATCCGGCAGGCTACGGCCAACGGTCGGAATGCCGCTGTCACCGAGAATGCATTGTGCGGTTTCGAGCGCGCCAAGGACGGGTTTGGCACGGCCCTGATGGACCGGCATGGACCAGCCGAAGGCGGCGACCGCGCCTGCGGCGTTGCTGCAGACAACATCCAGCGTCGCATTGCCGAAGACCAGCGAAATGCCGTCTATGGCAAGGCCTGCCGATTGCACCACCATGATGGCGGCGATATCGTCAAAGCCCATATCAGTATCGATCCACACACCCATGATCAGCCAAACACCTTGAGGCTTGCCGCCTTTTCGACCGGAAGGTCGAAGGCAAGCGTATCACCAATCGTATGGGCGGTCAGCGCAGCATCGGTCTCCGCCTTGATGGGACCAAGCAGCGTATCCAGCAGGTACTCACGGGTATTTCCGGCAAAGGATGTGCCGCGCACGGTTCCCTGGAAAGGACCTGAACCAAGGGTGACCATGCGCGGCCGCCAGGCCAGTCCAGATGCTGAAGGGACTGGTCCGGTAAGCGGTGTTGTGCCGTTTTCGGTTTTCAACGCGCCGCCTTCCAGCGCGAAGATGTTTTCAAAGCCGACGAAATCCGCCACGAAGGCGGAAACCGGCGCATTATAGATCTCTTCCGGTGTACCGATCTGCTCAATCTTGCCGCCCTTCATGACGACAATACGGTCGGCCAGTGCGAGCGCCTCGATCTGGTCATGGGTGACGAAGATCATCGTCACACCGGTTTCCTTCTGCACGCGCTGCAATTCGGTGCGCATTTCAAGCCTGAGGCGCGCATCAAGGTTGGAGAGCGGCTCATCGAGCAGCAGGACCTTCGGCTCCATGACCATGGAGCGCGCCAGCGCCACGCGCTGTTGCTGGCCGCCGGAAAGCTCGGCCGGCTTGCGCGATGCGAAGTTCGACAATCCCACGGACTTCAGGCCGGAGGCGACCTTGTCATCAAGCGCCTTGCCGTTCATGCCCTTGAGTTTGAGGCCGAAGGCGACGTTTTCGTAAACCGTCAGGTGCGGAAACAGCGCATAGGACTGAAACACCAGCCCGACGGCGCGCTTGTTGGCGGCGACGCGGGTGATATCGGCGCCGTCGAGATCGATGCGCCCGCCCGCCACCGGCATCAGCCCGGCAATGGCGCGCATCGTGGTGGTCTTGCCACAGCCGGAAGGACCGAGCAGTGCGAGAAGTTCACCCTTGCGGATATCGAGGTCGAGATCCTTGACGGCGATGCTGTTGCCGTAGGCGAGCGAGACTTTTTGGAGCGAAAGGTAATTTGCGTCAGACATAACGGGAGAACCCCAGAAAACGTTCGGCCAGGAAGACGATGCCGATGGAAAGGAAGGCGAGCAGCGATGAGAGTGCGGCGACAGACGGATCGAAGACGATCTCCATGTAGCCCAGCATGTCGATGGGCAACGTGCGCACGCCCGGCCCCGACAGGAACAGCGACACGGGCACCTGATTGAAACTCGTCACGAAACCGAGGATGAAGGCCGACAGGATGCCACCGCGAATATTGGGCAGCACCACACGGAAAAATGCGCCAAACCGCGACGAGCCGAGCAGCACCGCCGCCTCCTCGATATCAGAACGCAGATTGTTGAGGCTGGCCGAAACCACCCGTACCGCATAGGGCAGGATGAGCGCCGTGTGCGCGAGAAACAGGGCGAGCGTGATGCCGATGCCGAAGGGCACGACGAAATAGCGCAGCAGCGCCAGACCGACGATGATACCCGGCACGATGATCGGCGCCGAAACGATCGTGCGCACGGTTTCCGCAAAGGGCAGCTTGTAGCGCGACATGGCATAGGACGCGGGAATACCGAGGATGAGCGCCGTGAATGTGCCGCCGATGGCAAGGAACATCGACATCGCGAAGCTTTCACGGAAACTTTCGACGGTGAAGACCTTCGCGATCCATTTCAGTGAAAAGCCCTGCGGCGGAAAGGCGAGCGTGTCGCCGGCCGAAAACGAGGCCGCAACGATGATGAGGAACGGCCCGATCAGGAAGCCGACAACGAGCAGGAGCGTGAGCGGAATGAAGAGCGGCCGGGTCATTTCTTATTCCTTGCGGTGGCGATGCGCTTCAGCAGGATATTGGCGGCAAAGCTCATGACGATCAGGATGAAAGCGATGACGCTGGCGGCGACGAAATTGTTGGAGACCGTCACCTGCTGATAGAGCAGGGTTTCCAGCATCAGCACCTTGGAGCCGCCGAGAATGGCCGGCGTGATATAGGCCGTGAGCGAACCGGTGAAGACCAGCGTGCCGCCGACAACAAGCCCCTCCTTGGTGAGCGGCAGGATGACCTTCCAGAACACCTGCAGCCAGTTTGCGCCGAGAACGCGGGCGGCTGCGATCGTATCCTTGGGCATATTCTCCAGCGCACTGATGAGGGAAATGATCATCAATGGCAGGAACAATTGCAGAAGGCCGATGAAAACAGCCGTTTCGGAAAACAGTATACGGATCGGCGCATCGCTCAGTCCTACCGCCTGAAGCGCCTGGTTGACGATGCCGGTTCTTCCGAGAATGACGATCCAGGCATAGGTTCGGGCAACCGGCGAGATCATCAGCGGCAAGACGACCAGATTGACGACATGTCCTTTCGCGCCCGGCGACAGATTGACGATGGCGAAAGCCGCCGCATAACCCACCACCGCAGATACGATGGTGACGAGTGCGCCAAGCTTCAGGGTGCGCAGGAAAACCGCCCTGTTCAGCGGATCGGAGAAGAAATCGGCGTAAGCGGACAATGTCCAGCCGTCAGTGGTGTGAAAGCCTTCCGACAGGAGCATGAAGACCGGCACAAGAAAGACCGCCGCCGCGAAAATTGCGGCGGGCAAGGCAAGCGCCAGCGCTTCGGCCCGGTTCTGAAACATCGCTTTATTCCCCGAACGGCCCGCGGCCGATTGTTACTGCAAGCAGTCATGGCCAGCTTGCGGAATTGAGAGGTGGAAAAGCGGTCAGGGGACGACCAAACCGCTTTTCCGGGAATGGAGCCGCCCTTTCGGACGTTTTAAATGCCCCATTCCAAACCTTGATAAGGACTTACTGACCGACCTTGGCGTTCCACTCCGACAGCCACTTGTCACGGTTGTCGAGCGTCACGGCGGAAGGAATGAGCTGCAGGCTTTTTGCGGTTTCGTCCCCATAGGTGATATTGTTCGCCACCTCGTCGGACACCTTGACTTCCTTGTTGGTCGGGCTGTCCACGAGCTTTTCGGCCAGCGCCTTCTGAACGTCGGTCGAGAGCCAGAAATCCATGAACTGCAGCGCCAGATCTTCGTTCTTCGTGCCCTTTGGCACCACGAGCACGTTCATGCCGCCGGTCTGGCCTTCCTTGGGGGTTGCCCAGGCAAGCGGCAGATCGAGCTTGGTAAAGGGCGCCCAGGAGAAGCGGCCGATGGGGGCGGCCCAGATTTCTTCCTGCTGCATGAGCTGCACCAGCTGCGACGATTTCACGTAGAACGTGACGATATCGTCCTTCTTTTCGCCCACGGCTTCGATAGCGCCAGCAAGATCAGGCGTATCCTTGCCGATGGCCTTGCCCAGCATGTAAAGCGCCGGCGGGCCCTGATTGGTAGTGACATTCGGGAAAGCGACGTGGTCGACGATGCCGTCCTTCAAAAGATCGGCCCAGCTATCGATCTTCATCTTGTCTGTGCGGTAAACGATTGACGTGGCGTAGAAATTGACGCCGACGCTCATGCCGTCGCCATTCGGATCCTTGGCGATGTCATAGAGCTTGCCGATATTCGGCACCTTGGCGGCATCGATCTTCTGGATCAGGTCCTTGCGGGTGGCGGAAAGCGCATCCGCCATGGAAACAATGGCGAGATCGACCACCGGATTGGCCTTGTTGGCCTCCATCTTGGCGAGGCGCTCAACGCTGTTGCCGGTCTCGACGACCAGCTTGCAGCCGCATTGCTTTTCGAACGGTGTATAGACCAGTTCCTTGAATTCGTCCTGCGCGAAGGCGTAGACCGAGATCGTCAGCGTCTTGTCCTGCGCCTGCGCGGCACCCATCGTCAGCATCAGGGCGGTGCCCGATGCAAGAATGATTTTTTTCATGGTGTGAGTTCTCCTGCTGTCGTGTTTTTGGCTTCAATCGCATCATGCTTTTTTTCGCCGGTGGAGCCGCGCATGATCAGCGCCATCGGTACTTTCGAGATTTCTGCCGTGACCTCGGCAGCTATGCCGTTTTCGAAGCCCGCCTCGCCATCGATCGCGCGCAACAGCGCATCCACGGCCAGATCGGCGATGCGGCGCATATCCATGCGCATCGTCGTCAGCGGCGGCGTCACCACGGCGGAGAAAATCAGATCGTCGAAGCCGGTGACACTCGCCTCTTCCGGCACCTCGATGCCCTCGCGCTGCAATTCAGTGAGCGCGCGCAACGCATGCAGGTCGGATACGGCAGCAAAGGCAGTGAAACCATCCCTCACCTTTTCGGTAAGGCCGAGACGGCAACCCGCACCATCCGCCTTTTCAATGGCGTCTACCCACAGCGTCTCCGTGACGCAGGCCTTGCCCAAACCATCGCGAATGCCGCCGAGTCGGTCGTTCTGCACATTTGAGTCGCGGTTCTTGCCGATCAGCACCACCTTGTCGTGTCCGAGGGCTGCCAAATATTCGCCGATCTGCCGGCCGCCATCCCAGTGGTCAGCGGCTACGGTGTTTCCGGGCGTCGAGGGGCTGTCGATCACCGCCACCGGGCAATCGACATCCGCGATACGCGTGCCGCGGCGGGGAACGACGACCATGCCATCCACTCCACGCTCGATCAGCCGGTTGATGGCGTCCGTCTGCATGGCGATCTCGCCGCGCGAGTCGGCGATCAAAACACCATAACCGGCATTGACGGCTGCCTTTTCGATGGCCTGCGCGATCTGTGGGAAGAGTGGATTGGCGATATCCGGCAGCACCAGCCCGAGAACTCCTGATCTGCCGGTGCGCAGCGCCCTGCCCGCCGAACTCGGCACATAACCAAGTTCGCTTGCGGTCTTGCGGATGCGCTCCACCAGTTCCGGCGAAACACGGCCCTTGCCCGACAGCGCATTGGACACGGTTGCAACCGACACGCCGAGTGCCGCTGCTATCGCGCTCAGATTGGTGGCAGGCCGTGAAGACGCCATGATGGTCCGAAAGGGCTGATTAAACGTTTAATCACGATAATCGACCAAAACCGTCCTGTCGAGTCCGGCCAGAGACAAAACCGGGCAAAAATTGAAGCACTAAGTCTAAATGCCCGAAAAAAGTGCGCTTATTTTTCCAGTGGCAGATTGCCCGCCGCACGATAGGCCTCGACCTGCCGTACCAGCCAGTCGCGAAACAGCACGACTGGAACGTGGTTGGCACGGGATAGCGGCGCGACCGCATAATAGGAACTCGGGCTTTTGGCCTGATGATCGTAGGCTTTCACCAGTTGCCGCGATTTCAGTTCGTTATCGATAAGGAAAAGCGGCATCAAAGCCACGCCAAGTCCGGCGATACAGGCCTGTGCCACGCTGGAAAACTGCTCGAACCGCATGCCCTGCGGCAAGGCAAGCGAATGGCCGAGGCTCTCGAACCAGTGGCTCCAGGCACCCGGCCGCGAGGCCATGTGCAGCAGTGGCAGGCCGGCAATATCCTCACCTTTTTCGACCGGATGCGCCTTCAGGAATTCGGGGCTGCACACCGGCGCAACCATCTCATGCATTAGAAAGGTGCTTTCCGCCCCCGGCCAATCCGCCTGCCCGATGTGGATCGCCATATCCAGTTGCTCACGCTCGAAGTCGAACTGGCCGATGCGGGTGGCGAAATTGATGGTGATTTCCGGATGACTGGAGACGAAATCAGGAATGCGCGGCAGAAGCCAGCGGGTGCCGAATGTCGGCAGCATCGCTAGATTGAGCGTATTGCCATGCGTTTTGGTCATGATCTGCAACGAGGCGGCACGTATCTCGCCAAGGGCTGCGGCAATCGATTTCGCGTAAGCACCACCCTCGGTCGTCAGTGACACACCACGCGCGCCGCGCTCGAACAGGCGCACGCCAAGCTGTTCTTCCAGTGACATAACCTGACGGCTGATCGCCCCTTGCGTCAAGGCAAGTTCATCGGCAGCGGCTGAAAAGCTGCCAAGCCGGGCAACGGAATCAAAGGCGGCAAGCGCACTGGTGGAGGGCAGGAGTTTGCGGCTGAGAGACGTCATGAGCCATTACTATATGTAATGCAAAAATGAGTAAACATGGCTTGTGCCATCAGGGGCTAACACGAATAATCCGGCCAGCAAATCCGGAGGCACACAGTGAGCGAACGCGCAGCATTCAATTGGCAGGACCCTTTTCTGCTGGAAGACCAACTGACCGACGACGAGCGGATGATCCGCGACGCCGCCGCAGCCTTCGGCAAATCGGAACTTATGCCGCGTGTGTCCGAGGCCTATCTTTCTGAGACCACCGAACCGGAACTGTTCCGCCTGATGGGCCGCACCGGCCTTCTGGGCGTCACCCTGCCGGAAGAATATGGCGCCGCAAATGCCAGCTACGTGGCCTATGGTCTCGTGGCCCGCGAGGTGGAGCGGATCGACAGCGGTTATCGCTCGATGATGAGCGTGCAGTCCTCGCTCGTCATCCATCCGATCTTCGCTTATGGCTCGGACGAACAGAAGAAGAAATACCTTCCCGGTCTCGTCTCCGGCGAGCTGATCGGCTGTTTCGGCCTGACCGAACCGGATGCCGGCTCCGATCCGGGCGGAATGAAGACCCGCGCCGAAAAGATCGCCGGCGGATATCGCCTGCGTGGTTCGAAAATGTGGATTTCCAATGCGCCCATCGCCGATGTCTTCGTCGTCTGGGCGAAATCCGAAGCCCACGACAACCAGATTCGCGGCTTCGTGCTGGAAAAAGGCATGAAGGGTCTGTCTGCACCGAAGATCGGCGGCAAGCTTTCGCTGCGCGCCTCCATAACAGGCGAGATCGTCATGGATGGCGTGGAAGTTGGCGAAGATGCGCTGCTTCCGAATGTTTCCGGCCTGAAAGGCCCGTTCGGCTGCCTCAACCGCGCCCGCTACGGCATTTCCTGGGGCGTGATGGGCGCTGCGGAAGATTGCTGGTTCCGCGCCCTGCAATATGGTCTCGACCGCAAGCAGTTCGGCAAGCCGCTGGCCGGCATGCAGCTTTACCAGAAAAAGCTCGCCGACATGCAGACCGAGATCGCTCTCGGCCTCCAGGCATCGCTGCGCGTCGGCCGCCTGATGGACGAGCACAAAATGGCGCCGGAAATGATCTCCATCATCAAGCGCAACAATTGCGGCAAGGCGCTGGATATCGCCCGCCAGGCCCGCGACATGCACGGCGGCAACGGTATCCAGATCGAGTACCACGTGATGCGCCACGCCCAGAACCTCGAAACGGTGAACACCTACGAGGGCACGCACGACGTTCACGCGCTGATCCTCGGCCGGGCGCAGACGGGCATTCAGGCGTTTTTCTAAGACCTTCTCGGCATCATTTCCTTCATGAAAAAAAGGCCTTCGAAAATCACTTCGAAGGCCTTTTTACTTTTCCGGTTCAGGCAATCGCTTAGAACGTGCCTCTGACACCAATGCCGAACATGCGCGGTTCGGTCATGCTGGCCTCGATGCCGCCAATGCCGCGGTTCTGCTGCATATAGGTCGGCGCACGCTCGTCGAAGACGTTCTTCACGTAAGCGTAGACCTCCATCTCCTCCTGGAACTTGTAGCTCGCACGCACATCGGCGATGGTGTAGGGGTCGATCGCATAGGCAGCCGTGTTGGCCGTGTCGGAATAATAACCGTCGATATGACGCACCTGACCCGAGACGGTGAACTTGTCGGTCACATCCCAGCTTGCCCCGATGCTGAACATGTAACCAGGCGATTTCGCGAATTCATTGCCTGCATAGCTGGCATTGCTGGAAATCTGGTCGATTTCGGTCTTCAGCACGCCGGCACTTGCCTTCAGCGTCACATTGTCGAGAACCTGATAGTCGGCGCCGACTTCCAGACCATAGGCATGCGCTTTCTGCGCATTGATGGTGTAGGATTGAGTAATGCCTGACGAGATAACGACCGGAATATTGTACTGGGCGTTCTTGTAATCCATGTAGAACAGGTTGCTGTTGAGCGTCAGCCTGTCATCCAGCAACTTCGCGCGCGTGTAGAGTTCGTAGTTCCAGATGGTTTCCTTCTCGAAGGGCAACCATTGGCCCGACGAGATGTTCAGCGATATGCCGCCGGGATTGTAACCACGGCTGATCATGCCGCCAACGGTCCAGTCATCATTGATCGCATAGGCAAGCGAGGCCTTGGGAAGCAATTCGGAAAAGGTCTCGTCAAAATCAACCGCGACGTTGGAATAGACGGAGCGGCCAGCGCGCTGAATACGATCGGTCTGGTAACGCAGGCCGCCGGTAAGCGTCCACTGGTCGGTCAGACGGTAGCTCAACTCGCTGAAAATGCCGAGATTGTCCTTGGTATCGTCAAATGTCGAAAGGGTTCTTCTGTTTGCCGGGTTCAGAAGATAGAGAATTTCATCGGCCTGCGTATGGGCGTAATAGATGCCCGCGACGCCACTCAGAACGTCTTCCTGGTCACCGAAGGTCACACGGGTCTCGTGGGACACATTCTTCTGATCGATATTGGCGTCGCCATTATTGACCACACCCACCCTGCGGCGCGCGTCTGAGGCGGAAAACTGAGTCTGGTTGAAGAGCTTCACGCCGTTTTCAAAGTCATAGTTGATGTCGAGAATACCGGTGTGGGTATTCTGGCTCCAGCTCGGCATGGTGGTGGTGACGTGGTTGAGATCCTCGAAAGGACGCGACGCCGCTTCCTGGCTCGGCCGGTTGGCGGCGTTATAGGAATAAGTCAGCTTGGTCGTCAGGCCCGGAATTTCCGGCGGTTCCCACAGAAGCTTGAAACGCGCGTTGAATTCCTTGAAATCCTGGTTGGTGCCTGCGTGGGCAAAACCGGAATTGATGTAATCGATAAAGGTATTGCGACCCGAATAATCGATTGCCAGACGCGCCGCCAGCTCGTCTTCGATCAACGGGCCTGAGACCGCAAAGGACGCCCGCTTCTGGTGATAATTCCCGATTTCCGCCTGATAGCTTGCTTCCGGCGTAAACGTCGGGTCCTTGGTATTGACGAGAATGGCGCCGGCAATGGCGTTAGCGCCCTGCGATGTGGTCTGCGGCCCACGGAAGACCTCGATGCTTTCGACATCCCAGATGGACGTCGCGCCATAGATGAACTCGTTATAACCGAGATAGTGACCATCGACATTGATCGTGGCGCGCGGCACGGTGCCGGCGAAGAATGCCGTTGCTCCGGTGTTCGGGCCCTGCGTGTCGAGACCGCGAATGATCGGGGCGCTGACATTGTCGGTATAAACAACGTTTGGAATGTCCTTGATCGCGTCTGAGACGGTTGGATCGCCTGTCTTTTCCTTTTTCAGTTCATCGCTGGATTTGACCGAGACGGAAGACGCCGTGTTCTTCATGTCGCGCGCGACTTTTTCGCCGGTCACCACAATCGGCTTGAGAACGGTCGTTCCCGAGGCCTCGGCCTGTTGCTCCTGGGCGAAAACCGGCGTCACAAACAGGGCGGCCAGCGTCAAAACGCTGACCCCGCCCATCAAACGGCCGCTAGAACGAAACCCCATAACACACCCCTAATAAACATGAGTATCAAAGTCATATTCAAGTAACGGAAGCGTTATCCGTTTCGCAATAGAGAATGCGTTCCGTATTGTGGACGGATAGGGTTCCGTAACGGGATGTGCCATATTTACAACAAAGTTTATCGACTGGCCGTTGTCGTGTAGTTCCCCGCCTCAAGGGGAAGGCTTTGAAATAGCTCAGAAATCGATTCCGATTTCCGGTCGGATGCGCTAGGCATGTTCACGACATAAATCGGGGAGCGGACTTGGACGCCATGGATGACGAGCCGGACAATCTGCCTGAAAACGACGGAGAGAAGCGCTCTGCCCTCATTCAGTCGGTCTCTATTGCTGCCCGTTTTCTCGACCTTCTGGCAAAATCGGACGGGGCGCTTGCACTCGGCGAACTCGCCAAACGCGCCGGCACAGGCCGTTCCACAGCTCATCGTTACCTGCAAAGCCTCGTGCGGGAGGGACTGGTGGCACAGGACCCTGCAACCGGCAGCTACGACCTCGGCCCAACCGCGCTCTCGATAGGCGTCAGCGCGCTCAGACGAATCAATCCGGTCGAAACCGCCGGTCGACAGATGAAAGCACTGGCCTCGCAGATCGGCGCCAGTTGCGGCGTGGCGATCTGGACCGATCGCGGCCCGACCGTGGTGCAATGGCACAGGAGTGCCAGCTTCTCCATCAGCACCGTGGCGCTGGGGGATGTTCTACCGCTGGATAACAGCGCCTGCGGGCTGGTTTTTCAGGCTTATCTGCCACCGGACAGGACAGCGCCGGTGCGCAAGCTGCAGCCACCCGCCTTTCGCGGGTACCGCCCAGACGCTAAAGTCCTGCACGCCATTCGTGAGACGGGCGGCGCGGAACTCAACGAACACCTGTTCTCCGCCCTGACCGGCAAGGCCGCCCCGGTTTTCGACGCACAGGGCGAAATCTGTTGCGTCGTCACCACCGTTTCTTTCCTCGCGACCGCCGAGACCGAGCGGCACTTTCCGCAGCTTCTTGAAGCGGCCGGAAAGGCGACGGCAGAATCCGGCGGCTCGTAAACCTATCCGGCCAGGTGGTCGGCGAAGGTGCTGCCGGAATAGGCGGTGCGGAAGAGCCCGGCATCACCGAGCCTCGGAAGCAGCCGCTCCAGCACCAGCCGCATCGACGCGACCGAACCGCCGGGCACCGCGACAAAGCCGTCTATCGCGCCGGCCGCCACCCATTCGCGGATGCTTTCAAAAGCATCCTCAACCGTGCCGATGATCTGCCAATGGCCCGACCCCATCACTTCCGGACGCCGCAACAATTCGGCAACGCTCAGCGTTTCCCGTTCGATCAGCCGGCGGAGCAGATTGGCATGGGTGCGGCTTCTCGGTGTCTCGGGCGGCGGCGGCAAGTCAGACGGGGTCACGATCCGCGTGAGCGACCAGTCGGAAAGGTCAAGACCCGTCAGATTTTGAATGGATGCAAATACACGGCCATGGTTGGCCCTTGCGTGGGTCTCCGCAAACAGCTCCAGCGCCTCGTTCTTGGTGTCGGCCAGATAAAGACTGAGACCCGGCATCAGCTTCACCACATCTGGTGAGCGCCCATGCCGCTCCGCTCTTTGCCGCAAATCCGCCCGAAGTTCGATTGCCGCCTGCATATCCGGCGTCGAGGCAAAGACCGCATCCGCAACGGAGGCTGCGAAATCGCGGCCTTCGGGGGAAGCCCCAGCCTGCACCAGTGGAATACGGCTGGAATGGGCCGGCAGGTTGAGCGGGCCTTTGACGCTGAAGTGCTCTCCTTCATGCGCGATTGGCTGGACCAGCGACGAATCGGCAAAACGCCCGCTCTCTTTGTCCAGCTTTAGCGCCTCGTTGGGAAAGCTCGCCCAGAGCTGCTGTACTACCTGCGTGAACTCGGCGGCGCGTTCATAACGCTCCTGCGGCGACGGCATTTCTTTCAGACCGAAATTTTCGTGGCCGTCCAGCGCCGTGACGATGTTCCATCCCGCCCGGCCATTGCTCAGCCAGTTCAGCGATTGCAGTTGGCGGGCAACCACATAAGGCGGCAGGAATGTCGTTGAAACCGTGGATAACAGGCCGACATGGCTGGTCTCCCGTGCGATGGCGGCCAGAAGCATGTTCGGGTCCATGCTCGCAAATCCGCCGCCGGCCTCCAGCCCCTCAGTGCGCAGGAACAGCGTGTCGGGCCGGAAGACAAAATCCACATGCGCAGCCTCGGCGCGCTTTGCAAGATCGACGAAATAATCGCTGGAGAAAACCCCGTCTATACCGCTGTCTTGACGCCGCCATGCCTCGCCGCTGAGCCAGGTTGGCGCCAGCGACATGCCGACGTGAAGCTTGAGCGCGACTGACATGAAACACCTCGAATGAAAAAATCATCACGAAAACCGCGATGTGAATCGGCAAATTTCGATTTGTGGAGAATTTTACTATAGTTTAGTGTCGCTTCAAGACCAGCCTGTCGCGCTTGCCGGTACAGAACTCGATTTCCGCAAGTTCGATATGGGAATTCAACAGCTTAGGTAGGACGTGCGTCGAGTCGACGCATGGCCCTATGAATAACAGGAGTTGTAATCCGGTGCTTGATGCCACGGACCTTCATGCGAGTTACGGACACATCCCCGTATTGCAGGGCCTGTCTGCCCGCTTTCAAACCGGCCGCGTCACAGCGCTGGTCGGACCCAACGGCTGTGGCAAGTCGACGCTGTTGAAGACGATCATGGGTTTCGTGCCTTTATCATCAGGCAGGATAAGCCTCGGTGACCGCCTGATCGGCGCGATCGGACGCCGCGAACTCGCCCGCCGCATCTCCTATCTGCCGCAGGAATGCCATTGCCCTGACTATATGACGCTTGGCGAATTGATCGAGCTTGCGGGTTATGCGCGCTACGGGCTTGGCGGCGGTCCATCCGAACGCGACCGGGCGCTTTTTGCCGAAGCGCTGAAGACCGTCGGGCTGGAAGACAAGGCCAGGGCGCAGGTCAACACGCTGTCCGGCGGCCAGCGCCAGCGCGCCTTCATCGCCATGGTGCTCGCTCAGGACACGGAGGTGATCCTGATGGACGAGCCGGTCAACCATCTCGACATGAAATATCAATATGCCGTCCTCAGCCTCGTGCGCGAACTGACGGACAGGCACGGCAAAACTGTTATCGTCGTGCTGCATGATCTCAACCTCGCCTCCACCTTCGCCGATGACGTCATCATGCTGAAAGCCGGACGGGTTCTCGCCTCCGGGCCTGTCGCGAATACGGTCACATCAGCCAATGTTGCCGACGTCTTTGATCTCGAGGCCGACATATTTTCCCGGCAGGGGCGGCTCATCTGCGTGCCGCGGCTTGAGCGGCAGGAACAGGCCATTCCGGCATGACATCTAAAATAATGCTGATCTTTGCCGCCGCGATCTTGCTGGCCGCTGTTCTCGTCATCAACTTCGTGCTGATGACTGGCGACCTGCCACTTGCCGAAATCGCGACGACGCTCGTGCATGGCGAGGCCGAAACCTATGAACAGTCGGTTCTCCTCTATCAGCAAATCCCGCGCTCACTGATTGCGATCTATGTCGGCGCCAGCACGGCCGTCAGTGGCTGCGTGCTGCAGGGGCTTGCCCGCAATCCTCTCGCCTCGCCCTCCACCCTGGGCCTGAATGCCGGTGCGACGCTTTTTGTGGTCGCCGGTGCGCTGGTGTTCGATTTCTCGCCCGAAATACAGGGGCTCATCGCGCTTATCGGCGCCGGCTTCGGCTTTGGCGCCTGCTTCCTCGTCGCCCGGCTGGCCGGGCGGTCAAACGATCCGCGCGGCCTGTCGCTCATCCTGTCCGGTGCGCTTGTCTCCATGCTGCTGATCGGCATCACCAATGCCCTCCTTTTGTCAAACCCCACACGTCGCGCCGAATTCCTGAGCTGGGTCGGCGGCAATATCAACCACGTCTATGCCGAGCGCCTCACCGATTTCTGGTGGATTGGCGCCATTGCGATGGTGATGCTCTGGTCGGTTGCCCGCCCGCTGACGCTGGTACTGCTGGGTGCGGAAAAAGCCGCTTCCGCCGGCGTCAACGTCACGCGCGTTTCCCGGATCGCACTTTTCGCCACAATGCTGGCGTCCGGCTCGGCCGTGGCCATCTGCGGTCCCATCGGCTTCGTCGGCCTCATCGTTCCGCATATGGTCCGGCCGCTGGTCGGGGTGAATTTCACGCTCGCTTTGCCCGCTTCAGCCCTTGTCGGGGCGATTCTGTGCGTGCTGGCCGATCTGGGCGCGCAAACCCTGTTCAGGCCGTATGTGGTCAATACCGGACTGTTCATGGACCTGCTAGGCGGCCTCGTCTTCATCGTCATAGTCAAGCGCTTCTATCTTTCACCTTCGGCCAATAAACTGTCATGAAGAGGGCTGTCATGAAAAGGCAATTGGCCACCGATGGCAAAGCGGTCCTGCGGCTGCCGAGCGGGATGCAGATCGGCATCGGCAACCTAAAGGCCGGCCTTGCACTGATCCTGCTGGCGTTGGTGCTGGCCGCCATTTCCATTAGTCTCGGAAATACACAGACCGGTCTCATTGACCTTCTGCACGGCGTTGCCGGCGGGCATTTGAGCGACGATCAGGCCTATGCGCTGTGGACGGTACGGCTGCCGCGCATCCTGCTTGGTTTCATGGCCGGATGGAGCGTTGCGCTGGCCGGGGCCATGCTGCAATCGGTCGCCCGCAATCCGCTTGCCGATCCCGGCCTGTTCGGTCTGAGCCAGGGATCAATGACCACCATAATGCTGCTTCTGGTGCTGGTGCCGGCGGCGCCCAAGACCATGGTGGCGCTTGCGGCCGTCGGCGGCGGCCTTGCGGTAGCTTTCCTGCTCATCGCGCTCGTGGGGCGCGAACGTTCCAGCGGGCTCGCCATCCTGCTGATGGGCATCGCAATCGAATCCGCCCTTTCATCAGTCTCATCAGTGCTTTTGCTCTACACACCAACGGAAACATCGCTGTCGCTTGCAGACTGGATGGCGGGTTCGCTGTTTCAGGCGAGCTGGCCGATCATCCTCGTGTTCGCGCCTCTTTTCGCGGTCAGCCTTGTGGGCATTTTCCTCATCGGCCGGGCGCTTGCAGTATTTGATCTCGGTAACGAGATGGCCATGGCGCTCGGCGAAACGGTCAAACGTTCGCGCCCGCTCGTCATCGTTTTTGCGGTCATCCTCAGCTCCGCTTCCGTCACCGCTGTCGGCCCCTTGACCTTTCTCGGCGTCATCGCCCCGCATCTCGCCACCTTCCTGTCGCCCGCCGTCGGTCGCGCCAGGCTTTTCCTGTCGGGGCTGACGGGCGGCATTCTGGTGGTGACCGCCGATACGCTTTCGCGTGGGCTGGTGGCCGATACGCCGATGCCGATAGGCCTTGCGCTGACGCTGATCGGCGTGCCGCTTTTCATCCTCACGCTGCGCCTGCAGGCGCTGCGCAGAACTAACCGCCACTGAAGAAATTGAACAAAGGGTATGCCATGCGATTTGCCATCCTCGTAGCAGCACTTCTGACCGCCGGAAGCAGCCTTGCCGCAGAGCGAACCGTCACCGATGCCGCCGGCCGCACGGTCTCCATCCCCGAGCAGCCGCAGCGCATTGTCGTCATGCACGAACCGCTGCTGGGCGTGCCGCTGATGGATCTTGGCGCCAACGTGGTAGGCGCCTATGGCCGCAACAGCGACGGCAAATTCGCCACTGCCGTTGATTTCATCGACACCGTTCTCGGTGAAGGCCGCACGAAACCGAAAGGTTTCGGCGCGGTGGGTCAGATCGATCTGGAAAAGCTGAGAGCGCTGCAACCTGACCTGATCGTCGCCACGGAAATGGACAGCGGCAAGGCCGAGCAGCTTTCCACCGTCGCGCCCGTCTATCTGCAGAAGGTAAGCACTGGCCACACCTATGGCTTCAGCGTCGAAGAGAATCTTTCGGGTCTCGTTGGCAGAAGTGACGCTTTTGCCGAGCGCCGGAAGACCTATGACGAGAAACTCGCCACCGTCAAAAAAGCACTCGGCGAAGACGCAAAAGGCAAGACCTATCTCGCAATTCTGCTGACCGACCAGATCAACGCGGTCGGCGATATGTCCGGTGCGGTGCAGGCGCTCGAGGATCTGGGTTACGCACGGCTGAAAATCGACAACGCCACCTCGTCGGGTGGGCTGGGTTCCACCCTGACGATGCCGCTCAGTGCCGAGGCTTTTGGCAAGCTCAACCCTGATCTGCTGGTGGTGATGAACAGCTATAACAGCCCCGCCCGAGGCGAAGCCGGAACGCGCGCCGCACTCGAAAAAATCATTCCCGGCTGGGAACGCTTCGTCAAACCGGCGCGTGACGGCCGGATCATCTTTCTCGATTCCAGCCGGGTCACGACGCCATCCATCCCAAGCGCGCTGCACACGCTGGACGCGGTGGAAAGCTGGGCAGGCCGCCGTTAAACGCCTTTTCGACAAGCGCAATTCCGGCGCAAACCATGCGCCGGACATAAACTTGAGTTTTTGAAGAAACTTATATTGCGACCGCCGGAACCGCCTGTTATGGTTCGCGCATCTTGACACAACGACGTCGGATCTCCCGCCGGAAAACTCCGGTGCGCGATTGTCCGGCATGCCGATCCGGGACAGCGAACTGCCGATCCCCATCGGCGATATCCCAGGGAAGACAGCAACATGAGCATTGCACAAAGCATTGAAACCGGCGTTCAGGACCGGACCCCCAAACGCCATCGTTACGCCGTCAAGCTACGCTGCCTTGACGTGGCCCGGGTGGAAAAACTCAGCCGGTCCATGGTGCGCATCGTATTGACCGGGCCTGAGCTTGAAGGCTTTGCCAGTCTCGGTTTTGACGACCACGTCAAGATGTTCTTCCCGCTTCCCGGCGAAACCGAACCTAACCTGCCGGTGATCGGCCCGAACGGCCTCGAATTTCCCGAAGGCGCGCCGCGCCCGCTCGCACGCGATTACACGCCGCGCAGCTTCGATGCCGAGAAGGGTGAACTCGCCATCGATTTCGCCACGCACCATGATGGCCCCGCCAGCAACTGGGCAAAATCCGCCAGGGTGGGTGACAAGGCATGGATTGCAGGCCCGCGCGGCTCGTTCACCATTCCCTTCACCTTCGACTGGCATCTGCTGATTGCCGACGATACCGGCCTTCCCGCCCTTGCACGGCGACTGGAAGAAATGCCCAAGGGCACCCGCGTCGTCGCCCTGATCGACGTTGAGACGGAGGCTGATCGCCTGGACCTCGCCACGAAAGCTGACGCGTCGATCATCTGGGTAACGCAGGAGGCCGCGGGCGGCGCCGATCACGACGCCCTGACGGAGGCGCTGCGTACGCTTGAACTGCCTGAGGGCGATTTCTTCAGCTGGGTCGCCTGCGAATCGAAAGCGGCGAAAGACCTGCGCGCAATCCTGATCGGCGAGTACGGCGCGAACCCCAAATGGACGCGCGCTTCCGGCTACTGGCGGCGCGGAGCAAGCGGCGTTCACGATCATTTCGATGAATGAATCGGCAATCGCGGCGGCTGGCAAGCTGGAGGCGGACATGATGACGACGGAACTCAAAGCCCATCTCGCCAAGGTTCTGGACGATGAGGTGGGACATATCGGCCCGAACGCCAACCTGTTCGGCTGCGGACTTCACTCCCTCGCTCTCATGCGCCTGATCCCGCCGCTTTCGCAGCTCGCCGGCACGCGACTTCACTATGACGATCTCGCCCGTCAGCCCACGCTTGCCGCCTGGCAGGCGCTGATCGAGCAGTCGCGCGCGGGCTGCTGATCCCCGCAAGAGGGAACTTTTCCCGCCAAGCGCGACCTACCTCAACATTATACTTCCAAGGAGAGGACCATGGCAGCAGATAATTCGCGCATGCTTGCGCGCCGCATCGAACAAACCTTCGACAATGCGGACGAAGCCCCACGGAGCGGATCGCAGCCAAGCCAATATGAGGAGCGGGTCTGGTTCCAGCAGTTTCAGGACCCCGATCAGGTCTTCCGGCATATTCTCACCTACCGCATCGGCGGCGAGAGCGACCTTCTGCGCCTGACATCGGCACTGGAGACGGTTTGCGAGGCATGGCCCGAACTGCGCGTGCGGTTTTCCTTTGGAGAAGACGGCACCCTGGCCAAAAGCATAGAGGCACCTTCGGCATCTCTCGTGCAACTGTTTCAGACGGCATCGAAAGACGAAGCGGTAGCCCTTCTGCACGACCTTCAGGCAAGCCCGTTCGACGCGGAAATCGATCCGCCGTTTCAGGCCATCGTGCTCTTGAGCGAAGGAGAGGTACTGCTGGCGCTTCTGGTGCATGGCCTGCTTGGTGAATCCCTCTCACCGCAGATTTTGCTGGGCGCTATTGCCGCAGCCTATGCTGGCGAGGCACCAAAGCCGCTTTCGCCACGCATCACCGAAAACGCCATCGTCAATCCAGTTCCGCTCCCCTGGCTGCAAGGACCGGCCTCCAGCACGCCCGTCGTCTCTCTGCGAAATAACGGGACCAAGCCGGCGAGCCACTGCCACAGTGTCGATCTTCCGACTGCCCTTCTCGACCCAAACGGCTCGGCCGCAACGGACTCGCTTCTGGCACGCACCGGTGCCCGTTTCGCGCTTTTTCTGGCGGCCAGTGGCGATCTCGACACTGTTACCCTGCGCCTGCCCCTGCAACCCGGGAACGAGGCCGGCCTGCCGCTTCCGGCAGATGCGGTCGCCCGCGTCTCGATCTCACGTGACCAGTCGCCGCAGGAGGCCGAAAAAGCCGTGCTGGCTGGGTTGGCCCGACATGGCGAACACAACGACGAGGTTGCCACCTTCACGCTTCAGACGCTGCCAACATCGGCTGAAACCTCATCCGTCGAGCGGCTCCGGTTCGAGCGCCTGCCACTCCCCTCTCTCCAGTCCGGCCTTGGCCTGACGCTCGCTGCCGGCAGCACAGTTGATGGCCACATCCGTCTGGAACTGACCGGCGGCAAGGAGGCCTCGCCGCATGCGACGGCATTCCTGCTGGAGCGTTTCATCGCCCATCTCGAAGGCGGTGCGGATTTTTCCGGCGTTACGCATCAAACCTCGTCCGCAGGGCCGGAGGCTGCAGCATCCCTGCCCGCCGCCTCCCGCTCCAGCGACGACGAGACTGCCGCAACGATCCTTGCCGAATTCCGCGAAGCGCTTGCGTCGCCAGACATGGGACCGGATGACGATTTCTTCGATTTTGGCGGCCATTCGCTGATCGCCACCCGCATCATCGGACGCCTTTTGAGCAATCACGGCATCGAGCTGCGTTTCAACGACCTGTTCAGCTATCCCACCGCCGCATCGCTCGCAAAACAGGCGACGCGTCTCGAAACCGCCGCACCGGCACAGGCGGAAGCAACCGCGACCGGCTCCCTGACGGCACCGCTTTCTCTTGCGCAGATGTCGCTCTGGAAAGCCTATGCCGCCTTCGGTTTCGGCGAGATTTTCAACATCCCCTTCGCGCTCGATTTCCTCGATCCGGTGGATGAGAGCGCCTTCGAATGTGCATTCCTCGATATTATCGAGCGTCATCCCGGTCTGCGAACCCATTTCTATGTCGAGGATGGCACGGTTCTGCAAAAGATCGTGCCGATGCACGACCTGCCCGGCTACAAGTGGTTCTGGACGAGCGAGGAAAGCGAAGGCGTGGACCGGCATACGGAAGCGTCCTGGCGGTTCGACCTTGCCCGCGAATTGCCGATGCGGCTGCGTTTCCTGCGCAATCCCCAAACCGGCGGACAGGTGCTCTCTTTCCTCTTCCACCATATCGTGCTGGACGAATGGTCGGTAAACCTGATGATGGACGAGTTGACTGAGGCCTATAGGGCAAGAGCCACCGGCAAGGCTCCCGTCTTTGCGAGCAAGCCCGCACCCTTCCATGAATTCGCCAGAAAACAGGTGGCATCCGGCGTCAACGGCGACCACCTTGTCTACTGGACCGATATGCTGCGGGATGCGCCGAAGGGTCTTGCCCTTACCGGACAGAACAGCACGCCGACAGATGCTTCGCATGACGAGGCGCCGGCGGGCGGCTGGATCGAGTTCAAGCTGGAAAAACACGTCAGCGACGGACTTTACGCCATCGCCAAGCAGAACAGCGCTTCCCTGTTCAACGTCGTTTATGCCGCCATCGCCGCGTCGCTGCGCCATCTGGGCGGGCTGAGCGATCTCGTGGTCGGCACATCGGCGTCCGGGCGCACCGACAGCGGCTATTTCGATACGATCGGCTATTTCACCACGGTCGTTGCCCATCGTGTGCGTTTCCGCGAGGAGATGACGGTCGGCGAACTGATTTCCTCGGTGAAGAACACGGTCAATGGCTCTCTGGAACACAGCGAAATTCCAATCGATCTCGTCGAAGAGGCGCTCGGCATGACGCCCGGCCGCGACCATCTGTTCGAGGTATTCATCCAGATCCACGCCAAGAACAAGCTGAACGGCACGCTTTCAGGGCCGGACGGCAAAACCGTCGAGTTCCGGCAGATCGATCCCGACAAGCACGAATCCATGCTGGGGCTGCAATTCGAGGTAATGGAAGAAACGATTGGCGGCGAACGCTCCATCCGCGTGTTGATGAGCTACCGCTCCGACCGCTACGGCCCCGAGGATGTCGACCGGCTGCGCACGACCACCAGCGGCGTCTTCAGCCGTTTCGCCGAAGCAGGCGCTTCGGGCCGTGTGCTGACCACGCTAGCCTGAGTGCTGGCCAGGCTTCGCAATAAACCCGGCTCCGCATGGCGGCGCCGGGTTTTGCTTTTTAACAAATGTCCGGAAAGCTCTCTTCCGTCATGCTCGGGCCTGTCCCCACTGGATCCTTGGGACAAGCCCAAGGATGACGTTGGGTGGGAGGACAGCATGTCACCCCATCAGGCAGGGTTTTGCATAACGGAGCCGGGTTTATCACATCCGCACCCAGTCACTCCCGACCAAATGCAGAGTGACGGCAGAGAGATTTCCGTCCCCTTCTTGCAGAGCACCCGGCTTCTCAAACCGCCAGACGGAAGGCCGCGGAAACCTCTTCGGCCGGAGCCGCCAGCGCCTCTTCGCGCAGCATGGCATCCAGAAACAGCGGCAACTCCTCACGGTAACGCGCGAAATCGTCGGCTTCGGTCAGTGCGGAATCCGCGTCGATATGCAGGTTCAGATCACTGCCGTCATCCTCGCCACGGAAGGTCAGGTTGAACCCGTCGCCCGGACCATTGGCGAGAATGTGCCTGATAACGGCAAGCCCTGCAAATACCGGCGCGCTGAAGGGCAGGACGTTGATAAGCGGTGAGAAGAAAAACCGCCGGCCCTTTGATATGTTGCGATCGGCGGCGATCTGTTCGATGCGGTAGCGGCCATGCAGGCGCTGCCGGCGCAGATTGGCGGCATTGCGCGCAAGGAAGCTACCAAGGCTCTCCTGCGGTTCTATCGTCAGATGGAAAGGCAGGATATTGACGAGCATGGCGGGCATATGCGCGCCGACACTGCCCCAGCGGCTCATGAAGGGCAGCCACAGCGTCAGCACATCGCGATCCGGGCGCGGCAATACGCGGTGAAGATAAAGGCCTGAAAGCAGCACCAGCAGGTCCGGCCAGCCTATCTCCAGTGCGCCGGATATCTGTTGCAGTCTTGTGCTGAAACCTTCCGGCAATCCCGCATCGGCATGCAGGCCGCCGCCACCGTAATCCTCGCAATCCTTGTCCAGCACCGGCAAATCCACCGGCGGCGCGAGATAGGCCGTCCAGAACTCGCGGTCCTTTTCGAAACGGCGGCTTTGCCGGTAGGCGTCCTCTTCGGCAAGAAAACTGGGGAAAGGATGGAAATCCGGACCCGCCTCGCCCTTGCCGCAATAGTGCCCGTAAAGCTGCCCGCAACGCTGCTCCACCAGCGTGAGACCATAACCGTCGACGACGATATGATGGGCACGGATATACCAGAGGTAGCGATCGTCGGCGATGCGGTAAAGCACCTGGGCGGAGAGCTTGTCGGTTCGAAGATCAAGCCTTGCCTCGACATCCGCGTTCATGCGCCCCAGCGCTTCCTCGAAAGGCGCGGGATGGGCACGGAGATCGACAAGCTCGACCATCGGAGCGTGGAGCGGATCGCAGCGTTGCTGCGGCGTCTCGCCATCCTCACCGACGCGAAAACGGATCGACAGAACTTCCGATTCGCGCACGGTGCGCCTGATTGCCTCAAGCAGAGCGCCCTCGTTCACGGCACCGGAAAGCTCGATGTAATGGGCGACGGTAGAGACCGGTTCGTCGGGATGGAAGGAAAACTCCTCCCAAAAATCGAGTTGCGGCTGGGTCAGGGGAAGCCAGCCGCCGGCAGGATCGATATGCGCCATCTGTTTTTCCTTGAATTATTTCCGTGATTTGGGCCGCAATAACGCGGCTCATGCCGCCGAAGCGGGTAAAAGCGAACTGACCTGTTTGGCGTTTCGGCAACGCAGGAGTTGCTGCGGCGAAAGCTCCACGCCGAAGGCGCTGCGAATTTCGGCCGAGACGGTTTTCAGATGCGAAGGCAAAAGGCCAAGCGCCAGCAAATCGCTGCTCGTGTCCACATTTTCCGGGTTTTTGCCCAGCACGCCGAGATAGATATCCAGCACGCGGCGATCACCCTGATCGGCGACTTTGATTGTTACAGCCGCAGGTGCCTTTGCCGGTTCCGCTGCCGTCAGCAATTCGCGGGCGCGGCGGCGATCCGGCTTGCCATTAGCCGAGAGCGGCAGATCGGCCACATTGAGAAAGCGGCCGGGCACATGCGATTCCGGCAGATGCCTGCGGGCAAAATTGCGCAGATCGGCGGTGGAAAGCTCAAGGCCGGGCATCGGAACATAAAGCACGCCGATAGCGGCCTCCCCCTTTTGCTCGGCACCGTAATCCACCACCAGTACACGCTGGATGGAGGGGTGGCGGATAAGTTCATTTTCCACATCCGGCAGCGAGACCCGTACCCCGCGCACCTTGACGTAACCGTTGACCCGGCTGGCGAACATGATCTTGCCATCCGGCCGGTAACGGCCCCTGTCTCCGGTGCGAAAAGCGCGCACCGCATGTCCATCCGGATCGCTGACCGTCACGAAATCCGTCTGGGTAATGGCGCCATCTTCCAGATAGCCGATCGCCACATTCACGCCCACTGTGTGGATGCGCCCGACAACGCCCGTCGGGCAATGGCCGCCCTGATCATTGAGGATGAAATAGCGATTGCCGGGCAAGGGATGCCCGTAGGGTATCGCCGAGGTATCGGCTGTCACGATCTCGTGCCAGATGCTCCAGATGGTCGTTTCCGTCGGCCCGCCCAGCGATATCAGCCGAAGCTCGGGTTTCAGCCGGCGCAACTCCTCGATGACCACGGGCTTGATGTAATCACCGCCCTGCGCGACGAGCCGGAGCGAGCCGAGCTGGTCGCCACGATGGCAGGATAAGAGCATCTCAAGAATCGCCGGCACCGAGCTCCAAAGCGTAACGCCGTGTTCGGCCACCAGCTCGTTCCAGCGCACTGCATCCTTCTCCTCGCCGGGTTCCGGCAGCACCAGTGTCGCACCGGCGGCAAGCGACCCAAAAATATCGAAGACCGACATGTCGTGGTGCAAGGGCGTGACGGAGATGAAGACGTCATTTTCCGTCACCGCCCATTCCGAAAGCGTACTGCCGATGACATTGGCCGTGGCCCTGTTAGAGAGCACGACGCATTTCGGTTTGCCTGTCGTGCCGGAAGTGTAGAGGTAGTAGGCGGGTGCTTCGCTTGCTGAAAGTGCCGCCAGTTCCGCCGCGTTAACAGGCACGCCGGAGGCGGCTGGCGCTGCGAGAAGCTCCTCGGGACCGACAGCGTCGAATCCTTGCGGAACGGAACGGGCAACGATCATGGCCGGGCGGCAATTGGTCAGCAGATAGTGCAGGCGATCTTCCGGCGAGCTCGCATCGATCGGCACCCAGATGGCGCCGATAAGTGCAGCGGCGAGCGTGACGGCCGTGTGCTCCGGGCTGCGCGGCAGGCACACCGCTACGACATCGCCCCGGCCAATGCCGCGCGTCTTAAGGCCCGCCATCGCCCGCGCCACCGTATCGCCGAGTTCGCCATACGACACGAGCCGTTTGCCGTTAATCAGGGCCGTGCGCGATCCGTCTCCTTCGAAAAGATGCGAGGCGATCCGTTCCAGGAATGGCGGGCAGACGAAGCTCCGCTCGTCGCCATTCAGCCGATAGTGAGACAGGTCGACGATCTCGCGGAAATTCATCGAAAACGTCCCGCTGGCGGTGATCGCGGTAATCGCACGCTCTATGGCGCCGAGAATGTCCGCCACCATTGCGACATCGATCGCCTGCTCCGCATAATCGATAGCAAGGACGAGATCGCCATCCGGGTTTTGCGAAAAACGGAAATCCAACGCCACCTGTGGTGTCTGGGTCAGCCCGTCCGTCCAACGAAGCGTGGAAGCTTGCGAAAGCGTGGGCCATGAGAGGCCGTTGGTGATGACGACAGGCAGGGCGAGCCCGCCGGGATTGGCGTTGAGAAGGATGCGATTGAGATCTACCCCTGAAAAAGCCAGATGATTGAGGCCCTCAAGCACATCGGTTTGCAAAGCTGCGGCCCGCTCCGCAAAATCGCCCCTGGCCGCATCCCATTTGACCGCGATGAAGCTCGAGCGATTGGCAAACGCGCCTTCCACCTGCGGGGCGACGGGAATGCCGACGACGAGGGCACCTTCGTTCAGCCAAAGCGACAGCACATCGAGGATTACCGCCGTCAGCGCCGAATTCTTGAACAGCCGCTCTTTCGCGCCGATCCGTGAAAAGGCGGTAAAGCGTTGTTTTTCCACGGTCAGGATCTGGCGGCTGTAACGCGAAACGGCAATGGTTTCGAGCGGGGCTTTCCACGGCAGTTGCGAGGGCACTTCCGCACCCTCAAGTTTCTCCGCCCAATAGGCGGCATCTTCGGCGCGGGCCGCTGCGATATCCTGCTGCGCGGCGATGTTTGCTACGGTTGATGCGGGCGGCACGACATCGTCGAAGAGTTCCGCCGCAAGGCTGGCTATTCCCCGCCCATCGAGAATGAGGGCGTCGAAGCGCAGGAAGACCGCCACGCTGTCCCCCACCGCAACCTCCGGCAGACGAAACACCGTGACCTGCCAGGGAGAAGCGGCAAGATCGAAATGGGCGTGGGAGAAATCCTGCCGCACGGTGCCGATCCGCTGTTCGGCTTCGGCAGCGGACAGGTCCGAAAGATCAACAATATCAAGGTTTAGCTTCGGCTCATCCGAGACCACCTGCACCAGACGCCGCTCATCGATGTGGGTGCGCAGGCTTTCATGCCGCTCGACCATTGTGGTAAGGCGCGAGCGAAGCAATGCGGGATCGATATTGCCGCGATATTCGCGGAACTCCTGCATCGCCACGCCGCTCAGCGGCAGATGGGTGCCGCGACCGAGCAGATAGGCCTTTTGCAAGGCTGAGAGTGGCCGTTCCATGGATTTTCCTTTTGTCTGCACTGTCGCTTCCGGCGCTTGCAAGCCTAATCGCTCCACGGTCTCGGAAACGAGATCGGGGCTGGCGGCGAGGTGGCGAAGAAGGGCGGTATGGGCGTCGAACAGGGCTCGCAGCCAGCTTTCCGGCAGCGCATCGAGCCGCACATCCCAGTTGATCAAAAGCCCGCCATCGAGCGCTGCGACCTGCGCATCCAGCGCAACTCCAGGCCCCTGCGAAACGGTGTGGATCATCGGGCCGAACACGCGCGCCACATTTTCCGAAAACAACTCGCCCCCGGGCAAATCGACACCCGCGGTAAAGACAACCGGTGAGGTCTGCAAACCGCCGCGCAGGCGGGAAAGGTCGCGCATGACGCTGACCCCGGGATAGGACTGGTGCGCCAGGAGCCCGTTCATCTCTCCGAGCAGCCGTCCAAGCAGTCGCTCAAGGCTCTCCTCAGGCCGGATATCAACGCCAAGAATGAGCACATTGGAGAATTCGCCGACGATGCCATCGACCCCTTCCACCAGCGGCGCGCGCCAGAAAGCCGGCACGGAAAGCCGGAACTTTTCCGTATTCGTCGCTTGCGAAAGCACCACTGTAAAGACACCAAGCAACAGGGTCGACGTGGTCACGCCGCAGCGCCGCGCCACCCGTTCCAGACTGCTGCGTTCAGCCGGAGAAAGTCTTGCTGCAAGGCGATCGGTGTGAACGGCGCGTGACGGGTCCTCGGGCAAAAACGGCAATGGCGGTGCCTCCGGAATATCGGCAATATGTTGCCGCCACCACAGCCGGTCCCTTTCACGCTGGGCTTTGAGTTCCGGATCGGATGCAAGACGTTCCGCCCAGCTGAAAAACGATGGTGGTGTATCCCTCAATGGCTCGAGTTCGTCCGCGTCGGCTTCATAAAAGCGGGCGAGATCTTCCAGCACGATACGCATACTGGCGGGATCGATGGCCAACATGTCGGTATCCACATGCAGCCTGGCGCGACCTGCGGGCAGCAGGCTGAGCGACACTGCCGCCGGCGGGGCAACGCGCAGATCGATCTGGCGATGGCTCCACTCCTCACGTTTGGTGGCAAGACGGTGCGCAAGCGCCTCCTCATTGAGAGACGCCATGTCCTCCACGTCGAGGCGGAGCGGCCGGCCGGCGGGGTCCGCCGTCTGTCGCCCTTCCGCATCAATCCTGAGGCTGAGCATGGGGTGACGCCGGCAAAGCCTTTCGACCGCGACGGCCAGTCTTTCCGCCTCCAGCCCCCTGCCTTCGAACTCGAGATAGAGATGCGGCGTAACTTTTCCGAGTATCCCGTCCGCCTCTCGGCCGACCCAGTAGGCAACCTGCATGGGGGTTAAATTTAGCATGTGAATTTGCACCGATTGACAAAACATGATTATCATAATCAAGTATAAGCCACCGTCAACCACTCGCACAGGAGGCATCCCATGAAAACGGGAGCACTCAGGACGAATGACGTCGATTCCGACGAAATTACTGATTTTGATAGAGAATTTCTGTTCACTTCTGGCTCGGGCGAACTGCGTGCCAGAGGCATTCGCGAAAGGATAACGATTCCTGCCCATGGCGCCGAAGACGCGGGAAGCCCTTTGCAGAAAGCGATGAAGGCCGCTTTTGAGAGGGCGCGCAGGGCCGGACAGGACAATCCCATCGCCATTGGCGCCATCCCCTTCGACGTCAACGAGCCATCCTGCTTGTACATTCCCAACAACCATGAGTGGAATACGAAGGGTATCGCTTCGATCTCGACTGATTCGGCCATGCCAGCGCTTGTCGGCCAGAACAGCCTGCCCGATGAAAATGGTTTCAAGCGCGCCGTCGAGCATGCCATCGTCAATTTCCGCCATTCCGATGTCCGCAAGGCGGTGCTTTCCGTCATGCGTGAACTGACCTTCGCCTCCGAGGTCAATGTCGAAAGATTGCTGGCCAGCCTCGCCAAACAGAACCGCGAGGGTTACCAGTTTCGCATTCCGCTGCCCGATGGCGGCGATCTGATCGGCGTGAGCCCCGAACTCCTCATCCGCAAGCAGGGTGAAAAAGTCATCTCGAACCCGCTCGCGGGCTCGGCAAAACGCATGGCTGACCCGGTGGCGGACAAGGCCAATGCAGACCGGCTTTCGGCTTCGGAAAAAGACCATTACGAGCATAGCCTCGTGATCGAGGATATACGCTCGCTGCTTACGCCTTGCTGCACTGAAATCGACGTTCCCGAAAAACCCTCCCTCATCAACACGGCCGCTCTCTGGCATCTTTCGACGCGCATCGAGGGTCGCCTTGCTGATCCCGAGACCAATGCGCTGCAACTCGCGTGCCTGCTGCATCCCACACCTGCTGTTTGCGGTTTCCCCACCGAGCGTGCCCGCAGGCTTATTCGCTTCGTCGAGCCTTTCGAGCGTGGGCTGTTCACCGGCATGGTCGGCTGGACGGATGCCGAGGGTAACGGCGAATGGGTGGTGACAATCCGTTGCGGCACCGTGCAACGGCAAACCGTGCGACTGTTCGCAGGCGCCGGCATCGTTGAAGCCTCGGAACCCGAATCCGAGTGGGCCGAGGTGCAGACCAAGCTCAAGACCATGCTGAACGCCTGCGGTCTTTCTGCCTAATTTTCCCAGGGACACACCATGACAATCGAATTTGAACGCTGGCCCGAAGATCTGGCGCGCCGATACCGCGACCGCGGCTACTGGATCGACAGACCGCTCAGCGACATCCTCACCCAGCAGGTGGAACTTCGGCCGGACGCGACCGCGCTGATCTGCGGCGACCGCCGCTTCACCTATGCCGATCTCGACCGGCAATCTTCCAATCTTGCCGGGCATCTGGCTGCCGCCGGGATCGGCAGGGGCGACACGGCACTGGTGCAATTACCAAATATCGCGGAGTTCTATCTCGTCTTTTTCGCTCTGATGAAAATCGGCGCTGCACCCGTCAATGCGCTTTTCAGCCATCGCCGGCTGGAAATGACCTCCTATGCGGAACAGATTGCGCCAAAGCTGGTGATCGGCTCGCGTTCGCACGAGCTTTTTGCCAATGACACGTTTCTGGAGGCGCTGAAGCTTACCTCTCCGCAGCTTGCCGTGACGCTGCTGCTTGGTGAGACGGAACCGCAGCGCAGCCTCGAACAATGGCTCTCATTACCCGCCGAAAATGCGCCGCATTACGGCCCTTCGGCAGCTGATGAGGTAGCGTTGTTCCAGCTTTCCGGCGGCAGCACCGGAACACCGAAACTGATCCCCCGCACGCATAACGACTATGACTACAGCGCCCGGGCCAGTGCGGAAATCTGCGAGCTGACGCCGCAGACCCGTTTCCTCTGCGCCATTCCGGTGGCGCATAATTACCCCATGAGTTCGCCGGGTGCGCTTGGCGTGTTCCACGCTGGCGGCACCGTGGTAATGGCGGCCAATCCCGAGCCGCTTGCCTGCTTCGACCTCATCGAAAAACATGGCATCGACATTGTGCCTCTGGTGCCGCCGGCCGTGGCGCTGTGGTTACAGGTGGCGCCCGCCCATCGCGAACGGCTGAAATCCCTCAAGCTGCTGCAGGTCGGCGGCGCAAGCTTCGCTGAAGCTTTAGCCCGTCAGGTGCCGCATGTGCTGGGTTGCGCCCTCCAGCAGGTCTTCGGCATGGCGGAAGGTCTGGTGAACTATACCCGCGCCGGTGATCCCGACCATATTGTCTTCACCACGCAAGGGCGGCCGATCAGCCCGGATGACGAGATCCGCATCGTTGACGAGGACGGCAACGACGTTCCAGAAGGCGAAGCCGGCATGCTGGCGACGCGCGGCCCCTATACGTTTCGCGGATATTACCGCGCCGCCGAGCACAGCGCCCGCGTCTTCGACAACCAGGGTTTTTATTATTCCGGCGATGTCGTTCAGCGCACGCCCGAAGGTTACCTGCGGGTGGTTGGCCGGGTGAAGGACCAGATCAATCGCGGCGGCGAGAAGGTCGCATCGGAAGAGGTGGAAAACCTGATCCTGCAGCATCCGGATGTGACGCATGCCGCACTGGTCGCGATGCAGGACGAACTCCTCGGCGAAAAAAGCTGCGTCTTCGTCGTTTCCCGCAATCCCGCTCTCAAGGCACCGGCCATCCGCCAGCATCTCTCTGGTCTGGGTGTTGCGGATTACAAGCTGCCGGACCGGGTGCGTTTCATCGACACCATGCCGCTTACTGCCGTCGGCAAGATCGACAAGAAACGTCTACGCGACATGCTCGCAGCGCCCATCCCGGCGTAACGGAGCGTGCACGCCCCAACCATTTGAAAATTGCGTGTCGCCCATGCCGATGCGCCAAACCATCGAGGTCAATATGACGATCCCCACCATTTCCGATTATCCGATGCCGGTCGCAGCGAGCTTTCCAGCCAACAAGGCCAAATGGCAGCCGGACGCCAAGCGCGCCGTGCTGCTCATCCACGACATGCAGCGTTATTTCCTGCGGTTCTACGAGGCCGACGGCAGGTTGATGACAACCCTCATCGACAATCTTGCAAAGGTAAAGGCATGGGCGGTTCAGAACGGCGTGCCGGTCATCTACACCGCCCAGCCGCACGACCAGCCTGCCGCCGACCGCGCGCTTCTGAACGACATGTGGGGACCGGGCCTGACCGTGGTCGACCCGGAGTTGCAGAAGGTCGTGGACAAGCTTGCGCCGACGCCCGACGATGTGGTGCTGACCAAATGGCGCTACAGCGCCTTCCAGCGTTCAGACCTTGCCGAGCGCATGAAGGGGTGGGGCCGCGACCAGATCATCATCGGCGGCGTCTACGCCCATATCGGCTGCATGATGACGGCTGTTGAAGCCTTCATGAAGGATATTCAGCCCTTCATGCTGGGTGATGCCGTCGCCGATTTTTCCGAAGCCGAACACCGCATGGCGCTGCAATATGTGGCAACACGCTGCGGCGTGGTGATCGACACTGAAAGCCTTGCCGGCGCGGGAGAGACCACCGATATCAGCGAATGGCTGAAGGCCCGCGTCCTGCAAATGGTGGAGGACGAGAGCGACATCGACCCGGATGAGAACCTGATCTTCTATGGGCTGGATTCGCTGCAGGTGATGAAGCTTGCCGGCGAACTGAAGGAACGCGGCGTCATCGTGGGCTTCGAAGAGCTTGCCCGCGTACCGACGCTTTCTGCCTGGTGGGCGCTGATCGAAGAAAAGCGGCTCGCGGCCTGAGCGGACGGACAAGATGATGCAGAACAGATTTAACGGGCGGCGCGTGCTGGTGACGGGTGCCGCGCAGGGCATCGGCCGCCGCATCGCCGAGCGTTTCACCGAGGAAGGGGCCGAGGTCATCGGCCTTGACCTCATTGCCGATGCAACCGATGCAACCTTCCGCCAGATCACGCTCGACATCACGGACGCGGCGGCAGTGGAGGCGGCGAGCAAGGCGATCGAGAAGGAATGGGGCGGGCTGGACATTCTCGTCAACGCCGCCGGCATCCTCCGGCTCGGCGACAGCGAAAGCCTGACGCCGCAGGATTGGAACGCCTGCATGGATGTCAATGCTGCGGGGCCGTTCTACCTGCTGCGGCAATGGAGCGGCGTCTTCAAGCGGCAGCGGCGCGGGGCAATCGTCAACATCGCCTCCAACGCCGCCGTTGTGCCGCGCATCGGCATGCTCGCCTATTGTGCTTCCAAGGCCGCACTCGTCAGCCTCAGCCATTGTGCAGCACTTGAACTCGCGCCCTATGGCGTGCGCTGCAATGTGGTGTCACCCGGCTCCACCGATACGCCGATGCTGGCCGGCATGCTGAACGATCCCAGCGGCAAACAGCGACTGGTCGCCGGTCTTCCCGAGCAGTTCAAGCTCGGCATTCCGCTGGGCAAGATCGCGCGGCCGGACGACATCGCCGACACGGTGCTGTTCCTTGCCTCCGATCAGGCAGGCCATGTGACGATGCAGCAGATCGTGGTCGATGGCGGCGCCACGCTCGCCGCCTGAGCATCGGTCCGCGTGATGAGGATGACAGATATGGCCAACGCGCCGGCGTTTCACGGCGAAGCTGTTTCCGGCGATCCACCCCAGGCCATCTGGCCTTGGCCGGACGACAGATGCGATTGTCATTGCGTCACCCTTCATTACAGCGCCGAAGAAGGGCGCGGCGGCAAGGTCCCTCCCTTGCCGCCGCAGCTTTTGCGCGCTGCGCCCAGACGCAAGGCGGAATTTATAGCCGGGCGCAGATGTGCTGCCGAAGCCATACGCCGTCTGACCGGCCGCGCCGCCTTTCCCGGCATGGGAGAGGATCGCGCCCCTATCTGGCCCGAAGGCGTGGTCGGCGCGATTTCCCACAGCCACGAGCGGGCAATTGCGCTTGCCGGCTCTTCCGAGCGGTTCTGCGGCATTGGCATCGATATCGAAAGGCTTCTGAGCGAGGAGGAAGCTTGCGATATTGCCCCGCAGGTACTGACCGCAAACGAACGCCTCAGTCTTGGAAACGACATCGATCCCTTCATGACCGGGCTGATCTTTTCGGCCAAGGAAAGCCTGTTCAAAGCGCTTTATCCGACCGTCAGACGTTTGTTCTTTTTAGAGGCGGCGGAGTTATCCGGCTATGAAGAGTGCGGTTCAGCATCCCTTCGGCTGACGACCGACATCAGCGGCGAGTGGCGCAAGGGAACGGACATTGCTTTCCACTTCTGCCGCTTCGAAGGCTTTTTGCTCACCCGTATCCTTCTCCCGCATTAAGGGAAAAATACAGAATCCTTTTCTGTGAAGATCATATTTAAAGTCGTTGTTCCCGTCATTTGTGTGAAACACTGAAACGGTACGCACCGTGTTGGAATGATTCCAAACATGCAACGGTGGAGACACGATATGACCGACATCGATACGAGCAAGCTTTCCTGGGATGCGTGGGACGAGCTGCAAAACCCGCCGCCGGCCGAAACCGATTTCGACCGCGTGGTCGAGACCGCGATTTCCCGCCGCGGCTTTCTCGGTGGCGTGCTTGCCTTCGGTTCGGCCGCAGCAGCCATGGGCACGCTCGGCAACCTGATGACCAGCACCTCGGCGGAAGCGCAGGAAGCGGCAGCCGGCCGTTTCCCCTTCAAGCCGGTGGCTGCCGCGACCGACCACACCATTCACGTGCCGGAAGGCTACAGCTGGAAGCCAGTCGCCAAGTGGGGCCAGCCGCTGTTCTCCAACGTGCCCGACCTCGACCCTACCAAGGGTGTCAGCGTTGAAAACTCCGACAAGGTCTTCGGCGAAAATACTGACGGCATGGAACTGTTCATGGTTGGCAATCACCAGCTGATCGCCGTCAACCATGAATATGTAAACCCCGAAACCAACCTGCCGCATGCCGAAAAGGGCAACCCGAAAACGGCCGACGACGTCAAGATCCTGCAGAACATGCAGGGCGTCACCGTCATGGAAGTTGCGGAAGGCACCGGAGGCTGGGAAATCGTTCTCGACAGCCCGTTCAACCGCCGTATTCACCACAACACCCCGATGAAGCTTTCCGGCCCGGCCGCAGGCTCGGACCTCGTCAAGACCGCCGCAGATCCGAAGGGTGTCGACTGTCTGGGGACCTTCAACAATTGCGGCGCCGGCCGCACGCCCTGGGGCACCTACCTCACCTGCGAGGAAAACTTCAACGGCTATTTCGGTACCACTGATGCCGCCTTCAAGCTGCCGGATGACTACAAGCGCTACGGCATCGTCGCCGAGACCCGTTACGCCTATGAGAAGTTCGATGCGCGTTTCGATGTCGCCAAGAACCCCAACGAGCCGCGCCGCGCCGGTTACGTGGTCGAGATCGATCCTTCGGACGCCTCCTCCACCCCGATCAAGCGCACCGCCCTCGGCCGCATCAAGCACGAAAACGCCGCCGTGGTGATTGCCCGTGACGGCCGCGTGGTGGTTTACATGGGCGATGACGAGCGTGGCGAATTCCTCTACAAATTCGTCTCCAAGGGCATTTACGTGCCCGGTGGCGACACCTCGAAACTGCTAGACGAAGGCACGCTCTACGTCGCCAGGTTCTCGGACGACGGCGCTGGTGAATGGTTGGCTCTCACGCCTGAGACGACAGGCATGAAGATCGATGAAATCTGCGTCTTCACCCGTCAGGCCGCTTCCAAAGTGGGCGCGACAACGATGGACCGCCCGGAATGGGTCGCCATCAACCCGGTCGCCATCGAAGCCTATTGCGCCCTTACCAACAACAGCCGTCGCGGCGAAATGAAAGACGGCAAGTTGCGCGCCAATGCTGGCGGCGACGCCATGGCGATCAATGCTGCCAACCCGCGCGAAAAGAACGAATACGGCCAGATCGTGCGCTGGTACCCGGAAAACGACGATCACGCGGACGGCAGATTCAAGTGGGACCTGTTCTGCATGGCCGGCAACCCCACCGTTCACAAGGATGCCTATGCAGGCTCTTCGAACATCAACGAAGGCAACATGTTCAACTCGCCCGATGGCATGATGTTCGATTCGACCGGTCTTCTCTGGATCCAGACCGACGGAGAGGACAGCAACGAGGGCAACTTCGCCGGCCAGGGCAATAACCAGATGCTGGCAGGCGATCCGGCCACCGGCCGTATCGAACGTTTCCTGACCGCGCCGAAGGGTTCTGAAGTTACCGGCCAGACATGGTCCGGCGACAAGCGTACCCACTTCGTCGGCATCCAGCACCCCGACGCCCCCTTCCCGGATGGCGAAGGCAAGCTGCCGCGCTCCACCGTTATCGCCATCAAGCGTGACGACAACGCGCAGATCGGCTGACGCTTTGGCTTAGGCGGAACCGGGTCTCGGCATAGCGGAGATCCGGTTCCTGTCACCCGTGACCAAGGGTCGATGCGGCCTGACTGAATTTTCACTCGCCAGTGGACAAGAGAGGCATTACCGCTTCAAATCTCCCCACACGATACCAGTCAGGAGAATGACCATGGAAATATTGCGCGCGGGAACACGGGCCTCAACCAAAGGCCCCGAGGCATGGTTTACCGGCACGGTCCGTATCGATCCTCTGTTCAACCCGTTCGATGCAGAGCGGGTTCAGGGCGCTCAGGTCACCTTCGAACCAGGCGCGCGAACCGCATGGCACACGCACCCGCTCGGACAGACCCTGATCGTGGTTTCAGGGTTTGGAAGGGTGCAGCGCGAGGGTGGCCCCGTGGAAGAAATCCGCCCCGGCGATACCGTGTGGTTCGCACCGGGCGAAAGGCACTGGCACGGGGCGGCACCCGATGTCGCCATGACGCATATCGCGCTTCAGGAAGTGAAAGACGGCAAGGTCGTGGACTGGATGGAGCACGTCACGGACGATCAGTATGGTGGCTGAAGTGGCCTGGCCGAAATGGCGCTCGTCCTGCCTGCCGGACGATCTCCAGCGTTAAGCAACATCCGGAAGAGCCGAAATATTTCGGGGGCGCGATTTTAACTTTGACTCGTATGCGCATTGGGTGAACCTTCATCGCGTCGCGGGAACATGGTGGAGAATCGTGATCTTAACCGGTGGAATTGTCCTTGCCCTTATCACCGCCAATGCGGTTGCAATTCCATGCCCATGACACTCAACCGGCGCGATGTGGTGGCGGGGTTGTCGATTGCCGGCCTGATGTTACCGGAAGCGATCGCCTATTCGGGGATTGCCGGCGTTCCAGCCCAGCACGCCATCCTTGCCGCCATCATGGGCTGCATCGTCTATGCCATTTTTGGCCAGAGCCGTTTTGCGGTCGTCTCGCCCACATCCTCCTCCGCCGCAATCCTGGCGGCAATGCTTGCGACGCTCTCGGTCACACCAGCGCAAAAGATGCTGCTTGTTGCCATTACGGTCGCTCTGGTGGGCCTGCTGTTTCTGCTTGCGGCTGCCACGCGGCTCGGCGCCCTGTCGAGTGTCATCTCGCGCCCCGTGCTGCGCGGTTTTGCCTTCGGCCTCGCCATTCTGATCACCATAAAGCAATTGCCGAGCCTCTTCGGGATAAAGGCGCAGTCGGGCGAGCCGCTTTCCATTCTCTTGCAAATCCTCTCCCGCCCGCAGGACTGGAGCCTTGAAAGCATCGCCGTCGGCGTTGCGGCACTCGCCGTGCTGCTTCTCCTGCGCAGGCGCCCCGCCATTCCCGGCAGCCTCGTCGTCATCGTGGCAGGCATTGCCATCTCGATCCTGCTCAACCTTCAAAGTCGGGGCGTCGCCGTCGTCGGCCAGATCGATCTTGCCGGCATATGGGCCGGCCCGTTTTCGGTGTCGCTCGACGATGTCGCGCATGTTGCCCGCTTCGCGCCGCCACTCGTCCTCATCCTCTTTGCGGAATCATGGGGCACCATCCGAAGCTTTTCGCTTCGCCATGGCGAGATTGTCGATTCCAATCGCGAACTCAGAGCATTCGGGCTTGCCAATATCGCCAGCGCCACCTTGCAGGGTATGCCGGTTGGTGCGGGTTTTTCCGCAGGCGCAGCAAGCGAGGCGGTTGGGCCGCAAAGCCGGCTTGCCTCTGCCATCGCCGCAATCGGCCTTGCGGTCTTCAGCCTGCTCGCCGCCAGCTGGTTCGCTTTCATCCCGGAAGCAGTCCTTGCCGCCGTGATCGCCGTGGCGCTGCTGCATGCGCTCGACCCCGCGCCGATCATCCGTTTATGGCGGCTCGGCAACGACGCCTATCTGGCACTTGCCGCCGCAGCCGGCGTACTTGCCTTCGGTGTGCTGAACGGCATGCTTGTCGCCGTCGCCCTTTCCTTCGCCGTCTTCGTTCGCCGGCTTTCCCTACCGCATGTCATGCATCTTGGCCGGCTGGGCGATAGCCACGACTTTGTCGACATGGAACGCCACCCGGATGCGAAGGATGTGTCAGGCATGATTATTCTCCGGCCCGCACAGCCGCTTTTCTTCGGCAATGCGGAACCGATCCTTGCCGCCGTTACCAAATACATCGTTGCGCGGCCGGAACTGCACATCGCGATTGTCAGCCTTGAGGAAACATTCGAACTGGATTCCACCGCGCTTGATGCGTTGCTGGAGTTCGATGCAGCGATGCAGCGCAGCAGCATCGTGGTCTATTATGCGCGCATGCACGACCATGTGAAGGATCTGCTGCTTGTCGGCGGCGGATCCGACATGGTGGCACGCAGCAATTTCAGTGTCGATGATGCCGTGACGGCGGCCATGCATCGGGAGGACAGCCGTGCCACACAATCTTGAACCGCATCTGACCCCGGTTGAAATCACCTCACTCAAACCAACGCAGATGACAGTCGGTCTGCGCGAGGTGGAGGACAAGCGGCGGCAATGGGCCGCCATCCGTGAGGAAAAGGGAGCCGACTTCCTCGGACACCATATGGTACCCGTCGTCCTTGGTCACAAACAACGTCTTTATCTGGTGGACCACCACCACCTCGCTTTAGCCTTGCATGAGGAAGGCGTGAAACATGTACTGACCAGTATCGTTGCCGATCTTTCCCATCTCGACCGGCAGGAATTCTGGTCGGTGATGGACCATCGCAACTTCGTCTATCCTTTCGACGTGGATGGCGTGCGCCATCCCATCGAAAACCTTCCCAAACGGATCGTCGATCTCAAGGACGATCCCTTCCGCGCGCTGGCCGGCGCGGTTCGCGACGCTGGCGGTTTTGCCAAAATAGACGCTCCCTTCAGTGAATTCCTCTGGGCGGATTTCCTGCGCCGCCGGGTGGGTGGCAAGAAGCTGCGACATTCCTTCGAGGACGCGGTTGAGGAAGCGATGCAACTGGCACGATCGCGCGATGCGCGGCATCTGCCTGGATGGTGTGGAGCTGACCGATGACCACCCTTCCCTCCCTTTTCCGAGTGATGGCGGCTGCCATCGCAGTTTTCGTACTGGGCGCGGCGAGCCTAGCTGCGCAGGAACTGCCGCCGCCAGCGAGACCGGCCCCTACGGAACAGACGACAGAGCAGAAAGTCGACCAGTTGATACAGCTTCTGGGACAGGACGATGTTCGTGCCCTTCTCACACAGAAGCTTGCGGCGGCCGGCACAGAGCAGCCGCCAGAACTGACGCCGCAGAGCCAGTTGAGCGATCTCGACCAATGGGCAAGCAAGCGGCGCGAACACCTAGGCCGCCTCGCAAGGGACCTGCCCGGCATGTCCACGCAGATCATCGCGGCGCTGGGAAGGCTTTGCGACGAGATCAGAAACTACGGCGCAGCCGTCTTTTTGCTGCACGTATCCATCCTGTTCGGTGCGGGCCTTGCCGGCGGCATTGCCACGAACCGGATCATAGCGATGCAGGCCTCCCGCAGGAACGGCGCGAATATCGGCAAGGAGGCCTCGTCTGTCGTATCGCGGAGGCTTTTGCCCGTCTTCGGCTACGGCATTGCTGCCACCGCCATGTTCCTTGCCATCCAGTGGTCACCTTTGCTGAGCGCCGTTCTGCTGCCCTGGCTTGCAACCAGCATCGTGTTGCCGCTGCTTTTTGCCTTCACGGGCCTGCTGCGGCGGGTCGTTGGCCGCGAGGCCAATGCCCGGCGCGATTTCTGGATCGTCCGCTGGACATGGCTCCTGACCCTTGCCGGCGTCTTCTGGGCATTGCTCAGGACGCTCGAGAATCTCGATGTCCCGCGTGACACGCTTGGGCTTCTGTCCTCCGCCATGGTCGGCCTGCTGTTCCTGCTCGCATGCATCTGGATCTGGCGTCGTCCGGTCGGCGATCCCGGCTCGGAGCGGGCTAGGTCAATCGATGTCGCGCTGATCTTCGGCCTCATCATCCTCTTCGGGTTGCGGCTCGCCGGCGCCGGGGTCCTGTTCTGGATCGGGCTTTATGCGCTGGTTCTGCCCGGCCTTGCCTCGACGCTTGGCATCGCGGCGCGAAAGCTGGCAACCGACATCGGCACCTATGGGGAAAGCGATCTTCGCCCGGTACTGGTCGAGCGAGGCGTGCGGCTTGCAATCGTCGGGACTGCCATCCTGTGGCTGATCTTCCTCGTGCGCGCGCATCCGAATGCCCTGCCCGATGGCGCATTGCTGACGTCGATCGTCGTCGGCGTCCTGCACGGGGCGCTGATCCTGCTTCTTGCCGATCTCGTCTGGATCGCGATCAAGTCGATGATCGCACGGCGGCTGGAGTTGAGTACACCCGCCGGCAACCCGATGAGCGGCCAACCGGGTGTGGGCCAGCCGCAAGATGACCGGCTTTTGACCATTCTGCCGATCCTTCGCAACATGCTCGGCATCATCATCGCCGCGGTTGCGGTTATGACGGCGCTTTCGGAACTCGGCGTCAATATCGGGCCGCTGCTGGCGAGCGCCGGCATCTTCGGCATCGCCATCGGTTTCGGTTCGCAGACGCTGGTCAAGGACATCATCAGCGGCGTGTTCTACATGATCGACGACGCCTTCCGCGTCGGCGAATACATCCAGAGCGGTTCCTACCGCGGCACGGTTGAATCCTTCAGCATCCGCTCTGTCAAACTGCGGCACCATCGCGGCCCGATTTTCACCGTGCCGTTCGGATCGCTCGGCGCCGTCGAAAATATGAGCCGCGACTGGTCGATCGACAAATTCCTCGTCACGGTCGCCTTCGATACTGACATTGCCAAGGTCCGGGCCATTACCAAGGAGATCGGCAAGGCGCTGAAGGAAGACCCGGAATTCGGACCGTTCCTGATCGAAACCGTCAAGCTAAAGGGCGTCGAGCAATTCGGCGAATATGGCATGACGCTTGGTTTCGGCATGATGCTGCGCGCCGGCGGGCAATCCTCCATGGTGCGCCGCAAGACCTATTCGATGCTGAAGGATGCCTTTGCGCAAAACGACATCCAGTTCGCCAGCATGGCGGGCGCCTATCCCGCATCTACACGAAGCGCGCGGCCACAGGAGCCCGAAGCAAGCGACGGGACGGGGCCGGTGGAAGAATAGGCCTCCGGCAACCGCGCCCCAACCTTAGCCCATTCGTTCGGACATATATTCGCCCGGCGAAGCGGGAAACACCACGGTCTTATTGCCGTTGAGGAAGACACGGTGATGGATATGGGCATGAATGGCGCGTGCCAGAACCTGGCTTTCCACGTCCCTCCCGAGGCTCACATAATCCATGCCGCTCTGGGCATGGGTGACGCGGATCGTGTCCTGTTCGATGATCGGGCCTTCATCGAGATCAGCGGTGACGTAATGGGCCGTCGCGCCGATCAGTCGCACGCCGCGCTCATAGGCCTGCTTGTAAGGGTTTGCGCCCTTGAAGGAAGGCAGGAAGGAGTGGTGGATGTTGATGATGCGGCCAGACATTTCCTGGCACAGCCGTTCCGACAGAACCTGCATGTAGCGCGCCAGCACGACGAGTTCGGCGCCTGCATCGCGCACCACCTGCAGTATGGCCGCCTCGGCTTCCGGTTTCGTCTCCGGCGTGACGCGAATGTGATGAAAGGGAATATTCTCGTTCACCACCTGCTTCTGGTATTCGAGGTGATTGGAGATGACAGCGACAATCTCCACAGGCAATGCACCAATGTGGGAACGATAGAGCAGATCGTTCAGGCAATGGCCGAAGCGTGAAACCATGATCACGACTTTCGTTTTCCGGGAGAGATCATGGATATCGTATTCCATGTCGAAATCGGCGGCGACGGAAGCGAACCCTGCGACGAGAGCAGCGGGTTCCATCCCTTCCTCCGAAACGAAGCTCAGCCGCATGAAAAAGCGGCCCGTTTCCAGGTCGGTGAATTGCGAACTGTCGTTAATGTTGCAGCCGGACCGCGCGAGATATCCGGACACGGCGGCAACGATGCCGCTGCGTGCCGGGCACGAGACTTTCATGACATAGCTGGTCAAATCCTGCTCCCCTTGATGGATCAGCGATCGGGCACATTGGCGGTGATGCCGCCCTGCCCGATCATGGCTAACGAGACCGATAATAGTGTGTTACGCGCCGTAGATCGGGAAGTCCTCACACAGCGCTGCAACCTCGGCCCGCACGTTCGCCTCAATCTCAGCATTGCCTTCGGCACTGACAGCCAGCGCGTCGATGACGCGCAGGATCAGCACGCCGATCCGCTCAAATTCGGCCACGCCGAAACCGCGCGTGGTGCCGGCCGAACTGCCGAGCCGGATGCCCGAGGTGACGAAGGGCTTTTCCGGGTCGTTGGGAATGGAGTTCTTGTTGCAGGTGAGGCCTGCCCGCTCAAGAGCGATTTCGGCAACCTTGCCGGTAACGCCCTTTGGACGCAGATCGACCAGAACCATGTGGCTGTCGGTTCCACCAGACACGATCCCCAGACCGCCATCCGTCAGCACTCGCGCCAGAGCCTGAGCATTGGCTATGACCTGACCGGCGTAGTCGGCAAAGTCCGGCCGCAGCGCCTCGCCGAAGGCAACGGCCTTGGCAGCGATGACATGCATCAGCGGGCCGCCCTGATTGCCGGGGAAGACGGCCGAATTCAGCTTCTTTGCCAGATCGGCATCGTTGGTCAGAATCACGCCGCCGCGAGGGCCGCGCAGGGTCTTGTGGGTGGTGGAGGTGACGACATGGGCGTGCGGCACCGGGTTTGGATATTTGCCGCCGGCGATCAGGCCGGCATAATGGGCCATGTCGACCATCAGCCATGCGCCAACCTCGTCGGCGATCTTGCGGAAGCCTTCGAAATCGATCTGGCGCGGATAGGCCGAGGCGCCTGCGACGATCAGCTTCGGCCTGGTTTCCAGCGCCTTTGCCCGAACCTTTTCCATATCGATCAGATGCGTCTCTGCATCCACCTCATAGGAGACGACATCGAACCACTTGCCCGACATGGTGACCGGCGAACCGTGGGTCAGGTGGCCGCCATGGGCCAGCGAAAGCCCCATGATCCGGTCGCCCGGCTGAAGAAGTGCCAGAAACACCGCCTGATTGGCCTGCGCGCCGGAATGCGGCTGAACGTTCGCGAACTCCGCGCCGAAAAGTTGCTTCAGCCGGTCGATGGCGACCTGCTCGACCTTGTCGACGAATTCGCAGCCGCCATAATAGCGTTTGCCGGGATAACCTTCGGCATATTTGTTGGTCAGCACCGAGCCTTGCGCCGCCAGAACGTCGGCGGACACGATATTCTCCGAAGCGATCAGTTCAATCTGGGTTTTCTGGCGATCGAGTTCCTCGGCGATGGCGTCAGCGATCACCGTATCCGAAACGGCATTATGGGACAGACGGTTGAGCATTGTTTCCTCCTCAAGGATCAGGCGATTTCGGCGGCAAGTTCCTTGCAGCCGGTTTCAAGCAAATGGCCGAGATGCGGCGCGAAACTGTTCCAGATATCCATACGGAAACCATCCGGCGCATCGCGCCACAGCACCACGGTCACGCCATCGAAAATCGTTCTGCGGGCCTCGCCAACCGGAATGGTGTCGATGTCGCGGGCGCAGCCGAGTGTCAAAAGCTCGGCGGCGAGCGGCCCCTTGATCGCGAGCGTCACTTCCCTTCCGGAAATATCGACGAGACTATGCGGATGGCCGGCATAAATGCCTGCGCAGGCCGCAATCACCCCGTCGACCGCGCCAACGGGAGCAAGGATCGTCCATTCGTCGGGGCCAAGGCGCACGGCCTCGATTTCGCCTGCAGCAGTGCGAGCGCCGATCCGGTCGGGCAAGGTCAGGCCAAGGGCTCTATTGAGCGGTACCAGATCGCCGCGCGCACGCAGCGACAGCCGCCCTTGCGCGGCCAATATGCTGACCCGGACTGCTTTGCTCTCGGCCAGCGTGCCGGGAACGGGGGAGGAAACGCGCATGTTCATTGTCATCTCCGGGTCAGATCTTCAGGCGGGTGTTTTCGGGATCGACAAAGACCATCCCGGTGATTTTTGCGGCAATCGTGCGTTCGGGCATCGGAATATAGACGGTCTCTCCCATCCGCTCATGGCCGCCCTCGACCAGCGCCAGCGCAATCGGCTGGCCAACCGCATCCGAATGATAGGATGAGGTGACATGACCGACCATTTTCATCGGGATAGGCTGCTTCGGATCGAAGACAATCTGCGCGCCCTCTTCCAGCTTCGAGCGGTCTTCGGTCAGAAGACCGACGAGGTGACGACGGCCCTTGGCGACGAGATCGGGGCGCGCGAGGCCACGCTTGCCGACGAAATCCGGTTTGGTCTTGCCCACGGCCCAGCCCATCGCGGCATCATAGGGCGTGACCGTGCCGTCGGTATCCTGGCCGACGATGATGTACCCCTTTTCGGCACGCAGCACATGCATGGTTTCCGTGCCATAGGCGGTGATGCCGTATTGCTGGCCGGCCTCCCACAGGATTTCCCAGAGTTTGCGGCCAAGCGGCGCGGGCACGTTGACTTCGAAGCCGATCTCGCCGGTGAACGAAACCCGGAACAGCCGCGCCGGCATGCCGGCCACCGTGCATTCCGCGCAGGACATATGCGGGAAAGCCTCTTCCGTCAGCTCGACGCCCTCGACCAGCGGAGCGAGCAGCTTTGCCGCATTCGGGCCGTTCAGCGCAATGGTAGACCATTGCTCGGTGGTGGAAGTCAGCCAGACGTTGAGATCCGGCCATTCGGTCTGGAGGTAATCCTCCATCATGTTCATCACCCTTGCCGCACCGCCGGTGGTGGTGGTGACGTGGAAGCGATCCTCGGTCATGCGGCCGATGACGCCGTCGTCGCGAATGAAGCCGTCATCACCCAGAAGCAGGCCGTAACGGCAGCGGCCCGGCGCGAGCTTCGACCACGGGTTGGTGTACATGCGGTTCATGAACTCGACCGCATCCGGCCCGACGACCTCGATCTTGCCGAGCGTCGAGGCGTCGAACATGCCGAGGCTTTGCCGCACCGCCCGGCATTCGCGGCCGACCGCCGCATCCATGTCTTCACCTGGTTTGGGGAAGTACCAGGCGCGCCGCCATTGGCCGACCGGTTCGTAAACCGCGCCATTTCCCTCAGCCCAGCTGTCGATCTGCGTCTTGCGCGTCACCTCGAAATGCTGGCCGCGATGATAACTGGCGAAAGCGCCGAAGGTCGTCGGCGTATAGGGTGGGCGGAAGGTCGTCAGGCCTACTTCCGGCTGGCGTTTGCCGAGCGCTTCTGCCGCGATGTTGAGGCCGTTGATATTGGACATCTTGCCCTGATCGGTCGCCATGCCGTTGGTGGTGTAGCGCTTGACGTGCTCGATGGAGCGCATGCCTTCGCGCACGGCCAGCCGCAGATCCTTGGCGGTCACGTCGTTCTGGTAATCGACGAAGGCCTTGGCCTTGCCGGCATCGCGATCGCTCGGCAATTCCGTCAGCGATACGCCGCTGCCGGTGCGGTCGTGCTCCACCGCATAGTCGCGGGTATCGCCCGTCTTGCCCAGGGCTGCAGCGATCTTCCGGCCCTGCTCGGCGCCATCCTTCAGCACCGCTTCAATGCCCCAAAGCCCGCGCCCGGCGCCGGCAATTGCACAATCCTCATTGGTCGTGGCCGGCAGGAAGGTGGTCCGCTGGTCGTCCCAGGCAATCTTGCCCTGCGTATGGGAAAACAGATGCAGCGACGGCGTCCAGCCGCCAGACATCAGCAACGCATCACAGGCAATTTCCTGCCCCGCGCCGACCGTGGAGCCATTCACCGGATTGACGCGGACTGATTTCACACGCAACCGGCCCGAAGTCGCCGTCACGGTATGCGACAGCCGCACCGGAATGCCGAGCGCGCGCGCCTCGTTCACCAGTTCCTCGCGCACCTTCGCACGGGTATCGACGATGGCCTGCACCCGCGCGCCTGCGCCATGAAGATCGAAGGCGGCATACCAGGCGCTGTCATGGCTCGTCACCACCACCGGCCTGTTGCCGACCTTGACGCCATAGCGGTTCAAATAGGTCTGGGCGGAGCCCGCAAGCATCACGCCCGGCCGATCATTGCCATGGAAGACCAGCGGTTTCTCGAGAGCCCCCTGCGCCAGCACCACATGGCGCGCCCGCACCCGCCACAGGCGTTCACGCGGCATGTCCTTGGTCACGGTTTCGAGATGGTCGGTCAGCTTTTCGCAAAGGCCGATCATGTTCTGGTGGTAGTAGGCAATCGCCGTCGTGCGGGTCATGACCCTGACGCCGCGCTCCTTCAGCGCCTTCAACTCGTCCGCCAACCAGTTCCATGCTGGCTGGCCGTCGATCTGCGCCTGCGGCTCGGACAGCAGCGTCCCGCCGGCTTCGGCATTTTCGTCCACCAGCACGACCTTAAGACCATCGACCGCCGCTGCGCGCGCCGCAGCCAGACCCGCAGGACCGGCGCCGACGATCAGCACGTCGCAATGCAGGTTGCGCGAGGCATAGGTATCGGGGTCTTCTTCCGTGGGCGAGACGCCGAGACCGGCCGCCGCGCGGATGAAGGGCTCATAGACCTTGTTCCAGAAGCTCTTCGGCCACATGAAGGTCTTGTAGTAAAAGCCCGCCGAAAACAGCATATAGGCCATGTCGTTGACTGCACCGATATCGAATTTCAGGCTGGGATATTTGTTCTGAGACGTGGTTTCCAGTCCGCTCCAGATTTCCTGCACCGTGGCGCGGGTATTTGGCTCGAACCGGCCGGAGCCGCGGCGGGTGCCGATCAGCGCATTCGGCTCCTCGGAACCCGCCGCTACAGGGCCGCGCGGGCGGTGGTATTTGAACGAGCGGCCCATGAGATGTACGCCATTGGCGAGAAGCGCGGAGGCGACCGTATCCCCCTTTACGCCGCGATAGGTCTTCCCATCGAAGGTGAAGCTTACCGAGCGGGCGGCATCCACCCGGCCACGGCCGGGAACGCGATAGGAACTCATTTCGACACCTCGGAGCTGGCTGGTGCGCTGGATAGGGAGGAGAGATCAGGACGCGGCTCGCCTGCGCGATAGGTCGTCAGGAAACGGTCGCTCACCGTGTCGCGCACCGCATTGAAGAAGCGACCGCAGCCATGCAGGTGCCGCCAGCGCTCGAAATGCGGACCCCTGGCGTTTTCGCGGATGAACAGGAATTCTTCCCACTGTTCATCACTCTGAGATGAGGGGTCGGCCGCGCGCACGACATGGGCCTGCCCGGCATAGGTGAATTCGGCTTCGGGCAGCGTTTCATGGCAATAGGGGCAACGGATCAGCAGCATGGGTTAACTCCTCAGTGCGCCACGGCAGCGGCGGCGGCCTCGTCGATCAGGCGGCCGGAGCGGAAACGCTCCAGCGTGAAAGGCGCGTTGATCAGGTGCGGTTCGTTTTTCGCGATGGTCCAGGCGAAGGTGTGGGCAGCGCCCGGCGTGGCCTTGAAACCACCCGTGCCCCAGCCGCAATTGACATAAAGCCCGTCGACCGGCGTCTTGCCGAGAATGGCCGAGCGATCCGGCGTGACATCAACAATGCCGCCCCATTTGCGCAGCATCCGCATGCGGTTGAAGATCGGGAAGATTTCGACGATGGCGGCGATCGTATGTTCGATCAGCGGCAGGCCGCCGCGCTGCGAATAAGAGGTATATTGATCCGTACCCGAACCGATCACCAGCTCACCCTTGTCGGACTGGCTGATATAAGCGTGAACCGCATTCGACATGACCACGCAGGGGAAGATCGGCTTGATCGGCTCGGATACCAGAGCCTGCAGCGGATAGCTTTCGAGCGGCAGGCGCACGCCTGCGGTATCCATGACCACCGAAGTGTGGCCGGCAGCGGAAACCGCAACTTTTTTCGCCTTGATGAAACCTCGCGCCGTCTCGACACCCGCGACGGACCCGTCGGCATTGCGGCGAATGGCGGTGACCGGGCAATTCTGGATGATATCGACGCCACGGGCGGCAGCACCGCGCGCATAACCCCAGGCAACTGCATCGTGGCGCGCCGTGCCGGCACGTTCCTGAAGCGCACCGCCCATCACCGGGTAGCGGGCGTTTGGCGATATGCTCAGCGGCGGACAATATTCCTTGCATTCTTCCGGGGTAAGCCAGCGATTGTCGACACCGTTCAGACGGTTGGAATGGATGTGGCGCTTGAAGCTCTGCACGTCGTGGACATTATGGGCGAGCATCAGAACGCCGCGCCGCGAATACATGACGTTGTAGTTCAGTTCCTGGCTCAAGTTCTCCCACAGATCGACGGCGTGATCGTAAAGACGCGCGCTTTCGTCGTAGAGATAGTTGGAGCGGATGATGGTCGTGTTGCGGCCGGTATTGCCGCCGCCGAGCCAGCCCTTGTCGATGACAGCGACATTGGTGATACCGTGCTGGCTGGCCAGATAATAGGCCGCACCCAGACCATGGCCGCCGGCGCCGACGATGACCACGTCATATTCGGCTTTTGGCTGGCTGTCAGGCCATTGCTCGTCCCAGTTCTTGTGGCCGGTCAGGGCATTCCGCAGGAGATTGAAGGCATTAAAACGCGTCATGAGCGGGCCTGCTGGTTGGAACTCTCGGTATTCAAAAGCCTACGGAGATTTACAGCGGCCGGGCTGGACAATCGCGTCTGATTGCGTGAATATTTGCGCCATGAGCTCTCATCGCGCCAAGAAACGCCTCAGCGTCGCCTTCCTGCTCGCCGACCGGTTCACGCTGTCGGCCTTCGCCAATTTCGTCGATGTGCTGCGTCTTGCTGCCGATGAGGCTGACCGTTCCCGGCCGATCCTGTGCGAATGGTCCGTGCTGTCGGCGACCCTCGGCAATGTGCAATCGAGCTGTGGTGTGAAGGTGCAACCGGATACGCGGCTCATCGACGCCGTGCATTACGACTATATCGTTGTTGTCGGCGGATTGATCAGCGACCACAGCGCCCTGCCGCCGGAGGCATTGCGGTTCCTGAAAGACCGTGCGGCAGCGGGCACTCCCCTTATCGGGCTCTGCACCGGCGTTTTCATTCTACATGAAGCCGGCCTGCTGGATGGTTATCGCTGCTGCGTCAGCTGGTTCCACCATCAGGATTTTCTCGACCGTTTCGACGCCGAGCAGATGGTTTCCGACCAGCTCTTCGTCATAGATCGCAACCGCCTGACCTGTTCGGGCGGCCATGGTGCTGCGCATCTGGCGGCGTTCCTTGTGGAGCGCCATGTCGGCCAGTCGGCCGCCATCAAAAGCCTCAATATCATGATGATCGACAGTGCGCTCAGCGGCGAAAAACCCCAGCCCGGCCAGCAGAGCACCAGAACGGCAACCGATCCCCTGGTCAGAAAGGCGATCCTGCGCATGCAGCAGAACATCGAGGTTCCGAGAACCGTGCTGGAACTCGCGCGCGATCTCGGCCTTGGCCGACGCAGCCTCGAACGGCGTTTCCTTGGAGACCTGAAAGCAACGCCCTCCAAGGTCTATCTTGAGCTGCGGCTCGACCGCGCCCTTTCCCTCCTGCGCACCACGCGTGACCCGATCACCCAGATTGCGCTCGCCACCGGGTTTTGCGATGCCCCACACCTTTCCCGTACACTTCGTGCCGAGCGCGGCTTCAGCCCCAGCGAATATCGCAAAACGCAGATTGGCCACACGACAACGGACGAAGAATTCGCCGTCGGCGTGTTGTTGCCGCAACCTTGAGGCTTTGCTGTTCACCTGCCAAAAGTCGGGCCCTGCAAAAAATAGATCAACGTAATTGATATGGTCAGACTTGCCCGTACCGGTATAAAAGTCCCCGATCCTGTTTAGGGGAGCCGTGGGGGGTATGGGATGAATTCAGAGCGTCGTGGCGTTCTCGCGCTTTTAGGCGGCCTTGTGCTGGGAAGACCGTCTGTCGGCAAGGCCGCGAGCAACGTTCCGGCAGTTGCCCAATCCCGCTCCGAATACAAACCCCGCCATGTCCTTTGTTTTCTCGGCCCGGAAAATGGTCTGGCAGCGCTGCAGCAGAGCGCTCGCGCCGCTATCGATAAATTTGCCGGCGATTTCAGTCTCGATGAGGATTATTCGCAGGATGAACCGGACGACAGGATGGAACGCTCCTTCAATGTCTGCTGGGATCGTGTCGAGCCGGACGCCTATCAGGAGAGTGACGAGGAGGCAGTCGCAGGCCACGGCTCGGTTCTTTATGTGCTTGGCCCGTCAATGGCCGCGGAAACAGCCGTGGCGACCTGCGGTAAAGCCCTGATGTTCGTGCACTACATGCTCGATAGTGGCGCAGTTGCCGTAAAGGGTGAAAGCGCCGGCGTTGCCCATGGCGTGCAGCGGTGGAAGGAACTCTTTGAACAGTCGCGCCGTAACGCGGCCGCAAACGACGCCCTGGCATTCGCCAGAACCTGCCGTCTAGCCTTCGCGCGCCGGCCCATCGGCGGCGATGCCGACGGAATGGGGAGCGTCGGCTTTCATCTGGTCGGATTGCCTGACGTGGAGATACACTTCACCCGAAAAGACCAGCAGCAGCCCTCAACCAATAGCGAGCAACTGAAGATCGCCGCGCTGATTGACGATATTGCCGATCAAATGACCCGCGACGGCGTTGAAGCGGCCGTGAAGGAACGTCGTGCCGACCTGTCCGATGACACGCGGTATGAGGAGGACGAATATAAATTCAATCCGTTCGGCGTTGCGACCATTCGAGACCACAAGTTTTGACGCCACGCCTATAATGATGGGGGGCCTGGGTCGCTCTCTCCGGCGACAAGCTGCATCGGCCAGACGCAGTAACGCGCCTGATTTGGGTAAAACGGCGCATAGGCCGGCATGGTAGACAGAAGCGTCTGCGCGACCATTACGCCGAGATCGTGCAGGGACATGCGGAAACTGGTCAATCGCGGTTCGAGAAACTGGCCGCGTGGACCATCACGAAAACCGATGACCGCAAGATCCCGTCCCGGTTTCAGACCCACTTCCGCCAGACGGCGATAAAGGCCAAGGGCCATCAACTCATAGATCAGCACAAGCGCGGTTGGCCGCGGCCGCATCTGTAGCCACTCGCTGGCGGCGTGATATCCGCCCTGCTCGCTCGATTTCGCCCGGATGACCAGAGAGGGATCGTAAGCAATGCCGTTCTCCTCCAGTCCGCGCCGGTACCCGTCCATGAAAACGTAACCGAGATTGACGTCGCTATCGGGTGCGGCAACCGCAATGGTGCGATGACCGGCAGCGGCGAGCCGGTTGACGGCACTGCGCGCAACCTCCTCGAAATCGAGATCGATCCACGCATGATCGGCGCTGGAAGAGGTGCGGCCGAGCGTTACGAAAGGCAAGCGGGTCTGCTTTAAAAAATCGACACGCTTATCGACACGGCGGGTCGAGGAAATGATCATCGCATCCACCATGCGGCGCGCCACCATGCGCTTGAGATATTCGTCCGGGTCTTCCTCACCGGGACACGGCAGAACGATAAGATCGAGATTGTGAGCGGAAAACACGCTTTGCAAACCATCCGTCACTCCCATGAAGAAGTTGTCGGAGTTCTCCACCGTCTGCGCGTCGCTGCCGGTCATCAGGCCGATGACGTTAGTCGTCCCCTGCCTGAGGCTGCGGCCTGACTGGTTTGCGACATAGCCAAGTTTTTCCGCCGCCTCCAGAACACGCCGCCGCGTCTCCTCGTTAACGTCGGGCTTGCCGTTCAAGGCACGGGAAACGGTGCCTATCGATATCTCCAGATAATCGGCAAGCTGACGAATTCCTTTCATGCACTCCCCCTCCTGAGCCGGGTACGAAATATGCGTCCCCAATAACGGTATTGACATATCTAACATGATCATCCTAGTGTCGTAAACGTTTACGACGCTCTGCGCAAAGAGGAGTTTGCCCAGAGACCGGGGAGAGAAGATGACATATAATGCCGTTTTATGCGGGTGCGGAGCTATGGCCAAAGGCTGGCTGCGCGCCATTCAATCGACGCCGGACATTCTCGGCGCGATCAAGATAGTCGGGTTCGTCGATCTGAACGAAGACACGGCACGCGCGCTTGCCGAAGAATTCTCCCTCACCGACGTCATCATCGGCGTCGATCTCCGCGATGTTCTCGCACGGACCAAAGCCGACATCCTGTTCGATGTCGTCATCCCGCAGGCACGGTATGCCGTGGTTGCAACCGGTCTTGCAGCCGGGTGTCATGTGCTCAGCGAAAAGCCGCTTGCGGCCTCGATGGAAGAAGCCGAAAAGCTGGTGGAACTGGCGGAAAAGGCCGGAAAAATTCATGCTGTGGTGCAAAACCGGCGCTTTATCTCCGGCATCCGGCGGCTGCGCCGGGCCGTGGAAGACGGCATTATCGGTGATTTGACGGCCATTCACTGCGACTTTTTCCTCGGACCCCATTTCGGCGGTTTCCGCGAGGAGATGAAGAACGTTCTTCTTCTCGACATGGCGATCCACACTTTCGATGCGGCGCGTTTCGTCGCCGATGAAAAGCCGCTCTCCGTGTTTTGCGTGGAGAAAAATCCGGCAGGCTCCTGGTACGCCCACGGGGCAAGCGCCAATGCCATATTCGAATTCTCCAACGATGTGGTCTTTACCTATCGCGGCTCCTGGTGCGCGGAAGGCGAAAGAACCAGCTGGGAAGCCCGCTGGCGGCTGATTGGCTCCAAGGGCATGATCCTCTGGGATGGCGAAGACAATTTCTCCGCATCCGTCGCCGGCGAAGAGCCGGGTCTTCTACGCGGATTCAAGACCGTAAACGTTTCCGACAGTATTTCCGAGAAGGATACGCACGGCCACGCCAGCGTCATACTCTCGTTTCTTCAATCCATCCATACCGGCCAGATGCCGGAAACGGCCTCCTTCGACAACATCAACAGCCTGGCAATGGTGATCGGCGCGATTGAAAGCGCCCGCATCGGCCAGCGCGTTTCCATCGCAGCATAAGGACCGACAGACGTGAGCAATCCGGCAAAATCCATCCGCATCGGCACCATGGTCAGCGCCACCAAGGGACAGGCAGCTGAACGCATCGGGCAGATAGCCGATCTTGGTTTCGAAAGCTTCGAACCGTTCTTCTGGCAGACGACCAACGGCCAGGACCTTGCCGAGCTTGGCAAACGTTCACTTGACGCGATCGGTGACCGCGACATCACCATCGGCACGCTCGGCATGTTCGGCAATCCGCTGGAGGAAACGGAAATCGACCTTCAGACCTTGCAGGGCTGGAAAGACTGCATCGACAATGCTCATCACTTCGGTGCCACCTGCGTTGCCGGTTTCACCGGCCGCCTGCGCGGAAAGCCGCTGCCCGAGAGCCTGCCCCGTTACAAGGAAATCTGGAGCGAGCTTGCCAAACGCGCAGCGGACAAGGGCGTGAAAATCGCCTTTGAAAATTGCGCCATGGACGGCAACTGGCAAACCGGCGACTGGAACATCGCCCATAATCCGGATGCGTGGGAACTCATGTTCAACGAAACGCCGGACGAGAATATCGGCATCGAATGGGAACCCTGCCACCAGATGGTTTATCTCATCGATCCGCTGCCGCAGATCCGCAAATGGGCGGACAAGATTTTCCACGTGCACGGCAAGGATGCGACCATTCGTTGGGATGTCATTCGTGAGCATGGGATTTTCGGCAAGGAAAAATTCGTCTTCATGCGCACGCCGGGCTTCGGCGACAGCAACTGGACGGACATTATTTCGGAACTGCGCCTGGCCGGCTGGTCCGGCTCGATCGACATCGAAGGCTGGCATGACCCCGTCTATCGCGACGCGCTGGAAATGACGGGACAGGTACACGGCCTGAACTATCTGAAACATTGCCGGGGCGGCGATTTTGTCGTCGATCCCACCTGAGGAATGGAAGCCTTTGGGAGAAGGCTTCCAGTAATTGCAGAGACGATAACCAAGAGGAGGAGATTATTATGGGTATCGCGAAATGCATGATCGCCGGTGCGCTTGTTCTGGCAGGCGTATCCGCCGGTGCGATGGTGGCGCATGCGGAAGATGTCACCTTGACCCTGTGGTCGCTGGACAGGGACATCCAGCCGGCACCCAACCTGGTAAACGAGTTCAACAAGCTCAATAACGGCATCAAGATCGAATACCGGCAATTGCAGTTCGATGATGTGGTGAGCGAATCCATGCGCGCCTACTCGACCGGCAACGCGCCCGATATCATCGCCATCGACAACCCAAACCACGCCATGTTCGCCGCACGTGGCGCGTTTCTTGACGTGACGGATATGATTGCGAAGTCGGACGTCATCAAGACGGCAAACTATTTTCCGGGCCCGCTGAAATCCGTAACCTGGGACGGCAAATATTTCGGCGTCCCGAAGGCGACGAATACGATCGCACTCTATTACAACAAGGACCTGTTCAAGGCAGCCGGTCTCGATGCGGCAAAACCGCCGCAGACCTGGGACGAGCTTGTGGAAGCTGCCCGCAAGCTGACCAACCCCGCCAAGAATGTTTACGGCATCAGCTTCAGCGCCAAGGCCAACGAGGAAGGCACCTTCCAGTTTCTGCCATGGGCGCAGATGGCCGGTGCCACCTACAAAAACATCAATACCGATGGCGCGGTGAAGGCGCTTGAAACATGGAAGACCCTTCTCAATGAAAAGCTGGCCTCGCCGGATACGCTGACGCGCAGCCAGTGGGATTCCACCGCCACCTTCAACGCCGGCAACGCGGCCATGGCGATCTCCGGTCCTTGGGAAATCGACCGCATGCTCAAGGACGCCAAGTTCGACTGGGGCGTGACGCTACTGCCGGTTCCGACGCCGGACGCGCCGCGGTCTTCGGCCATGGGCGACTATAACTGGGCGATCTTCTCCAAGAGCAAACATCCCGCCGAAGCCTTCAAGGCCATCGAATTTTTCGCCTCGCAGGACAAGGACATGTTCAAGAACTTCGGGCAATTGCCGGCGCGTTCCGATATTCCCGTTCCGCCCACCGGCAACGCGCTGAAGGACGAAGCGCTCAAGACCTTTATCGAGCAACTCAAATATGCGCAGCCGCGTGGTCCCTCGCCTGAATGGCCGAAGATTTCCAAGGCGATCCAGGACGCTATCCAGGGCGCCCTGTCGGGTCAGATGACGCCGAAGGCCGCGCTCGATCAGGCCGCTGAAAAGATAAAGCTGATCGAAGGCTGATCTGTCTGGGCGGGCGGCCGGGTTCACCCGGCCCCATCCAAGGGGTTCCTCCCGGTGGGGCTGCCTGCTGCTTGATGCAGCGGCGGCCCCGATCGGAGCTTGTGAGGATGTTTCATGAAAAAACTGTTTTCCAGCGTCAGCGACGGTCGTGGTTTCGACCTCATCCTTGTCGCTTTTCCTTTGGGCTTCCTGTTCGTCATGGCGGGGCTGCCGCTCATCTACAACATCGTCATGAGCGTTCAGGAAGTCGACATGTTCAGCCTGGGCACCTTCGTGCGCCCCTTCGTCGGCTTCAAGAATTATATCGACCTGTTCCGGCAACCGGAAACATTGCCGATCCTTTTCAACACCGTCACCTTTGTCGTCACCTCGATTGCCGGGCAATTTGCCATCGGCTTCGGTCTGGCGCTGTTCTTCTGGGTGAACTTTCCCGGCGCCACCTGGCTGCGCGGGCTGTTCCTCGTTTCCTGGGTCATGCCCGGCCTCGTCGTCGGCGCGATCTGGAACTGGATATTGTCAGGCGATTTCGGCGTGCTGAATTTCTTCCTGCGGGAAAGCGGCATGATCTCAGGCAATATCTTCTGGCGATCGGACGCGAATTTTTCGCTCTGGGCCGTGGTCATCGCCAATATCTGGCTCGGCACCTCGTTCAACATGATCCTTCTTTCTGTCGGCCTCGCCTCCATCCCCGGCGATCTCTACGAAGCGGCGGAGCTGGATGGCGCGAACGCCTGGCAGCGTTTTTACACCATCACCCTGCCGATGATGCGTTCCACCATCGGCGCGATCATCTCGCTCGGCCTGATCTTCACGCTTCAGCAGTTCGATCTTTTCGCCGCCATCACCGATGGTGGGCCCAACAACAGTTCCAACGTGGCGCAATATTGGGCCTGGGATCTTTCGTTCCGGCAATATGATTTCGGCAAGGGCGCGACGATCTCCGTCATCATGATCGTTTTCGTCATGCTGGCTTCCGTCGTTTATGTGCGCTCGACACGGCATGAGGTGCGCGGATGAGTATCACGACCCGCAACCGGTTGATGCTGGCAATCGCCATCGTGCTTGCCGTCATCTATCTCTTTCCGCTCTACTGGATGTATCTGACCTCGCTGAAAAGCGGCTCGGAGATGTTTGCGAACCCGCCGGGCTTCTGGCCGGCCGATCCGCAATGGCAGACCTATGCCTATGTCTGGGAAAGCCGCAATATGGGCCGTTATCTGTGGAATTCGGTGCTCATCGCTTCAAGTGCCGTGGCGCTCATCACCGTGCTTGGCGTTGGCTGCGCCTATGTGCTGGCGCGCTATCGCAACGTCTGGGTTGATATCGGCCTCTTCCTCATCCTCATGCTGCAGGTTCTGCCGGCGTCCCTTATGATTACGCCGATCTTCGTCGGCTTCTCGCAAGTGGGCCTGCTGGATTATCCCCGCCTGTCGGTCATTCTCGCCATTGCGGCGAAAAGTATGCCCTTCTTCGTGGTGCTGGTGCGCGCAACCTTCATGGCGGTGCCGCAGGAGCTGGAAGAGGCAGCGCTTGTGGACGGCAATTCCCGCGTCGGCGCCTTCTTCAACATCGTGCTGCCGCTTGCCAGAAACGGCATTCTCGTCAGCGCCATTCTCATTTTCATGCAGGCATTCGGGGAATTCGTCTATTCGAAATCGATGATCCAGGCGGCTGAATTGCAGCCTGCCAGTGTCGGCCTCAATTCCTTCATGGGCCCCAACACCAGCGAATGGAACAACATCATGGCCTATGCGACCATGTATGTGACGCCCATTCTTGCCCTGTTCATTCTCTTGCAGCGCCGCATCGTTTCCGGCCTGACATCGGGAGCGTTAAAATGACCCTTCAGATCGAACTTTCCGGCGTAAACAAATATTACGGTGCCTTTCACGCGCTGAAGAACATCCATCTTTCCATCAAGAAGGGCACCTTCGTCGCCCTCGTCGGCCCGTCCGGTTGCGGAAAGTCCACCTTGCTGCGTTCTCTGGCGGGGCTGGAAACCATATCGAGTGGCGACATGCGCATTGCGGGCACTTTGATGAACGGCGTGCCGCCGCGCAAACGCGATGTGGCGATGGTGTTCCAGTCCTATGCGCTCTACCCGCACATGACGGTGGAGGAGAACCTGACCTACTCGCTGCGCATGCGCGGCGTGGCAAAATCGGAGGCCCGCAAGGCGGCAGAGGAGGTTGCAGCCACCACAGGCCTGTCAAAGCTGATGAAGCGCTATCCGCGCGAACTTTCCGGCGGGCAGCGCCAGCGTGTGGCGATGAGCCGCGCGATCATCCGCAACCCGCAGGCATTCCTGTTCGACGAACCGCTCTCCAATCTAGACGCGGCCCTGCGTGTGCACATGCGCAAGGAAATCCGCGCGTTGCACGACCGCCTGCACGCCACCTCGGTCTATGTCACCCATGACCAGATAGAGGCTATGACGATGGCGGATCACGTCGTCGTCATGCGCGACGGCGTGATCGAACAGCAGGGCACGCCACTGGAATTATACGACCGCCCGGTCAATCGTTTTGTTGCTGGCTTCATCGGTTCACCGGCAATGAATTTCATTCCGGCAACGGTCAGCCCGGACGGCGCGACGCTTCAGCTGCGTTTCAGTGAAGGCGAGCCGCAGCAGTCCATCAAAAACCCGCCTCCCTTATCGCCCGGCAAGCGTGTCATCGTTGGTATCAGGCCGGAACACATCCGGCCGCGAACCGCAACCGGCGCGGCGCTGACGTTACCTGTTTCGGCCGTGGAAACCACAGGTTCGGCCACCTTCCTCACCCTTGGCACATCGACCGAAGTGGTCATCGCTATACAGGGACGCAGTGAGGTCAGGAGCGGCGAAGTCGTCGGCCTCGACATCAACCCGACCGACCTGCATTTGTTTGATGAAGAAACCGGAGCCGGCCTTGGAGGCCGGTGAAACGAACCATGGGGCATATCCGGACCGGACGGCCCTTCGGGGGCTTTCTGATCCGCAACGAGGCGAAAGCTTCAGCGCCCCATGATGATGTCGAGGATGTTGCGGCGCGTGGTTGCGGAGGTGGCGGTGGCCCGGCCAACCTCGCGGGCGGCGACGGCGGGCGAACCGGAACCTTCAATATCCACCCACCGACCGGCATGCTCCGTGGATTGACGCTTGAGATAGGTATAGGGCGTTTCGTCCCAGCGAAAGATCTTCGATTTCATATTGTCGAGAATGAAATCTCCGCGGTCCGTTCTCAGCGTCAGGATGGCATGGCCATCGCCTTTTTCGTCGCGGACGACGGTGATCAGCAGATCGGAAACCGGGAAACCGGCATCCATAAGCCGTTTCCGTTTCTCCAGCGTGAGGTCCTCGCAATCTCCCGCGCCGTTATAGGGATACTCCCAATAGTCCTCGTAACCCCACACTTCCATGTCGGAACGCTGGTCGATTTCGATATTGACTGCGCTGTTGATCGAAACAAGGGTAGCCCAGACATCAGGGGTAAGACTGAGCGGCGGCATTTCCTTGACCGGCTGACATTCATCCGTATGCCGCTTGCAGAAATCGTAATGCCCGATGGGCTGCGACGTGAACTTGCCAGTCTGCATCGAAGGAGACGCCTGCACCGGCGCAGCGAAACCCGCGACGGCCAGAATGAAACATGCTTGCAGCAATTTGATGAGATGGGTCATGTTCGTCTCCTGACGACATGACCTACCGGTGGCGATTTGAGTTCACATGAAACAAAATGCTCGACTTTTAACGAACCCGATAATTCCGCTCCCGATGGTCCCGACAAGGAGCGGCGTTGACTGGGATAACGCCGGGGTAGCCACGGCATCTGAACGGTCAGCAACGGTAAAGTGAGCAGCGGGAACTTGCCACGCCGGGGCAGCCTGCCTATGAAGAGGCCGTCACGCAATAGTAATCCACATATTAGAGAACGCTGCATGAGCCTGTTTGCGAAGACCACCCGCGCGGCCGCTGTCATTCTGGCACTGGCCTGCCTGCCCTCAAATGCCGCAGCGCAGCAGATGGTCGTCGTACCTCCCGGAAACCGCTCCGCCCAACAGCCGGAAATACCTCAGGCCTCGGCGATCAGGACCAGGGCGTTTTCCACGACCTATGAGGAAAAATTCCGCAAGACGGTCGATCTTCTAAACAGTGAACCCGGTCTACTTGGCAAGATCAGGAAGGCGGGAGCGGCCTATGGCATCGATCCTATCCATATCGTCGGCGCTATCGTTGGCGAACACACTTTCAACGTCACCGCCGTGGACCGCCTGCAGACATATTACGTCAAGGCCATTTCCTATGCGGAACTCGATATAAAATTCAGCTATCAGGGCGTTGCCCTGAAGACGTTTCTCGAGCGTCCGGAATTCCGCTCCTGCGCGACGCTTGCCACGACATCCGAGCAATGGAGCTGCCGCGATATCGTTTGGGATGCAAATTTCCGCGGCAAGGTCGTCGATAGCGTGAGCTATGAAGCGATTTCGTTCCAGCGGGCCTTCTTCCAGCCCTTCTATGCCGGACAGACCTTTGGTCTTGGCCAGATCAGCCCGTTGACGGCGCTGCAGGTTACCGATCTCGTAAACAGAACCAGTGGTCTGCCAAAACTCTCCGCCGACAGGCCGAAAGATATTTACCGCGACGTCATGGATCCTGACCGGAGCATCATCTACATCGCCGCTATCCTTCGAGATTCCATCGACGCCTACAGGGAAAAAGGCTTCGACATTTCCGGCAATCCCGGCATCACCGACACTCTCTACAATGTCGGCCAGCCCCGGCGTCGCGCCGAACGCCTGCGGACGGCCGTGGATGCAGGCGCAAAGAACCTGCTGCCGGTTGAAAACTACTATGGATGGCTTATCAACGAGCGCCTCGACGTTCTGAGAGGCATCCTCGATGGCAAGGCCATCGACAAGCGAACCACCTCGGATATCGGTGAAAAAACGCGATAATGCCCTTGCAGGGAGGATTGCAAATCTGCCTCGCAAAGGATGATGCACGCAAAACGCTTCCCCGACCGCCCGGAATCTGCTACTGCCACGTGCACATGAATTGACTGATAGTGGGATAATTCCGCGATATGCCTGACGAAGGCGACAGTACCGACGATAGTCGACACCGAACGAGGCTGGCTTGCGTAAAGCGAAGCCAGCCTCGTCCTTTCTTGTTTTCTTCAACGAAACGGGTTTCAACCTCGGATGTTCAGTCCGGGGCTTTTTGCGTTCGCGCCCGTTCCCATAAAGGCCCCTGACCATGGAATTCCTCGCAGATCCAAATATCTGGATCGGCCTCGTTACCCTTATCGTCCTCGAAGTCGTCCTCGGTATCGACAACCTCGTTTTCATCGCGATCCTCGCCGACAAGCTGCCGCCGCATCAACGCCACAAGGCGCGGATCGTCGGTCTGTCGCTGGCGCTTGTCATGCGCATTCTGCTGCTGTTTTCGATTTCATGGATCGTGACGTTGACGCGGCCGCTATTTCAGGTCGCGGACTTCTCCTTCTCCGGGCGCGACCTCATCCTCATTCTCGGTGGTGCGTTCCTGCTCGCCAAGGGAACGATGGAACTGCACGAACGGCTGGAGGGCGCGCATAAGCCAAAACAGGGCAAGGTCGTCCATGCCGTCTTCTGGCAGGTGATCGTGCAGATCGTCGTGCTTGATGCCGTGTTCTCGCTCGACAGCGTCATCACCGCCGTCGGCATGGTCAACAATCTCTGGGTGATGATTACCGCCGTCTGCGTGGCCATGGCCGTGATGATGGCAGCATCGAAGCCGCTGATGAGCTTCGTGTCGAAACACCCCACCGTGGTCATTCTCTGCCTCGGCTTCTTGTTGATGATCGGCTTCAGCCTGATCGTCGAAGGCTTCGGCTTCCACCTTCCCAAGGGTTACCTCTATGCCGCAATCGGCTTTTCCGTGCTCATCGAGGCGGCAAACCAGATTGGCAGGCGCAATCGCGAAAGACGTATCACCGCCGGTGATATGCGTGAGCGGACGTCCGACGCCATTCTGCGGCTTCTGGGCGGCCGTGTCGGCGAAGAACAGTCCCTTGGCGAGACAGCCGACGTCATCGCGGCACAGGCGGCACGAAGCGACCTGTTCAAATCCGAGGAAAAGGACATGATCCGCGGTGTCCTTACGCTTGCCGAGCGCCCGGTAGTATCAATCATGACGCCACGGACGGAAATCGACTGGCTCGATGTCGACGCCGACCACGATACGCTAAGGAACCGCCTGCTGGAACTCGACCATTCCCGCCTGATGCTCGCGCAGGGCAAGCTGGATTCGTTCCTCGGTGTCGCCGCAACAAGGGACTTGCTGCGCGATCTTCTGCATGACGGCAAATTGAACCTAGAGCGCTCGCTGCGCCAACCCCTCGTCGTGCATGAAAGCGCCACCGCGTTGCAGGTCATGGAGCAGCTGCGCAAATCCCCGCTCCAGATGGCCGTCATCGTCGACGAATACGGCACGCTTCAGGGAATAACGACGCCTACCGACATTCTCGAGGCTATCGCCGGCGAATTTCCGGATGAGGGCGAGGAATCGCAGATTTCGGAACGGGCAGAGGACGGTTCCTGGCTGCTGGACGGCGCTGTCGACGTGAGACGGGTATCCTATCTGCTGGATATCGATCTGGTGGACGAGGACGATCGTTACTCCACCGTCGCCGGCTACATCCTCTGGCGCCTCAATCGCCTTCCCGAGATCGGCGAACGTGTTTCCGGCGACGGGTTCGAGTTCGAGATCGTTTCCTGCTCGGACAGAAACATTGAAAAGGTCCGGGTCTGGAACACCACGCTTCCCGAGGCGTGAGCTGGAAAAATCCCGAACCCGTTTCGAAATGGCGACGTGACGTGCAAGCCACGGCCCGTCTCCACATTTGCGTCACCAAGCAAGCGGCCGACCGGTGAAAACCGTCCTCCGCTCTAGTGGGCGGCATCGATCGTGGTAATCCAGCCGGCGGCGCGGCGGGCTGCTTCCGCAAGCACCGGTTTCGGCGCCTTGTACCATTCGTTTTCAGGCAGCTCACGCTTCACGCGTACGAAGCTGATGGCATCGTCGAGCGTCGGGAATTCCACCGGCAACGTCATATGCAGAAAGAGCGCAACAACGGCGACGGAACGCGAGCGGCCGCCGCGGCAATTGATCAACACGCTGCCGCGCTCGCGCCGGGGATAGGACGGCTTGTCGGGCAGTATCTGTTCGAGCGCCGCCCGCAGGATGTAATGGGCCGCAACCATCTGGGTATCGGGATTTCCATCGCCGTCGATCAGGCCGATCTTGTAATAACGTATTTCGCCGGGTCCATAGACGCTGCCTTCATGATCGGAAACGATCTGCGGCTGCTCCACGAAGTTGAAGTCGAGATTGACGGCGCAATTGACGACGGTGGTGATGCCGTTTTCACGCAGAAGCTTCAGATCGCTGGCCCCTTCCTTACCTGAAATGAAGAGATCGACGCCATAAAGCGGATGCCGTTCATAGATGCGGCTGAGCTTCGGCAATTCGCCGGTTTCCTGTTCGCGGGATAGGGTCTTTTCCGGTTGCGGCATGTCTTGTCTCCATCGGCGCCGATGTGGCGGCCGTCATGTCCTTGCTTGTTCAGGCGTTTGCAGCCGTCTGGCTTGGCGGGATCGCTGCCCTGGCTATGCGGCTTGCGGATATGGATCGCGCCACCCGCTGCAATGTCTGGTAATTCGCCCCCTCGCCCGTGGCGATATAGCCGGGGCAGAGAAAATCGGCCGACCCCTCCGCCACCTTCCCCAAGGTCAGCGGCTCGTATGTTCCCCCGGCATTCTTGAGAATGAGGATGGCTGCTGCCACATCCCAGGCGTTGACGCCGAAGCCCGCAGCAGCATCTGTCCAGCCTGCCGCCACATGCGCGATGCTGAGGGCAGCGCTGCCGGGCCGGCGCAGCGTCGAGAAGGTCTCGACAAGCGCACCGAAATTGGAAAGCGCCGCATCCCGCCCATCCAGCCGGAAATCGCGCGAGACCGGATAGCCCGTGATAAGCGTCGCCCGGGTTTCATCTGCGACGCTGCGGGAGCGCAGCCTGTCGCCGTTGAGATAAGAAGCCTCGAGGTCGGCGGAAAACATCTGGTCAGTCACGGGGTCGTACACCACGCCGGCAACGGCTTTCCCACCGATGACGGCGGCAATCGATACGCACCAGAAGGCAAGGCCACGGGCAAAATTCGCCGTGCCGTCAATCGGATCGACATACCATTGCACCTCGCCGTTGCCGATCTGGCCACCCTCTTCGCCCATGATCGCCGAATTCGGCTCCCGTTCGAGAATGACGGCGCGGATCGCGGCTTCGGCGCGTTTGTCGTGAATGGTGACGATGTCGTGGAGATCGACCTTGTAATCCACCGCCATATCAGAGCGGAATGCCACCAGCAGCGGATCGCGCACGGCACGCGCCGCCGCTTCGGCGATTTTCATCAGCCGCACCGAGCGGGAAAGCGCCTCCTCATTTCCAGATTTGTTTTCAGTCGAAGAAGGGCTTTGCATCGGCATATCCAGTCTATTTTTTTCGCAAAGGAGGGACCGGCGCGGCAGGACCGCGCCAGCCTGGATTATTTCCTGTAGTTGACGCGCCAGACATCCTGCCATTCCTCGCGACGATCGAAATCGTTGAGGCCGGTGGCGGACTCGTAACCCATCAGCCTGTCGGCAACCTTCATCAGCCCCGACGGCTCGTCAGCCGGCATCTTGATGTCGATATTGGTCGGCAGCTTGCCGTCCTTCATCTGCGGTGCGATGCCCTCTTCCGTCAGTATGTAGTGGACGAAGAGTTTCGCCATGTTCGGACTTTTGGTCTTGGAGGCGATGAGCCCAAGCTTGATGTAGGTCCAGCCGACCCAGGGATCGAGACCAGTGCAGAGGCCGAGCTTGTAGCCCTTGTCGGCATTGTCGCGGAACTTGGCAGAGCTGAGCAGGCCGAAGAAGGGCTGCTTCTGGCGGGGTGCGCCGACGGCCTCTGCCACAGGGTCATCGCCATCGGTGGCAAGCGGGCCGTTCTGCGCCAGCGCCTTGATCCAGGCTGCGGCCGCATCCTTTTCGATATCCCTGCCAAAATGGGCCTTGTAGGCGGCCGCCACCTTCTCGTTGCCGTGGGCTTCGAGCTGGTTGAACCAGTCCGTATAGGTGCTCTTGCTCAAAGGATCGACCATGGCGACCTTGCCTTTCCATTTCGGCTCGGTCAGTTCCCAGATGTTGGTCACCGGGCATTTATCATAGGCTTCCGTATTGTAAGCCCAGACATTGGCGTTGGTGGAGATTGCCAGCGGGTTCTGGAACTGGGCCGGGATTTTCGCAACCATGTCGCCCGGCAGGTAATTCTCGACAAAACCCGCTGGCAGAAGCTGCGCGAGCGCCGATGGCGCATCGGTGATCAGCACCACGTCGCCCTGCACATTGCCGGACTGGCTTTCGCGGATGATCATTTCCAGCTGGCTGTTGGCGGAAACCTTCACGCCTGTCGCCTTTAACCCGTATTTGGCGCTGAACTTGTCGGCCATCTCCACGATCTTGCCGGTGCTGTCGTAGATATTGATCGGCTTTTCCTGCTTCGCCGCCGCCAAGATCGCATCGAGATCGAAGGTTTCTTCGGCTGCAGCCCCCATTGCGGATAAGCCTGCAACGGCGATGGCTATCGCCGTCATCGGTAAAAATCTGCTTCTTCTCATCGTTCCCCTCCCAAGGAAAAGGCAAGGCAGGCTCGCGCCTGCCCTGCCGTTATTTTTTGTAGTTCACACGCCAGAAATCCTGCCAGCCTTCGCGCTTGTCGAGGTCGTCGGCCGCCGTTGCGGCATCAAAGGCCATCAACTCGTCGAGATGATCGGCTACCCGCGATGGTTCGTCCGCCGGCAGACCGATTTTCGTGTTGCCGGAGATTTTGCCATCGACCGTCTGCGGCGAGATGCCCTCTTCCGTCATCAGATAGTGAAGGAAGAGCTTTGCAGCATTCGGGCTTTTGGTCTGCCCGGCAATCAGGCCGAAGCCGGGATAGAGGAACCCGGAAAACGGTTTGACGCCACTGCAAAGACCGAGCTTCAGCCCCTTGGCCTCATTATCGCGGTATTTCGCCGCCGAGGTGATGACGAAAAAGGGATCGGTCTGTCCCGGAGCGCCCGCCGCATCGGCAACCGTGCTCGAGTCCGTCAGCAGGGGAGCGTTCTCGGCAAAGGCCTTCACCCAGGCAGCCGTCGCGCTTTTTTCGCCCGTTTCCAGCTTCTTGCCGTAGAGCTCCTCATAGGCCTTGGCGACATCGGCATCATGATGGGTTTCGATCTGGTTGAACCAGTCGGCATAAAGCGGCTTGTCGAAGAGATCGAGCATGGCAAGCTTGCCCTTCCAACGCGGCTCCGTCAGCTGCCAGATGTTGGTGACCGGGCATTTGTCGTATTTCTCGGTATTGTAGGTCCACACATGCGGATCCGAAACGACCACGAGCGGATCGCGCAGCTTTTGCGGAATATCGCTCTCCATATCCGGTGGCGACCAGCTGGTGGCAATGCCTTCCGGCAGAAGTTCCCCCATGGCGGAGGCGACATCCGTTGCGACGCTGACATCGCCGACGACATTGCTGGCGCGGTGTTCGCGGATCATCAACTCGACCTGAGTTGCCTCGTTCACTTTCTTGCCGCTTGCCTGCACGCCATATTTGGCGGTGAAGGCCTGTGCGGTGTCGACGATCTTGCCGGTCACCGCATAAACGGTGATCGGTTTTTCCTTCTTCGCGGCGTCGATGAGCGCATCGAGATTAAAGGCGTCCTGCGCGTGGGCAGCACCGCCAAGCACCAGCGAGAAGATGAGGGAAAGGGCTGAAGCCGCCATCCGCCGCCGCTCGCCACCATATCGGTTCTTGGTCATGATATTCACTGTGTCGGTCCCCCCGTTATTTCTTGTAATTCACGCGCCAGAAGTCCTGCCAGGTTTCGCGCGCATCCCAGTCTTCCAGGCTGGTGGCCATGCTGTAGGGCAGAACGCGGTCGAGCACGGCGCCGATACCCGAAGGTTCGTCGGCGGGCAGTTTCACGTCTTTGTTGGTGGACATCTTCCCGTCGATCGCCTGCGGCGCGATGCCCTCAGCGGTCATGACGTAGTGAATGAAGAGCTTTGCAGCATTGGGGCTATCCGTACCCTTGGTGATCAGGCCGACACCTGGATAAAGCCAGCCGATCCACGGCTTCAGCTCCTTGCAGAGGCCGAGTTTCATGCCCTTGTCGGCATTATCGCGAAACTTCGCCGAGCTGATGAGGCCCATGAAGGGCTGCTTCTGGCCAGGCGTGCCAACGGCTTCCGCCGCCGCTGCATCGGCATCGGTCAGCAGCGGCGCGTTGGCGGCAAGTGCCTTGACCCAGGCCGCTGTCGCGCTTGACTCTGCGGTCTCGAGGTCCTTGCCGTAAAGCGCCTTATAGGCCGCCTTCACCTCCCCATCGCCATGCTTAGCCATCTGGTTGAACCAGTCGACATAGGATGCCTTGCCGAGCGGATCCTGCATCGCCACCTTGCCCTTCCACTTCGGGTCGGTCAGTTCCCAGATATTGGAAACGGGGCATTTGTCGAAAAGCTCGGTATTGTAGGCCCAGACATTGGCGCTGGTGACGACGGTCAGCGGATCCTGATATTCTGGCGGAATATTGCCAGCGAGATCCGGCGGCAACCAGCTTTCGACAAAGCCCATTGGAATAAGCTGTGCCATCGCCGCCGGGGCATCGCTGATGATCGAGACGTCACCCTGAATATTGTTGGCCCGCGCCTCGCGGATGACCATCTCCAGCTGCGCTGTTGCCTTTACCTTCGCACCCTCCGCGCCCACGCCATACTTCTTGGCGAAATTCTTCGCCATTTCCACGATCTTGCCGGTGCTGTCATAGACGGTGATCGGCTTTTCCTTTTTGGCAGCCTCGATCAGGGCGTTGAGGTCGAAAGGCTCCCCCGCCTTCGCCACGCCGCCAAACGTTGCCAGAATTGCCGTTGCACACAGGAGACGGCTAAGGCCGCCCGTCATTTTCCGCTTCATACTGCTCCTCCTTCAGCAAGCGATTGTCAGTCTTTTCGTCGTTGTCAGTTGTAGCTACTGCTCCTCAGCACGGCGTCCGCTTCGGTAATCCGTTGCCCTTTTGCGTCGAACACATGCAGGGCGTCGGGAGGCACGTGGAAAAACACACGGTCGCCACTATCGACGCGCGGCAGGGCATGGGTGGTCAGGAACAGCGTGTGGTTCTCGCTCCTCAATTCGAGAATCCAGCTGCCGCCCGTCGGAAGCACGCCGGTCACCGTCATTTCACCGAAGAGGCTGCCCTGCGGTACATCGTCAGACCTTGCCGTGTAACCCATCGCCTCTGGCCGCATGCCGACCGAGGCGATGCCGCGCAACTGCGGATAGCGCGTTGCGAAATAAGCCTCCGCATTGTCGGCGATATCAGACACGCCGGGCTGGCCGAAGGTCAGAATATTGATCGGCGGACTGCCGACAAATTCGGCGACGAAGCGGTTGGCCGGACGGTCGTAGATATCGTTCGGCGTACCCATCTGCTGGAGCGTGCCCTCGTTCATGACGGCGATTGTCGTTGCAAGTGTCATTGCCTCCCACTGGTCATGCGTCACGAAGACGATGGTGGTCTTGAACTCCTTGTGCAGCCGCTTCAGCTCGGCGCGCATTTCCAGCCGCAGCCGTGCATCGAGGTTGGACAGCGGCTCATCCAGAAGCAGCACACCGGGATTGACGGCAAGCATGCGGGCCAGCGCCACACGCTGCTGCTGCCCACCGGAAAGCTGTGACGGATAACGGTCGCGGTACTTGGCAATGTCGAGCGCCTGCATGACGCGCTCGACGCGTGCCTCCCGCTCGGCTTTCGGCAGCTTGCGCAGGCGCAGGCCGAAATCGGTGTTGCGCTCGATGGTCAGATGTGGCCAGAGCGCGTAGCTCTGGAAGACGAGCCCCATTTCGCGCTTTTCCGGCGGCACGAATATGCCGTCATTGACGGAATCTATTACCCTGTCGCCGACACGGATTTCACCGCCGGAGAGGTTTTCAAGACCCGCGATCATGCGCAGCGTCGTGGTCTTGCCGCAGCCGGAAGGGCCAAGCAGGCACATGAATTCGCCGTCGCGGATTTCGAGATCGAGATCGGAAACCGCATTTGCGGAATTCACGCCGTAGTTCTTCTGCGCCCCGCGCAGGTTGATGGTAGGCATCAGCTTCCAAGTCCTTCTGCAAGATTTGTGCGGGTCAGCTTCTGGGCCAACAGGGTACCGAAATAGGCAATGCCAGCGATGATCAGCACCACGGCGTTTGCGGCCTGCGTATAGTGGTAGTCGACCAGCCGCAGCGAATAGGTGGTCAGAACATCCGTGCTCGGCACCGCGAGGATCACGAACAGGCTCAAGCCCTTGATGCCCGAGATGAAGGGCAGGAGAACCCCCGTCACCAGCGATCCCTTCTGGATGGGGATGACGATCGAGACCATGCGGCGGAACCAACCGGCACCGGCGATCTGTGCTGCCTCTTCCGGGTCCTTTCCAAGCTGTGTCATGGCCGAGATACCGGCGCGCGAGGCATAGGGCATCTGGTCGGCAATCAGTGCGAGGATAAGGATCGTCACCGTGCCGTAGAGCGCCGGCATCGGCCCTCGCGGAACCGCAAACAGCGAGAGATAGGCGGCGGCAAAGGCGATGCCGGGCACAAGATAGGGCAGGAACGTGACTTGACGCAGATAGACCGACAGGGCGCGCACCGGCGTGCGGATGACGACATACCCGACCAGAAGGCCGAGGACGCCAGATGCGAGCGAGGCAAGACCAACGATCATCATCGTGTTCTTCGCGGCTGCCCATAGATCGGGGCTTAAAAGAACGCCGGTCTGCAAGGCCACCGTGTTGAGATTGCTGCCGATCCAGTAATCGAGCGTGAAATTGTCGAACGTGAATTTGGCCGGCATCTTCATGACGGTCGAGAGAGCGAGGGTGAGCAAAGGCAGGCCGACGCTGAGAATGAAGACAGCGGCCGCAAAGCCCGTTGCCGGAAGACGCATTTTGCCGAGGCGGCTTTGCCGGTTCATCGACCCCTTCGAGCCGATCGTCACGAAACGGCGGGCTTCGCGAACCAGGCGGGCATCGATCATCAGCGTGATGATGCCGATGAGCATGATCGAGGCCGCAACGACGCCGGCAACACCGGTCTGGCGCGAGGCGATGCTGCGGAACAGCGATGTCGAGAGGACTTCGAACTTCACGGGAAGCCCGAGAACATAGGGTACGCCGAATTCGCCAAGGCACTTTGCAAAGATCAGCACCATGGAAGAGAGCAGCGCCGGGCGCATCAAGGGCAGGATGACCTGCAAAGCCACCTGATAACGATGAGCGCCGAGAATGCGGGCCGAATCCTCCAGCTGCGAGTCGAAGCGGCGCAGCGCCGAGCCGAACAGCAGGATAACGAAAGGTGTGTAATGCAGGGCAAGGATGATGGTGATCGGGAAGCGCCCATAGGCCACCCAGTCCGGCGGTGTCAGGCCCATCGCCTCGAACCAGCCGGGTTGGCCGCCAACGGTGCGGTTCTTGAACAGCGTCGTCCAGGCGAGAGCGAAGGTCCATGCGGGCAGCATGTAGGGCACGATCAGCGCGGTCGCGAACCAGCGGCGACCGAACATGTCCGTGCGGCTGATAAGCCAGGCAAGCACCGTGCCGATAACAAGCGAAAGCGCAATCGCCCCCAAAGCGACGGTGAGCGTGTTGAAGAGCGGATGCCAGAAAAGATCCGTTGCGACGGGCGAGAAGAACGCCCTGTCGAGATAATAGAGCGTGAGGTCACCGACATCCTTGCCAAGACGCCGTTCGTGGCCGAACTGGACACGGACGGCATCCAGAACGATAGAGATGATCGGAACGACGATCAGATAGGTGAAAAGTAACGCCGTTAGCACGCCGATGAGCGTCGTCGGCTCCCTGAGCGCGACCTTGAGGCGATATCGCCAGGCCTGCCATGCCGAAGGCGCGGTCGCCGGGGGACGCCCCAGTGCCTCCGCCTTCGTTGATTCGCTTAAAAGAGCCATTATTCCTCCCCATATGGCCGCAACATTGCTCCGACACGCCGGCAAGCATCTGCCTGCGCGCAACCTGCGGAACAGGCGGCGCGTGCGTCGAACATGAGCAATGCGTCAATGCTTCAGCAGCGGGCACATCAGGCCCGCGAGCAACGATGATCCAGCTCCTCCCGGAAACATCGCCGGCAAGCAAAACGTGGAATAAATATTCCATATAGCGCTTAACCTTGGAATGCATGATCCATCCTAAACGGCAGTTTGTCAACGAAAAAATGCACACGTGATCATTGATATATGCCATTGTTTTTAAACGGTTTTATTTAACGTGTTTTGCAAATTTTTTTATCGACGCACAAGCAGTCATTTTTTCCCGCAGAATGAAAATGGAAAGGACGATATATTTGCCGGCGAAAGCGAGAACCGCCTTCCATCAGCAAAAGCGCTTCGCACCTGAAATATTTCGATTGGAATAGTCGACCCTTATGGCCTGTGATATCAGACATGAGGTTTTGCAACGGGGAAGTTGAATGGCGAGAGGGTTCGTGACGGCCGAAGAGGTGGCGAAAAAGGCTGGTGTCTCGCGCTCCGCCGTCTCGCGCACATTCACCCCCGGCGGCAGCGTATCGAAGGCCGTCCGGCGCAAGGTGCTGAAAGCCGCGCATGAGCTTGGCTACCGCGTCAACCGTCTGGCCCAGGGCCTCAATAATGACCGATCCAATCTCATCGGGGTGGTCGGTGCCAATCTCAGCTCGCCGTTTATTTCAAAACAGCTCGACCTCCTTAGCATCGGCCTTCTGCGTCGCGGCTTGCAATGCCTGCTGCTGAATGCGGCCGATGCACGCAAGGATATCGCGCCGCTGATCGAACTGCTTTTCGAGTTTCGCGCCCAGGCCATCGTCGTACTCTCCGGCGAGCCGCCAGCATCTATCGTCGACGAATGCATTGCCAATGGCGTGCGCCTCATCCTCATCAACCAGCGCCTCGACCGGACCGATACGAACATGGTGCTGAGCGACGATTCCCACGGCGCCGATCTCGCCGCCATGCGGCTTGTGGCGGCAAAATGCCGGAAGGTCGCGGTCGTTTCCAGCGGCAGCCAGACACCGGCACAGCTGCGCCGCGCCGGCGCTTTCACCCAGCGCATGAGCATCGAGGGTATCGAGGTCGTTCCATGGTCGGGCGGTCCGACGAGTTATGACAGCGGCTATCAGGCAGGCTGCGAGTTGCTGACGGACAAGACAATAGACGGCGCCTTCTGCGTGACTGATCTGCTGGCACTTGGCTTCATGGATGCAGCAAGGCTAGAGATGGGCCGCCGAATTCCTGAAGACCTGTCGATTGTCGGTTTCGACGATATTCCGCAGGCGGGCTGGAAAAGCTATCAGCTGACGACCGTTGCCCAATCCTTTGACGCGCTGACCGAGAAGGTCCTGACCGCCCTCGACAGCGACGAGCCCGAGACCCGGCTTCAGGTCGTGCCCGTTGAGATGGTCGAAAGGATCACCGCGCGCTAGAAGAGCACTCCTGGGCAAAAACCACAGCGCCGTTTTACTGGCATGGCTTCAACCCGCCTGCTTGATCCGGCTTTCGATCAGGAGACCGCTTTCATCGAGGATCGGATGTGCGACGGCGGCGATATGGGCGTTGATGCGCTTCAGATCGCGCAGCATGTCGAGATGCACTGAGCTTGTCTGGATGCTGTCGGTCAGGCCGTCGCGCAGGCGCTGGAGATGTCGCTCCGATGACTGTTTTTCCAGCCGGCGCACGTCTTCCTTCACCTCCACCAGCCGACGGGCAAGGTCGGCATTGCGGGTGGCGAAAACGGATTGCGCCATGCGGATATTGTCGAGCGTGATGGAGAATAGACGTTCCAGCTCGCTTTTGCCATCATCGGAAAACCTGAGACCAAGATTGATCTTCTTGGCGATTTCCGGGCGGATGCCCTTCTCGATGATATCGCCGATATGTTCGAGATTGATGGCATATTCAACGATATCCATCGCACGTCGCTGATCCTTCTGGCACAAACCGTCCTGGCCCACCTTCGAGACATAGACCTTGATGGCATGCTGGATACTATCGACCCGGCCTTCCAGCATACTGATATCATTGAGTTTGGAAAGATCGCTGTCGCGCATGGCGTCATTCGCCTGACGCAGCATGCGCTCGATCAGGTCACCAACCAGCATGACTTCGCGGCTTGCGCCGGCAAGCGCCGCAACCGGTTGACCCAGATCATGACTGTCGAGATAGCTGCGGCGGCTTTCGGTTCCCTCTTTTTCCGGCAGCAGCGCGGTCGTCATCCGCAGCAACAACGGCGATAGCGGCCATGCGATCGCGGCAACAGCAAGATTGAAAAGGAGATGCGCATCGACCGCTAGATTGGCGTGCGAGAAAGGCGACATGTCGAGCAGTGCCGCGCCGTACCCGGCAAGAGGCAGGGCTGCGACACAGCCGGTGGTCCGGACGATGAGGTTGCCAAGCGCCACCCGGCGCGCCGCGACAGGTGCCTTCAACGTCGCCAGCACCGGCGGAACCGCGCCGCCGAGATTGGCGCCGAGTACCAGCACGATAACGAGGCTTGTTTCAATGCCGCCGCTTGCCGCAAGTGACAGGATGAGGACGACGATGGCAAGGCTCGATGATGCCAGCACGGCCAGCACCGCGGAAAAGATCAACGCGACCGGCCAGGCATTGCCGAGCATGGAAATGAAGAGGTTAAGCGCCGGCGACTGCCGGATCGGATCCGTCGCCGCAGAAAGAAGATGCAGGGAAAGCAGCATCAGGCCGACACCGGCAAGGGCAGCACCCGCACCCTGCCGCTGCACCGACTTTCCACGCAACAGGATGACACCGGCAAGGATCAGCATCGGCGACAGCCAGCCCAGACCGAGTGCGACAATCCACGCGGTCGTCGCAGTACCCACATTCGCGCCGAGCAGCACGATTTGCGCCATCGCCGGTGCGATCAAGTCTTTTTCAACGAAGGAGGCAACCATCAGCGCCGTGGCTGTCGAACTCTGCAGGGCGATCGTCGCCACGAGACCGGCGATGAAGGAGCGAAACCCACCCCGTGTACCGGCGGCAAGCCCGATGCGAAGCTTGGCACCGAAGGCACGCGACATTCCGTCCTTGATCTGCCCAAGGCCGAAAAGCAGCAGCGCCACCGCGCCGAACAGATTGATGCTGACAACGACCGATTCCAATAGATCACCTCGCCTGTCCTGCTTGCCGCCACTCTTTCCCGAGGGGGCGTTGATCTACCCCGTTCACATCGCGGATTGCGTCGAAAAAACCTACGGATCACACCGCAACGGATTGGAGTTGCGGTGTGAGACGGAGCTCCAGATTCCGCAAACCGCCTTCGGCACGGTCGAGAAACAGCCCAAGGGCACCGAAGAAGATTTCGATAAAACTCTTAACCGAACCGTCGTGGTGATCGGGCTCACGGCCGAACCGCTCCGCCAGCATCCGGTAAAGGGAAAGCCGTTGAGGCGCGATATGGACAAGCGCCAGACCCGCGCCCTGACGCAGGCAATACCAGTCAGCAATAAGCTCGAACATCGGCAGATCGGAGGAAAGCCCGACATCATGCAAGGCAAGGCTTTTTTCACCAAGCAGGCCGATAACCTCGGATGTGGTTTTATCCGCAATCGCCGACACGATCCCGGCTGGCCACTCCTTGGTGAAATAACGATGCCTGATAAGCGCGCGTTTGTGGCCAAGCAGGAAATCACCATAATTGCCGGCCGCAAATGCGCGGTCCTCATCCTCGCCCGAAAGTGCCATTTCCTGCGCATACCCCCGGCAAATGCGGCGGTTTATCGGCAGCGCGGCCATTTCCACCGTCTCGACGGAAATCTCGTGCTGCTGGGGATGAACGACCTTGAAGGCGGGTGGAAAGGCAACCAGAGACGGCACAGCGATATTGGTGAGCGAGGTTTCCCCTTCCCCACGCCGGGTTACGCCTTCCACATGCAGATGTCCGCTGAAATGGACTTGGAGCCCCGCCTCAACCAGCGCATCCTCAACCGCCTTGCGCGGCGTGCGACGCACCACGTTGGTTTCGCCGAACAGCGCACTTTCGGCACCGCTTGCGCCATCGAAGGGATCGAGCGCCGGATAGTGCGAAAAGCCGAGCAAAGTCTTGCCGAGCGCCTGCGCTCTTTCGCGCACATCGGCAATCCAGTCGATGATGAAGGGCTTGCAGCGCAAAAGCGCATTCCAGCCGCCAGAGGTACTGTCGGTGAAAGCCGCTTCCTCACCCGTCTCGTAAGTGCCGTCAAGCGGTTCGAAAATATTGGCGTCGATCATGAGCAGCCAGAGGCCCGGCTCCGGCTCAATCAGATAAGATGCGTCCATCAGCCGGTAGATATTGGTGCCATCGGGGGAAAGCACCTCGTAGAGACGATCTTCCGTCGCATCGGAAAGCCCGAACGGTGTTTCCCAATGCAGATAGTTCGGCTGGCGGAAATATCCGAAAGCCGCCATCGGGCCAAGGCCAACGGGGTAGCCTTCGCAATACATCCGGTCGCTGATCACCACCCGATCACCGGCCCGCCGCGCATCGCTTGAAACGGAAAGGCATTTGCCGTTCTCCGTCAGAAACTCCTTGGTATGATGTCGGCCACGCGGACCGAAAATATCGTGGTTGCCGGGCAGCGCATAAAAGGCAGTGCCATGGGTATCACGATGACGCTCCAGAATACCCTTCAGCGTTTCGGATGTCGCGCGCTGGCCGTCGTCGGTATAGTCGCCAAGCAGCACCACATGGCGAATGCCCCGCTGCCGCACTTCTTCGAGTGCAGCATGCAGCGCATCGGCGCTTTCGTTGAAAACACGGGTGGATTCGCGTGTATCCGACCAGCTACGCATGGTGATGCGTTCTCCATCGACCTCTATGCCGGGAAAACCGAAATCGGCCGCCGTGTCATGGAAATGGGCGTCGGCAATGACGGCGACGGAAGGAAGCGTGCGTTTCAGCATGGTTGGACAGTCTTTCTGCCTTCGACCATATCGATCCAGTCGGAAGCGCGGCGGGCAGCAGCATAAAGCATCGGTTTCGGTGTCTCGAACCATTCGTCCGGCCGCAATTCCCGCTTCGTGCGGATCACAGCCAGTGCATCGTCGAGGTTAGGGTAAAGATGCGGCTGCTGCTTGTGCAGGAAAAGCGCGACCAGCGATACCGAGCGGCTGCGGCCGCTGCGGCAATTGACGAGCACATTGCCGCCATCGGGGAACGGATAGGTTTCGCGCTTCGGCATGGTCTGCCGCAATGCGCCGTCGAGAATATAATAGGCTCCCAGCATCATCGTGTCCGGACTGCCTTCGCCGTCGATAAGACCGAGCTTATAATAACGGATATCGCCATACCCCACCGCGCACCTGTCGCCATCTTCCGCCGACGCCTGCACGAGATTGATATCCAGATTGACGGCGCAATTGACGACGGTGGTAATGCCGTGCCGGTGAAGGAGCCCAAGGTCGCTCGCACCATCGCTGCCGCCGATATAGAGCGCAACGTTACGCGGGCCGAGCCCTTCCGCAATCAGGCTGATCGCAGGCCGGGCATAAACGGGTCCATCCATCTCATTCCTCCACATGCACCAAGCACCCTTCACGGACGGGCGCTCGTCTAAACTCAGGCCGATACGGCCCGCTGCCGATCCGAAGGCTGCCGCTCTGCCAAAGGTATCTTCGATGCCCGGCTGACGCCGCTTGCAACACCGCTGGCTGCGGCCAGCACCGGCCCGCCATCTTCAAGACTACCGATCTCCAGGAAAGGGCAGACGTCGCCGCCAGCTTCGCTGACGAGTAGCAGTCCCGCAAGACAATCCCATGAATTCATGTGCAATTCGAGATAGGCATCGGAGCGGCCATCGGCCACATAGGCAAGCGCCAGCGCACCGGAACCGGCGCGGCGCACATTGGTGCCCATATCGAGCAGGTTCTTGACGACATCAAGATAGGTGGCATTCGCGATACGGGTCGACCAGCCCATTTCGATTGAGGCCGCATCGAAACGTTCCGTCTGCGCAACCTGGATCGGCTGCCCGTTACGCGTCGCCCCCTCACCACGTCGGGCGAAATAAAGTTCATTCAGAGCCGGATTATAGATAGCGCCGATTTCGGTTTGCCCGTTTTCGACATAGGCGATGGAGATGCAGAAGTGCGGAATGCCGCGGGCGAAATTTGCGGTGCCGTCCACGGGATCAACGACCCAGACGCGATCACCGATCACACCGCCGCCCTCCTCGCCGAAAAAACTGTCCTTAGGAAAGCAGGCCGAGATCGCGCCGCGAATATGCGCTTCGGAGGCTGCATCCGTCACCGTCAGAAAGTCCTGGGGGCCCTTCATCGAGAAGCTGCGTGTCGCCTCGCCCTGAAAGCCTTTCAGCACCAGTTCCCCGGCGGAAAGAATAACGCTACGGCACAGTTCGGCACGGGCTGCCAACGTATCCGGATAAGGCATCAGGTCCATGCGAAATAACCATCTCTCAAAAGATTGAACACGCGTTCATATTGCACACGTGTTCAATCTTTTCAAGCGTGATTTTGCGGCTGGCGGTCCGCTGGAGTTCATACCAGTCCCCTAGGCGTTCAGACAACCGGTTTAGCCCAAAATCCCCCAGACGCGATGGAACGGTTTTGCACTGCGGGAGTTTCCATATCGCAACCCAAGCAGGAGGAAGAAAAATGGATCACGCCAATCACGTACGCCTCGTTGAAACCGAACTGACCCCGTCGGTTCTGGAAGGTGCAACAGTTTATGGCGCAGATGACCACAAGGTCGGCAAGGTCGATCACGTCCATGGCGTCGGCGCGGCAAGCACCGCGATCATCGACGTCGGCGGCTTTCTCGGCATCGGCGCAAAGCCCGTCGCAGTACCGCTCAGCGATCTCGATTTCATGCGCGATGAAGACGGCGATGTCCACGCGATTACTTCGTGGACCAAGGATCAGCTCAAGGAAATGCCTGAGCATCACCACTAATCTTTAAAAAACGCCCGGCTACCAGCCGGGCGTTCTTTTTTCTCCTGTCGGGCGACCCCGCCCATACTCCCCATAAGATGAGCTAAGGCCCGATTGTTCTGCCAAGCGATGGAACGCTTAAGCGTATCGAGCATTTTCATGGCGCTCAAAAAATTCGGGCGCAATGCAGTTCAGGGGGACAGTGATTGAACAACCAGATACAGGCCACTCCGCTGAGCATCGACGACGTCACCGTCATCGATGACGAGAAGGTCAAAAAAGCAGTTACGGCAGCCGCTCTCGGTAACGCGATGGAGTGGTTCGACTTCGGGGTATACGGCTTCGTCGCCTATGCCGTCGGCAAGGTCTTCTTCCCTGACGCGTCACCCGCCGTTCAAACGGTGGCGGCGCTCGCAACCTTCTCCGTCCCCTTCCTCATTCGCCCATTGGGGGGCGTATTTTTTGGCGCCATGGGCGACAAATTCGGGCGTCAAAAAGTCCTCTCCCTGACAATCATCATCATGGCCGCGAGCACCTTCTGTATCGGCCTCATCCCCGGTTATGCCACCATCGGCATATGGGCACCCATTCTGTTGCTGTTATGCAAGCTTGCCCAGGGGTTTTCCGTTGGCGGCGAATATACCGGCGCGGCCATTTTCGTGGCGGAATACGCGCCTGACCGGAAGCGCGGTTACCTTGGAAGCTGGCTCGACTTCGGCTCCATCGCCGGCTTTGTGCTTGGCGCGGGGCTCGTCGTGCTGCTCAGCACCGCGATGGGTGAAGCCAAGTTCCTCGACTGGGGCTGGCGCATTCCGTTCTTTCTGGCGGCACCCCTCGGGCTGATCGGGCTTTATCTGCGCCACGCGGCAGAAGAAACACCAGCCTTCACCGAACGCCTGCAGCGCTCCGAAGAAGAAGACCGGCAGTCGCTGAAAGAGCGCCCCATGGTTCCCATCGCCGAGATCGTGAGCCAACATTCCCGCTCGCTGGCAATATGCATAGGCATGGTCCTCGTGACCAACGTCACCTATTACATGCTGCTCACCTACATGCCGACATATCTGTCGAAGACGCTGAATTACAGCGAGGACCATGGCGTCCTCATCATCATCGCGGTTATGGTTGGCATGCTGTTCGTCCAGCCCGCTATCGGGCTTTTGAGCGACCGGATCGGACGCAGGCCGTTTCTGGCGGTTGGCAGCACGGCGATCCTGTTTCTTTCACTGCCGGCATTTCATCTCATCGCCAGCGGACAGGTTGTTCAGATTTTCTTCGGCCTGCTCATCCTGGCGGTCGCACTTAACTGCCTGATCGGGATCATGGCATCCACCCTCCCGGCCCTTTTCCCGGCCCGCATCCGCTACAGCGCGCTGGCTATCGCGTTTAATATCTCGATCATCGTTGCCGGGCTCACGCCGACACTCACCGCATGGTTGGTGGAGGTAACGGAAAATATCTATATGCCGGCTTACTATCTCATGGTCGCGGCCATCTTTGGCATTGTGACGACATTTTTCCTCAAGGAAACCGCCAACCGGCCGCTTTATGGCGACACGCCGAATGCGTCTAGCCGAAAGGAAGCGAAGTCGCTTCTTGCAGAGCAATATCTGCACATCGAGAAAAGCGTCGAGGAGATAGACGACGAATTGCTCAAACTTGAAGAACAGAAGGAAATTCTTCAGGCAAAACGCAACCAGCTGGTTGGCAGACATCCGGATCTGAACTGAGCGGGATATCCAGTCCTGGAAGAGGATGCGCGGCGATGCATTTGCACCCCGCGCATCCCTTGAACGTCAGACTGCGAGGAACCCGCCATCGATGGGCAACACCGCGCCGGAAATCATGCTGCTATCATCTGACAGAAGCAGTGCGATGCTCTGTGCCACGTCTTCGGCCTCGGCAAAGCGCTGCAGCGGATGGCGAACCATCATTGGTGCGCTCTTGGCCGGATCGTTCCATGCTTCGGCAGCCAGTTCAGTCAGCGTGATGGTCGGCGCCACGGCGTTGACACGGATGCCGTGCGGCCCGAGTTCCTTGGCAAGAACGCGGGTTGCGCCTTCAAGCCCCGCTTTCGAGGCCGCGTAGCAGAGATGATCCTGAAAACCGCGATGACCGGCAATTGACGTGATGTTGACGATTGCGCCGCCGCCACCCTTTGCGACACGGGCACGGGCGAATTCCTGGCAGGTGACGAGCGCGGCACGCAGATTGATGCCCAGCACGGCCTCATAACCTTCGTCGCTCATATCAAGCACGCTTTCGAGCACGTTGATGCCGGCGCTGTTGATGAGAAAATCGCATGGACCCGCCTCGACCATCGCGGCCCGCGTCGACGCCACATCTGCGAGATCGACACGGATCGAGCGTCCGCCGATTTCGCTTTTCAGGCTGTCGAGATCGGACTGGGTCCGGCTGATTGCCACGACCTCAGCACCGCGCGCGGCCATCAGGATAGCGCAGGCACGGCCGATGCCCTTGCCTGCGCCGGTGATGATGACGGATTTTCCGGAAAACTGCATGGAGTCCTCTTTACTTTGCGGCCAAGACGGCCGGACGATGGAAGCGCGTGGCGCTTCAGGAATGGTTTGCGGAACGAATGGCGCGCGCCGCATTCTGCAGTGCCAGAAACGCGTCGTAGCGTGACTGGTGCACTTGGCTGAATGCAGCGTCCGGTGCCGAATATTTGGCAATACGCGACATGGCGGGCATTGCGGAAATCAGGTCGGGATAGGCCTTGGCAGCAACCGCACCGAGCATCGCCGATCCAAGAAGCACCGGCTCCTCGCATTCAGTGAGTTCAACCGGGAGCCCCGTCGCATCCGCCAGCAATTGTCTGGCAAGCGGATGAGCGCCCGCGCCGCCGCTGACACTGATCGTTTCCACGGGAGCGCCATGACGCGCCTGCGTCTCGATGATCTGGCGAAGCCCGTAACCGAGGCCGAGAAGCCCCGCCACGTAAAGCGCGACAAGCGAATCCACCCCCGTCTCGGTGCCATAACCGGCAATGACGGCACGGGCATGAGGATCGGCGAAGGGCGCGCGGTTGCCGAGGAACTCCGGCACCACGTGAAAATTCTCGGCAATCTTCACGGCAGCGGAAGCAGACGTGGCCAAAGCCAATGCACGGTCGGCAAGCCATGCAGGTAATGACTTGCCTTCTTCTTCGGAAAGCGCCTTTGCCTCTGAAAATGCCGGGTGCAATTGCACCAGATAATCAATGGCCGCACCGGCGGCGGATTGGCCGCCTTCATTGAGCCAAGCGCCGGGAACCATGGCGGAATAATAGGGACCCCAAACACCCGGCACGAAAGCCGGCTCCGAGGTGGTTGTCATGGTACAGGAAGAGGTACCAAAGACGTAACCGAGGCACCGCGAAGCGTCGCCGCCCGCAGCCACCGTGCCGACACCCCCGGCATGCGCATCGATCAGACCGGCGGCAACGGCGGTTCCAGCAACCAGCCCCATGGCTGTTGCGGCCTCATCGGTCAAACCATTACCCAGCGCCGTGCCTGGATGAACGACGCTTTCACCGATACGGCGGAATCCCTGCTCCGCCAGATCGCCAAGCCTGATGCGGGTGAAATATTCCGCATCCCAACGTTCCTCATGGGCGAGATAAGTCCACTTGCAGGTAACCGTGCAGGCGGAACGATCGAGCGCTCCTGAGGCTTTCCAGGTCAGGAAGTCCGTCAGGTCGAAGAAGTGCTCGGCGCGCGCATAGATATCCGGCTTGTTTTCGCGAAGCCAGAGCAGTTTGGGCGTCTGCATTTCCGGGGAAATCCGACCGCCGACATATTTCAGAACGGCATGTTCGCCCGCATTGATCCGCTCCGCCTGTTCGACGGCGCGGTGATCCATCCAGACGATGATATCGCGCTCTGGATGATCCGGCGCGCCGACCGGAAGGGTCTCATCCTCAGGCCCGCGCACCACGAGCGAGCAGGTGGCATCGAAACCGATGCCAACCACGGCTGCGGGATCTATGCCGGCGCGCGAGACACTTTCCCGCACGCTGTCGCAAACGGCTTTCCAAACCTCACCACTCGATTGTTCGGCTATGCCGCCGTCTTCACGATGCATCGTGATCGGGCGCTTGGCGGTGGCCAGAAGCCTGCCCGCCACATCAAAGACACCGGCACGGGCAGAGCCGGTACCGACATCGACGCCAATCAGGTAGGAAGCCATTTGCGATACTCCTTGGGAGTGTAGTTTAAACGCGGTCGAAGTTGGTGGGCAGCACCAGCATGTCGCGGATGGTGACGGTACGCTTGCGGGTCAGCATGTAAACAACCGCATCGGCCACTTCACTCGCGTCGATGAGGCTACCCGATTCCTTGGCCTTGCGAAGATTTTCTTCCGGCCAGTCTGCCAGAAGGGCCGAGACGACCGGGCCGGGAGAGACCTGCGCGACGCGCACACCATGCGGGATCATCTGGCGACGCATGCCCTGCACGAAGCTGGTGATCGCCCATTTCGAACCCGAATAGACCGGCTCCCAATAGGTCGGGAAATGTCCGGCGATCGAGCAGGTGACGATGATGTCGCCGGTCTTGCGCTCCGACATGTGCGGCACGACAGCCTGTACATTCTTCATCACGGCATTGACGTTGAGGTTCAACATCTTGTCGATGGCTTCCGGCGTGGTTTCGGTGAGATCGCCACCGATATAAGAGCCAGCGTTGCAGTAGAGAATGTCGATGTGATCGACCTTCTTGAGGATCTCAGGGATCATGGCATTGCAGCTGTCTGCATCCAGAAGGTTCGTGACCTGCGCGATGGCGCGCTTGCCGAGTTTACCGACAAGTTCAGTCAGGGCTTTCTCGTTCCAGTCGACCATGACGACCGTTGCACCGTTTTCCAGTAGCGCCTCGGTGGTGGCGAGGCCAATACCGGACGCGGCGCCGGTGATGACCGCGATCTTGCCTTGCAGCAATTCAGACATTTAATTCTCCTGCTTCTTTGAAGATATGACGTGTGGGCTCAACGCCAGTCGCGCCCGATATAGATGGCGAGCAGAATGATCGCGCCCTTGATGACATCCTGCAGATAAGGGTTGATACCCATGAGATTGAGACCGTTATTCAGGATGCCGAGCAGCACCGCGCCGATAAGGGTACCAAGAATGAGCCCGCGTCCGCCGGCAATCGCCGTGCCGCCGAGAACCACGGCCGCAATGGCATCCAGCTCGAAACCGACACCCGCATTGGGCTGTCCGCTCATAAGCCGGCCGGTCAGAATGAGAGCTGCAAGCGCTGCCGTCACGCCTGAGATACCATAGACGGCAAGCTTGACGCGCCGGGTCTTGACGCCGGAGAGGCGCGCGGCCAACTCGTTTCCGCCGAGTGCATAGACGTGACGACCGAAAGCCGTACGCTGCAAAAGCACCCAGGCCACGGCGTAGATCACCACCATGATGATAACAGGCACCGGCACGACGCCAACGCGACCGACGCCAAACCAGGAAATCCAGCTCGGAATGCCGCTGACGGGATAACCGCCGGAATAGATGAGGCCGAGACCGCGCGCCATTCCCATCGTCGCAAGCGTGACGATGATAGCCGGCATCTTGCCCCAGGCGACAAGTGCTCCGTTGAAGATACCGATGCCAAGTCCGATGAACAGCCCGGCCGGCAAGGCGAGCGACGCAGGCAGGCCGGTATTCACCATCAGGCCGGCAGACAACGTGCCTACAAGCGCCATGACCGCGCCGACCGACAGGTCGATGCCGCCTGTGAGGATGACGAATGTCATGCCCACGGCCAGAATGCCGACGACTGAAACCTGTCGCAGCACGTTCATGATGTTGTTCACGCTGAAGAAATTGTCGCTCGCAAGACCCATCAGGATCGATACGACAATCAGGCCCGCCAGAGGCAGGGCGAGTGGCGAGCGCAGCATGCTGCCAAGGCCGAAACCGCTCGTCTTTTCGGCAATGCCGGTATTTGCATCAAGCGACATGTTCAACCCTCCCGGTGGTGGCGTTTGTCATTATTGTTTCTGAATTGATGTCTGCGCCCTCGACGGTGGCGACGATGCCCCCGGAGCGGAACACGCAGACGCGGTCCGACATGCCGATCACTTCCGGCAGCTCCGAAGAGATCATGATGATCGAATAGCCCTTGGCTGCGAATTCGCGCATCAGCGCATAGATTTCCGCCTTCGCGCCGACATCGATGCCGCGCGTCGGTTCGTCGAAGATCAGGACGCGCATGTCATGGTTCAGCCAGCGGGCGATAACGATCTTCTGCTGGTTTCCACCGGACAGCGTGTCCACGCGGGCATAGGGTCCCTGTGCCTTGACCTGAACCTGCGCCATCGCCTTTTTCGTGTGCTCAAGCTCTTTTTTCAGGTCGATAAACCAGTGAGCCTTCTGGTACTTGCGATAGTTGTTGAGGGAGATGTTCTGCAGGATGGAGAAACTGGTGATCAGACCCTCTTCCTTGCGGCTTTCCGGCAGCAGGCCAATGCCGCGCATCAGCGCCTCATCCGGGCCGGAAAAGCGGGTCTCGACGCCATCGACCTTGATCTTGCGGCGCGAAGCGGAATGCGCGCCAAGCATGGCCAGCACCGTTTCCGTGCGCCCGGAACCGACAAGCCCGGCAAAACCGAGTATCTCACCCTGCCGCAGGGTAAAGCGCGAGACCGGCCCGCCTTTTTTCAGTTGAAGCTCTTCGACCTCGATCACGTTGCGCGCAGCTGTATCGATCTTCGGTTTGGGCGGAAAATTGGCCTCGATGCGCCGGCCGACCATCATCTCCACCAGACGGTCATTATCGACGTCAGTGGTGAGGCAGGAGCCGATGAGTTCGCCATCACGCAGGACGGTGATGCGGTCGCAGATCTCGAATATTTCCTCGAGATGATGGGAAATGAAGATGATAGCGACACCCTGACGCCGCAGCTCGCGCATGACCTTGAAGAGATGCTCGGTCTCGGACGGGGTAAGCGTCGCAGTCGGCTCATCGAGAACGAGAATACGGGCATCGAGTGAAAGCGCCTTGGCAATTTCCACGAATTGCTGCTGGGCAACGGAAAGGCGGTGCACCGGCACATCGAGCGGAACGTCCACGGCCAGACGGCTCATGATTTCGGCGGCACGTTTACGCATCGCGCGCTTGTTCAGCAGGCGCAGCGGTCCGCGGATTTCGCGTGCCAGAAACATGTTTTCAACCGCATCGAGATAGGGGATCAGGCTGAATTCCTGAAACACGATGCCGATACCGGCGGCAATCGCCTCGTCGTAATTGGCGAAGCGGCGGTCCTTTCCGTCAATGCGGATCGTGCCCTCCGAGGGCTGCAAAATGCCGCACAGGATTTTCATCAATGTCGACTTGCCAGCGCCGTTCTCTCCCAGAAGCGCATGCACCTCGCCGGCGCGCGCCTGCAGGTCAACGCCGCGCAGGACCTCGATCTTGCCGAAGCTTTTTCTTATTCCATTCAGTTCCAGCATTTTACCCTCCTCGATGGTCGGGACATGTCCCGCCCCCACACGAGGCGGAGACGGGACCTGGGGAGGAATTCTTACCAGCTGAAGTCGCCGGCGTTCTTGCTGTCAACGACCATGACGTCGATCGGTACTTCCTTCGGAACGACGCGGGCGCCCCACTTCTGGGCAAGCGCCATGGCAAGGCCAACGCGCACCTGGTCACGCGGGAACTGCGCGGTCGTTTCGATGAAAGGACCGCCGTCGGCAATTGCCTTCACAGCTTCGGGAGCACCATCAACCGAGGTCAGCTTGATGTCCTTGCCGGAGCCCTGGATCGCAGCGAGTGCACCCATTGCGCCGCCATCATTCACCGAGAAGATACCGGCGAGGTTCGGACGGGACTGGATCATGTTTTCAACGACGCCGAGCGCAACGGAGCGGTCCTGACGACCATTCTGCGTGTCGACAAGCTTGATGTCGGCAAATTCGGCAAGCGCCGCCTTGCAGCCTTCGACGCGCTGCAGGATCGGCACGACCGGGATACCGTCGAGGATTGCGACTTCACCCTTGCCGCCGAGCGCATCACCGAGATGCTTGCAAGACTTGTAGCCTGCGTCACGGTTCTTCGAGCCGACGAAGGTGTCGACCGGGCCGTTTGCGTTGGCGTCGACAGCAACGACAATCACGCCGGCAGCTTTGGCAGCGTGCACGGCGGCTTCGATGCCGGCGCTGTCGGTCGGGTTCAGAAGCAGGATGTCGATCTTCTGCTGCAGCATGTCTTCCACGTCGGAAATCTGCTTTGCCACATCGTGGCCGGCGTCGGTGACGACAACATCAGCGCCGATGCTTGCCGCGGCTTCCTTCAGCGCTTCCTGCATGGACACGAAATAGGGGTTGTTCAGTTCCTGGAACGTCATGCCGATTTTCAGCTTGTCCTGTGCCAATGCCGGAGCGGCCATCATTGCAAGTGCGGCCGATGCCATCAGGAACTTGGATTTCATTCTCATAGTAACTTCCTCCCGTTTGGAAAATCTGGGCAATAAGAGCCCGTTTCCGGACAGTCCTCTGCCCGAATTGGTGAAAAATCCGCGATGTATCTTGGTTTAATCCGCCATGACCGCTGCCTTCTGGGCCGCGAATACCGTACGAAACCTCGATGGCGACATTCCCTTCAGCTTCAAGAAATGCCTGTTGAAATTCGAAAGGTTTGAAAAGCCCACGTCGTAGCAGACTTCCGCCACCTTCACGTCCTGATCCACCAGAAGCATCTGGCAGGCCAGATCGATACGCAGCTGATTGCGATAGCGCACCAAAGTCGTTCCCGTATGTCGCTTGAAGGCACGGGAAAAGGCACTCTGGCTCTGGCCAACCATGTCGGCCAGATCGATTTCCTCGACCTGTTCGGTCAGATGCTGGCGCAGATGCGACAAGGCGCGGTTGATGCCGCTATCGCCGATGCCCGTCAGGTCCAGCTCGTAGCTCAGGCTCGCCAGCACCTCGGGCGCCGGCGCATTGACCAGCAGATCGAGAATTTCCCAAAAAATCGCAAGACGCTTCAACCCCTGCGCCTCGATCAAACGCAGTATCAGCGGGCGAACGCGATCGCTGGTCTCATCGTCGAACAGAATGCCGCGGCGGCTGCGGTCCAGAAGGGCGCGAACTACCTCCATCTCGGACATGGAAGCGCAGGCATCCTCGATAAAAGCTTCCGGAAACTGGATGACGAGAGAGCGCGTGGGAACGATCTCGTCCGGCTCGATCTCGCTGATCCAGTTTTGAGGGAGATTTGGGCCAGTCATGATTAGCTGGCCCGGGCCGAAGCGACCGACGAAATCGCCGATGTAGAACGTGCCTGACGTCGCCACGACCAGATGAATTTCATATTCGGGATGGTAATGCCAGCGCACGGTGCGGAACGGATAGCCATGCCGCCAGGCGGCGAAGGATTCGCCCTTGCGGATATGTACCAGTTCCAGATCGGGCTGCATCGATGTTTCCTCCCATCGGTCACGTCCGCCGTATTCGCGGAGCAAAGCCATTCCTCTTTATGGCTCGTCCCAGGCGTTGATGGGGAGCATATGGCCTGCGGCACATTTACTTCCACATCATACCGGGGAAATTACCGATACTTTTTTGACTGTTTTTTGTCAGAAATTGAAGAGTGCCGTGCATCCGCCGACAACTAAGCCAGCGGTTGCGCCCATTTTTTCGCGCAGTTGCACGCCATACGCCCAGAAAATGCGCATCTTAAAGATCGATGTGATGATTTTTTAAAGCTCGACCCGCCGATCACCGGCAGGTCGAGCTTATACTTTTCCGAAGGGTTTTTGACGCCCCTGCATCGGCAGGCGGCTTGCCGGAAGCGATTATTGCGGCATCAGAATTTGCAGCTTCACGTCCGTTTCCCTTGCCTCCACCGCACGATCAAAACCGGCAATGCTGTCTTCGAAGGGAATGGTCGCGGAGATCAGCGGCTTCAGATCGACCTTGCCGGACGCGATGAGAGCGACCGCACGGTCATACACATTGGCGTAGCGGAAAACCGTCTCCACCCGCAGCTCTTTTGCCTGCAAGCCGACGATATCAACCGGCACCGGATCGACCGGCATACCGACGAGGACGATGGCGCCGCCGGGACGTGCGAGTTTCGCCATACCGAGCACGGCGGGTGCAGCGCCAGAGCATTCGAAAACGACATCGCAACCCCAGCCATCCGTCGCATCAGCCACGGCCTGCGACAGGTCACGTTCGCGGATGTTGACGGTCTCGATGCCGTCATAGGCTGCGATGATATCCAGCTTCGGCTGGGCAAGATCGGCAACGATCACCTTTGCGCAACCGCCGGCTAGCGCCGCCAGCGCAACCATCATGCCGATCGGACCGGCGCCCGTCACGATGGCAACATCGCCGGGCTGAATACGCGCCCTGAGCGCTGCCTGCATCCCGATGGCGAAGGGTTCCACCATGGCGCCTTCGGCAAAGGAAACGTTGTCGGGCAACTTGTATGTAAAGGCGGCGGGATGAATGACTTCCGGTGTCAGGCAACCGTGAACGGGTGGCGTTGCCCAGAAGCTGACCGCCGGATCAACATTGTAAATGCCAAGTTTGGAGGCGCGCGAGGTTGGATCGGGAATGCCCGGCTCCATGCAGACGCGATCACCCGGCTTCAGATGCGCAACCTCGGCACCGGTCTCGATTACCGTTCCGGAAGCTTCATGGCCCAGCACCATCGGCGCATGCACAACGAAATGGCCGATTTTGCCATGGGTATAATAATGGACGTCCGAGCCGCAAATCCCGACGGTATGGGTACGGATGCGCACATCCTTGGGTCCGAGCTTGCCGGGAATGTCGAACTCCCTGAGCGAGAGCTTTCCTTTTTCTTCCAGCACCAGTGCTTTCATCTCATCCTCCGTAGTTTGCGAAAGGCCTTACAGCGAATTCAAACAGCGTGATGCGATGCAATTTCGACAAAAGTAAACAGAAATCAGCCGGATCGGCTGGTTTTTCTTCAAGGAGGAAAAACTGTATCGATGAGCCCGCAATTTCTTATCATCCCTGGCGCGTTAACGAGTCTACGGGGGAGAGAGACAGCACGATTCGCTCAGCGCGCTTCGGGGAATATCGCCGGCTCAGGGTTACTCACTCAGCCGGAACGAGATTGACCCTGATGTGTACGCAGAACCGGCGACAAGCGGATCAGCGTGTGATCCTCAGCCCTTCCAGAAAGGTGCGGAAACTGTCGACGGCGCGTTTCGAGGTCGTTTCGGGGTCGTCGGAATTCGCGATCCACTGGGCTGCACTGCTGCTCGCCGCATTGATGAAACGCGCACAGGCCTCCGGATCAATGTCGACGATCGTCCCTTCCTGCTTCAGCGCATCGAGACTTCGCGCAACGGCCGAGATACAACCATTGGCATTTGGCCAACGTGAAGGGTCGCCGAGAACGGCTGGCCCATCACGGAACATGATCCGCTGGATTTCCGGCTCCAGAGCCATGAGAATGTAACCGACATTTTCCTCGACAAAACCCTCCCAACGCGTCGCGGCCCTAGACGAGATGTCACAGAGCCTTTTCGTCATCTCGGCGTCGATCTCACCCACAACCGCCAGCAGCAGGCCTTTCTTGTCGCCAAAATGGTGATAGAGCGCGCCGCGGGTCAGCCCTGCTTCGGCAGTGAAGTCGTCCATCGAAGCTTCGGCATAGCCGATGCTGCCAAATGCCTTGCGGCCAGCGACCAGAAGCTTCGCCCGCGTCTCGGCAATCATTTCACTGCGAGGTTTGCGCATTTTTTCTCCGAATTCTACATACGTCGCGTATACTAGTTGACATACGCGACGTATGCAATTATTTCATTTGCATACGCCACGTATGTTTGTGGTGGGTACTCCCTAAACAAGGTGCATCCCGATGTCTAATCCATATAGAGAAATTTTCCGGGCTCCGGGCGCCAAAGGCTTTTCCGCCGCAGGCTTCTTTGCCCGTCTTCCGATTGCGATGGCACCGATCGGCATCGTAGCCATGCTTTCCCAGACCCATGGCGAATATTGGCTTGCCGGTGCGGTCTCGGCAACCTTCGCGCTGACCAATGCCGCCGTTGCGCCGCAGATTTCGCGATTGGTGGACCGCAAGGGCCAGAGCAGCGTCCTTGTCCCGGCCACCATCATATCGGTCATCGCCTTTGCTATCCTGATTATCGCGACCAACCAGAGATGGCCTGCCTGGACGCTCTTTCTTTCGGCCTTCCTCGCCGCGGCCATGCCGAGCATTCCCGCGATGATGCGCGCCCGCTGGACGGAAATCTTCCGTGACCGGCCTGAGCTGAACACTGCTTTTGCATTTGAATCCGCCGCCGACGAACTTGTCTACATCGCCGGCGCCTCGCTCTCCGTCGGTCTCGCGGTCTCACTCTTTCCGGAAGCAGGTATGATGATCAGCACCGCCTCGCTGGCACTCGGTACCTTTGCCTTCCTGTTGCAACGATCGACCGAACCCAAGGTACGCGCGGTTGAAAGTGGCAGCAGGCAACATTCGGCTATCCGGCTGCGTTCGGTCCAGATCATCACGGTCGCCCTGATCTTCGTAGGCTCCACTTTCGCCACAGCCGAGGTAAGTGCCGTTGCCATCACCAAAGAACTCGGTCAACCGGAAGCCGCCAGCCTCGTCATCGGCGTCTATGCCATCGGTTCGTTTGTCGTCGGCCTGCTTCTGGGCGCGATCAACCCCAAAATGCCGCTGCAACGGCAATTGCTGATCGCCGTCAGCGTCCTTGCGCTCACCGCGCTGCCGCTCCTCTTTGCAAGCACGACAGTTTCCCTGCTTGCCTTCGCCGTATTCCTCAGCGGCGTTGCAATCTCTCCCATCTTCATCACCGCATTTGGCCTGATCGAGCGCCGCGTCCCGGAATCGATGCTGACGGAAGGCGTGACCTGGGTGATGACCGGCATCGGTATCGGCATGGCGCTCGGCGCCTTCATTTCCGGCTGGGTGATCGATAATTTCGGCCCGAGCAACGGCTTCTGGGTATCGATTGTCGCCACCCTGTCGACAGTCACCATTATCAGCCTCGGTCAGCGCAGCCTTTCTGGTAAGACCAACCGCTCTGCGACGACAGCCGCAGCGCAGCCAGCCGAGTAAAGCACAGACGTATGAAGCGCGCCGGCGCGCTTCTTGGCATAGCCGGCCGACGCAATGCACAATCGGCATGAAAAGCTGCACGCTATGTCGCCAAATAAAACAGTCTGGCATTGCGGTGGCCGATCGATGCCTGCTCGTCGGGCGAGAGCGTCGAAAGAAGCTCACTCGTCATACCGATCCATTCCGGTAGACCCGAGCCGAGATCGACCACCGGCCAGTCGCCGCCCCAGACCATTCTCTCAGGTCCGAACAGGTTGATCACGGTTTCCACATAGGGTGTCACGCTTTCCAGCGTCGCGCATCCCGGTGCACAATAGGCGGTGATGCCGGAGAGTTTGACGAAGAGATTGGGCAGCGTCGCCAAGTCGGCCATACGCCCACTCCACTCCCGAAAATCGTTTCCGGCAATGTCCGGCGTGCCGCAATGGTCGAGCATGAAGCGCACATCGGGGCAGGCCCCGACAAGTTCGGCGGCAATGGCAAGCTGCCGGGAATGAAAACACAGATCGACCGGCCATCCGGCCTTTCCAATCGTGCGCACGTTTCGTCGGTAATTTTCCTCGCGGCTGAGGTCGTCGGGCATAACGTGGAGAATGCGCCGGAAACCGACCACGTTGAGGTGGCGGCACTCCTCCAGCCAGGCTTCGAAACCATTATCCGTTTCCGGTCGGCAACTGGCGATCTGGCCGAACATCGGCAAGGCACCCTCGCCGATCATGCTGGCGATGAGGCGAGCCTCGGCCTGATAGTCGCCGTCATCCACCCCGCTTTCCATGAAGATCGTGCCGACTACGCCACATCCCTCGACAAGCGCTGTGTAATCAGCCCGGGTGAAGCTTCCCGCAAGGCTGGGCTCCCCTCGTGTCCAGGCATAACCGAGCTTGCCTCGCAAGATCAGATGCTGGTGAGTATCGATCAGATCCATGGCGTCCTCCTCCATGTCGTTGCGGTCAATTTTCGAGGGCGAGCGCGTCGAAACCCGCCCAGGCGGCGTCCGGCACGGCCGTTTCGAAAATAGACAGGTTGCGCAAAAGGCTGTCCGGTTTTGCGGTGCCGATCAGGACACTTGCGACATCGGCATTTTGCAGCGGAAAATGCAGGGCAGCGGCCGCAAGTGCAACCCCGTGCCCGGCAGCGTGGACCTCCATGGCACGCACCCGCTCCATGACATCTGCTGCTGCTTCACTATAGTTGAAAGTCGCACCCGGCCTTGCACCCGTCGCAAGAATGCCAGAGTTGAAGACGCCGCCGATGACGAGCGAGGTGCCGGTTTCCGCACACCGCCCCAGCAGCTTTGCTGCAGCCGACCGGTCGAGCAGCGTATAACGACCCGCCAGAAGAATGCAGTCGATCTCGTCTATCTCCATGAGGTTCAGACAAGCCGGAACCTCATTCACGCCAAGACCGAACGCGCCGATCCGGCCTGTCGCCTTCAACTCGTGCAGGGCCTCGATGCCGCTTTCGGTGAATATCCTGAAATGATGGCGATAGGCCTCTTCCCCAAGCGTGGTATCCTCCAGATCGTGGACATAGAGAATATCCACTGAACCGAGACCAAGCCGGGCGAGGCTTTGCTCATGCGAGCGCATGATGCCATCATAGCTGTAGTCGTATTCCACCACGAAAGGCAGTGCATCGACAAAACCGTAATCCGGTGTCACGCCCGCTTCAGCCGGTTTCAGGATCCGCCCGACCTTGGTGGACAGCACGAATTCGTCGCGTGGTTTCCCCTGAAGAAAATCCCCGAGGCGGCGTTCGGAAAGGCCCTGCCCGTAATAGGGTGCGGTATCGAAATAGCGGATGCCGGCGTCCCAGGCGGCTTGCAGCGTCTCCATCGCATCTTCGCGGCTGACGCTGCGATAGAGATTACCGATACCGGCCGCGCCGAAGGAAAGCTCGCTCAGCGACAGCGCCGTGCGACCAAGTTTGCGGGTTTTCATGCGGTACCCTCCTCGCGGCGAAGCTGGCGCTCAATGGTGCGGATGACGCCGCGGAGTTCGCCGAGCCCCTTCATGCGGCCAATGTAGGAATATCCGGGATTGGTCTTTTTGGTGATGTCATCACCCAGCAGATGGCCGTGGTCAGGCCGCATTGGAATATTGGTGCGGCGGCCAGCCTTGGCGGCGGCCCGCTCCTCGCGCAACAATGCCTCGATGACTCCAATCATGTCCGTTCCGCCATCCAGATGATCGTCCTCAAAGAAGGAACCATCCGCTTCAACGGTCACATTCCGAAGATGGGCGAAATTGATGCGAGACGCGAACTCCCGTGCCATCGCCACAAGATCATTGTCGCTGCGGGCGCCGTATGAGCCGGTACAAAGGGTGATGCCATTGTTCGGGCTTTCAACGGCCGAGAGGATGGCGCGAATATCTGCAGGTGTCGAGACAACGCGCGGCAGGCCGAACAGGGAGAACGGTGGATCATCAGGGTGGATGCCGAGATGCACGCCCACCTCTTCCGCCACCGGCACGACCTCTCTCAGAAAGGCCAGAAGATTGCCCTGCATGGTCGCGCTGTCGATGCCATCGAACGAAGCAATCAGAGCGGCGATGGATTCGCGCGTCTGCACCAGGGCGCCGCCCGGCAGGCCGGCGATGATGTTACGCTCGAGAAGCGACTGGTCATCTTCGCTCATTTGCGCAAAACGCTTTTCGGCTCGCGCCACGAGCGCAGGATCGTAATTTTCAGCAGCACGAACACGCTTCAGGATGAAGACGTCATAGGCGACGAAATCCGCCATTTCGAAGCGCAGCGCCAATCCGGTATTGCGTGCCTGCCAGCGCAGGTTCGTGCGTGTCCAGTCCACCACCGGCATGAAATTGTAGCAGACGACGGGAACGCCCGCGTGACCGAGACGGGAGAGTGTATCTTTCCAGCGCGCAATCGCCTTCGGCGCATCGGCATCGCCGCGCTTGATGGACTGTTCCATCGGAATGGATTCGCAGACACTCCATTCCAGGCCGGCTGCCTCGATCATCGCCTTGCGTTTGGCGATCTCTTCGACCGGCCACGCCGTGCCGTCGGGGATCTGGTGCAGCGCCGTTACAACGCCGCTGGCGCCGGTCTGCCGCACATGCTGCAAGGTGATGGGGTCCGATTCACCGAACCAGCGCCAGGTTTCCTTCATATTCTACTCCTCCGAAAAATGCCGTTCGATGGCGCCGAGCGCGCCGTATTGGACGATGTCGCGATAGGCCGCCCGAAGCGCCGTTACGAATGCCTCATCCGCCTGCCATTCAGGCCCGAAGACGCGACGGAATGTTAAAAACCGGTCGATGACCGCGTCCTGCTCCTCGCCGTTGCCGGTGGGTGCACTCCATTCGGAAAATGCCGGATCGGCCATGACAATTGCCTCTCCCCGCTCGTTCAGCGCTGCGCAGGACCGTATCCACATCGCAACCGCAAAAAGAGCGGCCTTATTCGGCGCGCCTGCGGCACGTAGCTCCGCAAGCGGCGCGAGAATGCGTTGCGGCACTTTCTGTGAAGCGTCAGAGGCGATCTGGGCGGCGCGATGACGAAGGGCGGGGTTGGCGAAACGCTGGCGCAGACCGGCAACATAGTCTGGTCCGCTGACGGCCGGGCTCAATGTCGAACCAACCTCCCGCCAGTAACGGTCGACGTAACCGCGTACACGCGCATCGGCATAGATATCGGCGATCGTCTCAAGCCCGCTGCATTGGCCGATTGCGGCCATGGCGGTGTGAGCGCCGTTCAGCATCCTGAGCTTCATATGCTCATACGGCTCGACCTCATCAACGATTTCGGCACCTGACAGCTCGATGCCGGGGCGACCGTGCGGAAAGCGATCCTCGATTACCCAGCGGAAGTAGGGTTCCGCAATTACCGGCCAGGCATCCTCGCAGCCGAGACGCGCCGTCACACGCTCGCGGTCAGTTGCGGTGGTGGCGGGCACGATGCGGTCCACCATGACGCAGGGGCAGGAGAGATTTTCCGCGATGAAGGCAGCGAGATCATTATCGGTGAGACCAGCCATCTCCACCAGAAGACGGTGCAGGATGCGACCGTTGGACGGAAGATTGTCGCAGGAGAGCAAAGTCAGCGGCACAGCCCCGGCGGCCCGCCGGCGTCTTGTCGCTTCCAGCAGAAAACCGAGCGCGGAGCGCGGCTTTTGCGGATGCGCCAGATCATGAACGACATCGGGATGGTCACGAAGAAGCGTGCCCGCCGACAAATCGGCGAGGTAACCCTTTTCCGTGACCGTCAACGTGACGATTCTGACCCGCGGATCGGTCATGGCTTGCAGCAGCCGCTCCGGATCCTCAGGAGCGACGATGGTCTCGAGGATTGAACCGACAATCCGCAGCGTTTCGTTTTCACCGTCACGCAGGCAGAATGTATAGAGATTGTCCTGCGGCGCGATGGCATCGCGAGTATCGGGGCTGCGCAGCGAGGCAGCGACAATGCCCCAGCCGGTTTCGCCACGCGCCAGGCAATCGTCGATGAAGACCGCCTGATGGGCGCGGTGAAAAGCGCCAACGCCGAGATGCACGATACCCGGTGTCACCGCTTTGCGGTCATAGGCGGGCAAAAGGACGTCGTTTGGCAGATGCGGCAACGCAAGGGACGAGAGGCGTTCTGTCATGGTCATTTATCTCCGTATCTCAGCCGAATTGCAGGCCGCCATTCATGTCAACGACAGTGCCGGTCATGAAGCCGGACAGCGGCGAGGCGAGGAAACCTACGGTATGGGCCACCTCCTCCGGCTGGCAGAACCGCCCGACCGGAATGGCTGCAAGCTGGCGCTGGCGGTCTTCCTCTGACAGTTGCTCCATGATCATCGGCGAAACCACATAGGCCGGCGCGACTGCATTGGCGGTGACGCCGAAAGGGGCAAGTTCGCGAGCGGACGAGTAAGTGAGGCCCACCAGCGCCGATTTCGAGACCGAATAGGCCGTGCCCGCCGTCAGGCCACCGGACTTCCAGGCATAGGACGAGATGTTGATCAGCCGCCCCCAGCGGTTTTCCTTCATGGCGGGAACGACGGCCTGCGTCAGCAGCAGGGCGGCATCGAGATTGACGGCCATCAGCCTGTGCCAGTCATCAAGCGTGGTCGCTCCCAGCTTGTGCGGCGACAGCACACCGGCATTGTTGACGAGAATGTCTATGACCTCGAAACGGTTGGCGACATCTTTCATGACGGCCTGCAGCGCAGTCGCATCGCCGAGATCGACGGCGACGGGATCACAAGCACCGCCAAACCCCTCCGCAAGCGCCGCAACAGCTTCGATGTCGCGATCGAAGGCGATTACCCTCGCCCCTTGCGCGACCAGCGCCGCAACCACGGCACGGCCGATGCCGCCACAAGCGCCTGTCACGAGCGCCGTCTTGTGTTTCAGTTCCATTCTGTCTCCTCCACGTCCACTATCAAATGGACAAATGCTTCCGCTCTTCTTCAGGCAACTGTTCGTAGATCACGAAAACCATATCCAGATGCGTCACCAGCGCCTTTTCCGCACCTTCGGCATCGCCACGATCGAGAGCATCCACGACTGCCAGATGCTCTTCGATGACGGCGGGCAATCGTTCCGGCTTTGCCCAATAACGATGGAACCGCGACAGGGTCACCTTGGCGGCAAGGATCGCCTGCCAGACACCTTCGCGACCGGAAAACGTGCCGAGCAGGCGATGAAACGCCTCGTCGGCATGGAAGAAGCCGGATGCGTCGTTGGCGGCAATCACTCTTTCCTGCTCGGCGATGACGTCGCGCATCGTACGGCTCATTTCTTTCGTCCACTTCGGCGCGACTTCGCGCAGCAAAGCCACTTCGAGTGAACGGCGGATAAAATGGCTGTCCTGAATTTCGCCAAGCCTGATCGGCGCAACAAAGCTGCCGAGTTGCGGATAGACGTCCACAAGACCCTCTTCCGACAGGCGCTGGATCGCGGCACGCACCGGGGTGCGCGACACCGAAAACTGACGGCAGATCGAGTTTTCACTGATCGGCGCACCGGGCGCTAGGCGGACCTCGACGATCGCCTGACGCAACGCCGCATGAACCTGATCGGCAACCGAGCCATAACGATTGACCACAAGCTCCACGCTTTCGATTCCGGAGCCGGGGGCCTCTTGATGAGAGCCGCGCCCAGTGAAACCGGCAGTGGTGTTTTTCGTCATGAACGCTCCCCTTCAAAAGGCGGTCGTGAAAATCTCATTGCTACTTGGATACAAGTATACTAGTGTCCATGGTGCTTACGCAAGTCGGCTGTTGGGAGAAAGAGCGATTAAGGGAGGTTCCAGTCGCTTTTTTTAAGGAGCAGGCCGTTTCATGGAGGAGAAAAACATGACGTATTTCATGCGCAGCCTCGTCGCTGCCGCAATCATCGGCGCGGGAGCGTGCGGTGTCGCGCAGGCGGCGGACGCCAGCAAGATCGCCCTCGTTCCGGGCGGTCCGCACCCTTATTTCGCCGCCTGGGAACAGGCCGGCAAGGACGCGGCCAAGGACTTCGGCCTGGCTGGCGCCGACTATAAGGTGCCGCAAAAGTGGGAACTGGCACAGCAGAACCAGCTTCTCGAAAGCCTTCTGAGCCAGGGTTATAACGGCTTCCTGATTTTCCCAGGCGATCCCGTCGGCGCGGTCTCGACAGCAGAGGAACTGACCGGCAACGGCGCGAATGTGATTGCTGGCGCCGGATGCTTCAAGGACCCCTCGCCCGCCGCCTTCTGCCTTGGTACCGACACCGGTAATTCCGCTTATCTCGGCACCAAGGAGCTGATCAAGGCGATGGGAGCGGGCAAAAAACGCATCGCTCATTTCACCGGCTTCCTTGTTGACCCCAACACCCAGCTTCGTATCGATGCCGTAAAAAAGGCAGCTGACGAAGCCGGCGCCGAGGTCGTTCAGGTCATCGCCGATATCGACGCGCCGGAACCGGCGGAAGAAAAGATCAGCGCCTACCTGGCCGCCCACGCTTCCGAAGTGGACGGTATCGTGACCACAGCCTGGGTTCCTGCTGTCGTTGCCTCCAACGCACTGCGCAAGATCGGCGACAAGCGTATCCACATGGTCGGCATCGACCACGACGAAGTCGTGCTGAAAGCGATCAAGGACGGTTTCGTCGACGGCACGATGCTTCAGAACCCCTATGGCCAGGGTTATATCGGCGCGTTTGCACTGAGCAAACTTCAGGCCGGCTGCAAGGTGAAAGAAGATGCGCCGTTCAAATCCAATGCGCTGACGACCAAGTTCATCGATTCCGGCACCGCCTATGTCGATGCCGCCAAGGTGGACAACTACATCGATGCCATGCGCGCCGAGACTAAAAAGCTGCTCACCAACTTCGATACGACCTATCTGAGCTGCAACTAATCATGCCTTGAGCAATTGCCGGGCGGCAAACGACCGCGCCCGGCAATCTGCCCCGCCAGAAAATATTCTTTCAGGCGGCAGCGCAATGACCAGGCGACCCGCGCAGGCGCTTCGGGCGAACCAATACCGGGACAGTTTCATGACCGTGAACGATACTTTGCTCACAAAGGGCTCGCAGGAGGGCGACAGACGAATGGGGTCCAGCCTTTCGCAAGGCCGCTTTTTTCTGACCAATGAATTTGGCCTCATTCTGCTGATCGTCGTCTTCGCCGTCATTTTTGGCGTCGCGGCCAGCGGCTTCCTTTCGCCTTTCAATCTGTTCACGCTTGGTCGCAGTGCCGCGATCAACATCATGATCGGCCTGTCGATGATGGCGGTGATCGTGACTGGCGGCCTCAATCTTGCCGTTGGAGCGATCGGCGTCTCGGCGGCCATGGCCTGTGGTTATCTGATCGAGGTGCTTGGCGTGCCGTGGCCGCTCGCCCTCATTGGCGGTCTCGCCACCGGCGCGGCGCTCGGTTTCGTCAATGGCTGGACCGTCATCCGCACGGGGCTGCACAGCTTCATCATCACGCTTGCCACCATGAGCATCTTTTTCGGCGTGATGATCTTCCTGACGCGCGCCGAGGCCTACCGTGGCCTACCGCCGATCTTCGCCGCCTTCGGAAAAATGAAGCTCGCGACCTATTTCTCGCCGCTGCTTCTCGTCACGCTCGCAACGGCGCTTGCCCTGTCCTTTCTCTACCGACGCACCGTTCTTGGCCGCGAAATGCTGGCGGCAGGCGCACGCCCGGAAGCGGCGGAACTTTCCGGCATTCGGGTCGACCGTATCTTCATTGCCTGTCACATGCTGTCGGGCCTGCTTGCAGCACTCGCCGCCCTGATGCTGGTGACGCGCACGGGCGCCGCCATTCCTTCCATGGCAGGCCAGCTTGGGCAGGACTGGCTTCTGCCAGCATTTCTCGGCCCGGTTCTCGGTGGCACGCTTTTGCAGGGCGGCAAGGTTTCGGTGCTCGGCACCTGTCTTGGCGCACTTTTGGTCACCATGCTCACCAGCGGCCTGCTGCTGCTTCAGCTCGGTGAATTCTGGGTCCAGACATTTCTCGGCCTGCTGCTGTTGCTAGCGGTTTTGATGGACAAGGCGCGGCGAAGCTATCTCGCCCGACGTAACCTGGCTTGAGGACTGGACGATGAAGACCGACAACACCCTTCTACGCCTTGCCAGAACCGACTGGTTCGGCCCTCTATTGGTCACGGTGCTGGCAATCGCGCTTATCCGCAGCTTCAGCCCCAACTTCCTCTCTTCCTTCAACATCCAGATTTTGCTTCTTGCAATCGCGGTCAATGCGCTCATCGCCTTTTCCCAGATGATCATCATTGCCATTGGCCAGATGAACCTGTCCGTGGGCGCAATCGGCGGACTGGCGGCAATATCCTTTGCGGGACTGATGCAGGTCTGGGGGCTTCCGGCACCGGTGGCCGCCATTGCTGCGGTACTGATCGGTGTTGTCTGCGGCATGCTCAACGGTCTGCTGATCGCCATCACAGGCATTTCCGCCTTCGTCATCACACTGGCGACCCTGTCGATCTACAAGGGTATCAACCTCGGCATCACCCGGGCGGAGCCGTTCTACGGCGTGCCGGAATCGGTGAAAGCCTTCGGCTCGGCACTGCTCGTTGGCCCGGTTCCGTGGCTCGCCGCACCCACCATCATCATTGCATTCGCGCTGTGGTTCATGCTGCGCCGCCAGCCGATAGGCCGCTTCATCCTTGCCATTGGCGGCAACAGCCATGCGGCAGAGCTTTCCGGCATTTCGATCCGCACGACAATGATTGTGGCGCACGGCATTTCCGGCCTCCTGGCGTCGGTCGCCGGCATTCTGCTCGTATCCCGCCTGCAGATCGGCCAGCCGTCCATTGGCGATGACTGGCTCATCCTGTCCTTTGCCGCACCCGTTATCGGCGGTGCCGTACTGGCTGGCGGGCATGTCAGCGTGGGGGCGACCCTGCTCGGCGTCGTCATCGTTGCCATCATCACGCAGGCACTCGTGCTGTTCTCCATCGATCCGTTCCTCGTGCAGGTGGTGCTTGGCGCAATGATCCTCGCCGCCGTCGGCATCAACCGCCTGCGCGAAACGCATCTCGGCAAAAAGACAGGAAAGGCCTGACATCATGGACAAGCAACCTGTTTTTCAGGCGCGCAACATCGAAAAAGTGTTTCCCGGCGTTCGGGCGCTCAAGGGCGTCAATCTTTCGCTGGAGCCGGGATCGATCCACGCGTTGCTAGGTGAGAACGGCGCCGGCAAATCGACGTTGATCAAGGTCATTACCGGCGTCCACCATCAGAGCAGTGGCCAAATCCTTGTCGATGGGCAGGAAGTACGCTTCGGCAACCCGCGCGAGGCCATTGCCCGCGGCATCGGTGTCGTCCATCAGGAACGCAACCTCATCCCGCGCTTCTCGATTGCCGAGAATATCCACATGGAAAAGCTTGGGGCGCACTATCTCAAACCCATCGACTACGCCGCGCTGAACCGCGACGCACGCCGCTGGCTGCAGGCTCTCAATCTGGAAGTCGATCCGGCGATGCCGGTATCCGAGCTTTCCGTTGCGCAAATGCAGCTCGTGGAAATTGCGAAGGCGCTTTCCCTGCAAAGCCGGGTTCTTTTGCTCGACGAACCCACGACATCGCTGACCCCGAGCGAAACGGACAACCTCTTCCGCATTCTGCGCCGCCTGCGCGATGATGGCGCAAGCCTGGTCTTCGTCAGCCACAAGTTGGAGGAGGTTCTCGACATTTGCGACCGGGTGACGGTGCTGAGGGATGGCGAAAACGCCTGCGAAAGCCGGTCGATGGAAGGTCTCGGACGCCAGGACCTGGTGCGCCTGATGATTGGCCGTGCCGAAGGCGGCGGTGGCTGGCGCAAACGCGCGGTCGAGCACAATCCGCTGGTGCTTGAACTCAAAGGTGTTTCTACCGCAATCGGCCATCGCGATGTCAGTCTTTCCGTGCGCAAGGGTGAAATCGTCGGCCTTTACGGGCTGGTGGGCGCTGGGCGCACCGAATTGGCAAAATCGATCATGGGTAAATTCGCCGTCACGGAGGGCGAAGTCCGGATCGAAGATCGCCCGGCCCGCATCCGCTCCGTTGCCGAAGCCATCCACGAATACGGCGTCGGTTACGTCAGCGAGGACCGCAAGGGTGACGGCCTCATTCTCCAGCATTCCGTTCTCGCCAATGCGGGCGTTCCCATCTGGCGCAAGCTCTCAAACGCATTCGGCGTGCTTTCCGACAGCCGCATCCGTGCGGCGGTCACCCCTTTCCTGCAGAAACTTGAGGTGAAGACGCCGAGCCTGAGCCAGACCGTGGGTAATCTTTCCGGCGGCAACCAGCAGAAGATCAGCGTCGCCAAGTGGCTTGCCGCCGACGTGAAGCTGCTGATTGTAGACGAACCTTCTGTTGGCATCGACATCAAGACCAAGGCCTATCTGCACGATCTGCTGCGCGAGCTTGCAGACGGCGGCACCGCCATTCTCGTCATCACCAGTGACATGCCGGAGATGGTGGCACTGGCCGACCGCATTGTTGTCATGGACCGCTATCGGGTTAAAGGCGTGGTCGAAAACAATGGCGTCTATGCCGATATGAGCGAGGGTATCATGGGCTTGATCCATGATGCGGAGCGCGAAACGGCCCTTTCACGTCAGGCATGACGCACGGCCTTGCCGAAGTGTCATCGCAAAAACCGCACGCTGTTCCGGTAGGGCGTCAGGTACCATCGGACGGCTGCTCGAAATCTCTCCCGGCACGACGCCTTCTGCTGGGCGGGACGCCGTATTTCTGGGTGTAGCAACGGGTGAAATGGGCAGCGGTCGAGAACCCCGTCAGCAAGGCCACGTCAACGATCGAAAGCGAGGTCTGCTGCAGCAGCTCATCCGCCTTTGCCAGCCGAAGACCACGGTAAAAAGACATCATGGACTGGTCGAAATGGCTGGAAAACAGACGGTGGAGCTGGCGAATACTGCTGCCGCACAATTGGCCCAGCTGCTCCGGCGACAGGGGATCCGCAACATGGGTCGTCATGAGTTCAATTGCAGCTTCGAGTACCGGGTGGTGGACGTTGAAACGTTGGCCGGCGCGGCCCAACTGAGGCTCATCGGCCGTTCTCAAACGCGGATGTATGAACCATTCGCTGACATCGCGCGCGAAGGCAGAACCATGGTCTTTCGCAATAAAAGCCCCCATCATGTCAATGGCGGCAACGCCGCCCGCGCAAGTGTAGCGATCGCGATCGATGACGTAGAGCGCACGCTCGATCAGGAGATCGCTGGCATATTCACTAAGCGGATCGATGTGGGTCCAGTGAACGGTAAAACGTCTGCCCGTCATCAGACCGGATTTAGCAAGGATCGCCGCGCCGCCGGAAATGCCTCCGAGCTTGACACCCCGCTGGTTGAGCGCGCGCAGGTTGCGCACAAGTGCCGGATCTTCATAGAGCATGGGATTTCCGCCCGCGACGATGAAGACCAGATCCAGCTTCTCAGACAAAGCCCGCGAAACGGGCGCGGTATCGAAACCTCCGCCTGACGTGGATGCGCCAAACCCGCCATTCGCCGAGTAAAATCGGCAATGGTAGAGCGTTTTGCCGGCAAGGTGATTGGCCGCGCGCAGCGGCTCAACCGCCGCAGCCAACGACATCAGCGCATAACCCTCAATGAGTATGAACCCGATCGACATCGACCCTTCGGCGTGCATGACCTGCTCCAAGACAATCCCCAGGGCAAGCTTAGCCGACTTGGCCAAAATGGACAATAATGCGTCCGTCACGGATAAAAAAATCGTCCGGTATCGCGCTATAAACTTGGACAACCGCCCTGTTTTCGAGGAACACAGATTTGCGCTATTCGGCTCTCCAGGTTTTCAAACAGGCCCTGACCGGCCACAAGGGCTGGCGCCCACTGTGGCGGAACCCCGATCCGCAACCTCATTACGATTTCATCATTGTTGGCGGTGGCGGTCATGGACTTGCAACGGCCTATTATCTAGCCAAGACCTTCTCCAAGTCGCGGATCGCCGTTCTGGAAAAAGGCTGGCTGGGATCAGGAAACATCGGGCGCAACACCACGATCATCCGCTCAAACTATCTGCTGCCCGGAAACGAGCCATTCTATGAGTTTTCGATGAAACTCTGGGAAGGGCTTGAACAGGAATTCAATTTCAATGCGATGGTAAGCCAGCGCGGCATTGTGAACCTGTTCCACACCGACGCGCAGCGCGATGCCTACCGCCGTCGCGGCAACGCCATGCTGCTGGCCGGTGCGGACGCGCAACTGCTGGCGCAAGACGATCTCCGCGCTATGATCCCGTTTCTCAATTTCGAAAATGCACGCTTTCCGATCAAGGGCGGCCTTTACCAGCGCCGCGCTGGAACTGCCCGCCACGATGGCGTTGCCTGGGGTTACGCGCGTGGCGCCGATCTGGCAGGGGTCGATCTTATCCAGAACTGCGAAGTCCAGGGATTTCGCATCGAGGATGGAACGATCAAGGGCGTGGAAACCAGCCGTGGCTACATCGGTGCCGGAAAGGTCGGCGTCGCCGTGGCGGGATCGACCGGCCGCGTCATGGCCATGGCGGGCATGCGTCTGCCTATTGAAAGCCATGTGCTGCAAGCCTTCGTTTCGGAAGGGCTGAAGCCGACCATACCGGGCGTCATAACCTTCGGAGCAGGCCATTTCTACGTCAGCCAGTCCGACAAGGGTGGCCTGGTCTTCGGTGGCGATATCGACGGCTATAATTCCTATGCCCAGCGCGGCAATCTGCCCGTCATCGAAGATGTCGCCGAGGGCGGCATGGCGCTGATGCCGATGATCGGCCGGGCGCGCCTGCTGCGCATATGGGGTGGCATCATGGACATGTCGATGGACGGTTCACCGATCATCGACCACACGCCTGTGAAGGGCCTCTATCTCAATGCCGGCTGGTGTTACGGCGGCTTCAAGGCGACGCCGGCCAGCGGCTATGCATTCGCGCACCTGCTGGCCACGGATACCCCGCATGATACGGCCAAGGCCTACCGGCTCGACCGGTTCGAAAAGGGCTATGTCATCGACGAAAAGGGCGCCGGTGCCCAACCGAACCTTCACTGAGGCTTGAACAATGCTGATCCCTCACCCACTGCTCGGGCCGCGCGACGCTCAGGAATTCACCTATCTCGGCGATGCCGCCCTGTTGCGTCGACCGGACGGAATGGCCGAGAGCGCTGCGAAAGACTTCAACGATTATGTCTATCTGCGTGACAATCCCGCCGGCCTGCATCGGGAACTGTGGTTTCACGAACAGGGTGATCGCAGCTGGCTCGTGGTCACGCGAAACACCGTCACCCATGAAATCCTCGGAGCGGAACTCGCAAACGAGGTGGCGCTCCGTCAGAAGGCAGATGAAGCATGAGACTGAAGGACGGCTTAATCGACCGCAGCAAGGTGCTGCATTTCACCTTCGATGGAAAGAATTATCAGGGGCATCCCGGCGACACGCTCGCCTCGGCACTTCTGGCAAACGATGTCCGCCTGATGGGGCGCAGCTTCAAATATCATCGCCCCAGAGGCGTGATCTCTGCCGGCTCAGAAGAGCCGAATGCGCTGGTCGAATTGCGCACGGGATCGCGGCTGGAGCCGAATACCCGCGCCACGACGGTCGAACTGTTCGACGGGTTGGAGGCGAAAAGCCAGAACCGCTGGCCGTCCCTGTCTTTCGATGCCCTTGCGATCAATGATCTGTTTGCCGATTTCCTGACCGCAGGCTTTTACTACAAAACGTTCATGTGGCCGAAGGCGTTCTGGGAAAAGCTCTATGAGCCCGCCATTCGCAAGGCTGCGGGACTTGGAAGCCTGTCGATGAAACCGGACCCCGACAGTTACGACAAGGGGTTCCTTCACTGCGATCTGCTGGTCATCGGCGCCGGAGCGGCCGGTCTGGCTGCTGCCCTGACCGCGGCGCGTGCCGGTGCCAAGGTTATTCTGGCGGACGAGGACAATCGCCTCGGAGGTCGCCTGCTTGCAGAGAGCCACCTGCTCGACGGCGCCCCTGCAACCGACTGGATCGGAACGCTAGAGGCGGAGTTTTCAACCCTGCCGAACCTGCGCGTCATGCGCCGCACCACGGTTTTCGGCTCATTCGACCATGGCATATTCGGTGCGGTCGAGCGGGTTTCCGACCATCTTGCCGCACCTAAGGGCGTACGCCAGTCCCTCTGGCGCATCACTGCAAAGCGCACGGTGCTTGCCGCCGGGGCGACAGAGAGGCATATCCCGTTTAAAAATAACGACCGGCCGGGGATCATGCTTGCCGGTTCGCTGCGTGCCTATGCCAATCGCTGGGCAGTCAGTCCGGCAGGCAGGGTCGCAATCTTCACCAATAACGATGACGGCCATCGGACCGCTGTCGACCTGGCTGCGAAAGGTGTCGAGATCGCCGCAGTCATCGATCCGCGCCCGGATGCGCGGGCGCTTGCGGAATACCGCCTGATTGCGGGGGCGACAGTTACCGGCAGCAAAGGCAGGCTGGGGTTGGTTTCCATCGATGTCCGCAAGGATGGCTATGACGAAACCATCGATTGCGGTGCGCTTGGTATCTCCGGGGGCTGGAACCCCAATGTTCATCTTACATCGCACCAGCGCGGTCGCCCGTTATGGGATGACGGGCTACAGGCATTCCTGCCCGGTGACGTACCCTCGCATATGCTCGTTTCAGGGGCCGCGGCCGGCAAAGGCAGCACGGGGGCGGCGCTGATCTCCGGTGCATCCGCTGCCATAACGGCTCTGGAGCAAATGGGGATCGCCGCATCCAGGCCAGCCCTGCCGGAGGCCGAGGATACGCAAATCGGCATCAAGCCCCTGTGGCATGTGCCGGGGAAAGGGCGCGCCTGGGTCGATTTTCAGAACGACGTCACGGTCAAGGACATCAAGCTCGCCCATCAGGAAAACATGCGGCCCATCGAGCATCTCAAGCGCTGGACAACGCTTGGTATGGCAACTGACCAGGGCAAGACATCGAATGCCACCGCATTGGCAATCATGTCCGAACTGACGGGCAAATCGATACCGGATACGGGTACGACGATTTTTCGCCCTCCCTATACGCCGGTTTCGATGGCGGTACTCGGTGGCGGCGACACCGGCGCACATTTCCGTCCGCGCCGCCTGACACCCAGCCATGCCTGGGCTGAAGCGCATGGCGCCGTTTTCGTCGAAGTCGGTCAATGGATGCGTGCCCAATATTTCCCTCAAGCCGGGGAGACCCATTGGCGGCAATCCGTCGACCGCGAGGTTCTGGCCACCCGAAAGGGCGTCGGCATCTGCGATGTGACGACGCTTGGCAAGGTGGATGTTCAGGGCGCCGATGCGGCTGAATTTCTCGACCGTCTCTACTGCAATGCAATGAAGAGCCTCAAGGTCGGCATGGTCCGTTACGGCCTGATGCTGCGGGAAGACGGCCACGCCTATGATGACGGCACCTGTGCCCGTCTGCGTGAGGATCATTATATCGTCACCACGACCACGGCCCAGGCCGGCCCGGTCTATCGTCACATGGAATTCGCCCGCCAATGCCTGTGGCCGGAATTGGATGTGCAATTGATCTCGGCAACGGATGCCTGGGCACAGCTCGCAGTCGCCGGTCCGAACGCCCGCCGCCTTATCGAACGCATTGTCGATGGTTTCGACCTTTCCAACGCAGCCTTTCCCTTCATGGCCTGCGCCGAACTGACGGTTTGCGCGGGATTGCGAGCACGGCTGTTCCGGATCTCGTTTTCAGGGGAACTTGCTTACGAGATTGCAGTCCCCGCCCGTTACGGTAATGCCCTGATGTCCCGGCTGATGGAGATCGGTGCGGATCTTGGAGCCACCGCCTACGGGACGGAAGCGCTTGGTGTCATGCGTATCGAAAAAGGCCATGCTGCCGGAAACGAGTTGAACGGCCAGACGACGGCGCAGATGCTGGGCATGGGCAGGATGGTTTCGGCCAAGAAAGACGCGATTGGTACCGTCATGACTCGCCGCGAAGGGCTTGTCGGCGAAAGCCGGGTGCTCGTCGGCCTGCAGCCGCTTGCGGCAACGGACCCTGTGGTGTCAGGTTCACATCTGTTTACCCGCGGCGCCAGCCAGAATACCGAGACCGATCAAGGCTGGATCACATCCGCCTGCTATTCGCCCAACCTCGGTTTCAGCATCGGTCTTGGTTTCCTTGCCGATGGTGCAAACCGTATCGGAGAGATCGTCGTCGCGGCCAACCCCTTGCAGGGACAGTCGGTCGAATTGCGTGTGGTCTCGCCCCATTTCATCGACCCTGAGGGAGAGAGACTCCGTGCCTGATTTGAAGCCGACAACCGCACTCGGCGCGCAAACTTCGCGGCGCGCCCACCATGGCACGCTGCGACTTGAGGAAAATTCGGGGCTTGCCCTCGCATCGCTCAGCCTGCGCCGCAACGTCAAAGAACCGGTGCCTTTTGACCTCACCTTGCCGGGTCCCGGAAAATGGGTCCAGCAAGGCACGGTTTCAGCTTTTTGGACGGGGCCGGGCCAATGGCTGATTGAGGCCGCAGACCGGGCCGAAACGGATTTCGCCGCAGAACTCGCGAGCCTTTGCCCTTCCTGTTCCGTGACTGAACAGACCGATGGCTTCGTCGCCTTCGAAATCGAGAGCGACGCAGGCGAGGCGCCGATTGTCGCGCTCATGCAGAAGCTGGTGAACCTCGATCCCTCGGTATTCGGGCAAGGGGCCGCCACGCGCACAGGCATGGAACATATGAGCGTTTTCGTGATCCGGCGCGCGCCGGACCGCCTTGCCATCCTCGGCATGCGCTCCGCTGCGGAAACACTGTGGCATGTGATCGAGACTGCGATCCGTCGTCAGGCGGAACTTCTTGGCGCTGCCGCATAAAGCCGGACTGCAAAGCCACCAGACCGTTTTTTGCCAATCGTTGACCTGCACGGGCGAACTGTGTCGTGTTGACATGGGCGCTTCGGGATCATCTCGAACGGTTACCGTTCTGAGCCATCAGTGAATAATCGCTCTGACGACGGCGCAAATCATATTGTCGCAAAAATCGACTAGATGGGCTATCGCCGCCTGTGAAAACGGCCGGACTAGTGCAGCGGAAATATGAGGTTATCGTAGTGACAAGCGACAATGTTCAATATTTTTCGGCAACACTCTATTTTGACGATTTGCCCATCCTGTCGGCTGAGGCGCTGATCGAAGCCTGGGGCCTTGAAGGGTATGAATGTGAGCAACTGGAGAGCGAAGGCGTCTTTGACGGCTTTCGCGGCGGAACCCGCGTCTTCGTTGGCATTCCCGAGGCGGTGGGAACGCTGGCAATTCCTGCTCACTATCCTGCGGTAGCGCGGGCCGAAGTCGACTGGACGAACACGTTCTGCATCAATGCAAAAGCTGCGCATGATGACCTGTGCCGTGCGACCCATCAGGCGAAATTCAAACTGATGATCGTGGCGGATGACGACGACCCCACAGTGGCACATAACGAGGTCGCCATGACCCTGCTCGGCATCCACCAGCTTGCACCGATGCGCGCCGTTGTGTTGCATTATCTAGACCTCATCGTCGGCCGCACCGATCTCGACGACTGTCTGAGCTACGCCAACAGTCACCTGGATCAGCCGCAACAGACAGCAACAATGCTTGCCTATGGCGCCTTCGTGATCCGGGAGAACGGCGCGACCAGAGCCTGGACTACGGGTCTCGAGCATTTCGGCCAAACGAATTTGCTCTTCGACACGTCGTCGGATAACCAAACGGAGGCTCTTCTTGCCGTATTTGGGCTTGGACATCTCGCCGTCCACGGAAAGTGCTTCAAGGCGGGCGAAGCCGTAACCTCATTCGACCTTCTTGCCCGGTTTGAATCCGCCGAAGCGGGCGGGCAGCCCATGCTGCGGATTGTCAAACACGAAGCCGGCCAAACTGTATTGAATCGGCCGGGCTAGCAACAACAGAGCATTTTCATCCCCACTATGGAAATGCCGTCTTTCGCCACGCTTTCCTTGCGGTCGGATGACGAGTTTTGTTCTGGCGAGCTGGGGAAAACGCTTCGCGTATATCGACAGGGCGTGAATTATGGTGCTCCAAGGAATGGCAAAGCCTGACGCAATCTCTTCAAACGGACGACAGGCAAATTCCAAGGGACGCCAATGTTTGCATTCACACCTTTCCTTCGCGGCACCGTCGTAATGTCCGTAGCCATTACGGCGCTTCATGCCGGTAGCGCTTCGGCTGCCGAAATCGATCCCGCATTCTATGATGCGGCCCTGTGCAATCCGCCCTATTCGATGACATCGGCGACCGAAATTTATGATGCCGCCGAAAAACTTGCAAAGGCCGACACATCGTCTTTGGGCGCGGCTATCTATAAGCTTCCGAACCAGATCGGCCGCGATGGGTTTGAGAGTGACGAAGTCTTCTTCGCCAATGGCGCAGTCGGTGTTTTGATCAAGGGCCAGCGTGCCGATGCTCTGGCAGCGAAATATGATTTGAAACCGGAAACCTCAGACCTGATGGGTACATCGAGCAAGGGTTATGCCCGGCAGCTTCCGCAGGACCAGCAGCCGCCTGAAGGTCTGGCTGGACCGGGAAAAGTCTCCATTGTGGCGCGCGAAGGTGCGGCACTTGGCGACAAGACCCTGTTGGCGTGCGAATTCGCAGCGGACTGAATGGTGGCGAAGCACTGCCAATCCTAACGCCTTGACTAACAAATGTAATTGCCGCCCGCATACCGCTTTCACAGCTCTTCTGCTGGCGGGCGCGGCTACATATTCATATCGAGGTTTGTTTCATACGCCGGCCTGATCGCCCAGGCCGGCGCCGCTTGGAACAATCTCAGGATGTCGCCTGAGCGCCCTCATGGAAATGGATAGGGGCGTGGTGCAGATAGTGCGCAACCTTTCGCTTGGCGGCGATATCGGTCCAGACGAACCGGACATTGTCCTCGCTCAACCCGGTCGCCGTGGCGATCTCGGTTGCAGGCATGCTGTGTTCCAGACCGTAGAGGCAGATATCCATCTTGTCGTAAGGAAGCGCGAAATAGAACTCTTCCTGCGTCTGCGGCATGGAATAGGTATCCGTTGTCGGCGGGCGGGAGCGGATTTCCTGCGGGACGCCGAGATGGGCCGCGAGTTGATAGACCTGTGATTTGTAAAGATGGGCGATCGGCTTGATGTCGGCAGCGCCGTCGCCGTTCTTGACGAAGAAGCCCTGGTCGTACTCCAGCCGGTTCGGGGTTCCGAGCACCGCGAAGTTCAGGCGGTCGGCGTGATAATATTCGAACTGCTTGCGCGTGCGCTGCTTCATATTCGTCGCCGCAACGATGCCGAGATAGGCTTTTGCGGAGAGACGAACCTTGCGCGTTTCGCCCGATGGCGAACGGACGACCAGCGAGGAAATATTATAGGCGCCGGTGCTCATAGCGTTGTCGAAGACGATCTTGGAGGCCCAGCCCGGCCCGTATTCAGGCACAACCTCGCGGATGAAGCCATCGCGCCTTTCATAACAACCCATGGCGGCAAGCGAAGGGCCGATATCTTCCAGCACGCAGTCCATACCCAGCTTCGTCGCCAAAGCCTGCCCCAAGCGCAGGCTTTCCGGGTCGGAATCGTTTTCCGGCATGAACAGGCCAATAACATTTGCTGCCCCGAGCGCGTGAACGGCAAGTGCGGCGCAGACGCTGGAATCGATACCGCCGGAAATGCCGAGCACCAGCCCACGCTTGCGCAGGTTGAAACGAAGCGACTGGCGGATTTTTTCGGCGATACGCTCTACCTCCGCCGCCGCATCAAGTTCAAGCGGCGAGAAAGGCAGGCTCTTTGCATTGTTCGTCATCGATTGTTCTCCGTATCTTGAGCAGCGAGGCGGCGACTGACCTTGCCGGTATCCGTCGTCGGCAGGAAATCGCGAAATTCAACCAGTGTTGGCACCATGTGGGTTTCGAGGTGCAGAGCGCAGTAGCGCATGACGTCTTTTGCGGTGATCGCCTCGTCGGATGCGATCACGATCGCCTTCACCGCCTGACCGAAAACCTCATGCGCAACGCCGACGACCAATGCGTCCGAGACGCCCGGCATGGCTTGCAGAACGGATTCGACAGCCTGCGGCGCAACCTTTTCGCCACGCGACTTGATGATATCGTCCTTGCGGGCAACGAAGGTGAGATAACCCTCGGCATCGCAGGTAAACAGGTCGCCGGTGTGAAGACGCGTCCGGCCCGTTGCGGCATCAACGCGCAGCGCGCGCGCTGTGGCAGCCTCGTTGCGCCAATAACCACGCATGACGTGCGGCCCGCTGACAACGAGTTCGCCGACCTCTGCGGGCAACACGCTGTCTCCGTCCTCGTTCACCACCGCGATGGCAGTGCCCGGAATGGCGATGCCGACAGAACCGCGTTTCCTGTCGAGGTCTTCCGGCGGCAGAAAGCTGATACGGGTACACTCCGTCTGTCCATACATGCAAAACAGGTGCACATGCGGCAGAAAGGTCCGCAGCCAGTCGCTATGGGTGGGCGAAAGGGGTGCAGCGGCGGCGGTGACGTAGCGCAGGCTTTCAAACAGTGCCGGCGACAGATCGCGCGTCTGCATCATGATGGACAGCATGGTCGGCACCAGCGCGAAGCCCGTGATCCGCTCGTCGCGGATACGCTCGAAAATCAGATGCGGATAGGCGAAGGATTTCTCGATCACCAGCGTACCGCCGACGAAAACGCTGGAAAGCAGCTGGTTCAGGCCATATCCGAACGAAAGCGGCAATACGCCGAGCAGAATATCTTCCGGCCTATTGCCGAGATACGAGGTAATCGAACGGACGGCCGCATCCATGTTATCATGTGCCAGCATCACGCCCTTTGGCTCGCCGGTGGAGCCAGATGTATAGATGATTACTGCCAGATCGGTATCGAGCAGGTTTTGCGGCAGCGCGCCTATCGGTTCCTCGAGCATCGCGTCAAAATCGACACCATCGGCCGTTGGGTTCGGCGCGCCGGAAACGATGCGCAACAACGGAGAAGAACCGGCCGCATCCGAAACGACCTTTTCCAGCCGGGCCTCGGCAACCACCGCAAAGGGCGTACAACTGTTCAGAATTTGCGAAAGGCGCGCGGCCTTGGACGATGGGTTGATGGGGCAGGCAACAGCGCCCGCCATCCAGCAACCGAAAACCGCAACCGCCATGCGCCAGCCATTGTCCAGCACAAGGACGACACGGTCTCCCGGGCTTGCGCCTCGCGCTATCAGAGCAGTGGCGAAAGCCTCGCTCATCGTCTTGAGTTCGCCGTAACTCAGGCGCGTCTCACCGGCCACCAGCGCCGTCTTGCCGGCATGGCGCTCCGCACTTCGATGCAGGTAGTGGTCGATACGCAATTGGCGCTTCCCGAAATTTCAGGCGGTCTGCTTGCGACCGATGAAGGCGGCGATGTTGTCGATCGTATCGAGATTGGCCGGTACGATATCGCCGTCGGCAACGCGGACGCCGTAGCGTTCCTCGATGAAGCTCACCAATTCGAGAATTCCCGTGGAATCGACCATGTCATTGTCGATCAACGAAAGATCATCGCCAAACGGCCGGCTTTCGTCACCGAACAGAAAGTTTTCGATGATGAAACCGCGAATTTCGGCTTTCATGCCGGTGCTTTCATTGGTCATTTGGAGCTTCCTTCGATTTTTTGCGATGACATTGTGGAATTCTGGGTCGTGGCAGCGCGCAGAAGCTGGGTCGAGAGTATCCCGACGAAGGCGGCGTTGTCGCGAAAGCCGGTCGCCTGTTTTTGCCGCACCTTGGTTGTCAGCTTTTCCACCGCCTGGGCATTGAACAGGCCGGTGGTCCTGACTTGACCGGTAGAAAGTACGGTGTCGAGATAGCCGGCATCCGCGAAGGCTTCTGCGTCGGGCGCGCGATAGGGCTGCTTGGGTCGGTTTAAGATTGCATCGGGCACCAACTCGGCTGCAGCCTGTTTAAGGATATATTTTTCCTTCAGACCGCGCAGTTTCGCCTCGGGATGGAGCGCTGCGGCAAAGTCTACCACACGGGGATCGAGGAACGGAAACCGGCCTTCCACTCCATTTGCCATCATGACCCGGTCTCCCTGACTGGACAGAATATAGCCGGGCAAGAGAAATGCTGTCTCGAGGTACTGCGCCTGATGAAGCGGATGCCAGCGCCCGAAATCCTCCGGCAACTGCGCGGCAAGATCGGCCGCAGCGTCGTAGTCGCCAAGCTGCGCTTTCAATTCCGCTGAAAAGAAGATTTTCGCCGCCGCCGTAGAGCGCAAGCGCGGCCGATGGGAAAACAGCGGTTCGTCAGTGGCTTCTGCGCCGAAGGAGAAGAAGCGTGCCAGATAATCCGGCGTCTGCTGTTTCAGCCCCGGAAGGTAGGGATAAAGCCGCTGGAACAGTTTCGGCCGGCGAGCCGATTGCGGCTGGCGGCTGCAAAAGCGCCGTACCCGCGCTTCGCGGAAAATATCGTAGCCAGCGAACAGCTCATCAGCACCTTCACCGGTCAGTACCACCTTCATGCCCCGTTCGCGCACATGCCGGGAAAGCAGGTAAAGCGGCACCGGTGCTGTGCGAAGAATGGGCGTCTGCACGTGCTCCATGACCTCAGGCATGTATTGCGCTATGTTCGCAGTTGAGCACTCCGTGGTTTCGGATGCGACGCCAAGATGCTGGCTCATTGTTTTCTGCCAGATACTTTCGTCGTGCTCCGCACTTTCGAAGGCCAGCGAAAATGTGCGCAGGCCTCGGCTAACGCTTTGCGCAGCCAGGGCAGAAACGAGGGAGGAATCGAGCCCGCCGGACAGATAGGAGCCGACAGGCACATCGGCGCGAAGCCTGATCCGCGTTGCGTCGGCCAGAAGCGCCGTCAGCTCTTCCACCTGCGCGCCAAGGCTTGCCGGCGGCGCCATGTCCTTGCCGTCAGGATAGGAAAGCTGCCACCAGCGCCGTACCGTGGACGCGCCATCGCGCAGGATCATCAGATGACCGGGCGGCAATTCGTGAATGCCGCGAAAGGCGGTGCGCGGCGGCAACGGGAACCAGAAGGTAAATATCTGATCCAGCGCTACCGGATCGATCTCGGCCGTCATTCCCGGCAACGCCAGAAGCGCCCCGATCTCGGATGCGAAATAAAACGTACCTTCATGCCACGTATAATAAAGCGGCCGGACACCCATCCGGTCACGCGCAAGCACCAGCGTTTCGTTGCGGGCGTCGTGCAGGGCGAAGGCAAAATCGCCGTTGAATTCGTTGAGGCAATCCAGCCCCTTGTCGCGATAGTCATGCAGGATGACTTCGGTGTCGGAGTGGGTGCGGAAATGGTGGCCGCGCGCGGACAGCGTTTCGCGCAGTTCGACGTGATTGAAGATTTCACCGTTGAAGGAAATGGCAAGATCGTCTTCGACGGTGCGCATCGGCTGCGCGCCATCTGCAATTCCCACAATCGCCAGCCGTGCGTGGGCAAGGCCGACATCGCCGCGCAGCAGGGCTCCATGCGCATCTGGACCACGATGCTTAAGACGCGACGCCATCAGCGCAAGGCGCTCGTTTGCGCGCTCGGCCGGCATGTCGTGTCGATAAAATCCGGCAATTCCGCACATTACTCGACCGCCTGACCAAAGCTGTCACCGATGAGGCGCGTCCAGCTTTCACCGCAAAAGCCGTTAAAAAATGCCGTTCCATCCGTCGCTGCCTTGAGGAGGTCCGCATTGCGCGAATGCACGATGGTGGATGACGCATGCAGAAACGTGCATTTCTTACCGAGCATCGCCCGCAGCAGTGCCGGCTGGGTGCGACCTCTGATGGCCGCGAGACCACGATCATAGGCATTGCGGATCAGCCGGTCGATCACGATCTGCTCCTGCCCGGGCACGGCCATGATCTGCAGCGTCCGGCCGATGCCCGTTGGATTGCCGTGGTAAAGAAAAAGCCCCACCGCCCTGCCGCCGCGGGCCCTCACAATCCGCTGGACTGGTTCGCCGTGCAGACGTTTGCGTTTGGCGTGTTGGAGCATGTGCAACAGGCTTTCCTCGGTCCAAACGGGATGGAGCGGAAAGTGGCCGACGAGTTCGCGTGCCAGACGCGCGAATTCGGTATCGCTCGCGTCGTCGTCGGTAAAGCTGTCCACCTTGTCCGGATGTGATGCGTAATAGGATAATGCTCGCCCATGGCCACGCGCCGAAATGGTGCGGTCGATGATCTTGCTGAACGGCGTCAGCGCGCGGAAAGTGCTGGAGAAACGATCAGCGGCTATTTCCAGCCCGAATGAAGCCGGGCGTAAAATCCGCAGCCAATCGAGACTGTAGGAGGCGAGCAGCTGGCCGCGCATCGTCTTCCACATATCGGCGGAAACGTCGTTGATCGTCTCCCCGAATGTCAGCTCCTGAGGTCCACCCAAAACTTCGCGCAGCAAACGCGCTCCGGCAAAGGGATCGGTCTCACGGTCTTCAGCGACAAAGGAAGAGCAGACAGCGGCCTGTATGTTCCGGCCATTAAGTTCCATTGCCACGGGCAAAACGCCCAGAAATCCAGACACGCGGCCATCGTCGCGCACATAGACCTTGGAGTGAATATCCGGATTTATATTTGAATTTTCGAGAAAGACGGCGCGCAAATATGAGGTCAGATCATCTGTCGCGGCCCCATCTTTCTTCCGCAAAAAACGGTGAAACATGTCAGCCACGGACACGAGATCGTCCGCAATAAATGAGCGTATTTCAGACATACTCGCCGCTTCTTGCCGGATAGATATTTAATCGAAAGTAATTATCATTCCTATTCTGCCGCAGGCGTATTAATCAGAAGTTATGTGCCGGCGTTTTTTCGCGTGATTGTGGCGTTTTGCAAAGAATTTGACGGGTAATTTCAACCCTAGAGCGCGTCCGGTTTCAACTGAATTCGGTGGACGCGCTCTATATCTTTGGTTTCAAACGTTTTTCCGGACGTAAAAGTCCTACGTCCGGAAATACTTTAGTATTGGACAGACAGGGAATCGATTGGCGCAGCTTTCGGCGGTGCGAACTTGGTCAGATCGATACCTACCACGGCGGCCTTGTATTCCTCAGCGCTCGGTGTGCGGCCAAGGATTGCCGACAGTACCACGACAGGGGTCGAGGCCAGCAGCGATTCACCCTTCTTCTCGGCAGTGTCCTCAACAACGCGGCCCTGGAAGAGACGGGTCGAGGTTGCCAGAACAGTATCACCCTTCTCCGCCTTCTCCTGGTTGCCCATGCAAAGGTTGCAGCCCGGGCGCTCCAGATAGAGGATGTTCTCGTATTCCGTCCGGTTGGCAGTCTTCGGCTTGAGATCATCGAACTCGAAGCCGGAATACTTCTGCAGGATTTCCCAATCCCCTTCCGCCTTCAGCTCGTCGATGATGTTATAGGTCGGTGCCGCGACCACGAGCGGCGCCTTGAACTCGACCTTGCCTTCGGCCTTCTCGATGTTCTTCAGCATCTGGGCGACGATCTTTATGTCGCCCTTATGCACCATGCACGAACCGACGAAGCCCAGATCGACCTTCTTGGTGCCGCCGTAATAGGACACCGGACGGATCGTGTCATGGGTGTAGCGCCGGGAGACATCGGTGTTGTTGACGTCGGGGTCGGCGATCATCGGTTCGTCGATCACGTCCAGATCCACGACGACTTCAGCGAAATATTTCGCATTGTCGTCAGGGGCCAGAGCGGGCTTTTCGCCCGAGCGGATTTCGGCAATACGCTGATCTGCCTTGGCGATCAGGCCCTTCAGTGTCTGGGCGGCATTATCCATGCCCTTGTCGATCATGATCTGGATACGCGACTTGGCGATTTCCAGCGACTCGATCAGCGTCTCGTCTTCAGAGATACAGATCGACGCCTTGGCCTTCATCTCGGCCGTCCAGTCGGTAAAGGTGAAGGCCTGGTCAGCGAGCAGCGTGCCGATATGGACTTCGATGATGCGGCCCTGGAAAACGTTGTCGCCATGCTGCTTCAGCATCTGCGCCTGCGTCGCATGGACAACATCGCGGAAGTCCATATGCGGCTGCATCTTGCCCTTAAAGGTGACCTTGACGGATTGCGGGATCGGCATGGTCGCCTCGCCCGTCGCCAGTGCCAGCGCCACAGTGCCAGAGTCGGCACCGAAGGCCACGCCCTTGGACATGCGGGTGTGGCTGTCGCCGCCGATGATGATCGCCCAGTCGTCCACGGTGATGTCGTTCAGCACCTTGTGGATCACGTCCGTCATCGAATGATAGACGCCCTTGGGGTCGCGGGCAGTGATGACGCCGAAGTTGTTCATGAAGGACATGAGCTTCGGAATGTTCGCCTGCGCCTTCTTGTCCCAGACGGAGGCCGTGTGGCAACCCGACTGGTACGCACCATCCACCAGCGGCGAAATGACGGTCGCCGCCATCGCCTCAAGTTCCTGCGCCGTCATCAGACCGGTCGTGTCCTGCGAGCCGACGATGTTGACCTTCACGCGCACGTCGGAGCCGGCATGCAGCACCTTGCCGGGCGTGACGCCAACGGCATTGCGGTTGAAGATTTTCTCGACGGCCGTGAGGCCCTGGCCTTCGATTGAAATTTCCTTGTTGGGCGCAAAGACCGGGGTGGCCTCGACGCCAAGCGTTTCAGCCGCAAACGTCTGGAGCTTCTTGCCGAAGACGATGGCATAGGAGCTGCCTGCCTTCATGAATTCCATCTTCTGCGGTGTGAAGGAGGATGAGAGATCGACCAGTTCCGTGCCGTTCTCGTCACGAAGCTTGTAGTTCTTGGCGTCGATCTTCAAAACGGTGCCGGTCTCAACCGAATATTTCTGCTCCAGAACCGGATTGCCGTCATTGTTGAGGATAGGCTTGCCGTCTTCGCCGAGTTTCTTCACCCAGTTCTTCAGGTTGATGCCGATGCCGCCCGTCACATCGACAGTGGTGGCGAAGATCGGCGAAATGCCGTTGGTGCCAGCAACGATCGGGGCGAAGTTGACGAAGGGCACATAGGGGCTGGCCTGCTTGCCGGTCCACAGCGCCACGTTGTTGACGCCCGACATGCGCGACGAGCCGACGCCCATCGTGCCCTTTTCGGCGATCATCATCACCCGCTTGTCGGGATGCTGCTTCTGCAGCGCGACGATTTCCGCCTGCGCTTCCGGCGTGATCATACACTGGCCGTGCAGCTGCCGGTCGGAGCGCGAATGCGCCTGGTTGCCAGGGGACAGAAGATCGGTCGAAATATCGCCTTCGGCGGCGATGAAGGTCACGACCTTGATCTCATCCTCGACATCGGGAAGCTTGGTGAAGAACTCAGCCTTGGCATAGCTCTCAAGAACGCCCTTCGCGACGGTATTGCCCGCCTTGAAGGCATCACGTAGCCGGAACATGTCAGCGTCATAGAGGAAGACCTGCGTCTTCAGCACTTCGCCTGCCTGCTGGGCAAGCCCGGCATCATCACCAAGGGCGATGTCGAGCAGCGCTTCGATGGAGGGGCCACCCTTCATATGCGACAGCAGTTCGAGGGCGAAAGTGGGCGTGATCTCCGGAACGACAGTTTCGCCCAGAATGATCTGCTTCAGAAAGGCGGCCTTGACGCCGGCAGCGCTCGTGGTGCCTGGCAAGGTGTTGTAAATGAAGAATTTGAGGGCATCCGCGCGATATTCGCTACCGGTATCCCTGATCAAGGCAATGATTTCGCCGGTTAATCCGCCATCGTCGATCGGCTTGGGAGCGAGCCCTTGAGTTTTTCTGCTTTCGATCTCAGCCAGGTAATCCAAGTAAAGGTTCATCGCAATCCCAACGTCATGAGGTGTATGGCGCCGAAACGCAGCGCCACGAAACACTATTGTTAATCGGCCCAGGGTCCTATCGATTTCGAGTACGTCAACCAGGGCCGGAAGGCAAGATAGCGCACTCTGTTTCTGTTTTCGATAACGGGACAGGAGAACATGCGGGCAGGCATGCCGTCTGCCGTCGTGCCCTCAGGGATGCGCCCGGCATTCCTCCCCGCGGCCTGCCGTACGCGATGCCGGCAAACCATTGCGTCACCGATAGAAGCAACGTCGAGCACAAAAAAATCCGGCCACCGAGGAGGTGGCCGGATCAGGCATGCAGAAGAGCAATCACATCTTCGGAAGCAGAACCTTGTCGATGACATGAATGACGCCGTTCGACTGCTTGACGTCGGCGATCGTCACATGCGCAACACCACCCGCTTCGTCGGTCAGGGTAATCTTGCCCATGCTTTCCTTCGCCTTGAGGATGCAGCCGCCGACCGTCTTCACATCATGGGTGCCGTTGTCATCCTTGATCATCTTCTCGATGGCGCTGGACATGGCATCGGCCGCCACGACATGACAGGTCAGGATCTTGGTCAGCTGCGCCTTGTTTTCCGGCTTCAGCAGAGTTTCGACTGTACCCTTCGGCAATTTGGCAAAGGCCTCATTGGTCGGAGCAAAGACCGTGAACGGTCCCTTGCCCTGAAGGGTTTCTACGAGACCGGCAGCCTTGACGGCCGCGACCAGCGTGGTGTGATCCTTCGAGTTGACGGCATTCTCGATGATGTTCTTGTTTTCGTACATTGCTGCACCGCCGACCTTTGGATTTTCAGCAAAGGCACCCGAAGCAAGAGTCGAGATTGCCGTCGCAAGGGCGAGCGTACGGATTGCGGACTTGAACATTGAATATTCCTCTTCCCTAATCGCCTCGGCGCGGAAGCGCGCCTCTGAAGGCCTATCGTTCCCGTCTCGGGGAACAGCACAAGTGACGAGAGCGACAGGAGGAAAGTTTCAAGCAAAAGGCAGTTTCATACGATCGCTTGCTACAGCGCTGATTCATTTCGGCTTTTTCTCAACCGAATTACACTCGCGATCGGCCAGCGCGCAGTGATCTGCAAACGGAGCAACCCTAACAAGGGGCGAAAGCTCCCCGCAAACATTCGATTTACAACGCTGCCGTCGGCGCGAGCAGCTGGAGAAGCGAAGCCAAGAGCATGTTGCCACCCGCAATACTATGCTCCTGCTCCACATATTCAGCCTCATTGTGACTGAGACCATCCCGGCAGGGTACGAAAATCATGGCCGATGGCGCGACGCGGTTCATAAAAAGCGCATCGTGGAATGCGCCGGAGAGCATTCTCTTTGTTGCAAAGCCCCGCTCTTGTGCGGCCTGATCCAATACGGCAAGTAATTCATCCGGAAAACTTGCCGGCGGCATGTCGAAAATCTGGGAAATAGTCGCCGAGCAGCCTGTGTCCGCCGCTGCCTGCTGGATCGCCATGCGGATTGTCTGCTCCATGACGCCGATTGTTGTCAGCGAAGGGTGTCTAAAATCGATCGTGAAGCGCACCGTTGCCGGGATCGCGTTCACCGCGCCGGGTTCAAGGGCCATTCGGCCAATCGTGAAACGCGCGGCCGGATCGGCCAGCATGATGTCGCGATAGAGTTCAGCAAGCGCGTTGGCCGTGGCTTGCATGGGGTCATGCCGATATTGCAGCGCCGTTGTTCCAGCGTGGGCGGTCTGCCCTTCGATAATCACCTCCAGCCAGCGCGTTCCCTGTATGCCGGTGACGATGCCGATCGGTAAGCCCTCTTTTTCCAATGAAGGGCCTTGCTCGATATGGACCTCGAGATAAGCGAAAACCGGCGTGCCCAGAGGCCGCATCGCGGCAACCGGGAGACTTTCCAGCGTGGCGGAGAGTTCATCTGCGAAAAGCGCACCGTCAGTCGCGCGCATGGTCTCCCAGGCGCTTGGAATTGAACCGGCGGCAAAAGCCATGGAGCCCATGCAGCCCGGCGCGAAGCGGCAGCCCTCTTCATTCGTGAACGACACGACCTCCACCGGCCGCTCGGTTTCCACCCCGCAATCTTCGAGTGTTTCCAGAACCTCAAAAGCTGCGAGCGTGCCGAGCGCACCGTCAAAACGACCGCCTGCAGGCTGACTGTCGAGATGACTTCCGATAAGCAGCGGCGACAGATCCGGGTTGCGCCCCTCGCGGCGAATGAACAGATTGGCAATCGGGTCCTGAAAGACCTTGAAGCCGCGCTGCAGCGCTAGCTCCGTCAGCAATTGCCGCGCCTGCCGGTCGAGGTCGGTCAAGGCCTGGCGGTTTACGCCACCCTTTGCCGTCGCGCCTATTTGCGCAAACCGGTCGAGTCGATCGATAAGTCGCTGCCCGTTGATCGAAAGAGTTTGCGTCATCATCATTTCCCGTTTGCCCTCAACCCGAAAGCCCTGGCTGCGCCGCCTCAACAAACGATCGCACACGGGCAGGCTCGACAGGGTTCCACCAGACACCGCCCTGTTTTAGCGACGAAGCGACGATGACACCGCTGGTGCGCTTCAGGATTTCAACGATATTGGCTTCCCCAACACCAGAACCGACCAGAAGCGGAAGATGTGTGGCCTGCCCGATCTCTTCGATTTCCGCCATCGTTGCGCTGTTACCGGTTCGCTGGCCAGTAGCGATCACCGCATCCGCATCAAAGAAAGCAAGGTCGCGGGTCAGCTCATCGATGCTACGATCACCCGTGATCGCATGCGCGCCATGCTTAACGTGGCTGTCGGCGAAAACCTTTATGTGCTCGGCCCTGAGCAGGGATCGATAACGCATCGCTTCCGCCGCACGCCCTTCCATGAAACCCTCGTTGGCGACATAGGCATTGGCCCACTGGTTGACGCGGATGAATGTCGCCCCGCCTGCCATGGCAATGGCGAAAGCCGGGATCGGCGCATTGGCAAGCACGTTGATACCGAGCGGAACGCCAGTCGCCCGCGCGACCCGGTCAGTCACCACACTCATGAAGGCAGGTGTCTCATGACCGATATCCTCCGGCTTGGAAAAGGGAATATCGCCATGGTTTTCAATGAGAAGACCATGCATACCGCCTTCGATCAAAGCCTCGGCATCGCGCATGCAGACGTCGTAGATGGCATCGATGGCCGCGCCACGATACCTTGGTGCTCCGGGAAACGGCGGGCAATGCACCATGCCGATCAAGGCCTTGTCACGACCAAAGATTTCCTGGATGGCGTTCGCCCTATTGTCGGATATGATCTGCATGCCTTGTCCTCTCGAAAGTTTTTCATGCGTGCCTTCGTCATCGGCAATATCGCGCTCGACGAAACCTATTCCGTTTCCGCCCTGCCGGAAGCCGGGGCTTCGATTTTCGGCCGGCAGGCCTTCCGCGATCTTGGCGGAAAAGGCTGCAATCAAGCCATTGTCATGGCCCGATGCGGGCTCGATACCACATTGACTGCTGCTGTAGGTACAGATGACAGGTCTGCGACCATCCGCGCCCGCCTTGCGACCGAACCTCTGACCGCCGACCTCATTGGCATGGATGGGCAGACCAGCGATCTCTCCATCATCTTCAATACGCCCGATGGTGAAAACAGCATCGTCACGACCACGGCCTGCGCAGAATCCCTGACCCCGGAAGACGTGGCCGGAACCCTTGGTACAGCCAGCCCCGGCGACCTTCTCGTCGTGCAAGGCAATCTGGGTGAAACAACCACCCGTCTCGCACTGTCGCAGGCAAAGGCAACGGGAATGATCACCGCATTCAATCCGTCACCTCTCCAACCCTGGTTTGAAAGTCTCTGGCCGCTCACGGACATCGCTTTCCTCAACCGCGGCGAAGCGGCCGCCCTGACCGGGGATACCGGCTCGACAGCGATAAAATTGCTCATTTCAGCCGGTGTCCGCCAGGTCATCCTCACCCTTGGCGGCGAGGGTTCGATGCTTGGCACGACAAACCAATGCCTGACCGTGCCCGCCGAAAAAACTGGCGTTGTCGACACGACGGGTGCTGGCGATTGCTTCATGGCCGTCACGCTGGCCTCCGCCGCGTTGAGAAACGTCAGTGTGGATGAACGGGCGTTGAGGCATGGCGCAAAGGCATCTGCGCTGACCGTCAGTCGTCGGGGCACGCTTTCAGCCTTTCCCGATATCCTTGAGCTCGCGGATATTTTGTCCAACTGACGATCCTCTCCACCGATACATGCCGCCGCGCTCAGCGAGCTTCTGTCAGCCAGCCCAGAATGTTTTTCCACAAACGGCCGTAGCCCTGCCATTCGCAGAAGGCGGGAGAGAGCCAGTGCGGACCAATGTCGGATGTCCACGCCGCTGTCCGACCCTTTCCAAAAACGCCGGTGACCAGAAGCGGATGACCGCCCTGCTCCGCAGGCAGGCGGGCGACCACGTCCACATCCGCGCGCTCGCGCACCTCTACCTCATTGACACCGAGGAGAAGCGGCCATTCGCCGGAAAGACCTGCAACGGTGGGATGATCCGGCATCAGAATGTCGGCCGTCGATCCTTCCGGAATTTCAACGCGGTCATCCCATGGCAGGCAGGTCACGGGAAGCGTATCTTCCACGGGGGTGCGACGCCACCGGGCCTTGCCATCGATACCCTGGAACGAGAAATATCCGCCAACCATCAGCAGGCCGCCACCCTTTTCGACCCATGCCTTGAGAAGCTTCAGACGGTTTGGAACGGTTTTCGAGTGCAGCCAAACCGCAGGCGGCAAAAGCAGCGAATTGGCACCGATGTCAGAGAGGATGATCGCGTCATACGCATCCAGCCCCGCCATATCGAAGGGAAGTTTCTCGACAGCATCATGAGCCGTCAGGTAGGTCAGCTCGTATTCACTACCTTCGAGCGCCTTTACCAGAGGTTCCGCGCCCAAGTGAAAGGTGACGCTGCCGAACTGGTCGAAGCCCTTGTAGTGAGTGGCGGAGCTGACCCAGCTTTCGCCCACGAGAAGTATTTTCTTTGTCATGTTTCGTTCCATTTCTATAGGTTCGTCACGTCTTCGCCTGGAAGACCGAGCGCGGGTTATCCCGCATGAGGATTTGCAAGGTGAGGTCATCCAGACCATGCCGCTTCAATCGCGGCAGGAAATGCTTGAGGATATAGGCGTAACCATTGCCGCCATACCGCGTCAGCATCATCTTCAGGAAAACATCGTGAGAAAGCAGGATGCGGTCCAGATATCCCCGCTCCACCAGCTGGACGATGGCTTTGGCCGCTTCGTCGTCACTCGGGCATTGGACCTGCTGATCGGCATAGAAGAAATCCATTCCGATCATGTCGTATTCGATGAAGGCACCGCGGCCGGCAAGTTCTCCCTGATAGCCAAGGTCATCATGCGACGGGTTCATGTGACACAGAACGGTGTGACTGACATCCGCGCCTTCCTGCTCGACTACATCGAGAACCCTATGACCCAGCCTTAACCAGCCCGGAAGATGCACCATGAGGGGCAGACCTGTACGGGCCTGCGCCCTCGCCGCACCCCGCAGCGATTTTTGCTCATCGGGGGTGAAGTCCGAGGACACACCGATCTCTCCGATCAGACCGATTTTCACGCCGGTTCCATCGACGCCCTGAAGCGCCTCGTGAACGATTTCATTGGCGATGTCGTCGATGCTGATCGCTGCCACTTTCTCAGGATGGGAGGAGGCCAGATAATAACCCGCCCCCATCACGATGTTGAGCCCGGTCGCCTCGGATATCCGCCTGAGGGCAAGCGGATTTCTGCCGATACCCTGGCAGGTCGGCTCCACCACTGTATGGCCGCCCTGGGCGGCGAATTCATGCAGTTCTTTAATCGCAAGCGGCTCATCATCCAGCGTGATGTTGTGTTTGTTGACGAAGGGATCCTGGCGAAGTTCGCCGAGGATTTCCTGGCAGACCAAGCCCTCCGCCAGATATTGCCGCTCCGGCGTTTTCGGTGCGTGCCACCAGCAGCGGCAATCGTTGAGAATATGCTCGTGCATCAGCGTCACGCCGAGCTTTTCCACCGGGACGGGACCGGCAACCGTCATGAAATTGCCGGAGCGAATATGGCCTTTCGAGAGTTCATCCACCATGGCCTCAACCCTTTTTTCTGGAACCCAAGCGGAAGTTGGTGGTGAAGATGCGTGTGTTGAGCCAGATAGCGGCAAGAATGATCGCGCCCGTGACAATCTGTGTGAAAAAGGGCGAAATATGCATCAGGATCAGCCCGTTGCCGATCACGGCAATGGTCATGGTGCCAAGCACGGAGCCGAGAATGGTTCCGCGTCCGCCCATCAACGATGTACCGCCAAGCACAACCGCTGCCACGACTTGCAGCTCAAAGCCGACAGCAGCATTGGAGGAACCCGAGCCGAGGCGTGACGCGATCAGCAGCCCAGCGATTGCGGATGCCACGCCTGCCACCAGATAGACCGATGCAAGGATCCATTTTGCCGGCATACCCACACGACGCGCAGCCTCCAGATTGGAGCCTACCGCCACGACCCGGCGTCCGTAGCGGGTGGACGAAATGACCACATAGGCCACGACAGTGATGAGGATACCGATCAGCGCCGGCACCGGGAAACCGAACAGGTCTCCGCGACCGAGAAAAAAGAAGCCGGGCGCATCCGGAATAGGCACCGAATACCCTTGGGTGATATAGAGTGCGACCCCTCGAAGGATGGACAAGCCTGCGAGCGTAACGATGAAGGCCGGAATGCCCTGATAGGCAATGAACCAGCCCTGCAAGAGACCAAGCACGGCTCCGAGCATAAGCATGGCGACCAGCACCAGAGGCCAGGGATAGCCCGCCGCCATGAGGATGGCACCGACGGCGTTGATCAGCGCAACCATGGAGCCGACCGACAGGTCGATGCCGCCGGTGATGATGACAAGCGTCATGGCGACGGAAACGATGAGGATGGGAGCGGCCTGACGCACGACGTTCAGCAGGTTGCCTGCCGTTAGGAACGTATCCGTGCTTACGGCAAAGAACAGCATGCAGGCGATGAAAAAGGCCGTTATGGACAAGACCTGCGCGTTTTCGGCGATGAAATCGGCGACGGGTGAGCCCTTGGCGCGTTCAGTGTAGACGGTCAATGGCGACCTCCCACGATCAGTTTGACGAGGTCTTCGAGGCTGGTTTCGTTGATCTGCCGTTCGGCGACCTTCGTTCCCTCGTACATGACGGCGATGCGATCACACACGCGGAACAGATCCTGAAGACGATGAGTGATGAGGATGACGGACACGCCCTTGGCCTTGACCCGGTTGATCAACGCCAGAACGGCCTCCACCTCTGCCACGGCAAGCGCCGAAGTGGGTTCGTCCATGATCAGGACCTTGGGATTGAAGGACGCGGCACGGGCGATTGCGATTGCCTGCCGCTGTCCGCCGGAGAGTTTTTCCACCTTGGCCGTCAACCTTGGAATACGGATTTCCAGCGCGTCGAGCATCTTGCGGGCCTCGGCCAACATCGTCTGCCGGTCGAGGAACGGACCCTTGGTGATCTCGCGCCCAAGAAACAGGTTGCCGATCACGTCTATATGGTCACAGAGGCTCAAATCCTGAAAGACCATCTCGATATTGCGATTGCGCGCATCGGCGGGACCTGAGAAACGGACCTCTTCCCCTTCGAGCGTAATGGATCCTTCATCTGGAATGTAGGTTCCGGAAATAACCTTCGTCAGCGTCGATTTTCCAGCCGCGTTGTCACCGACAAGGCCCAGGCATTCACCGGGATAGATGTCGAGATCGACGCCGCGCAGCGCCTGATGTGAACCGAAGGTTTTTACGATACCGCGAAGCGAGACGCGCGGTTCTTGCGCCGCACCGGAGAGATGCTGGGGGAGAATATCTCCCCCAGCGCCGGTGACAGCGGTTGGGTGCTGTCCGCCGGCGATCATTTGAAGACCGCCCGGTAGGGCTCGACATTGGCCTTGGTAACGATGGTCACGGGCACGGCAATCGTCTTTTCGACACTGCCACCATCAGAAACAGTCTTCAGCGCCTTGACGGCCGCAGCACCCATGGCCGCCGGGTCCTGCTGGATGACACCCGCGACATAACCGGCGTCGATGCCAGCGATCGCCTGCTTGGTCAGATCCCAGCCGAAGACCTTGATGTCCTTCTGCTTGCTCTGGCTTTCGACGGCAGCGACGGCGCCGAGAAGGGCCGGTTCACCCGTTGCGTAGATTGCGGTCATATCCGGATTGCCAGTTATGAGGTTTTCCGCCGCGGAAAGAGCCGTATCCTGCACGTTCTGTCCGTCAACGACGCCAGCCGCCGTGATGCCGGGCTGATCCTTGAGCGTGTCCTCAAAGCCCTTCTGACGGATATTCTGGATGAAAGAGTTGAGGGCCCCGACGACGCCGATCTTGGCCTTGCCGCCCATGTCTGACTTCACATAGTCGACGAAGAACTTGCCCATGTCGGCACCAGCCTTGGCATTGTCGACGCCAATCTGTGCCTTCTGAGGCCCTTCGGGCAATATTGCGTCGATAGCGACCACTGGGATGTTCGCTTCGGCGGCCTGCTTTACCGCAGGCATGATGCCGTTGACATCAATGGCGACGACCGCGATCCCATCGACCTTCTGCTGGATATAGGTCTCGATGGCGCTGTTTTGCGCTGCCGGATCGTTATTGGCATTGAAGATGACGAGCTTGACGCCCGCTTCTTTCGCCGCCTTTTCCGCACCCTTGTTCATGTCGTTGAAAAAGATGGCCTGCTGGTTGATCTGCACGAGGGCTATCGTCTTTTCCGCGGCACCGGCAATGCCGGCGGAAAGCGTCGCCCCGGCCAGAACGGTGGCGGCAAGGGCTGCGGAGAAATATCTGCGTTTGATTATTGTCATTTGCGTTCTTCCTCTGTTGGTTTTGTCCGTCGCAATTATTGTTTCGACGGCGGCGCAACGGAGCTCCGCACGACGATTTCTACGGGAAGCAGCTCTTCCGGATGGGCCGGAGTTTCCTGTTCCCAATTGGTTTCGGCGAGCAACGACAGGGCGCGCTGGCCAATGGCCCTGACCGGCTGGCGAATGGCGGTAAGCGGCGGATCGAACAGATGCAGCGGGCCGACATCGTCGAAGCCGATCATCGATACGTCCTGCGGAATGCGCACACCCTGCGCCCGCAAGACTTCAATCATCCCGATGGCGATTTCGTCAGAGCTGGCGAAAATTGCCGTGGCGGGACGGCCTTCGGAAAGAAAACGCAAGGCCGCCTCGCGACCGAACTCCGCAGTATAGTCGCCGCAATAACGCATGATCGACGGCTCGGAGCCGCAATGTGTCCGCAACGCTGCCTCCAACCCAAGGAAACGCCGCTGCGTGCTGAGCATCTCTGCCGGGCCGCCGACATAAAGCACGCGTTCGTGGCCATATCCAGCAAGGTGTTCGCCGGCCAAGCGGCCGCCCTGTTCATTGTCACAGAACAGCTTCGGCACGGATGCCCCACTGACGTCTTCATCGACCACAACGACTTTGCCGGTGGCGCTGATAAGCTCGGCAAGCTCGTCCGTATCGGGGTGGTTGGTAACGAAGACCAGCCCGTCGACATGGTTGCGGGCAAGAAGCCGCAGATAGGACAGTTCGCGTCCCGGCCGGTTCAACGTTGCGAAAAGCGATACGGCAAGACCGCGTCTGTCTGCCTCCTCTTCCACTGCTGCAACCAGCATGCCGAAGAACGGGTTGCCGATATCGGGAACGACGAGACCGATCGTATCGGAGCGCCCACGGCTCAGACGCCGGGCATGCGGGTTAGGAACATAGTTGAGCTGGCGAATTGCGTCTTCGATGCGGGCCTTCGTGTCCGCAGGCAATTCCAGCGAGCCGTTGAGCAGCCGCGACACCGTGGCGACGGAAACACCCGCCGTGCGGGCAACATCCTTCAGACTGGTCGCACGATTTGGCGCCATCATTCTTCCCGTTCCTGTTCCCGTGGGCCTTTGGCCTCTTGATAGGCTTGTAAAGCGATTTACTAAACCGGTTTACAAGGAAATCCAAAACTTGCCCCCTGTCAAGATCATTTGGTGAGGCATTCGAATTTTGGCATATCGGAGACTTTTGCGGCCTTCCGACGGACAAAGGCCATCGCAGGAAGAGTGACGGCGCTCCTCGCCTTCACATAGAGGTGTCTTCGATCAGCACCTCTGATTATCAGGATTGTTTCATTGCTAAACGAGTGAAACGGGTCCACTGTGTTTGTTCCAGCAGCTGTAGTACGGGCGCTGCTGTTTAAGGGTTGAATACCCTGGCCCCGACAAAGGAGGACGCCATGTCTTCCATATTCCACCAACCGACAAAACAGAATCTCGCAACGCTAGCTGGCTACGTCTTGTCTGCGGCAAGTGTGGCGCTGATCGTTTACATCCTGATCGGCGCATAGTTGCGATAACCGGCTGTAACTGTGCAGGTTTTAACGCAACGGAAAGCGGTGTTGGACATGATCGAAAGAACCACAGAGACCGAAATCACATTCACGCATCCGTTCCGTCTGGAGGCCCTTTCGGAACCCTTGGGAGCGGGCACTTATCGCCTGGTCATAGACGAGGAATTGATAGAGGGCCTCAGCTTCACGGCGTATCGCCGCGTGGGAACCCATCTAGAGATTCCCGCGATCGCTGTCGCCATGAACCGCCGCCAGTTCCTTCAGGTGTCACCAACTGAAATCGATGATGCATTGGCTCGCGACGTCGCAACCGCAGACGTCGGCCCGCGCGCCATTCCATGATCCCGCAATGGTCGCGCATTTCCTAAAGTGCGTAACAGTTTTACGCCCGGAAAATGCGTAAAAACAAATAGCGAGAGCACGTCAGACAATTTTGTTTAAACAGGATGTGCTCTAGCCGAAGTCGGAAGTCGTCAGGACGTTCAAATTGCGCCGGTACTTGGCATACACCTTCTTGGCAGCCTCGTAGATCGGCGTGCGCATTGCGTCAAAAGACGAAAGGCATTGGGCTTCCGACATGCCTGTTGCATGCACGCCGCCCTTGGCGAGTGCAGCAGCTTCGACAAAAAACCGGATTTCGAACATGCCGTCATGGCCGAAAAACCGCACAGCTTTACGCACGTCGTCAAAACTGCGGGCCGAGTTGGGGAAAGCCAGTGTCATGCTTCACACCTGCTGCGTTCTTCCCTTCGCAAAACGTTGCGACGATTGAGTGAAAGCATGCCATCGGTTGCTTCCGATATGCTGAGTTCGGTCAGCCTGCGGCCACCCACCCGTACCGGCACACCGGTGAATACATGATATATGGTCCAGGTTTGGTCCCTCTCGATCCTTCTTCCATATTGGGAGTCAACCGTATCGGCAACGGAAGTCCCGCCTTCGTTCTCCCAAACTTCGATCCTGAGCGCCTGGCGTCTTTGGTCGTTATAACTATTCATGGTCTTGCCTTTTATCCGAGGCTTCAGCGCGGCTTTGATCCGCGTGGAGCCGGTTTTATTCTACATTGCAACTGCTGCGTTCCTGTCTCTCGGTCGAAAGTCCCTATCGATCGGAGTGGTGCTTGAGCCAGACATCCCTAAGAACCAGATGCGGTGTCGTGTCCGGGCGGTACCAAGAAAATCCAGGAGCGAAACGACCAGACGCCATGAAATGGCACTGGAGAAATGCAGATGGTTTGCGTTGTGCAACTGATGGCAGCGTAGTCCCCCGTCAACCTGCATGCTCGTGACGCAACAGGTGACATCTCGGTGATTACCGCAAAGAAATACGGCACCGTCAGCGCAAACATTCACTAAAGGACAACGAAGAAGAGGCGGTGCCTCTCTGACACCGGGGAGCCGTGCTGCCAGCACAACGAAGCCTATACTGCGCCTGGATTGCGCGGAAAACAAGGCGGACGCTAAAACCTGCCGGGCAGACAAAGCAAACACGTCTATTCAAAGCACGCATTTCTACGCCATGATAGAGGTAGCCGAGCCCTGTTTTCCTGTCCTTCCCGGATCAACATCAGCAGGCAGGCATCGCAGCCGGCAAATCGGGCCCGAAAAACCCAGGCTACTTTAGGCTGACAGGATCATGCGCTTTTTTTCCTGTCCGGAAAGAAACTCACGGACATCCTGTTCTCGTAGCGGTGCCGCATAGATATAACCCTGCACCAACGTAGCACCGAGACCTTCAAGCGCCGCGAGTTCCTCCCGTGTTTCGACCCCTTCCACCACGCATTCCAACCCCATGTCGCGGCTGAGCGTGAGCAGCGATTTCACGATTTTGTAGCTGGCTGGCTTTTCGTGCAGATCCGTAACGAAGCTGCGGTCAATCTTGATCTTGGTGAGGGGAAGAGCGTGCAGCCGTGTCAGGCTGGAATAACCGGTGCCGAAATCGTCAAGCGAAATGCCGCAACCGAGCCGCCGCAGCATTTCGACCGACTGCCTGACCTGTTCGAAATCATGCGCAAAGGCCGTTTCGGTAATCTCTAGGTCAATACGTGTTGCGTCGAAGCCGCTGTTTTCGATGATGCCGATCAATGACAGCACGCCTTCGCAGGAATTGAGGTCATGGGCGGAGAGGTTGAAGGACAGTCTAAGGGATGGCTCCCATGCCGATGCGGAAACGAGAGCGGCTCGAAGAAGAGGCCGTGTCAGCGAGCTGACGATACCGGCCCGCTCGGCAATGGCGAAGAACTGGGCAGGCGGGACATGCCCAAGGACCGGGCTGTGCCAGCGCGCCAGTGCTTCAAAGCCCGCAGCTCTTCCATCGCGTATGTCGACGATCGGTTGGAACACGACTGAAAGCTCGTTTTCTATCTCTTTCTGCTTGAGCAGATGTTCGATACGGGCTTCGATATTGATCTGCTTTTCATGCTCCGCATCGAAGAGGACGGCATCGCCGCGCCGGGTTTTCTTGGCGTGATACAACGCATAGTCCGCGCGGTCGAAAAGTTGCTCAAGCGTCAAAGCGAGGCACGGAAATACGGCTATCCCCATGGAAGCAGCGACATGTACCGTTCCCTCGGGCAGATGATAGGGCGCCCTCAACCGTTCCGAGATCAAGTTCGCATTTACGACGAGTTGCGCATCATCGGGTATGATTGGTGCAACGATCGCAAACTCATCTCCCCCAAGGCGGAATGCCTTGCTGGTCGTCAGAGTTTCGGTGAGACGTTTGCTAACGTTGACGAGCAGCCTGTCGCCCACGGAATGGCCGTAAAGGTCGTTGACGGGCTTGAACCCATCAAGATCGATAACGCCAAGCGCCAGTCGCGTTCCCGCCACCCTTGCTTTTTCGATTTCGGCTTCGAGATGGGCGAAAAAGGCGCGGCGGTTGGGCAGTTCCGTCAGGCTGTCGATATTGGCAAGCAGCAGGTTCTCATTGTTCAGCGCTTCCGTGCGCTGCTGCGAAACAATCATGCGCTCGAAATTGCGGTAGTTGGTCAACAGGATGGACATCATGCCAGCGCAGACCAGAAGGACATTGATGGCAATGGCGATGAATGTCGGTTGCCTTGAGGCCAAAAAGAAGATGATGAAGGCGCCGTTGACGATGGCCGTGACCATGAAGGCGGCCGAACGCACATACATCAGACAGAAGATGCAGGAGATAACGGTAATCGCCATGTAGAAGGCGACATGAGACTGCGTATAGGCGTCCCCATAGGGCACCAGCAAAAAAGACCAGAGCGTGAATATAATGGCGATACCGGCTGCCAGGCGATTTGTGCGCTGAAGCGCTGCATGGGCCACCTTCGGCGGGGGATCGATACCGCGGGTTCTCCACCAGAATGCAACCCTGACGGTGCAGCCGAGTGTGAAAAAAGCGGGAATTCCAATGGTGAGCCAAAACGGCGCCAGTTGCAGATGTGTAGTAGCCAGCGCCCATGTACTTGAAATCAGTATGAAATACATCATCGGCATCTGCCGCGTGAAAGCGCGATATTGCGCTTTCAGCAGGTCCGGATTGTCGGACCGGACAGACATAAAATACAGCAATTTCTGTTTGGCGCCAAGTATGTTCATTTGCACGACTCATCGAGTACAGAGTCGGTTATTTATCAAGTCCGTGTTACATCATCGGAAATACACAAGGTAAATCAAGAGGAAATGAAATCAACTCCAAGGTGTGCAGTCATGTTTTTACATAATCTGCGGCAAATAAGCTCTATTGCTGAATAGAAATCAGCTGAGTACGACGATCGTTGCCGGCGTTTCTTGTTGCGGCCATCGCTGCAGCGCCTCCTGTCCGGCAGGGGTCAAGCCATAGACGCCTCTATCCAGACGTTCAAACCAGCCATAGACGTTTGCAAGCAAAATCTTCCCGGCATCCGGTATGCTGGATCTGACCTGACGCACGCGCAGCGGCCCTGATGCCAACGCCAAAGCGCAGCCGAGTGCCTGTTGGCGGTACGCGGTCATGATTGGTGCGCGAGTGCTTCCACCCACCGCCGGATCTCCGCGTCGCCTCTTGTGTTCACGTATCAATCGCGAACGCCGTTTCGGATTGGTTCGCGGCATCGGTGATATGGAACTGACGATAACGCTGACGTCGCCAACATCGGAAATGCCGAGCATGCCGATCCCGAGCCTGCGGCAGAGGTCGCGGTAACGTTTGTCAGCCTCGCGGCCCTTGCCCTTGGCTGAGACCCGTGCCGCAATCCAGACCTCGTCTGCCATAGCCGCGCGATCAACCGCCTGCAAAATAAGCTCCAGATTGAAGCTCAGTTTCAGCTCGCAGATGACGACAACAGGCGGATCGTTATCGCTCAAGCCCACGAGGTCGCAACTGCCAACCTCGCCTTTGACAGTGTAGCCCGCTTCCTCGAGGAAACTTTTGACGGGCAGATAAAGCGAAGTTTCCATGTACCCGCAGATTAAATTGACGAACCAGGCCCTAGATATATCGATCCGCCTGCGCAGAACAACCGCTATAACCACCAATGCGGTTGCAAGTTGTCGGTGATGCGGGCAATCGCCAATAGTACCGGAATGATCAACTGGCACTTCTCCCCAGAGCGGACGCTTTTTGGGGGAGATACGATCAAAAATCGTCACGGATTCGATGTGCGATCGCAAGACACCGGCGATCAGAGTCCAATCGCCGGTGCAAGTGTTTACAACAATGCTTTCAGTCTCTCATCAGACGTCAGGCGTGAAAGACGCGCATTTATCAAAACTCTTCCCAGTTGTCCGGCGATGTGCTCAGGGCAGCATTGCCGGAGAACGCAGCTTTAATCTTTCCGCCGAGTGCACGCGCAGGAGAAACTGCAGGCCTGTCGGCGGACGAGGCTGCGCGAACCGGTGCGGAGATGTCGCTGTAACCACCTTCTGACAATTTGAACCGAGCGAGCAGTTGGTTGAGCGACGAAGCCTCGCGTGCAAGCCCGTGGCTTGCCGCCGTGCTTTCTTCCACCATGGCAGCGTTCTTCTGAGTGTCCTGGTCCATCTGGTTCACAGCCGTATTGATCTGCTGGAGACCAGAAGATTGCTCCTGTGCCGATTCCGCGATCGCCATCACGTGACGGTTGATTTCCTGTACTTCCGTAACGATGAGTTCGAGTGCCTTGCCCGTTTCGCCAACCAGTTGCACACCCTGCTGAACCTGACTGTTCGATGTCGTAATGAGATTCTTGATCTCCTTGGCGGCACCTGCGGAACGCTGTGCCAGTTCGCGAACCTCTTGGGCAACAACCGCAAATCCCTTGCCCGCCTCACCGGCACGGGCAGCTTCCACGCCTGCATTCAGCGCCAGAAGGTTGGTCTGGAAAGCAATCTCGTCGATCACGCCGATAATGTTGGAAATCTCATCAGCGGATGCAGCAATTTGCTCCATTGCCGTGACTGCTTTCTGCACCACTTCTCCCGACTGTTCCGCACCAACTTTTGCACGACTGACAAAGTGGCCCGCTTCTTGCGCCCGTTTGGTCGAGTCTTTCACCGTCGTGGTGATCTCTTCCAGTGCAGCAGCAGTCTCCTCGACGGCCGCTGCCTGCTGTTCCGTACGCTTGGCCAGATCGTCGGCTGCGGCCCTGATCTCTTTCGCACCGGAGTCGATGCCGCGCGCGTTCTGCGCCACCTGGTTCAGAGTCGATTGCAGCTGTTCCGCTGCCCTGTTGAAGTCGCCGCGAATACCGTCAAGGCTGGACACGAACGGCTGAGCGATCCGGTAAGTAACGTCGCCCTGAGCGATCTTCGAAAGGGCAGCAGCAAGGTTGTCGACGGCGAATTGCACGTCGGCAGCTTCTTTCGCCTTCTGTTTCTCGCGCTCTATCCGGTCCTGCTCTGAAGATGACCGATGGTTTTCCGTTTCATTCTCAAGCCGGAGGCGCTCGATGGCGTTCTCGCGAAATGCCTGAACAGCAGCGGCCATCTGGCCGACTTCATCCTTGCGGTCCATACCTTCGATTTCGCTGGCTGTATCGCCTGCCGCCAACGACCCCATCCGCTCGCGAAGCCGCGCAATCGGGGTGGTAATGCCACGCGAGGAAATAAGCAGGCCGAGCGCGATCAATGCCAGGGAAACAAGTGCTATGCTGACCAGAGCTGTCCAGATTGTCGTGTTGGTGCTGGCCGTGAGGCGATCTCTCCCATCGTTCATCACCTGGATCAGTTGCTCGTTCCCCGCGCTGATTTTCGGTGAGACTTCAGTTATTTTTCGAAGGACGTTAAGCGCCATCTGCTGAGCTTCAGCATTTTTTCCCGCCTGCATGAGAGCGATGACCTGATTGCCGATTTCCTCAACCTCGGCAACGCCCTTGAGGATATCACGAGCGGCATCCGTCCGGGCCGGCACCAGCTGCATGATTTTATTCTGCCGTTCTTCCAGTTGCTTCCGGTCGGCCTTGAATGTTTTGACAGCGGCCTCGAAATCACTGCTGGTCGAGTCATTGAGGCTGGCGCGAAGCATCTGCATGCCGAGTGCATTGAGATTGCCGCTGGTTCGGGCGTTCAGCACCGCAGCAAGCGCCTCATTGGCGATGAAATCGCTGTAAACATTGTCGGTATTTTTATACTGCAAGCTGACGTAGCTGATTCCGGAAAGCGACATCAAACTCATCACTGATATGACGAATAAGACCTTTGTTTTTATTTTGGTATTCTTCAGGAAAGACATGAATAGCCTCAGGGCAAGCGCTCCTCCAGCTGTCCGCGCAGGAAGCCAGGGAAACAAACAATGGAACATCGCGGGTAGCTGTGCCCCTCCTCATAGGGCGACAAGCGGATATCCGCTCCGGGCCGCCAAAGGCTAGGCGCGTTGGATCCACTCGTTCTACCAGCCCCGCCGATGAAACTTTGGAACCTGCGTATTTTAGATTTCACAAAATTACTAAATGAAGTGTTACCCGGCATATGCAAACGATGACATGTGTGATGCCGTAAACTTACTCGGGCTTTTGGCGGCATCGTTATTTTCACGAGGATATCGATGGGGCCGACGGCTTCCCGCATCGATTTAACCGTCCGGAGGTCGCGTCACGCGAGGCAATGTCCAGCGTGCGGGCCATGGCTTTGCCCTTATTCTGTTCGATCAGCAGTCACGGTGTATGCATAAACTCACAATTTATTGTGGTTGCCCTTCGGAGCAATTTGGCCTTGTTTGTAGACTCACACTCTTCACGGGAGGGAAATTATGTCGATAAAAACAACAACTCGCGCCACGCTGCTGGTAGGATCGCTTCTGATTGGCGCAAGTTCCGCACTTGCAGAAACAGTTCTTCACCGCGGCAATTCCGGGGAGCCTCAGACGCTCGATCAGGCACAGACCTCGATCAATATCGAAGCCTTTATCCTCAAAGACCTATATGAAGGTCTCACCATTTACGATGCTGCCGGCAAGATCGTTCCCGGTACGGCGGAAAGCTGGACGCTGTCTGAGGATGGAACCGTCTACACGTTCAAACTGCGTGCAGATGCGAAGTGGTCGGATGGCACTCCGGTAACGGCTGGAGATTTTGTTTTCTCCTATCAGCGCGTCGAAGACCCGAAGACCGCAGCAAAATATGCGAATATTCTTTATCCGATCAAGAACGCCGAGAAGATAAACAAGGGCGAAACTTCGGTTGACCAGCTTGGCGTCAAGGCCGTGGATGACAAGACCCTTGAGATCACACTCGAGCGCTCAACACCGTTCTTCCTTGAACTCCTTGCCCACCAGACAGCTCTGCCGATCTCGAAGGCAAGCTTTGACAAGAACGGAACCGACTTCGTAAAGCCGGGCGTCATGGTCTCGAACGGTGCTTACAAGCTTGAAGCGCATGTTCCCAATGACAGCTTGACGGTGGTCAAGAACACCAACTTCTGGGACGCATCGAACACCAAGATCGACAAGGTCATCTTCTACCCGATCGACGACCAGGCCGCATCCGTTCGTCGTTTCGAAGCCAAGGAAATGGACCTCGCCTACAACTTTTCCGCGGACCAGATCGACCGTCTGCGCAAGGCCTATGGCGAACAGGTTCACGTTTCGCCGACGCTTGCGACCTATTACTATACCTTCGACACGCGTGAAGCGCCGTATAACGATGTCCGCGTCCGTCAAGCCCTGTCCATGGCAGTCGACCGCGATTTTCTCGCCAAGGAAATCTACAGCGGTTCGCAGGTTCCAGCCTACTCCATGGTTCCTCCGGGCATGGACTCCTACGGTGAGCCTGCGAAAGCAGAGTTTGCGACGCTGTCGCAACTCGATCGTGAAGACGAAGCCGTTAAACTCATGAAGGAAGCCGGTTACGGCGAGGGCGGCAAGCCGCTTTCCGTCGAAATTCGCTACAACACCAACCCGAACCATGAGCGCGTTGCCACCGCTATTGCGGACATGTGGAAAAATACCTTTGGCGCGAAAGTGTCACTGGTGAACCTCGACGTCGCCTCGCATTACGGCTACCTGCAGGAAGGCGGCAAGTACAACGTTGCGCGTGCAGGCTGGGTTGCCGACTATGCGGATGCGGAAAACTTCCTCGCCCTTTCGGTATCCTCCAACAAGACCTTCAACTACTCGAAGTTCAATAATGCCGAATATGATGCGCTGATGCAGAAGTCCTATGACGAAAAGGATCCTGCTGCGCGCTCCAAACTGTTGCACGAGGCAGAAACCATCCTCATGAAGGAACAGCCGGTTGCTCCGCTTCTCACACAGGCGGACCTGTGGCTGGTTTCCAACCGAGTGAAGGGTTGGGAAGACAATGCTGCTAACGAACACCTCAGCCGCTTCCTGAGCGTTTCCGAATAAGCAGTGCTGGCACGGTGGCCGAAACCACCGTGCCATGCCGGAGCCTGAAAATCATGATTTCATTTATCCTGCGCCGTTTGGCGAGCGCCGTGCCGACGTTGTTTATCGTCGTCACGATTTCGTTTTTCCTGATGCGTTTCGCACCGGGCGGTCCGTTCAACCTCGAGCGGCCCCTGCCCCCGCAAACCATGGAAAACCTGATGAGAACCTATCATCTGGATGAGCCATTGTGGCGCCAGTATCTCATCTATCTCGGCAACGCCGCCACCGGCGATTTCGGTCCGAGCTACATCTACAAGGACAACACCGTCGCCCAGTTGATCGGCAAAGGCCTGCCCTATTCGCTGCAGCTCGGTTGCTATGCTCTTTTGCTGGCGTTGGTCGGCGGCATTCTTGCCGGCACCTTTGCCGCACTCAGGCAGAATAGCACCTTCGATTTCTCCATCATGTCCATCTCGACCATCGGCATCACCGTGCCGAACTTCGTCGTCGCACCTGTCCTCACGCTTATCTTCGCCGTCTTGCTGGGGCTTCTGCCCGCAGGTAGCTGGGGTGATGGGTCGCTACGCTATCTCATTCTTCCGATGATCGCGCTCGCCTTGCCGCAGCTCGCGGTCATCGCGCGTCTGACGCGCGGTGCAATGATCGAGGCTCTGCGCATGGACCATATCCGCACCGCCAGGGCCTATGGCCTCCCGTCTCGCAGCGTCGTGGTGATTCACGCCATGCGCGCGGCGATGCTGCCGGTCGTTTCATATCTTGCGCCTTGCGCCGCAGCGCTGCTGACGGGCTCGGCGGTCATCGAGACGATCTTCACCATTCCCGGTGTCGGCCGCTACTTCGTTCTTGGCGCCATCAATCGTGACTACACGCTGGTCATGGGAACGGTCGTTCTCATCGCCATTTTCGTCATCCTGTTCAATCTCGTGGTCGATATTCTCTACGGCCTGCTCGATCCGAGGGTCAGACATGACTGATATCTCCGGCAATATCGCCCCTCAGCCATCGGTGAAAAGCCGAAGCCTGTTCCAGCTTGCAGCCCTGCGTTTCAGACGAAACAAGGCCGCCATGGCTGGCTCCATCATGCTTGTGCTGATCACACTTTTCTCGTTTATCGGCCCGCATTTCCTTTCACACACCTATGATCAGGTGTTTTCGTCCTACGTCTCCGTCGCGCCAAGCCTCGAGCCGCGCCCGGACGTGAACAACCTCCAGAGCGTCATGGAAGGTGTGGCAGGCCGTGCGCGCGTCGAACTGAAGGAGTTTGCCGTCGAAGGGCAGACCTTCACGGCAACGGTTACCTCCAGCAGCCCGATTGACCCGCGCACGACACGTTATTTCGACCGCGCCAACGAATTCGAAAACACGAAAGTCGTTGCTACGGAAGATGATGGTCGAACGCTGAAGTTGGAAGGCGATGTCAATCGCGAATACTTCTTCTTCGGTACAGATTCAAACGGTCGCGACATGCTGGCTCGCGTAATGCTGGGCGGCCAGATCTCCATTGCCGTCGGCGTTCTTGCCAGCCTCGTTTCGCTCGGCATCGGCGTGCTTTACGGCGCTACGGCGGGTTACATCGGCGGGCGCGTCGACAATGTAATGATGCGTTTCGTCGAGATCCTCTATTCGCTGCCCTTCGTCTTCCTGGTCGTGGTTCTCGTGGTTTTCTTCGGGCGTAGCTTCATCCTGATCTTCCTTGTCATTGGCGCAGTGGAGTGGCTGGATATGGCGCGTATCGTGCGTGGCCAGACGCTTGCCTTGAAACGGCGGGAATTTGTGGCGGCAGCTCAGGCCTTGGGTTTGAGCGACTGGCAGATCATCCGCCGTCACATCATCCCCAACACCATCGGTCCCGTGGTCGTGTTCGTGACGGTCGTCGTCCCGAAGGTCATACTTCTTGAAAGCTTTCTCTCCTTCCTGGGGCTTGGTGTTCAGGCACCACTCACGAGCTGGGGTGCGCTCATTTCCGAAGGCGCCAACAATATTCAGTCGGCTCCGTGGCTGCTGATATTCCCGGCAATCTTCTTCGTGCTAACGCTTTTTTCGCTGAACTTCGTAGGCGACGGATTGCGTGATGCACTCGATCCCAAGGATCGTTGACATGAATACGACATCTGAAAACATTCTCACCGTCCGCAATCTCAAGGTCGATTTCACTACGCCAGACGGCACCGTCAACGCCGTCAAAGGTGTCGATCTCCACGTAAAGCAGGGTGAAACGCTCGCTGTCGTCGGGGAATCCGGCTCCGGCAAAAGCCAGACCATGATGGGCATCATGGGCCTCTTGTCTTCCAACGGCGTCATTCAAGGCTCGGCGCAATATCGTGGACGCGAGTTGGTAGGCTTGCCGGTCAACGAGCTGAACAAAATCCGTGGCGCGAAAATCACCATGATTTTCCAGGAGCCGATGACCTCGCTCGATCCGCTTTACAGGATCGGCGCGCAGATCGCCGAGCCAATCGTCCATCACCGGGGCGGCAGCAAGAAGGAAGCGAGGGCACGCGTTCTCGAACTTCTGAAACTTGTCGGTATTCCGGACCCGGAGCGGCGCATCGACAGCTACCCGCATGAGCTTTCAGGCGGCCAGCGCCAACGCGTCATGATCGCCATGGCGCTGGCAAACGAGCCGGATATTCTGATCGCGGATGAGCCAACCACCGCGCTCGACGTGACAATCCAGGCGCAGATCCTCGATCTTCTGAAGTCGTTGCAGCAGCGCTTCGGCATGGCCGTGGTGCTGATAACGCACGATCTCGGTGTCGTCAGGCATTTTGCCGATCGTGTTGCGGTTATGCGCCGAGGCGAGATCGTTGAAACCGGTCCGACGGAAGAGATCTTCGAGCGCCCGAAGGCGGACTATACGAGGATGCTTCTCGATGCCGAACCCAGCGGCCACAAGCCGCCGGTCGGCAAAGAAGCGCCGGTCGTTCTTTCTGGCCAGAACGTCACGATCGATTATGTTATCCCGGGCGGCTTCCTGTCGAAGTCACGGGCTTTCAGGGCCGTGGACAGCGTTAATGTCAGCCTTCATCAAGGGCAGACCATCGGCATCGTCGGTGAATCCGGATCAGGCAAGTCCACACTCGGTCGCGCGCTTCTGCGCCTTGTCACTGCAGAGGGCCGCATTTTCTTTGGCAAGACGGAAATCACCGGACTTGGCCGAACGGCAATGAGGCCATTGCGGCGGCAGCTGCAGCTTGTGTTCCAGGATCCGTATGGATCTCTTTCTCCAAGGCAGACTGTTGGAGAGATCATCACTGAGGGTCTCTTTGTGCACGACCCACAGCTCAGCCGCGCGCAGCGCGACGAGCGAGCGATAGAAGCGCTGAAAGAAGTCGGCCTCGATCCCGCCGCCCGCAACCGCTACCCGCACGAGTTTTCAGGCGGGCAACGTCAGCGTATCGCAATTGCCCGCGCGATCATCCTCAAACCAGATGTCGTCATTCTCGATGAACCTACATCGGCGCTGGACCGATCCATTCAGGGCCAAGTTATCGATCTCTTGCGTAATTTGCAGAAAACGCACAACCTTTCCTACATCTTCATCAGCCACGACCTCTCAGTCATAAAGGCCATTTCGGATTATGTCATCGTGATGAGAAACGGGAAGATTGTCGAAGAGGGAGAAACGGACGCGATATTCGAGCGGCCGGCGGCTGAATATACCAGAACACTGATCAAATCCGCGTTTTCGGCCGAAGTAACATCATAGATTACAGCCCGGCACTGCCGGGCCTTTTCTGGCCCCGTTACAAAAGATCCGGTTTGTGGAGGAGGTCGTTATTTCGCGGCCATGGCGGCCTTACTCTCCTCTTCAATCCCGACCATATCGTCACGTAGCAAACCGGTTCGATGATGTGCGAAAGCTGGTACCCGTCACAGGACTAAGCGACTTCCAAATTCATCACAAAATCCGCGGTTTCATGGGCATGAATGCGGGTAAAACGTATCAGCTCGTCGAAGTGACGTTGCATCTTACGGATGGCTTCAGCGTTGTTGAGCACAAGATACATGGCGCCGACGAAAAGTGCTGCCCGTTGCGAACCGAAGATCGTATAGGGCACGGAAAAGCGTTCTTTTTCATTGAACAGAAACAGCCGGAATGATGGGTATAGCTCGCTGATAAGTCCCGACATATGTTTGAGTTGTTCGGCACGTGTCTCGCGGTCCAAACCGCTCCACATACCGCGCCCCTGCGCAAAAGCTTCCAGCGTTTCGAGCGGCATGCAAACTTCCATGTCGGTGCCAGGCTGGCGATTATAATCGAGTCGAAACGCCGTTTCACTGGCCTGCGCCATCACACTCTGATGCGCGCCCATGGCCTCGAAAGCGATGATCTCTGGTGTGCGAAGCAGATCGGGAATGCGTGCCGGAACATAACGGATTTTGGTGCCTGCCGCTTCCGCATGCCACTTCATCAACAGCGTATCCGTATAATCAGCACCGCCCTCCTCGATCTCGAAACTTGGCCGCAATTCCCCCATCAACCCCTGATCATGGGAAAGACCGAGTAGCCAGTCGAGCGAGACGGAATGTCGCTCGGCGATATTCAGCAGCGTCTCCACACGCGGAAGCCGCGCCGAATCACCGGAAAGCAATTGCGAAAGTGCTGATCGATCAATGCCAATGGCGGCGGCAAAAGACGCCTGGCTGTCTTCTGACCTATTCACCAGCTGGATCAGGCGGGCACGAAACAATTCTGCGAGCGCGCGTTTGTCCATAATTCACCCGTTTGTTTATAATTATCACCATAATGCTTAAACTGTTATCAAAATCAACAGTTGGTCACCATAAACCCGTTGTGGCTGGCTGAGACTGATGCGACCCTACGGTGACAGGGGCATCAAGAGTATGAAATGACAGACATATTGGCAAAGAAGACGGCGCGGCTGACTGGCGTGCGCCGCAGAAGAACGCGTGACCGAATTGAATGGCCAACAGTCTCGCTGTTGGCGGTCTGTTACGGTCTCTGGATTTTGGCAGGATATTTTCTGTATCCGATGTTTCCAATCGTTTCTCTGGTGCTCATGGGCATTGCAGTTGCCCTGCACTCCTCGCTCCAGCACGAGGTTCTGCATGGGCACCCCACGCGCAATGCACGACTGAACGAAGCTTTGGTCTTTCTGCCGCTCGGGATTTTCTACCCCTATCGCAGTTACAAGCGCACGCATCTGCAACACCATGCAGACGAGCGTCTGACCGACCCATTCGACGATCCGGAAAGCTATTACCGGGCTATGGGCGACTGGCAAAAGATGCCGTCGTTCCTCAAGGTGCTGCTGGGATGGAACAATACGTTCATCGGGCGTCTGGTCATCGGCCCTCCGCTGATGGTTATTGGTTTCACGATATCCGAATGGCGCAAGATCGCGCAGGGTGATCGGCGAGTGATCTATGCCTGGACCCTACATCTGGCCGGACTTGTTCCGACACTGCTGGTCATATCCCTGATTTTCGGCGTTCCAATCTGGCTCTATGTCAGTGTGGCGGCCTATCTGGGCATATCCATCATTGCCATTCGCTCCTATTGCGAACATCAATGGTCCGAACAGCCGGATGGGAGAACGATCATTGTTGAAAACTCCATCCTGGCTCCACTGTTTCTCTATAACAATCTGCATTTCGTGCATCACAAAATGCCGACAGCCGCCTGGTATAAATTGCCCTCCCTCTACAGCGAGAGGCGGGCGGAGTGGCAGAAGATGAATGACGGATATGTGTTCAGCAATTATTTCGAGGTGTTCCGCGCTTTCGCCTTCAAGGCCAAGGAACCGGTAGCGCATCCTGTCTTGAGACGGGACGAGCAAGTTTTAATCGCGTCACCCGTCGTGCCTGCCGCTCTGATTTTTTCTGACCATGCGATGCAGGAACAAGACGTGAGACTGGAAATTCCATCGTGACATGGATCGCGGCACTGCCAATGTATGACTGGCCCGAACTGCGCAATGAGACGGACAAGCTGTGGGCCGATATGCGCACCCGTTTTTTAGCAGAGGGTATCGACGCTCCCAAACGCCTCACCAGACGCAACGGCGATATGCCGGCGGTTCCGGGAGGTATTCGTGGAAAGGACGGCGCCATCATTGCCGCAGACCCTGCCACGCTCGATCCCGATGCATTGGATCTTGCGGTGCTCTGGCGGCATCCGGCTCTGCTGATATCCGGCACCTGCTGGGGGCCAATGGAGTTTGGCCTGCAGGATCATGTGCAGGTGATTGGACAGAGCGATTATAATGGCATCAAGGGTGGTGCAGGCGAGTTCTATTCCAGCGCCATCATTGCCCGCATAGCCGACGGTGGAGAGGGTGCAGAACCTTCGAAAACCGGTGAGGCCGCTTTGCCGAAAGGATTTCTTAGCGGGAAAATACTGGCATTCAACGAGCACAAGTCATTATCCGGCTATCTCAGCTTGAAACGCGATCTGGAAGCAGAAGGTGCGGGCCTCGATCTGTTTGAAAATTGTCTAGAAACCGGTGCGCACCGCGCTTCCGTCATCGCAGTGGCCGAGGGCCGGGCGGACATTGCCGCGATCGACTGCAAATCCTGGATGCTTGCGCAACGGCATGAACCGGCCGCCCGGAGCCTTCACGTTATCGGCTGGACTGCACGGCGCAAAGGCCTGCCCTTCATCCGCGCCAAGGGTATCGATCTGCCTTTCACCATGTAAGGCACGAGCCTCACGGCCTTCAATCACATATCCGGTGGCGAGAGATCACGCAGGAGCAGCCTTGCCTTTTCCATGTCCGCAGACAGAGGCCGGTCATCCGAATAGGGCTGGAGGTGCTCGCGAAGCAGATTGTAGACTGCATTTGTTCCGGCTGCCCGCCCGGCAACACTTTCCAGGAAATCATGGGCCTGCACCCCGGCCATCCATTCAATGGCCAGAATATATTCGGCATTGTCGAGAACCGCGAGCAGCTTGTTGGCGGCAGCCGTGGGATGAGAGAGGAAATCCTCCTGTAGTCCCGATGTCAGCCCTCCATCTGTGGAGGCAGGCGCGGAAAGACGTCTGCTATCGCCGACAAGAGCTGCGGCCGTATATTGCGCGATCATGAAACCTGAATGGCTTCCGGCATCGGTCGCCAGAAATGGCGGCAGACCACTCACCAGAGGATTGACCAGCCTGTCGATACGGCGCTCGCTCATGGAGGCAATCTGTGCAATGGCAATGGCGAGACTGTCTGCCGCCTGCCCCAATGCCGGGGCAACGGCATGGGCCTCCGACGAGACGATGGGCTGCTCGGGCGTGCCAAGGATCGCGGGATTGTCGGTGACGGAGGCGAGCTCTCGGTCAACGATGGAGGCGCAGGCATCGAAGATGTCGCGTGCAGCACCATGCGCATGCGGCACGGCACGCAGGCTTAGCGCGTCCTGTGTCCGCCGGCCATGAGCGGCGGCAACCAGCCCACTGCCTTCAAGCCGGGATCGCAGAGCGGCCCCGACGGCCGCGATTCCCTTCGAGGGACGCAGCGCGAGAACCGTCTTGTCAAAAGCGTCGATCTGGCAGCCTGCTGCTTCAAGCGTCAGCGCCGCTATGGCATCGGCCCAATCTAGCAGGTGATTGGCCCGCGCAAGTGCCATGCAGGAAAGACCGGTCGCGCAGGCTGTACCATTGACGAGGCTCAGCCCTTCCTTGGCACCCAGCACGATGGGTTGAAGGCCCATTGCCGCCAGGGCATCCCGTCCACTCATAACGCGCCCGCCGAGCCGGGCCTGGCCCTCTCCAATCAGAACAAGCGCAACATGCGCGTTGTGCACCAGATAACCCGCCGATCCGCGGGACGGCACGTCGGGAATACAATCCTGTTCCAGAAACGTCGACAGATGCGAGACGATCTCGCGTCGGACACCGGAGTGCCCATGGGCAAAATTGGCGATCTGCGCCGCCATGATTGCCCGAACTTCGCGAGGATCCAACAACGGGCCGACACCGCAGGCATGGCTGAGAATAATGGAGCGCGAAAGCCGACCCTGCGCGGTGCGATCCACCACAGTGTCCGACAGTGCACCGACCCCGGTATTGATGCCATAGGCACGCACACCGCTTTCGACGATGCTGTCAACGATCTGGCTCGCCCGGTCAATCCGCAGATAGGCCGCGTCTGACACACGCAGTGCCTCGCCCTTGCCGATATGGGCAACATCGCGCCAACTCAATCCATCATCCAGTAGAACAGTCATGACGTTTTCCTATGATGCAGAAACGGCTGCGAGGAGCGGGAATTTTCCATCTTGAATACTGCCGGCGTTGGCCCGTGTCTCAATTACTGCTGTAAAGACGATAGCGGCTGCCGGGATAAAGGAGGCGGACAGAAGACACGATCCCCTTTGTCGACCATGTGCGACGACGCACGAGCAGGCATGGTTCCGTCTTGGAAATCGCCAGCAGCTTGCATTCCCAGGGCTGTGCGCTGACCGCCTCGATATGCTGCTCGGCTTTCACGATCGGTGCCACTCGCGTGAGATAACCGTTGGGTGTTACGAGGTTGAAATCCTGTTTGATGTAATCGGGGGCGCATTCCGAGTTGACGAAACGATCCTCGATTTGCATCGGCACGCCGTCTTCCGCATGCACAATGATCGAGTGCGCAGCAAGGCTGTCAGCCGGAACAGCGAGCGCTTCGGCAAGATCTGGATCGCAGGTTTCGATTTGAAGAAGTATGACCCGCGCGCTGTGAACACCGCCGTTGCGTGTTATTTCTTCGGCAATGTTGGGTACGCTCTGGAACTGCGATGTGCGCTTCTTGGACGCAACGAACGAACCTTTGCCACGTACACGCACCACAAGCCCTTCGTCGGCCAGCTCACGCAAAGCGCGGTTGGCCGTCATACGGCTGACACCGAGAATATCGACCAGTTCGTTTTCCGATGGAACACGTTGACCGATCTTCCACTCACCCGCCTCGACGCGACTGCGGACATAGTCCTTCAGCTTTACATAGAGCGGTGAACTCTGGTCTTCGGTGCCCTGCGCGTCATGAGCGTTCTCAGATATCGGCGACATCACTTCCCGGAAAATCTCTCTGTCGTGATCCATAGCTATGACGTCACCAATACGCAGGGTTGTCGGCAAAGGGCGGGGCAATGCCACGCCCTTTGCCGATGGATTCAGTTCAATTTGTGTTCGGCCAGCCAGTCGCCCGCCACGACATCGAAACTGTCGTGATTGGCCAGACGACCGTTCATAACGACGAGATCTTTCGTCGTCAGGGCGGCAGAAACAGCATCGAGAGTGCTTGTCACAACGTCGCTAACTTTCGGTGTGGCAATCACTGGTACGATGTTCTGGGCGGGAAAGAGGTTCTTGACGTCTTCAAGCACGATGAGATCGTTTGCAGCGATGGCCGGATCGGTCGAGAACAGGTTTGCAGCATGGACCTGACCGTTGATGAGTGCCGAAAGGGTCAGCGGGCCACCGACGTCAAGCGATTTGAACGACTGGAACTCGAGGCCATAAAGTTCCTTCAGACCGATAATGCCTTCCTTGCGCGTTTTCCATTCCGGTGGACCGCCAAGTACGAGCTGCGAGGCTACGGGTGCGAGATCGGCAATCGTCTTCAGCTTGTATTTGTCAGCGGTCGCGCGCGTCACAGCCACGCTATCGGAATCCTGTGCTGCGGAGGGTGTCAGCATCGAGACGCCTTTCGGCAGAGCCGCCTTGAGCGCTGCGGCCACATCGCTTGGCGAATGGGCCGTGGCGCTCTTGTCGAGATAGCTCAGCGTCGCACCAGCATACTCCGGCAACAGATCGATTGATCCGTCGAGCAACGCAGGGATATAGACTTCGCGGCTACCGATGCTCAACTTCGTTTCGACGGCAACACCCTTGGCGGCAAGGGCCTTGGCGTAGATCGTCGCCAGAAGTTGGCTTTCGGGGAAGTCGGCGGAACCGACGATGATAGTGGTCGTATCGGTTCGCGGAGTGGCTGGCGCGGCCAGCGGATTGCTTTGCGCCAATGCCGAAGCAGCGGAAAGTGCCATGAGCGCAAATGCGCTGGCGGCAGTGATGATCCTGAATGCCATGCGAGCTTCTCCTTTATGTTGAAACAGTCGTGGAATAGAAAACCGCGTTATTTTAGAACCTCTACCGCTTCGCTCGACGCGTCAGCCCTGGTGATACGGTGACCCTCGATATGACGCCGATGATCAGATCCACGGTCAGGGCCAACGCACCGACGAGAACGGCACCTGCGGCCATCTGATAATAATCGTTCTGCGCCCGCCCATCGATGATCAGGCGACCGAGACCACCAAGAGAAACATAAGCGGCGATAGTTGCGGTCGAGATGATCTGAAGCGTGGCGCTGCGCAGACCGGAAAAGATCAATGGCAGAGCGCAGGGCAGTTCCACATCGAACAGAATATCGAGCGGACGTTTCCCCATGCCTCTTGCAGCATCCACCGCAGCGGGATCCACCGCCGCGATACCGGCGTAACTGCCAGTCATGATCGGCGGCACGGCCAGAAGCACGAGCACGATAAGGCTGGGTACGATAAAAGCCATATCGGATGCGAAAACGGGGCCAAAAACAATCACAAGAAGTGCGATCAGGCCGAGGCTTGGAAGGGAGCGCAGCGCATTTGCAAGACCCGCGATGAAGACGACACCGCGTCCCGTGTGTCCCACATAAAGCCCAACCGGCAAGCCAATCAGACAGGCGAGAAAAAGGGCCGCAAAGCTATAAGCCAGATGCTGACCGACGAGAACGATGACACCATCACTCCCTGTCCAGTGAGCTGGATCGCTAAACCATTCGATCATCGCGCCGCACTCCCAGGCTGCCACGGCGTCAGGCGGCGTGAAATGAACAGAACAAGCCCGTCAAGCAAGGCTGCGAGAAGCACGCAGAGTACGATGCCTGCTATGATCGGCGTCAGGAACCGCAGCTGAAGCCCCTGCGTGAAGAGCAGACCAAGTTGCGGCGTTCCAACCAGTGCCGCTACGGAAACGATGCTGACATTGGAAACCACGGCCACACGCAATCCGGCGGCAATCACAGGAACGGCGAGCGGTAGCTCCACCATCACCAGACGCGCAACCTGTCTGTAGCCCATGGCATTCGCCGCCTGGAGGACGTCTGGCGAAACCGATTCCAAACCATCGTTCACTGTTCGCACCAGAAGCGCCAACGCGTAGATCGTCAGCGCGACGACGACGTTTAGCGGATCGAGTATACGGGTGCCGAGCACCAGCGGCAGCAGGACGAACAGCGCAAGCGACGGAATTGTGTAAAGAAGTCCGGCAACCCCCAGCAGGGTAGACCGGAATAAACCGGCCCGCTGCGCAATCCAACCGAGCGGCAGGGCAAGAAGCAGGCCGATCACCACCGGGATGACCGAAAGGCCGAGATGCCAGATAAAAAGCTCGAAAATCCGCCCGGATTCCCGGTAGAGCCAATCGAACCTCATGGCTGACCTCCGAAGCGACCGACCCGCGCGGCTTCGATGGCTTTGGCGACATCAGAGAGTGTGACGGTGCCGACAAGCTGGCCCGTTGACCCTACGATGACCCCGCGGCCGGAGGGCGAACTCAACGCTGCATCGAGCACATGGCGCAAACTGCTGCCCTCCGGCGCCAGCGTACCACTGAGATTGAGATCTCCCTCACGCAGTGGTTGCCTGAGACCCTGCGCATCGGCCCATCCGATGGGACGATGTTCGGCGTCAGTCACCAGAACCCAGCGATCCGTTGCAACGCCACGAAGGCTGTCCGGTGTTGCGCCGAGCAAGGCGGTCGGCTCTGCACCGAGAGGGACTGCACCATCAAATTCGGCGAAACTCAGGAAGCGATACCCTCTGTCCCGGCCGATAAAGTCCGCCACGAAGGCATCTGCCGGGCGCGCCAGCAATTCCTCTGGAGTGGCAATCTGCGCAAGCGTTCCGCCGGCACGCAAAACAGCAACCTGATCGCCAAGCTTCAACGCCTCGTCTATATCGTGCGTCACCATGATGATGGTCTTGCCAATCTCACGCTGCAAGCGAAGAAATTCGTCCTGCAACTGTGTGCGAACGACGGGATCGACAGCACTGAAGGGTTCGTCCATCAGCATGAATTTGGGATCTGAAGCGAGTGCACGTGCAACGCCGACGCGTTGCTGCTGGCCACCCGAAAGCTGCCACGGATAACGATCGGCAAAGGCGGCGGTCAGCCCTACACGCTCAAGCAACTCATGCGCTGTGCGCAGTGCTTTTTCCTTCGGCGCTCCGTTTAGCCGCGCAGTGGTCGCAATGTTCTGAACAACGGTGCGATGGGGGAAAAGCCCGGCATGCTGGATGACATAACCAATACGACGGCGCAGCAGTGCCACGTCCATGCCATCTGTCGGTTCGCCGTCAAGAAGGATCGAACCGGACGATTGTACGATCAACCTGTTGATCATCCGCAAGGATGTAGTTTTGCCGCAACCAGAAGGGCCGACGAACACGGTCAGCTTGCCGTTTGGCGCCGTCAGGGACAAACCGTTTACGGCAGTAGCCGCGCCCGCATATTGCTTGGTGACGTTGTCGAAGACGATCATGCAAATCTCTCCTGCGCTCTGTCTGCGCCTTCAGGCTCGGCAACTGTGATGACTGCCTAGGTTGTCTATACAAGCACGCAAATAGCGTATCCGCAAGATAGATCGATGAAAATATCCGCAACCCGGAAAATGACTAAACTTTAAGCATTTTGACCGCTATAGAGACGCTGTATGCACATAGAGCAAGCGATCTCGGCGGCCGCAACTCTCTACGCCTTCAAACTGCGCTGCTTTGCCGATCAAGATCAGGCCCGCTCAACGCGACAAATTTGTTCATAAGCAACTCGTTGCTTCGATTTTTGTGCGCGGGAGCAGAATGGAAATACGAATTAATTCGTGCTGAAATTCAACAGATCGCGTGCTGATCGTGACTGAGACCGCAAAACAGGCGTTTTTGAAAACCACTCATCCACGACGACTTGGCTCGAGAAGGCCATAAAGCCTTGTGGCCACCGCCATCGAACAATAGTATTACCGCGTCGTATTCAATTAACGAGGATAACATGGCAACAGGTACCGTCAAATTTTTCGCACAGGACAAGGGCTTCGGCTTCATCACTCCGGACAACGGCGGCCCGGACGTCTTCGTCCACATCTCCGCCGTAGGGTTTGGTGGTTCTCTTCAGGATGGCCAGAAGGTCAGCTACGATGTGGGACAGGACCGCAAGACTGGAAAGTCCAAGGCCGAGAACGTCAGCCTCATCTGATCAGCGTCTCTTGGCTCCGCGATTACTCGCGGGGCCAAATCGGTCCTTACTCCCGCTGACCTTAGGCTGTCTCCACCCCGTCGCTCCCGATCCGTGCCAAGCCGGCTGCAAAAACTTCCGCGTCGATGGGACGGCCGAAAAGGTAGCCTTGGCCGACCGGACAGCCCATTTCGCGAAGCATTTTGCGCTGGGCCTCGGTCTCCACGCCTTCTGCAACCACAGTTAACCCAAGGGCGCGTCCAAGATCGATAACGGCCTGGACAATCACCCTTCTGGACGGCCTCGTTGCGAGTTCGCTGATAAAGGTGCGGTCTATCTTGATCTCGGTAACCGGAAAGGTTTCGAGCGATCGCAGGTTTGAATAGCCCGTGCCGAAGTCATCGACGGAAAGGCCGACGCCGCTCTGTCGCAGCCGCTGAAATGCGTCCATCACGCCGGGTGTATCGCTGAGGAACATGCTTTCGGTGATCTCAAGCGTCAACCATGCCGGGTCGGCCTTGGTCAGGCAAAGGACCCGATCCAGCATTTCGGCCATGTCATGCTGCAGGAACTCCCCGGCGGATACATTCACCGCAAAGCGCAAAGCCTTGTCGCGATGCGCGTTAATGCGCCGTGCATAAGCCGCGACGGTCGTCAGACTTCGCTCGGTCAGATCAAGCAGCAGACCTGATCGCTCGGCAGTCTCAACGAAACTTCCGGGGAGCTGGCTGCCAAACAGAGGATGATTCCAGCGTATCAGAGCTTCCGCACCCACCCACTCGCCAGTTGCAAGGTCTACCTGGGGTTGGAAGTGATACACAAATTCATCATTCGCGACCGCGACCTTCAATTCGCGAGTCATTAGCACGCGTCGGCTTGCCTGTTCGTGATCCGAGTCTCGAAACCGTCGCGGACCACCCAGAGGGGCGGACTTGGCGGCCCACAGGGCGATGCCGGCATTGCGGATCAGCGAAATGGGTCTCGCCCGAGGCTGCCCCACCGCATAGCCGATGGCGAAACGCAGTGAGACACTTGCACCTGGCACGACGAAGTCTGCGGCAAGCGAAGCGGATACCGCTGCCACGATAGTATCCGCACTTGATCCATCCGTGAGCTCAAAAGCCAAAGCGAACTCATTGGCGCCCATGCGTCCCACCTGGGCAGCGCCCACGTCCCGCAGCCGCCGCCCGGTTTCATAAAGCAGGGCATCCCCGACTTCGAAACCGTATCCCGTGTTGAAATCGTGAAAACCGATCACATCCAGCTTCACGACCAAGGGCGTCGCTTTGGCATTGGTTGCGAAACGCTCCTCGGTAGCCAGGATAAATGCTTGACGGTTCAGGCAACCCGTGGTCGCGTCGAGGTTCGCGACACGATCCAGCGCGGTGTGCGCCTGGCGAATCGCCGAGACGTCGCGCAGTATGCCGACGTAGAATAGTTCTTCGCCCACCCAGGCAGGCCGGAGACTGAGACTGTTCCAGAACGCCGACCCGTCCTTTCGATAGTTACGCAGCGTTGAGTCCAGAGGCTCCGCCGCCTCGATCGCAGCGCGAATGTGGACGACCTCTTGTTGGTCGCGCTCGTTGCCCTGCAAATAGCGGCAATCTTTCCCGACGACCTCGTTCCGAGCGTAGCCAGTCAGATGCTCGAAGGCCTTATTGACATAGAGCAAAGGCGAATTGGCGCCCAAACGCTGTGCGATCGCAATCCCATCGGTTAGTTCTTCGACGAGCGTCGCAAGAATTGGCCTGATAGCGTCGGAGCTGAGAAGCGCATTGTCCGACATGACCGGCGCGGGCTGCATGGGGTGCGACTGCATGCGTTTTTCGAATTCTTCCATGACAGGAACCATGGACGGCGAACACGGACGGGGCAACCCGCAGCCGAGGCGGTTCCAGGACAAGCGTCAGCCGTTTTCGGACAAACTGATTCTCGCGCCATCGCCAGACGTCCGAAAGCGATCACGGTAGTCGGACGGCGTCACTCCAGCGTGCGAAACAAAGGCACGGCGCATCGCGCGTGTCGATCCAAAACCACTTCTCGCTGCCACCAAAGCGATTGGCAGGCGGCTCCCTTCCAAAAGGAAGCGCGCAACGTCGATACGGGTCCGGTCGACATAGTCTGATGGCGATATACCGACCTCCTGCGAAAAAACACGCGTAAAGTTCCGCACACTCATGGCCGCGATCTTCGCCAAGGCGCTGACAGAGAGGTCCGCCGCCGGATGGTTCAGAACATATTGCTGGACGTTGTGTAGACGGCTGCGGTCGATAGCCTGTGCCGCCAGATGCACGCTGAACTGCGACTGATCGCCTGGTCGCTTCAGAAACACGACGAGCCGGCGAGCAACGTAGAGCGCAATCTCCCGGCCCAAGTCCTCCTCGACGAGGGAAAGGCCGAGATCTATAGCCGCGCTGGAACCGGCCGACGTGATCATCGCGCCATCACGGACAAAAACCCGGTCGCTTTCCACCCGCGTCTCGGGGAAGCGCTCGGCCAACAGTGACGCGAACTGCCAGTGCGTCGTAACACGCCGGTCTTTTAGTAGACCTGCCTCGCCAAGCACGAATGCCCCTGTGCAGACGGAGCCATAGCGCCGCGCCTGAGCCGCGATTTTAACAATCCAGTCGACAACACGCCCGCCCGGACTTTGCGGAACTCCGACGCTCCCGGCCACAAGCAATGTATCGGGGCTCCCAAGGTACGCATCGAAAGCGCAGTCGGTCAGGATTTTTAGCCCCGATGCACAGCGGATCGTACCCTCGTGCCCTGCCAAGACAGCAACTTCGTAGAATAACTTTTCAACACGGGCATTTGCTTCGGCAAACACGTCCATTAGCCCTGCAAGCTCCAGAGAATGCACGTCCTTTGGAACGAAGATCACGATCCGCATGAGAGTATCTTTCCCTGCACAAAGGACTCAAAGCTCTCGACGAGGATCTACGCGCCGACGCCGGTCTATGTGGCGACGGTTGCACAATGCTGAAGGTCCGTCAAAGTCAAAGGTATTAGCTCGAAGCGACGGAAGAACTCTGCACGCGCTAGCTTTGTTCGAACTGCCGACCACTAACGGAGGCTTTTATGATTGCTACCGCAACCCCAGCCGCCCGCTATTGGTCAACGAGATATTATCTCATTTTGTTGCCGATCTGAGCCCATCTGTTCGACATTGTGAGGGCCGAATAGTCTGGGCTATGAACGCTTTTCGGCGAGGATAGACAGCATGTGTATCTGCGGCGGCTTGGCGAACAGGTCCCCTGCCTCTGCCTTCGCCATCAAGGCTGCAGCGACTTGGCCATTTAAGTGCGCATCCCTACCGTCCTCATCGTCGAACGTATCGAAGATTGCAAACGAACTTGGGCCTCCCTGTATCGCATACCAGGAAATCGTGCCGGGCTCTGCATTGACCAGCGGTAAGGCTGATCGCAGAAACTCGGCGACCTCCTGTTCCTTGCCGGGCATTGCCTCGAGCGGAACGTAAAGCGCGAATTTGGTCATGACCACCTCCATGGGCACATCATTGTGCCGCAACTGAAGGAACGCGTTAAGCACGACAAATGTTCGGTGGTGGACAATAAAAATGGGTGTCGATTAAAAAAAAGCGATCCACGCCTCTGCACACATGAGGTTTCGATGATCAGTCGATTTCTGGATGGCCACCTAAAGCAACGAGCTGCTCTGTGTTGTCTATGTCCACCTTGGCGCTTTCGCCGATCTCTATGTCGATGACGTCGAGAGCAGATTGCGTGATTATCTTGCGCGCGCCGCTGTCGCCTATAAGCTCCATGAGCTGCGGGAATGCGGCGCGAGGAAAGACAACCGGGTTTCCCGGATTTCCTTCGCACACCGCGCGGATAATCGCCTCTCCGTTTCTCTCCGCAAAAGCGCCGGTGAGTGCGTCAATATCCGCAGGTTCAAGCAGCGGCATATCCGCAAGCATGATCATAATCCCGTCGGGATCTTGCGAGGCGGCACGCTGGACGCCGAGCACGATCGAGCTTGCCATTCCGTCACTGAAGTTGGAGTTTCTCGCGATGATCAGGTCGAGCCCTGCAATTTCGGCCTCAACGTCCGAGCTTCGGTATCCGGTCACAACAACCACAGAACGATTGCCGGCCCCAATAGCTGCCAATGCGGCCCGACGAACGAGGCTGGTTTCCCGAAAACGCGCAAGAAGCTTGTGCCCGGCACCCGCCATCCTGCTCGATCGTCCAGCGGCCAGGACAACCACGGCAACTGAAACTCGTCTATCTCCTGCCGCTTCCACACCGAACCTCACGCATAGAGGGACAAGCGGCTCGCCGCGATGTCGGCAAGGATGGACAGTGCAAGAGAGTTCGCATCGCGGGTTGGCCCGAAAAGCCCGATCGGTGCCCTTATCCGATCAGTATCTGCCCGGGAGAAACCGGAGCTTACAAGGAAATCGACCCGTCTACGGTGTGTACGGGTGCTCCCCAAGGCGCCGATGTAGAATGCGGATGACCGTAACGCGGCTTGCAGAACGGCCTGCTCCGCATCAAGGTCGTGATGGAGAAGAACAACAGCGGTGTACTGATCGATATCGGGCACAACTTTTTCGTTTGCTGTGCAGGCCACCACCTCGAAGCCGGAGGATTGGGCTATATCAGCGGCCCTCTCGGCCTCTATACTTTGACCGGAAATCACGACACGCGTGCGCGGCCGATAGACCGTGAAAAAGCGGTCGTCGGCGTAACCGGCCCGCGATGGCGGCTCGACGATCTCGAGCTGTTGGGTCTGCCTCGTGTAGCACAGGCCCGTGGTCCGGCGCTGATAAAGCTGTTCAAGAACGCCGCTCAACATCTCGGTATTTTGCAGCACGTGGATCGACACGGTAATCCCACCGCCGCACGGCAGGGCAATATCGAAAAAGGGGGAGCCTAATCCGAACTTCACCTCCCTATCTCTGTTCTCGCCCATTGCGTCGAGCGCCTCGGAAGCGACCGCTGCCTCGATGCAGCCCCCAGACACATAACCACAAAAACGACCATCGGCCGCAACGGCGACATGGGAGCCAAGCGCGCGAGCCGCTCCACCGCGAATTTCGACAAGGGTGGCAAGTGCCACCCCGCCCTTTGCAAGCTCCCTCATCGCAAAGCCAAATATTTCTTCCGTATCATCGGTTAGCAACGACCTAACCGGCGTCGGCTTTGTCGCAGCTTGGATATCCTCCTGAGGACAGATATCCGTAAGGGCGGCGATGTCGTCATGCAACATCCGGCAGCCCGCCTATGATCTTGTCGAGCGTCACAGGATAGTGACGCACCCTCACCCCGGTGGCATTATAGATTGCGTTGGCGACGGCTGCAGAAACCCCGCAGAGACCAAGCTCGCCAACGCCCTTGGCCTTCATCGGCGACGACATGGGGTCTGCTTCGTCCATGAAAATCACTTCCTGATGGGGAATGTCGGCATGCACCGGAACTTCGTAGCCAGCCAGATCGTGGTTGACGAAGAAGCCTTGCTTCGTATCGACCGCCAACTCCTCTGACAGCGCTCCACCCACACCCATTGTCATGGCACCAATCACCTGGCTGCGCGCTGTTATCGGGTTCAGGATCCGTCCGGCCGCACAGACGGCCAGCATGCGTCGAATGCGCGTTTCACCCGTGGCCACGTCAACGCCGACTTCCACGAAGTGGGCACCGAACGTTGACTGTTGATGGGCTTCGGAAAGATCGCCCCATTCCATTCCATCCTCGCCAACAAGGCCGTTTGGCGCAGCCGCCTCCGTAAGCGCTACCGAACGGTTTCCTGATCGAACCTGTCCGTTCTCGAACACGACGTCATCAGTGTTAAAGCCGAGTTTCTGCGCCACCGCCTCACGAAGCTTCACGCAGGCCGCGTAGACGCCGGAGGTAGAACAGTTCGCGCCGAACTGCCCGCCCGACCCCGCCGAAACCGGAAACCGGGAATCGCCCAGCTGAACGGCTACTCGATCGACCGGCAGGCCCAACATCTCAGCTGCTGTTTGTGCGATGATGGTATAGCTGCCGGTCCCGATATCGGTCATATCGGTTTCAACCGTCGCAATGCCGTCAGCGCCGAGCCGAACCCTTGCTGCGGATGGGAGGAGAAGATTGTTGCGCAAAGCGGCTGCGACACCAGATCCGATCAGCCAGTTTCCTTCTCGTCGGGAACCCGGCTTGCCGCGCTGGTTCCAGCCAAACCGTTCCGCGCCGAGCTTGAGACAGCCGACCAGGTTCCTTTGGGTAAAAGCGCGCTCGGGCTTCTCAGGGTCGACCTGAGTGTCGTTGAGTATCCGAAACTCGACCGGATCGACGCCCACCTTTTCGGCTATCTCGTCTATGGCGATCTCGAGGGCCATCAACCCCGGCGCTTCGCCGGGCGCCCGCATCGCATTGCCTTCGGGCAAGTGAAGCGTGGCCAGTCTCATGGCAGTCATCCGGTTCTCACCCGCGTAGAGCAGTCGTGTCTGGTTGACAGCCGTTTCCAGCTGGCCCCCAGGCTGGTCACCCGACCAGCTTTCGTGAGCAATCGCGGTGATTTTGCCGTCCTGTGTCGCTCCAATGCGAATACGCTGGATTGTCGCCGGCCGATGCGTCGTGTTGTTGGCTATGAACGGACGGGGAAGCGCGACCTTGACCGGACGTCCAGTAGCCTTTGCTGCAAAGGCAGCAAGCACCGCGTCGGCCCGCAAGAAAAGCTTACCCCCGAACCCCCCGCCTATGAATGGCGACATCAAATGGATATTGTCCTTGTCGATACCAAGTGTAGTCGCCAGATCGGATCGCCACCAATCAATCATCTGGCTGGACGTCCAAACGGTCAGTTTATCGCCATGCCACGCAGCGATGGACGCATGGGGCTCCATCATGGAATGTGACTGATCTGGAGTGGTATAACTTTCGTCGAGAGTGACCGGTGCGCTATTGAAGGCTCCCTCGAAGTCACCGACTGCCGTGTCGGGCTGCTGCTTCTCGTCGGGCTTGACCGCACTGTCCTTGGCCTTCTTGAGATCGAAGCTCCCGGGCGCAGTTTCATATTCTACTGTCACAAGCGAAGCTGCGGCGCGCGCCTGCTCGAAGGTTTCTGCGACGACCACTGCCACCGCCTGGTGATAGTGCTGGACTTCATCGCCACCAAAAAGATTGGCTGTGTTGAATTTACCCTTCTCGCGCTTGCCCACGTCCAAGGTGGTGACAACAGTCAAAACGCCGGGGGACCGCTTTGCGGCGTCGGTCGATATCGACCGGATACGGCCCTTCGCAATCGCGGCACCGACCGGATACCCGTAGGCGTAAGGAATATTCGGATCATGCCATTCGTAGGCATACATTGCTCGGCCCGTCGTTTTCTCTTGGCCGTCAATGCGGGGGATAGGCTGACCGACGACTTTCATCTGGTCGATGGGATTGTTGATTGCAGGTGTGTCGAATTTCATGGTCGTTATCCCCTTGCCTCTGCGATCACCGCACCGATCGTTCGTTCCACGAGGGTTATCTTGAAGCGATTTTGCTCCGTCGGGCGAGCGTCGCCGAGAAGTGCCGCACTTGCGGCTTTTGCACCGCTCTTCAGCTCCTGGTCACCTGAGCCTGTTCGCCAGGGCTTGTGAGCGACGCCACCTACAGCCACGCGGCCGGTGCCATCCGGCTGGATCACCGCAGCGACGGATACGAGCGCAAACGCGTAGGAGGCCCGATCGCGCACCTTGCGATAGATATGCTTGCCCCCAATTGGCTTCGGCAGCGTGACCGCAGTTATGAACTCGCCCGGCTCCAGGACCGTCTCGATGTGTGGGGTATCGCCGGGAAGCCTGTGAAAGTCTGCGATCGGGATTGCGCGGCTACGGCCGTCGCCATTGACCGTTTCGACGGTTGCGTCGAGCGCCCTCATCGCAACAGCCATGTCGCTGGGATGAGTGGCGATACAGGATTCGCTGCTTCCGACGACTGCATGCTGTCGCGAAAAACCGCCAAGGGCCGAACATCCGCTTCCCGGCTGCCGCTTGTTGCACGGTTGGTTGGTGTCATAGAAATACGGACAGCGCGTGCGCTGGAGGAGATTGCCCGCGGTGGTGGCCTTGTTTCGCAGTTGACCAGACGCCCCAGCGACCAGGGCGCGGGTAAGCAAACCATAGTCGCGACGGACAATCTCGTCGCTTGCCAGATCGGTATTGCGGACCAGAGCCCCTATGCGCAGACCGCCATCAGAGGTGGTTTCGATCTTGTCGAGACCAACTCCGTTGATGTCGATGAGATGCGCCGGGTGCTCGATCTCCAGCTTCATCAAGTCCAGGATATTTGTCCCGCCGGCGATGAATTTGGCTTCCGGATTGGCTGCTGCCGCTTTCGCTGCCGCCTGAGCCGTTGTGGCTCGCTCGTATGTGAAGGCTCTCATGCTTCGATCCCCCCGACTTCGGCAATTGCATCGAGAATGTTCGAGTAGGCGCCGCATCGACAGATGTTTCCGCTCATTCGTTCCCGAACTTCTGCCGCGGTGATTTCAACCTTTGCGGAAATGTCTGCAGTGGCGTGGCTTGGGATGTTCGACTTGATTTCCTCTAAGACCGCCACGGAGGAACAGATTTGTCCGGGAGTACAATAACCACACTGAAAACCGTCGTGTTTGATGAATGCGGCTTGCATGGGATGCAGGTTTCCAGGTTGTCCGAGGCCCTCGATGGTGGTGACCTCGTCACCGTCGTGCATCACAGCCAACGTCAGGCACGAATTGATCCGGCGTCCATCCACCATCACGGTACAAGCGCCGCACTGTCCGTGATCGCAGCCTTTCTTTGTGCCGGTTAGATGAAGGTGCTCGCGCAAGGCGTCGAGCAAGCTCGTGCGATTGTCGAGTTCGAGATCATGCATCTCGCCGTTCACTTTGAAGGAAACACTTGTCTTGAAATTCATTTCTTCCCCCGAGGACTGTGCTGCGGCTCCTTTTGCCGCAACTCCCGTGACAGCAATTGCCGCCGCCGAGGAAACAAGTAAGTCCCGCCGCGAAAGTTCCAAATGTGAGTGATCTCTCATCTCCAGCTCCATTCGTTGTTGATGGTCTGGCGCACTCGGAGAAACGCCATATCCCAACATAGGGAAGCAAAAGAAGATGATTAGATGCGCCTTTTCGCTAACACTTATTAGCGAGGCTCATAAATCGGCATACGCGATCCATGGGGCAGCCACCGTCAGCCGCCCACTGTCACGCAGGCTGTCTTTCTAGAGATGGAGTAGACCATGCGCTCATAAAACTAACGCATCTGGCAGAGTTGCGACAATTGCGACCCCGTCCAGCGCCTCGCGAGTTCGCTGGCATCCACCGTGCCGGGCAGGAGGCTTCCCAGCTCACCGCCGATCTGAATTTGAGCATCGGTGATTTTGCATGCTCTTTCGTTGACTGAAACGATCACCGCAATCTCCGACTGCATCGGTGGCATCTCGAAAAGCGCGTCGGGAGGGCTTTCGCAAGTAACTATGGCCGTAGCTCTGAGAGTGGAGTTTTGATCCACGCCACGGCAAAGTTCTGCGGATTGCACACGGAAACTGCGAGTTTGGTTGGGTCCGGCTGGGAGCTGCTCACAAACCTGTGCTGAGGAAACTGCCCCTGCAATGAGCGGCCATTCAGGTCGCCCAACCAGAGAAAAGCAATTTGCGAAAACGGGGGCGGCTGAGGCGACGAGCGACGCCATACATACAAACAGCGCTGGGACAGGATGTTTCACGGTGCCACGCTCCTCCACGTCTTTCAGACAGTTGTAAAGCTGGATTGCGGCTTTTTCGCTTCGAACGCAGCAGGAGCCGGTTAATCGATCCGTATATGCGCCGTTTGGTCAGGCTTTTCTGGCGGGGAGGATGGCCGACATCCATCTGGTACCTTCTCACGACAACGGATGAATGAGAAAAGTTTAGTCGGCTCCAAGTTTCCTGTGTCAAATGGCATAAAAAAAGAGCGGCCAGAGCCGCCCTTTTTATGGAATATTTACGCCGCCCCTGGCCGATTGATCGTCAGGAAGTGACGAACGACGGGTTTGTCCGGACCAACATGGTAGGTCAGAACCTTTCCCTGCACGTCTGCATCGGCGTTGGAAACCCGCTTGTGCTGGCGGAGGTGCTCAGCCCAGGATTCCACCATGAACCACTCGACGATCTTTTCCGGATCGGCGGAATCTTCCGTCACACCCCACCCATAGGCACCATCGCGGCGGCGTTCTTGAGAGAGGTGGTCGAGAGCACGCAGGAAGGCTGAACGATGCTGTTTCTCGACCTTGTACTCGATGAGGATCAGGACAGGACCACGGTCATGAGCAACAGGCTCGGCGACCAGCGGTTCCGGCCAGTGGTTGGACGGCACCATGTCGGCGTCACCAGCCGGGAGCTTTACGCGGTGCATGATGAACCCTGCAACGAGCAAGCCAGCTGCACCGATAAGCAATGTCGTCTGAATTCCAACGGCTTCGCCCACAGCACCCCAGCCGAGGCTGCCCGCCGTCATGGCTCCGTTGAATACGGTCAGATAGACAGCGAGGCCACGCCCACGCACCCAGTTGGGCAGAACAGCCTGGGCTGCGCCGTTCAGGGTCGTCAGGGCGGTGATCCAAGCACCACCGAGGAACAGAAGAGCGATAATGGCGACGATCTTCGGCGGGGCGAGCGAAAGGACACCCATGACAACTGCGGTGATCACCGCTGCGCCAAGAAGCAAACCATCCGAGCTCAGGCGTTCGCGTAGCCTCGGCATGACCAATGCTCCACCGATCGCACCGGCGCCGACCGCACCAAGCAGAATACCGTAGAAGCTGGCATCACCACCCAGCAGTTGTCGGGCAACCAGCGGAAGAAGTGCCCAGACGGCACTGGCGAATGCGAAGAAGATGGCGGCACGAAGAAGGACGACATGCAGGGGGCGGCTTGAGCGAGTGTAACGTAGGCCAGCCCTGAACGCGCCGAAGAAGTTCTCTTGTAGAGCGTCGTTGGCGTTTTTGGCACGTGGCCACCACACCAGAGCCGCGATAACGAAGATGTAGCTTGCAACGTCTGCGCCATAGGTGATCCCCGCCCCGAACGCTGCCAGAAGCAAACCGCCAGCAGCTGGGCCGATGGAACGAGCGATATTGATGCCGAGGGAGTTGAGAGCGACAGCGCTCTTCACTTCCTCGCGTTTCACCAGTTCAGGAACAATCGCCTGCCAGGTCGGGCCCATCAATGCGGCACCAATGCCGCCGAGGAAGGTCAGGCCGATCAGTGCGCTCACGGAAAGCATGCCTGTCTGCGAGAGGACCATCAGCGAGATACTTACGAAGGCCAGCAGGATCTGGACCGCAATCAGGAACTTGCGGCGATCCAGAATGTCGGTGAGAACGCCTGCCGGAATGGCAAGCAGGAAGATCGGCAATGTTCCGGCCGCCTGAACCATGGCGACTGCAGCAGGCGTTGCCGAGAGGTCCGTCATCAGCCATGAGCTTGCGACATCGCGCATGAAGCTTCCGGTATTGCCGAGAACCGTTGCAATCCACAGGACCGCGAAGACGGGCTGTGCGAGAGGAGCAAAAGTGCCCCCGGATGTTTTCGCGGCGCTCATTTACCCGCTCCCTTTGCAAGGTCGGCCGCTGCAACGAAGATGAATGCACCGGCCAGACCGATGTGTTCGAAGAAGGCGTTCGTTGCCATCATGCGGTCCATGCCGGGCGCCATTTCCCAGAAGCGAAGAGCAATGAACGTTGCGAGAAGCGTAAAGCCTGCAAGTGCGAGTGCGCCTGCCCAGCGCAGGAAGCCCGAGACCACCATCGCGGAGGCCGTAAGCTCGAACACGATGACGACGACGGCAAAGAGAGCGGCAGGGTGCAGACCGAAATGATTCATCTCAGCAAGCGCGCCATTGAAATCGAAAATCTTGGTGAGTGGACCCTGGATGTAGGCAGCGCAGAGAGCAAGCAGCGATACAGTTCTCGTAATGGGAGAGCCGACGACGCGGGCAAGTCCGCTCAAGGCCGAATTCGATATAGGGGATTGGTAGGTCATATCCTGCTCCTTTTTGGTCGCTGACGGGATCGAGCGGCCGCGTTTGATGGAGCGATATTGGCCGGTGATCGCTCTGCCAACAATTGCAGCAATAGTTTCGATTTAATTGCCAATATTGCAATTATGGGGTCGGATCGCTTGGGCGAACAGAAGTCGCCCAAGCGATGACACGATCAGACTGCCCAGCAAGAGCAGCCAAGAGCGCCGAAGAAACCCTTGAGGTCGGCGATCGGAAGTTTCGAGGTCCAGGCTCCCGCATGGTCGTGACCATGCACGCCGCAATCGCTGGCGCAGCCACAGGTCGAGATAGCCGTGCGCCTTAGAGACCGCGCGCCAGCACCTTCCGGCTCGCCCCATGCAGCATATCCGCCGAACTTGCGGACTGGAGACCAGTCGGGCATTGCAGGCGGCACGTCGTTCTCGTCGAGCGTTTTGAAGTCACCCGCTCCATAGACGATTTTGCCGCCAACCATGGTCAGCTCCGATACCAGGAACGAGATCTCGTCTTCGGCGCAGGAGAAGAAGTCCTTGTCGGGAACGACAAGGTCGGCGAACTGGCCTTTCTCGATACGGCCTTTCTTGCCTTCTTCATTCGAAAACCATGTGACTTTTTCAGTCCACATCCGCAGAGCCGTCTCGCGATCAAGGCAGTTGGCGCGCGGATAGAGTTGCATGCCACCTACCGTCTTGCCGGTCACCATCCAGGACAGCGAGACCCAGGGGTTGTAGGAGGCGACGCGTGTCGCATCCGTGCCGGCAGAAACGTTGACACCCTTGTCGAGCATCTTTCGGATCGGTGGGGTCGCTTCGGCAACGCCTTGGCCATATCGCTCGACAAAATATTCGCCCTGATAGGCCATGCGATGCTGGGTTGCGATGCCGCCACCAAGGGCCGCAATGCGGTCGATGGACCGGTCCGAGATGGTTTCGGCATGGTCGAAGAACCAGTTCAGACCTTCAAGCGGAATGTCCTTGTTGACCTTCTCGAAGACATCAAGCGAACGGGAGATTGTCTCGTCATACGTGGCGTGCATGCGCCATGGCCAACGGTTCTCGGCCAGAACGCGCACCACTTCTTCGAGTTCACCTTCCATTTCCGGCGCCATTTCCGGACGTGGCTGGCGAAAGTCCTCGAAGTCCGCCGCGGAGAAGACCAGCATTTCGCCGGCACCGTTGTGACGGAAATAGTCGTTGCCCTGCTTGTATTTGACCGAAGACGTCCAGTTGAGAAAGTCTTGCTTTTCTTCCTTGGGCTTCTGGGTAAAGAGATTATAGGCCAGACGCACCGTCATCTGGTTCTCATCAGAGAGTTTTTGAATGACCTCGTAGTCATCAGGGTAGTTCTGGAAGCCACCGCCTGCATCAATCACACCCGTTACGCCAAGACGATTGAGCTCACGCATGAAATGGCGGGTGGAGTTGACCTGATAGTCGAGAGGCAGTTTGGGTCCCTTGGCAAGGGTGGAATAGAGAATGCCGGCATTAGGCTTGGCCAGCAACAGGCCAGTCGGATTGCCGTTGGCATCACGGGTGATTTCGCCACCGGGTGGATTGGGCGTATCGCGGGTGTAACCGACGGCGCGCAGTGCAGCGCCGTTCAAGAGCGCGCGGTCATAGAGGTGCAGCAGAAATACTGGGGTATCTGGCGCAACCGCGTTGATCTCCTCGATCGTCGGAAGACGCTTCTCCGCAAACTGGTGTTCGGTGAACCCGCCGACAACACGCACCCATTGCGGGGCTGGCGTTATCGCCACCTGGCGCTTGAGCATGTCCATTGCATCTGCCAGCGAGCGCACGCCGTCCCAGCGCAATTCCATATTGTAGTTTAGCCCGCCACGCACAACGTGGGTGTGGTTATCGATGAGGCCGGGCAGGACGCGCTTGCCCTTGAGATCGACGATCCTGGTGTTGGAACCAGCAAGGGACATGACCTCGCTGTCCGAACCGACTTCAAGAAACAGTCCATCCTTGATGGCGACCGCGGTCGCGTTTGGATTGGTGCGGTCAAGGGTCGTGAAACGACCGTTATGGAGGATCAGGTCTGGGTGCATGGTATCTATTCCGGTCTGGTTGGGATCGGCGGCATTGGCCTTTGAGAAGAGGTTCGAAAACGCCAGGCTCGAGGCCGCTCCAAGGAAGGTTCGGCGCGTCGTCATCAGCTCCGCTCCTCCAAATTGGTTTGCGAACGATGGGCAATCTCCGGAGAATTTCCGCCCTTCGGCATGTGACCGAACATGTGGGGCTTCACCTGCTGGAGCCAGGAAACCGCTGCCGGCTCCTTGCTCCAGAGCGATTTGGCGAGCGGGATGATCTGCTCACCGACGAGAATGCCGAGCAGGCCGACAAGCGCGATAACCGGCGGAGCAGGCGAACGCACGTTGAGCAGGCTGTAGACGATGCCGACCAGCAGACCCGCGCCAAGAGACAGAAGATAGATTTTCATGAGAGTCATCCTCGTTAAAACGGACAACCGCTCCGATGCGTCACCGGAGCGGTTGATCTGGCTTACTTCGCGGGGTTCGGGCCGATGCGCTTCCCATGGCTGACGCGTTCGGCACCGCCGTGGACGTGGGTGACTGCGTAATCGATGCCCATGCCGTAAGCGCCGGAATGCTCCTTCACAAGTGTGGTGACCGCATCGTAGGTTTCCTTGCGAGCCCAGTCGCGCTGCCATTCGAGCAAGACCTGCTGCCAGGTGACGGGTATGACGCCAGCCTGCACCATGCGGTCCATTGCATATTTGTGCGCATCGGAAGAGGTGCCGCCGGAAGCGTCGGCGACCATGTAGATTTCGTACTCCGGAACGTCATGCAAAGCAGAGAGTGCAAAGGTCGTGTTGCAGACTTCGGTCCACAGACCGGAGACGACAATCTTCTTGCGGCCGTTGGCAGCATTCTTTGCCAGCGCATCGCGTACGTTCTGATCATCCCAGGAGTTCATCGAGGTGCGTTCAAGGATGTCATTCTGCGGATAGACGGCCAAAAGTTCGGGGAAGGTGTTGCCGGAGAAGCTCTCGGTCTCAACCGTGGTAATCGTGGTTGGCACGTTGAAAATCTTGGCAGCCTTGGCCAAGCCAACGACGTTGTTCTTCAGGGTCTGGCGGTCGATAGACTGAACGCCGAATGCCATCTGCGGCTGCTGATCGATGAAAATGAGCTGGCTGTTGGCGGGGGTAAGAACTTCAAGCTTGGACATGTCAATTCCTCTTCGGTTGTTTTGGACCGCGAATGCGGCCGGTTATGAAATGAGCAGGACCTTTCGGTCGGATGCCGTGCCCAGGGCCACAGCTTCCAAGACCGTCGGGAGGTTGAAACCGATGCTTTCTTTCGCTTGCTGCCTCGGCTGCTGAAAGAAAAGGTAGCGCGACTTGCGACCCCGTAGAATTGCAATATTAATTGCGAATGAATTGCTTTTATCGCAATAATAATCTCTAGATCCGGCTGAGCTGTGGACTTCGCACGGGGCTGCGATACGCGGCCACTCTTTCCGAAAAGTTCTGAAGGAAATTTGATGCGCAGAGTCGGCCTTGAAGACCTCTGCAGCGTCCTTGGTTTCGCTGCTCGGTGGGAAGCGATTTGGCTGAATTTGCCCTGCGCGGCACTGCCAGTGAACAACGGTTGCGCGGTGTGGGAGACGCGTAATCCTTGGCAGTCTGCCGTTGGGTATTGACGCGACAAGATGGCGGGTCACCGTTGGCATTGACGCCCCATATCGCGATCACGTCGCCTTATACTTGATCTGAACAACCGTTATTCCAAATTGCAGGTGGGTTTCGTGCGACCAAGGAGCCAAGCCTGTCACAGCCTACTCCCATTCGGGATAGAGCCACGGGCTCACATCACAGCCGTGGGATATCGTCAAAGGAGAACGTGGAGAAGCCCGCCGTTGTGGAGTAACTATCCATGGATATGGATAAAGCTATCAGGACGTGGCGGTACCCTCGTCGTAGGCAGAAAACACGCCCGCAACCCAGTCTGCAAATACCCGATACTTCACGCTCGGAAACCGGCCCGCTGGCCTAACGATGTGAACAGGATAACGTGGTGGCGCCCAATCTTGCAGGATGGGGACCAGTGCGCCGCGAGCGATGTGGGCGCGTGCCAAGAATTCAAATGTCTGACCAATACCCAGCCCCGCTAATATTCCATGCAAATGCGCAGTCGCATCACTGGTGGAGAGCTTGATCGGGCTGTAGATTTCTATTTTCTCGTCACCATTCATCAATCGCACTGGTGCGGCCTTCAGGCTGCGCGCGAAAAAGTACTGAACGAAAACATGATCACGCTGCAGATCCGATGGCGAAGCTGGCACGCCGTATTTTTCGAGGTACGCCGGGGTGGCGCAGGTTACTATCTCGACGCTGCATAGTTTCTTCGCAACAAGAGATGCGCTGGGCAGATCTCCGGCACGAATGACGCAATCTATTCCCTCTTCAACGATGTCGGCCTGACGTTCTGTCACACCAAGGTGCAACTCGATCTCTGGATAGAGCGCGTAAAACTCTGGCAACCGAGGGATCAGAATCGTATTGGCGAAGGTCCCTCCTACGTCAACACGAAGTTTTCCCCTGGTGGCAAGGCGCCCGCGGGTCGCCTCGTTGTTCATTTCATCGAAATCGGCGATCAGCCGGAGGGCGCGCTCGTAATAAGCAACGCCCTCGGGTGTCACCGTGAGTGAACGTGTCGTTCGTTCCAGCAATTTGAGGCTCAAGCTGGCCTCAAGATCCTGAACAAGCTTGCTCACGGTGGACCGTGGCGCACCCATCGTGCTGGCAGCCTTTGCAAAGGATCCGGCCTCGACGACGCGAACAAAGGCTCTGATTGCTCCCAATTGATCCATTGGCATTTCTCCATAGAAGCCCGATCAGTTGCCACAGACACCAGTGAGCGGGGGGTTGTTAGGCAGTCAGCGGCTCGAGATTTGCCTGGATCTGGTCACGGAACGCTTCATACCGGCTCGGCAACTTAAGCGCCTCGCCCAGATGTGCCGTGTCCTCGTCCCGGTCAAACCCCGGCTCGTTCGTGGCAATCTCGAACAACACGCCGCCTGGTGTGCGGAAGTAGATTGCCCAGAAATAATCGCGGTCAATGACGGGCGTAACCTGATAACCCGTGTCCATCAGTGCCTTGCGAACTTCGAGTTGCTTTTCGCGGTTTTCGACGGCAAAGGCGATATGGTGAACCGAACCGGCGCCCTGACGGGCAAACGACGTTTTCGGCAGTGCTGCGACATCAATCGTATCGGCGCCGTTTCCATTGGGAATGATAAAGCGGGTCACGTCACCTTCCTTCTCGGCGCGTTGATACCCCATGAAACCCAGAAGCTCTTCTGTCGCGGCAGTATCGTGCAGGCTGAACCGGGCGCCGGCAAAACCGCGGATAGCTGCATCGCCCGGAATGCCGTCCGCCAGCCACGGAGCGCGGTTGTCATCGGCAGATTCAATCAGCGCCAGACTGTCACCGTCCGGACCCATGAATTGAAGTCTGTTGGCGCCAAAGACGGTGTCAGTTTCCAAGCCATCGACACCGTGCGCGGTAAACCGATCCTGCCAGAATTTCAATGCGCCCTTTGGCACAGAGAACTGGGTTTCCCCGACCTCACCAACACCGGGACGACCCAGCATCATGTTCGGGAACGGGAAGTAGGTCATGACGGTGCCTGCGGAGCCGTTCTCGTCACCATAATAAAGGTGGTAGACGTTCGGGTCGTCGAAGTTAACGGTCTGCTTGACGCGACGCAGGCCCAGTGTGTCGGTGAAGAAGCGATTGTTCTGACGCGCATCCGAAGCCATTGAGGTTACGTGATGCAGTCCCTTGATATCCTTGATCATGTCCTTGCCTTTCAATGTCGCCGTTAGTGTTTGGCTGTTGACGAATATCTAGGCCGATTGATCACGCCAGAGAATTGCAATATTCATTTCGACTGCGTTGCTCTTTTTGAAACAATCCCAATGAACGATTACAAAGCTCTGCGAACCTTCCTCCTTGCGGCCGAAAAGCGAAATTTCGCCCAGGTTGCCCGCGAACTCGACATGACGCCGGCTGCAGTCACAAGGGCTATTGCGGCACTTGAAGCCGAACTCGGCGTTCAGCTGTTTGTCCGTACGACCCGGCAAGTGTCGCTGACAACAGACGGTGCGATCTTCGCCGCCCAGATTCAGCCGGCGGTGAAGACGCTTGAAGAAGCGCGCCGCGACGTGATGAACGCTCACAAAGCCGACGAAGGGCGTCTCAGGATCAGTGCGCCGACGTGGTTTGGCAAGGCGGTGCTCCCACCGATCCTCTCCGGCTTCAAAGAGCGGTACCCGAAGATGGGCTTCGAGATATCACTGTCCGACGGACTGGTGAATATCGTTGATGATGACTACGATCTGGCGATCCGCATCTCGTCTCAGCCGTCGGACAAGTTCACGATATGGAGGAAAATCCGCGTCGTGCCGCGCATTCTGGTTGCGGCACCGGGAAGCCGGTTTGTCGAGATGCAGCATCCGAACGAGCTGACGCCAGACGATTGCCTCGCCTATAGCGGCGAAAGCCGGCGAGAGAACTGGGTGCTCTCGGACGGCGGCTCGAGCATGACGATATCGGCAGGGCGCGCCTTCAGCGCCAATAATGGTGAGGTTCTGGCCGACATGGCCGCAGATGGAGCAGGCGTTGCCATGCTGCCGAACTTTCACGTCTCGGAACACCTCAAGAGTGGGCGCCTCGTGCATGTCTTCAAGGGCTGGGACCCACCCGATCTGTGGTTGACCCTCTACTACCCGCCCTATCAGGCTCTGCCTCCCCGCATTGCATCCTTCTCCAAATTCTTCGAGGAGCAGGTTGCGGCGCAGATGGTCATGCTTGATTGATATCCCGGACTGTCCCGCCACAGCGTCCTTGCTGTGCGGAGATCTCGGCCGCGACCCGCGCCTGTAACTGCCAGAGGTTTCGATCGCGAATGCCTTCTGCCTGAAGATCGACGATCGTGTTGTGCAGATACTGGGCGCAGGATCCGCCCTCTCCGCAGGCGCTGGCGATCAGTTTTGCGGTCGTTTCCACCGGTAGCGGCGCCGTCAGACCCGCGCGCTTTGTGCTCGCCCAGAATGTCAGAGCCTTCTGGATGCCGTCAGGCGTTTTGACCTTTACCCAGCGCACCATGTCGATGACTTCCCGATACCTGATTTCGCGGGCGACGAGAGCTCGAAGGTCGTCACGCCGCCGCTCGGACGAGAGTTGCAGGATGACGCCGTCGCACTGTCCACCACGCTCAAGCGCCATCATCAGACCTGGCTGCGCGCTCGTTGCCCGCCAGCGCTCGATTTTCAGGGAAAACGAACGATGCCAGCCATGGGCGGTGGCGCGTCGCCTGCCGGCTGGCTTGAACTCAGGATTCCAGATCAGGGAACCGTATGCAAACACCCAGATCGGATCGCTATCGGCTTCGCGCTCGATAGCGGCAACCAGAGCGTCAAGTTCTGTTTCAGATAACGGCGTCCAGCCCGGCTCCGGGCCGTCGTCACGGACGTCTCTGATGGTCAGGGCTACAAGCTCGGGCGTCAACTGCATCGTCGTCTCGATCGGTAGTGCGGCAAGGATTGCATCAGTGGCCGTGGCAGGTTCCGCCACGGCCACCTCTTATCGTCAGGATCGAATGAATGCCAGAAGATCGGCGTTCAGGACATCGGCATTCACGGTCAGCATGCCATGCGAGAAGCCGGGATAGGTCTTAAGCGAACCATTCTTCAGCAGCTTGGCGGACTTCAGTGCAGAATCCGCGATTGGAACGATCTGATCGTCTTCGCCGTGGAGAACGAGCGTCGGCACCGTGATTGCCTTCAGATCTTCCGTCTGGTCGGTTTCGGAGAAGGCCTTGATGCCATCATAGTGCGCCTTTGCACCGCCCATCATGCCCTGGCGCCACCAATTCTGGATTACGCCTTCCTGAACCTTGGCGCCATCGCGGTTAAAACCGTAGAACGGGCCGGCCGGGACGTCGCGGAAGAATTGCGCCCGATTGGCCGCCAGCGCCGAACGGAAGCCGTCGAACACTTCGATCGGCAGGCCTTCTGGATTGGCTGCGGTCTTCAGCATCAGTGGCGGGACTGCCGATACCAGAACGGCCTTGGCGACACGACCGGCCGGCTGACCAAACTTCGCCACATAGCGCGCCACTTCGCCACCGCCGGTGGAATGGCCGATATGCACGGCATTTTTCAGGTCCAGCGCTTCGACGACAGCGAAAGCGTCGGCGGCATAGTGGTCCATATCATGCCCTTCGGAGACCTGGGCAGAGCGTCCGTGGCCACGGCGATCATGGGCAACGACCCGGTAACCGTTGGCGAGGAAGAACAGCATCTGGGCATCCCAGTCGTCAGACGATAACGGCCAGCCGTGATGAAATACGATGGGCTGAGCATCCTTGGAGCCCCAATCCTTGTAGAATATTTCGACGCCGTCCTTGGTGGTGATAGTACCCATGGTCTTGTTTCCTTCGATTGATGTGTTGGTGGGGGCAGCGTTTGCTGCGAAGGTGAATACGGGTGAAATGGCCATCGCCGCTGCGGCTGCACCAACTGAAAGCAGTGCGCCACGGCGCGTTATGGAAAAGTCGTTCTGGGTCATCTCACGTCCTGCAAATGTATGGTTTCGTGTTTCAGGCGACGCCGTTGCTCGTCTGATGCGTGGATATTGCTACCAAGTCGCGGGCACAACAATTGAACTAATAATTCATAGTTTGTTGTGAAATTCGAAATAATACGTTCCGGTCGTTATCGGGACAGTGCGGATTGTCCCGATAACGCGGAATCTATCATTTCTGCTTTGCCGAGACGGCCTTGGCGGCAGCATCGATGGTATCAGCGACGACCGTCGGCTGCGTCATGAACAGGGCGTGGCTTGCTGAGACCTTGGTGATCTTGGCTTTGATGCGTTCGGCCATATGGATCAGCATTGCCTGGTCGAATGCCTTGTCCTCGGTAGCGATCACAGCCCAGCTGGGCTTGGTGCGCCAGGCAGCATGTTCGAGCTTCGTGCCGAACGCCGACATGTTGATCGGGACCTGAGCGTCCCTCATGAACGCAACATCGGCATCGCTAACGTCATGAGCAAAACCAGCCTTGAACTTTGCCGGGCTGACATATCCAAAACCATCCTTCGTGGTTTCGATGACGAATTCCGATGCGGGAGCAAACCCCTGATATTGCTGGGCTGTCGTTTCGCCGGCATCTGGTGAGAGCGCAGAGACATAGACGAGGCCAGCAACCTTTTCATCAACGCCCGCTTCTGTAATGACCGTGCCGCCCCAGGAATGTCCGACCAGAATGACCGGACCGTCCTGCCGCTCGAGAGCACGCTTTGTGGCGGCAACGTCGTCCGCCAGAGAGGTCAGGGGATTCTGGACGATGGTCACGCGGTAACCACGCTTTGTGAGATTGTCGTAGACACCCTTCCAGCCAGAGCCGTCAGCAAAAGCGCCATGGACAAGCACGACGTTTTTTACGGACTGGTTCTGGGAAATGGTGTCGGCAGCGTTTGCCGGCAGTGCGGCAGACAATGCGGCGGTGGCAATTGCAGAAAGGGCGGTTGCGGACTTGCGTGTCATGGCTTCTTCCTTTTTGTTTTGCGATAACTGTTATCGCGATACACATAAGCTGACAGATACTGACCCTTCCGTCAAGATAATTCTTATCGCGATATTTATTTTTGCCATATGATTGGCTATATGTATGTGTGAAGGAGCCTAGAATGACCATACGTCACAACAATCCACCGCCTTTGCACGACCAGCTGTGCTACGCAATTTATACTGCCGGCATTGCCATCCAGCGCGCTTACAAGCCCCTTCTGGATGAGCTGGGGCTGACGTACCCGCAATATCTCGTGCTAAACGTGCTTTGGAGCGGAGATGAGCAAACCGTTGGCGCCATTGCAAACGCCCTCGCATTGGAATCGAGCACACTGACGCCGCTCTTGAAGCGCCTTGAGACAGCCGGCTTGTTGCGCAGGACCAGAAACCTCAGCAATGAGCGGCAGGTGGTCATCGCTTTGACCGAGGAAGGCCGCGCATTGCAGCACAGGGCGGGCTGCCTCAGCGACACCTTGCTTGCAGCTTCAATGCAAACTCCAAAGGAGCTGGCCGATCTGAACCACGACGTCCGCCATCTCCGCGACGCGATCTATTCACAGATCGGCGGGTGGGACGCGCCCGCCTGATCTGCAGGCGCATCTCGGAACCTACGCTGTCGGCACCGTCCCCCCATCAATTGTGTATTCGGTACCAGTAATCGAAGCCGCACGGTCGGAAGCGAGGAAGGCGATCAGGTTTGCGACCTCTTCCGGTTTTGCCGGGCGGCCGAGCGGAATGCCGCCCAGTCCATCCATGATGATCTTCTTGCCACCCTCAAGGTCAGTTCCGGCCTGCTTCGCCAGGCGCTCTGCAAGGTGGACGGAGGCTTCCGTTTCGATCCAGCCCGGCGAAACCCGAACGACACGCACACCTTTGGGCGACACTTCCTTCGACATCGCCTTGCTATAGGTCGAAAGTGCCGCTTTTGCTGCGGCATAGGCTGTTGTCGATTCCGGAAGTGGCAGGACTCTCTGGATGGATGTCACATGCACGACGACGCCGCTTCCCCGGGCGACCATATCCGGGACCAGTTGCCGATCCAGCCGGACAGCCGGATAAAGGTTAAGCGACATTTCCTTGTGCCAGTCATCCTCCGACAGGGCAGAAAAGCCGCCCCCCGATGCTGAGGAGCCACCCAGCATATGGACGATGACATCGACGCCGCCAAGGCGCCGCCGCGTGGCCTCTGCGACGATTTCACATCCCTCTTCGGTGCTCAGGTCCGCATCGACGAACAATTCTTCCGGCATGTTTTCCGGACGGGCACGCGCTGTCGTCAGCACCTTTGCGCCGAGTTCGCGAAACAGGCTGACGGTCGCAGCGCCAGCACCCTTGGTTCCAGCCGTAATGAGTGCGCGTTTGCCTTTCAGATTGAGAAAGTCAGTCATGACCGGATCTCCAGCCTGACGATCCTGTCGTCCTTGATCGTGAAGGCATGGATTAGCATCACCGGACTACCGGGAAACTTGCCACTCACCCTCGCCCGCACGAGTGTCTTGTCACCGTCCACCGTGGTTTCCACAGGTTCGGCAACGTATTGAGCCGACCTCTTGGCGGCCACCCACCATTGACGGATGGCGGCAGTGCCCTGATAGCGGGCATTCTCGTCCTCGACCACCGCATCGACATCAAGCGTTTGCAACAGCGCGTCGGCATCGTTGCGGGTGTCGGCGTCAAAATACATATTCACAACTTGGGGCATATCCATCTTATTTCTCCTTCTGAGGTGCCCTTAAGTTAGTGCTCTACCATTGCATGGATAAGTGGGATAAACATGCACGTGATGTTGAACAGATCGGGATAATGGAACAGTTAAACCTTAGGGAACTCGAAGCAGTCATCGCGATCGCCAGGCGCGGGACGTTTCGCGCAGCGGCTATCGATCTCGGCATGTCCACAACTGCGCTCAGCCACACCATCGGCAGGCTTGAGGCGGGGCTCGGCGTACGATTGTTCAATCGCACCACGCGTAGCGTCTCGCTGACAGATGCCGGCAGGCTCTTTGTACAGCAGGTTGCGCCTTCGCTTCAGGACCTTCATGCCGCTCTGGAAACGGTTCGCTCACAACGCGAGACACCGTCTGGAACGATACGCATCAATGCGGCACCGTTTGCAGCACGCGCCATCATCTCACCGCTCGTGCTTGAGTTCCTGCGTCGCTATCCCGAGATGAATGTCGATCTGGTCACGGAAGGAAAAATGGTTGATATCGTCAATGACGGTTTTGATCTGGGCGTCAGGGTGGCAGGTCTCGTTCCCAGCGACATGATTGCCGTTTCGCTCGGCCGGCCACAGCGACACGCTGTTGTCGGTTCTCCGGACTATTTCGCACAACATCCCAAACCCGTGGTTCCTCCGGATCTTCTCAATCACAGATGCATTCGCGTTCGCTTGCCGGACGGCTCACTGTTTCGATGGCGGTTTGAAAAAGACGACGAGCCGGTGCAAATCGATGTGCGAGGCCCGATCACACTCGATGAAGCGGGCCTTGTGAGGACTTCGGTGCTGGAAGGTACCGGCCTAGGCTATACCATGGAAGAGGAAGTGCTTCCCGACATCAAAGCGGGGCGCCTTGTCCGGGTGCTGGAGGACTGGACACCACCGTATCCGGGGCTCTGCCTGTATTATCCCGGGCGCCGAAATCTGTCGGCTGGAGTGAAAGCGTTTCTTGATCTGGCCCGCGAGCTTTCGCGACGAGCGGCTGACTGACCCGCTGACCTCGCATTTGTAGTGGCGGCCCTTTGGGGAGCCGCCACACACGTCTTGGAATAGGGAAACAATCAAGCCTTGATGAAGGCCAACAGGTCTGGATTGATCACGTCGGCATGCGTGGTCAGCATCCCATGCGGGAAGCCCTTGTAGATCTTCATCGTGCTGTTCTTGATCAGCTTGGCCTGAAGCTCTACGGCGGCCTTGTAGGGAACGACCTGGTCGTCATCACCCTGGGTCACCAGCGTGGGAACGGTAATCGCCTTCAAGTCTTCGGTCTGATCTGTCTCCGAAAACGCCTTGATACCTTCATAGTGCGCCACGGCGCTGCCCATCATCCCCTGGCGCCACCAATTGTCGATCACACCCTGCGAAACTTTCGCATCCGGCCGGTTGAAACCATAAAATGGGCCCGACGCAACATCGAGGAAGAACTGCGCGCGATTGGCTGCCAGGGCGCTACGGAACCCATCGAAGACTTCCATCGGCGTGCCATCAGGATTGGCTGCGGTTTTCAGCATCAGCGGCGGAACGGCGCTGACGAGGATAGCCTTTGCCACGCGGCCCTGTGGCTGACCATGCCGTGCGACGTACCGAGCGACTTCGCCGCCGCCTGTGGAGTGGCCGATATGAACGGCATTGCGCAGGTCAAGATATTCGGCGACGGCGGAGGCATCGGCAGCGTAATGATCCATGTCGTGACCATTGCTCACCTGGCTGGAGCGTCCATGGCCGCGGCGGTCGTGGGCCACGACACGATATCCCTTGCTGAGGAAGAACAGCATCTGGGCATCCCAGTCGTCTGACGACAGCGGCCAGCCATGGTGGAAGACGATCGGCTGTGCATCCTTCGGACCCCAGTCCTTGAAGAAGATCTCTACGCCGTCTTTGGTGGTGACGAAATTCGTGGTCATCGATACAATTCCTTCTGGGTTACGGGAAATTTTCTTTTCGGAAGCCATCGCCGGCATGGCCAAGGCCAGAGAAACCGTGGTGCCGGCCAACAGGACCTGCCGACGGGACAGTGAAAGTTCGTTGATCATGGGCCTCTCCGAAATTTCGCGCGCTCATTCGGCGCCGCGGGTGCTTTCGAACAGGAACCAGGCACGGCGCTCTGCCTCATCCACCCAGTTTTCGATCAGGCTGGCGGTTGCGATGTCGCCATGGTCTTCACAAAGATTGTGTGTCGCCTTCATCAGCGAGACGAGTGTGAGGTTATCGTCGCGAAGCTCGGCCAGCATATCCGCCGGGGTCACGAAATCGGCGTCGTTGTCGAGAAGCCGCTGCAACCTGGAAATATGGCTGATCGAACGAAGTGTGGTGCCGCCGATCTTGCGGGCTCGCTCGGCAATGTCGTCCGTCATGGCGAAGATCTGCTCGCCCTGCTCGTCCAGCATCAGGTGGTAATCACGGAAATGCGGACCGCTCATATGCCAGTGAAAATTCTTCGTCTTGAGATAAAGCGCGAAGACATCGGCCAGCAGCGCCGTCAACGCGCCGGAAATATCGGCGGTTGCGTTCGTGCCAAGGGCAGTCGGTGTTGCAAGAGGCGACTTGCGATGTTTTTCGGCGAGGGTGCGGTTCATGGTAATCTCCATTGGGTTTGGGCTTGGGTTTGGGTTTCAGGGATTCAGGGCTTCAGAGCCGTGCAACGATCAGCGGATCGTCGATATCGACAGGAAGAGGCAGGAGGGCTTGCTCGGAAAGGCCCAGCTGGCTAGCGATCACATTGCGTGAATAACCGGCCGCCGCTGCTCGGTAACCGATATCTTGTGGCGCGCTGCGACTGAAGAAAATCAGGATATGCAGTGTGCCACTGCCGGTGTTTTCGATGTGATGCGGGTAAGCCGGCGGCACGAAATAGGCGTCACCCGGATGGATCGAATAAGTGTCAGCGCTTCCATCGGGATCAAGGACTGTCATCTGACCGGTCCCTTCGAGCACATAGCCCATTTCGGCGGTCTCGGGGTGCCAGTGCGGGTCGCGCAGGCCAATCTCGCTGATGCGGACAGAAAACATCGAAAGACCATCGAGAACAGACCAAGCCGGAGCCTGCGCGGTCCTTGCAGAGCCCGCCGGCGACGATACGTGCGGCGCTGACTCCTCGACACGGAATTTGAGCCTGTTTGGATGAAGCGCCTGCTTTTCAACGGCTGGCTGGGCCTGCAAGTCGAATATCTCTGTGTTTGCGTTCAGCCTGCCAAAACTCGGCGGCTTTTGCGGTTGCCACTCGAAGGTGCTCAGCAGCACGGCGTCGGACATCACGTCGAAGGCGCCAGACAGGCTGAAATCTTCCGGATCCTCGTTCGAAAAGGCAAGGATGAACTCCGCCTCCGTTTCACCGGTATTTTCAATTGCGTGAACCGTGCCTGACGGAACGAAGAACATTTCGCCAATGCCGATAAGAAAGACATCGCGGCTGCCATGATTGCCGACGACAGTCACCAGTACCTGGCCGCGGACACAGTAGCCCAGTTCATTGGCATTCGCATGCCAGTGAGGCTCCCTGATCGCGTGTGCCGTGAGCACCAGCCTGCGTATTGAAAGGCCTTTGAGGATTGGCAGTTGATCGCGACCAAGGCGCATGATCGATCCCGCCGGGCTTTCGAAGGCTGCAGGCCGGTCCTTGAGAGAAAGAACATGTTTTGAAATCTGCATCTTCAACTCCTGCCCACATCGTTTGTTTGACGAGATGGTTGTAGGCGAGGATCTGGTTGCGCGGTATCCAATGCTTGGTTAGTCGGACTGACACCTAAGTATAGTGGCTCGCCTGCCGAACCGAGGCTACAAATCCAGGCCCTCCACTGAAGAGATGCTGGATGCCAATGCGCCCTGAATTTTCAAGCGCGCCCTTTCACATGGATGTCGCGATCCATCTGAGGCCATCCCAGTCCTGGAATGGCCATTCTTTTTTGCGCGGTTATGAGATTGAGTTTGCATAGGAATATTGGAATTGCCAATTGCGTTTCGGCAGCAGGGATGGCTTGATAATGCGGTCGATCTCAACGTGGGAAATCTCCTTGCATTCGCTGGTCCTGGTAAACCCGGAAAGACGGCTGCCGGCGCGCTTTGAACTTGGCGTGCTCGTCTGCGCATTTTTGCTCGCAGCGCTGATCTTCTATCTCGATACCTATACCGACATTCACAGCGCGCTTGCCACGCTCTATGTCATCACCTTGCTTCTGTCGGCAGAAACCCTGACAGAAAAAGGAACGATGCTGGTGACCGGTATCTGTATCAGTCTGGCGGCAGTCTCGTATCTTGCAGCTCATGGGCTGCAAACCGACCTCGCCGCAACCCTACGCCTGGCGGTCGCGGTTGCTGCAATGTTGATCACCTGCGCCTTGATCATCCGCAATCAGCGCGCGCGCCTCAATCTTGTGAAATTCAATGCCGCCCTGCAGAGCAGCGAAGAGCGCTACCGTACGATTTTCGAGCAAAGCCGCGTTGCACTTTGGGAGCGCGACTATTCGCAGGTCCGCGCAATGCTGATGGCGTTGAAAGCAAATGGTGTCAAAGACCTTGGTGCTCACGCTCGGGAGAACCCGGATTTTCTGGAGCGATGCATTGTCAGCGTCCCTACCGTTGCCGCCAACGCGGCGGCACTTGAATTGCTGGGTCATGTGGGCAACAACAATCCCGGCGCCATGCGCCGCTATATTGCCCAGGACGACGCCACCTTTCTCGATCTCATCGCGGCAATTTTCAACAACGAGACGCATTTCGAAGGCAAGGGCAGCATCATCACCAGCGATGGCACCAGCAAGTTTGTGCTGCTGACCGTTGGCTTTCCTGAAGATCCTGCCAATTTCAACCGTGTCATTGTCGGTATGTTCGACATTACGGAGCGGGAACTCGCCCAGAAAGCACTGTTCGAGGCCCAGGCGGAATTGGCATTGGCGTCGCGCGCGGCAACCGTCGGTGCGTTATCTGCCTCGCTCGCGCACGAACTCAATCAGCCGCTCGGCGCCTTGGTGGTCAACGCCCAGACCCTGCAGCGCTGGCTGGATCGCGACCCGCCGGATCTGGCAGCCGTTTCCCGCTCAGCTGAGCGCATCGCTCGTGACAGCCAGCGTGCCAGCGACATCATTCAGAGCGCACGATCAATGCTTGGTAACCGCCCGCCCGATATCGAGCCGGTTTCGCTGGCCGATCTCGTCACGGAGACACGCGCGCTGATGGAGAGCGAGCTTGTCAGAAACGGGGTCATTGTTGAAATAGCTGAAGCAAGCGATGTGCCCACCGTCAACGCTGTGCGGATAGAGCTGCAGCAAGTCTTGATCAACCTGATCACCAATTCGCTTCACGCCATGGCCGAAACCCCGGAAGCGATCCGGCGGATATCGGTAACGATCGAGCCTGGGGATGATCAAAGCGTGATCATCAAGGTTCTCGACACAGGTCCCGGGCTCAGTCCGGACGTTCTCAAAAACCTGTTCAAACCATTCTGCACGACCAAACCAACCGGGCTTGGCATGGGCCTTGCCATCTGCCGCAGCATGCTCGAAGCCCGCGGCGGCACGCTGTCTGCCGGCAATCACACCGATGGTGGCGCATTGTTCGAAATGATCGTCCCGATGGAGGCAACCCATGAATGATGCGAGAAAGTCCGCCAAACCGCCGAACGGCGATACGCCGGTTGTCTACGTCGTCGATGACGATACTGCGATACGCGAGGCTTTGGTCGATCTGTTCCTGTCAATTCGAACAGAAGCAAAATCCTTTGAAAGCGCCCAGGACCTGCTCGAAAATGCCGATCTGGACCGACCTGGCTGCATTCTTCTCGACGTTCGCCTGCCCGGTGCGAACGGCCTTGATTTTCAGCTCCACCTGGAAAAACTCGGCAACCGAATGCCTATCATCTTCATGACGGGTCACGGTGATATACCAATGACAGTCCGTGCCATGAAAGCAGGCGCCATCGACTTCCTGACCAAACCTTTTCGGGACCAGGACATCCTCGACGCCGTCTCGGTTGCTTTTCAGAAAGATCGGGAAATGCGCCAGCAATCTGCTGCAAATGGCGCCGTCGTGGAGCTGGCCAAGACATTGACCCGCCGCGAGCATGAGGTCATGACGGCTGTCGTGCAAGGCCTGATGAACAAGCAGATTGCGTTCAACCTCGGGATCAGCGAGATCACGGTCAAGCTGCATCGCGGCAATGTCATGCGCAAAATGGAGGCGCGCTCCGTAGCCGAACTGGTGCGCAAGGCGGAACTGCTGGGCCTTTGAGGCCAAAACCTAGACCCTTGTATGGTGCAATGTTGTGTCTCGATGGCGCATATAGAAGCCAGTTGATTTTAAGAGGCAAGGCCCAATCAAATTGTCCAGAACACCTGTCATAGCCATCGTTGACGACGATCGGTCGATCCGCGAAGCCCTTGACGATCTCGTTTTGTCCTGCGGTTACGAGAGCCGGCTGTTTTCGTCTGCGGAAGACTTTCTGGCCCGCGGTGATCGCGTCGCGATCGACTGCATGCTGGTCGATGTTAAAATGCCAGGCTTGAGCGGCATCCAGATGCAGGACGTGTTAAACTCGCGTGGTGATCATAAGCCGCCGATGATCTTCATGACATCCTATTGCGACGAGCGAACGAGAGCAGCGGCAATGGATGGCGGTGCATTCGCATTCCTTGGGAAGCCAGTCGATTTCAACCAGCTTATACTGTGTCTTGAAGAAGCACTGAAGCACTGAAATTTCCAACACGTTCAGGAGTGGAACCATGTCTGATCAATGCTCGCACCTGCCGACGATCCGATCGGTCAAGCCCATGACGCTTGGCTGCGAGGAATGTCTCGAAACTGGCCAGATATGGCTTCATTTGAGGCTCTGCCGCGAATGTGGTCATGTCGGCTGCTGCGATCAGTCCCCCGGCCGCCACGCGACCGCGCATTTCCACACCACCCGCCACCCCATCATCGAGGGCTATGACCCGCCGGAAGGCTGGGGCTGGTGTTATGTGGACGAAACCATGGTGGACCTGCCTGATCAGACACCGCAACGCGGGCCGATACCGCGATATTACTGAACTTCGCCGAAAAATCGGCGGTGACCTGCGGACGACATTTCCAGCTGGAGGTAACAGATGGCAGATCTCAGCGCGCGCCTGGACCAGATGTTTCCGGTGCTCAACCCCCATCAGGTCGAGACGGCCAAGCGTTTTGCCAGCGGCGAGCCAAAAGATTTCGCCCGTGGTGACTTCGTCTACAAGGTAGGAGACCACGCAGCGCCCGCCTGGCTGGTGCTGAAGGGATCGATGGACGTGTTTCGCCACGAAGGTCTTTCCGGCGAGGCGCCGATCACGACGCATGGAGCAGGCCAGTTGTCTGGCGAAGTCAACCAGCTGTCGGGTCGACCGACACTTGCCGGGGCCCGCGCCGGGTCCGAGGGCTGCACGGCCATTCCCTTTGATGCCGCCCATTTGCGGGCCTTGGTGATCGGATCGGCCGATGTCGGCGAAATCATCATGCGCGCCTTCATCCTGCGCCGCGTCGGTCTGATCGATGCAGGCGCAGGTTCTGTTCTGATTGGAACCGCTGGCAATGCCGCGCTCTCGCGCCTGCAAGGATTTCTAGCCCGCAATGCCTTTCCCCACATCGTGCTTGATGCTGCCATGGAGGGTGAAGGTAAGGCGCTGATCGAACGTCTGGGTATTCTCGCCTCCGACCTTCCGCTAATGGTCTGCCCCAACGGCACCGTGCTCAAGAAACCGACCGATGCGGAGGCCGCAGCATGTCTCGGCATGACGCCGGACCTCAAGCCCGGAAAGCTCTATGACGTCGCTGTTGTCGGCGCTGGACCGGCGGGCCTTGCCACCGCCGTCTATGCCGCTTCGGAAGGGCTCGACGTCCTTGTCATCGACGAACACTCGATTGGGGGGCAGGCCGGCGCTTCGTCTCGGATCGAAAACTATCTCGGCTTCCCGACGGGCATATCCGGACAGGCGCTGGCGGGACGTGCCTACAATCAGGCCCTCAAGTTCGGGGCGGAAATGGTTCTTCCCGTCGCTGTCAAAAATCTGATCCCTCCGAAAGATGACGCCGGTGTGCTGGCGCTCGAACTCGACGGTGGAAAATCGGTGACGGCCCGCAGTGTCGTCATCGCATCCGGCGCTCGCTACAGGCGACCGGACATCACCAACATTGACGGTTTCGAGGGCAACGGCGTTTCCTATTGGGCCTCGCCGATCGAGGCAAAACTTTGCGCCGGCGAAGAGATCGTCCTGGTTGGCGGCGGCAATTCGGCAGGCCAGGCCATCGTCTTTCTGGCGCCTCAGGTCAAGACACTTCATCTGGTCGTGCGGCGCGCACTCGAAGATACGATGTCGCAATATCTGATCGACCGTATCAAGGCCCTGCCGAACGTCCAACTGCACATGCATTGCGAAGTGGACGCGATCAATGGCGATAACGCCACTGGCATTTCCTCCGCAAGACTGCGCAACCGCCTGGATGGAAGCGTGAACACCTTACCGCTTCATCATCTCTTCCTTTTTATCGGCGCGGATCCGAACGCTGGCTGGATCAGCAGCCGGGTGCAAACCGACGACAAGGGCTTCATCGTCACTGGGCAATCCTTCGATGAGCATTGTCGTTTTTCCCGCAAGCCATTGCCTCTCGAAACCAGCCTGCCAAATGTCTTTGCCATCGGGGATGTCCGTGCCGGATCGACCAAGCGGGTCGCGGCAGCAGTTGGGGAAGGTGCCGCCGTCGTCTCGCAAATCCACGCCGCACTAAGCCTGATGAAGCCCCCAAACTGAAGCATCCGACCTTTCTCAAAATTAAAAACCCGCTGGCAGAAGCCAGCGGGTTAAAAATATCGTTCTTGAGTACCGTGACAGACAGCCGGTCGATACTCAGATAGCCGACGCACCGAGTTGCCTGCCATAAGCAACGATTTCTCGGCCAACCGCGATGCGATCGTCCTCGAACCGCTGCAAGGCACTGGGAAGGTCAACCTCGGACTCCAGGCTGTTGCTCAACGCCATGACATCGCCCGCTGCCTTCGACACGCCCATCGCGGTGTGCGGACGCGCGACAAAGGCGGCGTCGCCGATGAGGACGACCGAACGGCCCGTCATGCGGGGCGACTCGTAGTCGAAAATGCCCTGGATAGAGGGGCTTGGCTCCGCCTCGACCGCCTGGGCGAATTGCGGCGGAAGCATCTGCAGCGCATCGACGCGCAACGCCTCCAGACGGTCGCTCGACAAGCCATCACGCGGCAGCGAAAATGCATGCGTTCGCCCATCCAGATCGGTGAACGTGTGGGCAAGTTCGCTTGCTGGCACTTTGCGATACCAGACCCAGTTATATCGGCGATTGCCGATGTCCATTTCGCCCTTCGAGCCCGGGACAAGATAACCGAGCGCATGTACGCCAGGCCTGACATGAAAGGCAAACCGGTCGAGAAGCAGATTTGCTGCCGTTGGAAGCCTCGTTTCCAGGATCAATCCACGCCATGCGACATAGCCGGAATAGCGGTTTTGAGTGTCTCCGGGATTGACCGCTGCGCGCACCACCGAACCAAGGCCATCGGCACCGATAACCAGATCGGCATTCACCCGCGTGCCGTCACCAAAAATCAGCTCCGCGCCACTCTCGCCATCCAGCACTTTGACGACATCCCGACCCAACACATAGCTTCCTGAAGCGATGCGGGAAGCGACAGTTTCGAACAGATAGTCCCAGGAGATCTGGGTCTGGGGCGCCTTAATGGTCTGGGCGATACGGCCGTCCTGATCGAGATAGATGCGTTCCTTAGCCACCACGCCGATACGGGCGACATGCTCGCAGCCAATCAGCCGGAGAATGTGCAGCAGGTCCCTCTGACCGACGAGGCCAGCTCCCCGACCTGCAAGACCGCTCTTCGATCGCTCGTAGATGCGAACATCGTGGCCAGCCTGTTGTAACATGATGCCAGCGAAGAGGCCGGCAAGAGAACCGCCGACGATTCCTATACGTAGCTTTTCCATCGTTCCGCCCTCAGTTTCCGACAACCGTCAGCGAATGCCGGCGATGATGAAATATTTTAACCGCGAAGGCTGCGAGGCCAAACGCCGCGCCGAGAAGGCTGACGTCAAGCCAGCCGCCCTGGCCCCAGGCCAGTGTCGCCATCGCCGAACCTGTGGCACCCCCCAGAAACATTCCAGTCATGAAGACCGTGTTGAGACGGCTACGCGCATCGGCATCCAGGGCATAAATGATGTGCTGGTTAGAAATCAGCGCGCTCTGTATGCCGAAATCAAGTACGATGACGCCTACAACCAAGGAAGCGATCGATGCCCAGAGGCCGAAGATAAGCCAGGCGGCGATCGTCAATCCGGCGCCCATCCAGACCACGAAATGCGGTCCCCGTCTGTCGGCAACAACTCCTGCCAGAGGCGCTGCAAAAATGCCTACCGCACCGACGATCCCAAACAGACCCGCGACATCCGCACCGAGCTGAAATTCTGGCCCCGCCAGATAGAGAGCGAGGATGGTCCAGAAGGCCGTGAACGACGCGAACAGAAACGCCTCGATGATAGTCGCTGCCCTCAAGGCCGGGTGGCGTTTCCATAGCTGGCCGAGCGACCGGAGCGCCTGATGATATCGCAAAGTCGAGGTTGGCCGATGATGCGGCAGGACCGCAAACATGAGGCCCGCGGCGAGCAGGGCGAGCGGTACGCCGATCCAGAACATTTCCCGCCAGCCAGCGTGTTCGCCCACAAAGCCCGACAGGGTGCGGCTGAACAATATGCCCGACAATACGCCTGCCATGACGGTGCCGATTGTGGCGCCGCGCTTTTCCGGCGCGGCCAGCGATGCCGCAAAGGGCACGATCTGCTGGGCGACTGTCGAGCATGCTCCAACCATGACCGATGCTGCAACCAGCATCCAGGCCGTCGGCGCCAGTGCAGCCAGCGCGAGCGCGGCGGCAAGCACCACGAATTGCCCGATGATCATCCGGCGGCGATTAACGAGGTCGCCGAGCGGCAGTAAAAGGAACAACCCCAGTGCGTAACCGAGTTGCGTTGCGGTGGGCACCATGCCGGTAACTGGCTGCCGACTGAAATCGGCCTCGATAAGCCCAAGCATCGGCTGATTGTAGTAGATGTTTGCGACGGCAATACCGCCCGCGACGGCCATGGCCAGAAGCGCCACTTCTCCGATCGCATCATTGTGGGTGGCGCTTGCCGCCCCGGCTTGCATCTGTCCTGTCTTTTCCATGATACTGTTCCACCGCCAGTCTTGATCTGGGCAAAATATGCTCAATCTCGTTGGCCGCACATTCGATAGACGTCTACCTGGACCTATACATCGGTCTAGGTTCGTACTGATGCGTTCGATGCTAGATTTATTGAAACACGCTGAAGGGAGACTGTGATGAGCGAGAAGCGGCCGGATGGGATAGAGCATTATACAGCGCCAGCAGGTGGCTGGGGCGCACTAAAAGCCGTCGCCAAAACCCTTGCTCACCAGCAGATCATCGCCGAGGGCGCGGCGACATTGTTAAAGGCAAACCAGCCCGAAGGCTTCGATTGTCCTGGCTGCGCCTGGCCCGATCCGAAGCACACAAGTTCGTTTGAGTTCTGCGAGAACGGAGCAAAAGCGATCACCTGGGAATCGACGGCCAAGCGGGTTGGCCCCGATTTCTTTGCCGCTCATTCGGTGACTGATCTCTGGCAATGGACCGACCACAAGCTTGAAGATCAGGGGCGCCTGACGCATCCGCTGATCTATGATCATGCCAGTGACCGCTACGTGCCGATCGAATGGGATGCCGCATTCGCGCGTATTGCCTCGGAGTTGAACGCCCTTCCCAGCCCTCATATGGCCGAGTTCTACACGTCCGGTCGTGCCTCCAACGAAGCGGCGTTTCTCTTTCAGCTCTTCGTTCGCGCCTATGGCACCAACAATTTCCCCGACTGTTCCAACATGTGCCACGAAGCCACCAGCGTCGGTCTGCCCCTGTCGATCGGTGTCGGCAAGGGCACTGTAACGCTGGAGGATTTCGATCATGCCGACGCGATCTTTTCGTTCGGGCACAATCCCGGCACCAACCATCCGCGCATGATGACGACATTACATGAGGCCTCCCGCAGGGGTGTGCCGATCGTCGTCTTTAATCCACTCAAGGAGCGGGCGCTGGAGCGGTTTGCAGCCCCCCAGGATCCGATCGAAATGGCGACGATGTCATCCACGCCGATCGCATCTGCCTATCATCAGGTTCGTACCGGCGGCGATCTTGCCGCACTCAAGGGCATGATGAAGCGCATCTTCGAGCGCGACGCGGCCGATATCGAAGCTGGCGGACCCGGCGTCATCGACCGCGATTTCATCGCGGCGCATACGATTGGCCTCGAAGCCCTGCAAGCCGATGTAGATCAGACGCAATGGCCGGAGATTATCGAGAAATCCGGCCTCTCACTGGAAGCACTCGATAGCGCCGTGGATGTCTACCTCAAGGCGAAAAACGTCATTCTCTGTTATGGCATGGGCATCACACAGCATGCCCATGGCACGGCCAATGTGCAGCAACTCGCCAATTTCCTGATGCTGCGCGGCAATATAGGCCGGCCAGGCGCCGGTATCTGTCCCCTGCGCGGCCATTCCAACGTTCAGGGCGACCGAACCGTCGGCATCACTGAAATTCCCAATGAGGCTCTTCTTGCTGGCATGGAGAAAGCCTTCGGTTTCCGCCCGTCTGGTGAAAAGGGCCATAATGCCGTGGAGGCAATCGAGGCCATCATTGAGGGCAGGTCGAAAGCGTTGGTGTGTCTTGGTGGCAATCTTGCTGTCGCCATGTCCGATCCTGAAGCGACGTTCGCGGGCATGCGGAAACTCGATATGGCCGTTCATCTTGCGACAAAGCTCAATCGCTCGCATCTGCTGCTGGCAAAGACATCGATCCTCCTGCCGGTTCTGGGCCGAACGGATCTGGATATTCAGGCGACAGGGCGCCAATCCGTCACGGTAGAGGATTCCATGTCGATGGTGCACGCGTCGCGCGGTTTCCTCAAACCGCCAAGCGATGAGTTGCGCTCGGAACCCTGGATCGTTGCCGGCATGGCCAAGGCGACGCTAGGTAACCGGCACGACATCGACTGGGACGGCATGGCCGGCGACTATGAGCAGATCCGCGACAAGATCGAAATCGTCTTTCCCGATTTTCATGATTTCAATACGCGCGTGAAAACGCCCGGAGGCTTCCGGCTCACGGTCGCGGCTTCTGATCGTGTGTGGAATACGCCGTCCGGCAAGGCCGAATTTCTCGTCGCACCGGGACTTGATGAGGACACACGCTTGCACGACCCCGAAGCCCTTGTGCTGACCACCTTGCGCAGTCATGACCAGTACAACACCACCATATACAGCCTCGACGACCGCTACCGTGGTGTCTACGGCCGCCGCGACGTCATCTTCATGAACCAGCGGGACCTTGAAACGCGGGGACTAAGAGACGGAGACCTCATCGATGTCGAAGCAATTTGCGGGAGTGGCGCCAAAACCGCTACCGGATTTACCGCCGTTGCCTACAATATTCCGCCCGGCTCGGTAGCAGGTTATTACCCCGAAATGAACCAGGTCATTGCGCTCGCAGACTACGACAGGAAATCCGGGACCCCAGCATATAAGGGCGTTCCAGTGAGGATACGCCGATCCACGTAGCCGAGTTTGATTTTACCAAACAATCCGGGCCAGCTTCCCAGAAACAGAAGCTTCGTTGCAGCCAGCGACAAGATATCGGCGGCGAAGGACGGAAAATTAGGTAGTCCATACGACGTGTTCCTTGTGTTGAGCGCATTATTAATGATAAGCGTCAGCAATACTCTCAATCCATGATGATATCCAACATCATGGAGACGGCGCCGTCGAAAGGGTTCGGACATGCGGATCACCAAGGAAAAGAAGCAGGAAAATCATGAACGGATTGTTGCGATTGCATCCGGGATGTTTCGCGAACGAGGGTTCGATGGCGTTGGCGTGGCTGACCTGATGGAGGGTGCGGGCCTGACCCATGGTGGATTTTACAACCACTTCGTCTCGAAGGAGGCGCTCATAGCAGAAGCATCCGCCAAAGGGTTTTCCGAAACGTTGGCACGCTATGCCGGGTATGATTTGGGCGAGATGATCGACGCCTACATCTCGCGGACGCATCGTGATGCGCGTGGCCAAGGCTGCACGGCCGCCGCACTGAGCGGGGAAGCAGCGCGGCTGCCAAACGAAACCAGAGCTGTTTTCGGCGAAGGCATCGAGCACCTTGTTGACGCACTGGAGAGCAATCTTGCGGCGAACCAGCCCGCCGGCTCAAATGCCCGCACGCAAGCCATCAGCATTATGGCGCAAGCTGTCGGGGCCATCGTGCTATCGCGGGCCTGCCCGGACGCATCGGCCCTGGCGGATGAAATTCTCGATATTTGCCGCGCAGATTGCCGGGCTTCTGTCGAAAATGGCGGGCGGGAGCAATAGGGCCGCAGCCAAGCGACCCCATCTCCTGCAAAATACGAACTCAGTCTGCGACCTTCACAACGACCTTGCCCCTGGCGCGCCCGGTCTCGACATGGGCCAAGGCCTCCGCCGTCTGAGCAAAGGGAAATACCTTGTCCACGACCGGACGGATCACGCCGGCGTCGATCAGCTTGGCGATCTGGGCAAGTTGTTGCCCTTCCGCGCGCATAAACAGGAAGGAATACAAGACGCCCCGGCTTTTCGCCTTCTTCAGCACGCCCCGGCTCAGCATCCGTACCACCAAGCGCAGGAACAGGTTCAGCCCCAGAGATCTGGCAAAGGGAACATCCGGCGGCCCCGAGATCGATATCAACCGACCCCCCGGTTTCAGAACATTCAGCGACTTGGCCAACGTCTTGGCATCCTGACTGTTCAGCACCAGATCATAACCGGATAGCACCTGTTCGAAATCCTGCGTCCTGTAGTCGATCACCACATCGGCGCCGAGGCTTTTGACCAGGTCAATATTCGCGGCACTGGTCGTGGTGGCCACCGTGGCGCCGAGATGCTTGGCAAGCTGGATGGCAAAGGTCCCAACCCCACCGGAACCAGCCTGAATGAACACTTTCTGGCCGGGCTTGACCTTGCCGACCTCCACCAGCGCCTGCCAGGCGGTCAGTCCAACCAGCGGTATCGATGCGGCCTGCTCCATCGAAAGGCTCGCGGGCTTCAGCGCTACATCGGCGGCGTCAATTGCGATGAACTCTGCAAAGGTACCGGCTCGGTGATCCCTCGGACGGGCGTAAACCTCGTCCCCAGCCTTGAATTGCCGCACATTCGAGCCCACGCTTACAACCGTTCCGGCTAGATCGTGACCCAGAATAAAGGGCGGGCGATAGGGCAGGAACAGCTTGAACTCGCCGTCCCTTACCTTGGAATCCAGAAGGTTGATCGCCGTGGCCTGAATGCGAACCAGAACATCATTCGCGCCCATCCGGGGCTCGGGCATGTCTGCCAGACGCAAGGCGCCCTTCTTTTTGTATTTGTCGACGACGAAGGCTTTCACGGACGTTCTCCAGTGTAAAAATATTATCGGCTCAGATGGCTAAAAAAGCCAAGGCTTTCAGCGCGAACTGAGCATGTTGTTGGAAGGCCCTGCCGTGGCCGTCATTCTCGCTCACGCGATGTTGAATTGCTTGCGCAAGGTTCGATCAAACAGCGCGCGCGGCAGGAAACGCCGGGCAAACGAGGTCTGCCGGGCCGCCTTGCCGGAGGGGTAGCGCAACCGCGGCGCCTTGTCCTGCGCCGCCATCAGGATGGTGGCCGCAACATCATCCGCCGTGTCGCCGGTCGCCATGGCCAAGTCAAACGCCGTGCGGTATCTGGCCAGTGTCTGGCCATAGGCTGCAACCGGACGGTCGCCTTGCGGAGAATTGGCCTCGATCGAGGTTTTCGTTGCCCAAGGCTCGATCACGGCGACACGGATGCCGAACTGGCGAACCTCATGGTCCAGCGATTCCGAATAGCCCTCAATGGCGTGCTTGCTGGCCGAGTAATAGGCTCCAAAAGGACCGGGTATTAAGCCCAGGACAGAGCCGATGTTCAATATCCTGCCATAGCCCTGTTGGCGCATCATCGGCAACACGGCATTGGTCACCCGAACGACACCCAGAAAATTGGTTTCGAACAGCGAACGAACCTGATCCACCGAGCTATCTTCGGCCGCCCCGGACAGGGCGTAACCGGCATTGTTGACCAGAAGGTCGATACGGCCAAGTTCCTGATGTGCCAGCGCCACGGCATCCGAGACAGACAAATCGGAAGTCACGTCACAAGCAATCATCCGAATGCCATCACGTATCTCGCCAGGTGCGGCCTTACGACTCGTGCCAATCACCCGGTAGCCTGCCCGGGCCAGAGCCGTGGCGGCCGCCTTGCCAATCCCACTGGAAGCCCCGGTCACAAAGGCGGTCTTCTGTCTTTTAGTAGCAAACGTCGCCATAGCGTCTTTCTCTCTTTTCGGTATCACCATGGATTGCCGCCAAGGCATATGGTTTTACGACACTAATTTTATGATGATTGCCGTCATCATTGATGATTTTTAATGATATATATCATCATTAAAGTCAAGCGTGACTTTCATGTGGTGAGGGAAAGGGTAACCCTTCAGGGTCGGGACCCGGCACCAATCCGCAAAGGATCAGGCACAGCACACTGATTTGATGGGGCCGCACCAGCGAGCGACCCCAAAAGTAGTCAACGCCCGGCAGCTGCCGCCAAAGAGGGGTAATCGATATAACCCGCAGCACCGCCACCGTAGAGCGTAGCCGGGTTTATCTCTGCCAACGGCGCATCGCTTTTCAATCGCTCAACCAAATCGGGATTGGCAATGAACGGCCGGCCGAAGGCGATCAGATCCGCCAGGCCCTCGGTAAGATGCGAAGTCGCCAGTTCGAGGTCATAGCCGTTGTTGGCGATATAGGTCTTGCTGAAGCGACGGCGCAATGATCCGAAGTCGAATGGCGCGACATCGCGCGGCCCACCTGTGGCACCCTCGACGACATGAATGTACACGATGCCAAGGGCTTCGAGCTGATCGACGATGTAATCGAACTGCGCCTGCGGATCAGTACTCGAAATGCCATTGGCGGGCGAGACCGGCGAGATGCGGATGCCGGTGCGTGCAGCGCCGATTTCCTGGACAACCGCGGCCGTGACTTCCAGCATGAGGCGCGCACGGTTTTCGACAGAGCCGCCATAGGCGTCTGTGCGAACATTGGCACCGTCCTTGGCGAACTGATCAAGCAGATAGCCGTTGGCCCCGTGGATCTCGACACCATCGAAACCAGCCTCGATGGCGTTGGCTGCTGCCTGACGGAAATCCTTGACGATTCCAGGAAGCTCTTCCAGTTCAAGGGCACGGGGTTGCGAAACGTCCACGAAGGCGTTGTTGACGAACGTCTTTGTCTCGGCGCGGATGGCTGAAGGGGCAACCGGCGCTGCGCCGTTCGGCTGGAGATCAACATGGCTGATGCGACCGACGTGCCAGAGCTGGAGGAATATATGGCCACCCTTCTCGTGGACCGCACTGGTGACCTTGCGCCAGCCTTCGATCTGCGCCTGGGTATAGATACCGGGCGTATCCTGGTATCCCTGCCCCTGCTGTGATATTTGCGTGGCCTCGGAAATGATGAGCCCGGCAGAAGCACGCTGGCCGTAATATTCAGCCGTCAGGTCACCTGCGACAAAGCCCGAACCGGCGCGATTGCGCGTCAGGGGCGCCATGACGATCCGGTTGGAAAGCGTCAAGGAGCCGAGCGTATAGGGTTCGAAAAGCGTCTTTTTAGTCATGATTTACCTATGTGTTGCCGCCGCAGCGGTATGGGTTGCGCGGTCTGCTCAAGCGACGGTGCGGTACCGTTCGGCTGGCAGCGCATTGCCGAAGTTGGCCAGCATGGTCTTGCGCGCAGCTTCAAAGGCTTCCCACTGACCGGCATCGGGAAGCGGCGGGATGGTCACCGGCTCGCGACGGTCGAAGCCGACCAGAGCCGCATCCACAAGATCGCCCACCTCCATGACGTTGTTCAGTGCGTTGACGTCGGCGCCGACATGGTCCCAGATTTCGGTTCGTGTCGTGGCGGGAAGAACAGCCTGAACGTAGACGCCCTTCGGTCCAAGCTCGAGGCTAAGCCCCTGAGACAGGAAGAGGACAAAGGCCTTGGTTGCGCCGTAGACCGTCATGCTGAACTCCGGCGCCAGACCAACCACGGAGCCGATGTTGACGATTGCGCCCTCACCTTTCTTGACGAGTCGAGGAGCAATTGCGCTGGCAAGGCGAACGAGTGCAGTCGAGTTGAGTGCAACAAGCCGGGCCATGTCGTCGGTGCTCTGATCGATGAACGTTCCACCGATGGCCGTTCCGGCATTGTTGACGAGGATGCCGATGCTGTCATCGTCGCGCAGTCTCGTCTCTACTTTCGCAACATCGGCGAGTTGCGTGAGATCCGCCTGGACGATGTCTATGGCAACGCCGGTTTCCTGTCGCAGACGGCTTGCAACGGCCTCCATTCGCGCCACGTCACGGGCGACCAGCACGAGATCGTGGCCGCGCCGCGCAAACCGATCGGCATAGGTTGCACCAATACCGGTGGAAGCGCCGGTGATGAGGACTGCAGGATTTGTGCTCATAGGATTGCTCTTTTCTGTGATGGAACCTATATTCATGACGATCATCATGATTGGATTTAAATATGATAGCCATCATGTAAATGTCAACGACCATGTTGGGAGAATTGTGAAAATGAAGGTCAGCCGAGAACAGATGGCGGAAAACCGTCGCCGGATTCTGGATGTCGCCAGCCGGCTGTTTCGCGACAAGGGGTTCGATGCCGTCAGCGTTGCGGAGGTGATGAAGGCAGCCGGTCTTACTCACGGCGGCTTTTATGGACATTTCAGTTCAAAAGACGATCTGGTCGCGGAGACCCTTGCCCATGCCCTTGCTTCAGATAGCGTCGGAGGAGGCAACTTCAGCGATTTCGTCAAATCCTATCTTGCGCCTCGCCATCGCGACAACGCTGCCGGTGGCTGCCCAACCGCCGGTCTCGCTGCAGCAATTCGCCACCAGACGCCGCCGGCGCGCTCCGCCATGACAGAAGGCCTTCGCGCACAGATCAGCCGGATCGAAAAGGCACTCCCGCAACTGGACCCGGCAGATCGCCGACGCACAGCGATAGGAAGCTGGGCGGCCATGGTTGGGGCAGTCATACTCGCCCGGGCAATCGACGATCCGGAACTATCGGACGAGATTCTGGAACAGACGCACGCATGGATCGATAACAGCGTCGGTTAGTCCGCAAAGAACGACGACGCGTACCGGCATAACCTCCCACGGAAGCTTCATCCAAATGCGATTGGAGGTTCTGCGTTTTTCAACATTCCAGTTGGCGCGGTGTGGGCAATCGGTAGCAAAGCAAAGCTTTGATCTCGCGCAGCATTGGAGCCGGGCGCAGTGATGATCCCGGCATAGGTGCCGGGATCTTGTCTCCGTGTTACTAGTCCAGGCGGAAGATCGGTCCGGATGTGGACGAGATGGAAAATCCCAGCCTTTCAACGGTGCTCGGCCAGATGGTGTGCGGCCCCGCATTGTTGCGGCTCCTGCTGCCCTTGAACGCCGCCGTCACATCACGCTTCAGGTTTGAGCCGGCACGCATGGACGCCCCTACTCTGCCGCGAGCGCCAGTGGCTGCCCTACGTGCTCGACCGTCTCTTTTTCGGCACCTGCCTTGGGTGGCTTGATCCGGAACCAGACAGCATAGAGGGCCGGAAGGAAGAGCAGGATCATCACCGTGCCTGCTGCCGTTCCACCGATCAGGGTATAGGCCATCGACCCCCAGAATACTGAGTGGGTCAGAGGTATGAACGCCAGGATCGCCGCGAGAGCCGTCAGGATCACGGGTCGTGTCCGCTGCACTGTCGCTTCGATAACGGCATGATAATCATCGAGCCCTGCCGCCTTGTTCTCCTTGATTTGCTCTGTCAGGATAAGCGTGTTGCGCATCAGGATACCCGCCAGTCCGATCAAGCCGAGAATGGCGTTGAAGCCGAAAGGCTGATTGAACAGGAGCAGGGTCGGAACCACCCCGGCAAGACCAAGCGGCGCTGTCAGCATCACCATTGTCATTGTCGAGAGACTGCGAACCTGCAGAATGATGACGATCAGCATGGCAGCAATCATCACCGGGAAAACCTGAGCGAGTGCCGTATTCGCCTTGAGAGACTCCTCGATGTTGCCGCCCATCTCGATACGATATCCAACGGGAAGCGACGCGATGAGTGGCTGCAGAGCTTTCATAACCTGCTGGGAAACCTCCGGAGGCTGCGTCGCCTCGTTGATATCAGACCTGATCGTGATGACAGGCGTGCGGTCACGACGCTTCAGGATAGGTTCTTCAAACCGGATTTCGGAGTGCCCGAGTTGATCCAGCGGAACCTGACGGCCATCCCTGCTCATTAGAGAGAAGTCGGCAAGACGTGACGGATCGAGGCGGTTTTCGCCAGCACTGCGAGCGACGACGGGCACGTTGCGGATATTGTCGCGCACCTGCGTAACTGGGATGCCGGAGAGCAGCATCTGCAACTGCTGGGCTGCCTCCGATGGAGAAAGACCAATCAGATTGAGCCGCTCCTGGTCGGGCACAAATCGCAGAACGGGTGTTCGGTTGCCCCAGTCACGGTTGGCTTGGCGAACATCGGGTATAGTCTTCATGATCGCCAGAGCCTGCTCAGAAATCCTATAGAGTTCATCCTGATCGGGACCCATGATCCGGAACTCGACCGGGAACGGCGTGTAAGGACCAAACACAAGCTGGGTGACGCGGACGGACGCTTCAGGAACAAGACCCTCCGAAATAGCTGCACGAAGGCGATGCTTCAGTTCTTCACGAGCGTGGGCATCGGGTGTGAGCACGACGACCTTGGCGAAGGCAGGATCAGGTAGTTCCGGTGCCATGGCAAAGAAGAACCGGGGTGCGCCCTGCCCTACGTAGGACGTGACGATATTGGTCTCACGCTGAGTTTGCAGCCAGTCCTCGACTTTCTTCACCGCAGATGTCGTCGCCTCAATGCTCGTGCCCTCGGGCATGCGCACCTCGACCAGCACCTCAGGCCGATCCGATGTCGGGAAAAACTGTTGTTTCACGCCGCCCATTCCAACGACCGAAACGGCCATGGAAATGCCGACCACGGCGCAGACCATGAACTTATGGCGGACAGCGAACTCGATGAAGGAGCGCAGACGGCGGTAATTCGGCGTGTCATAGATGGCGTGATGACCGCCCTCGACCGGCTTGATGTTGGGCAACATCTTCACACCGAGATAGGGCGTGAAGGTGACGGCGACGATCCAGGATACTATGAGCGCAAAGCCCACCACCCAGAAGATGTTGCCGGCATATTCGCCTGCGGTCGACTTGGCAAAACCCACGGGCATCAGTCCGATGATCGTGACCAGCGTGCCGGACAGCATCGGCGCTGCCGTATGGCTCCAGGCATAGGCGGCCGCCTTGATGCGGTCCATGCCCTCCTCCATCTTCACCACCATCACTTCGATGGCAATGATGGCATCGTCAACTAGAAGGCCAAGCGCGAGGATCAAAGCGCCAAGCGTGATGCGGTCGAAGAAGCGCCCGGTCTCCAGCATGATGAGAAAGACCACCGCAAGGGTGAGTGGCACAGCAAGTGCGACAACAATGCCAACGCGCCAGCCAAGTGCCACCAGACTGACAAACAGAACCACGCCAAGCGCCATCGCGAACTTGAGCATGAACTCGCCGACGGCTTCATCGATGTTGACGGCTTGGTCGCTGACTTTGGTAAGCGTCATCCCCAGCGGCAACGTTTGCGCAATGGCGGCAGAGCGAGCCTCAAGCGCCTTGCCGAGATCAAGACCGTTCCATCCCGCCTGCATCACCGCACCCAGCATGATTGTCGGTTCACCCTCGTGGCGGATGATATACGTGGCGGGATCCTGATAACCGCGTCGCACCTCTGCAAGATCGGAGAGCTTCAGGGTTCGTCCAGCAGCAACGATCGGCGTGTCGGCAATCGCCTGCACACTGTTGTAAGCTCCGTCGAAGCGGATAAAGACCTGTGGGCCTCGTGTGTCGATTGAACCCGCAGGCGTGACCGTGTTCTGTCGCTGCAACGCAGAAGCGATATCCTGCGCGGATATGCCGAGTGTCGCGAGCTTCGCATAGGAGAACTCGACGAAAATCTGCTCGGGGCGCTCGCCGACGATGTTGATTTTCTTGACGCCAGGCACGTGCAGGAGGTCCTGGCGGATGACTTCCGCTTGCCGAACGAGATCGCGCATCGGCATTCCTTTTGCCTTCAGGGCATAGAGGCCGAAACTCACGTCAGAATATTCGTCGTTGACGAATGGGCCCATGACGCCCGGGGGGAGATTGCGGGCTTCGTCGCCAAGCTTCTTGCGCGCCTGATAGAACTCTTCAGCAACCGCACTTGCCGGCGTGTTATCCTTGAGGGTGACTGTCAGGAAAGCGTAACCTGGCCTCGTTGTGGTCTCGACGCGGTCGTACCAGGTTAGTTCCTGAATACGTTTCTCAAGCGGCTCGGCGACGAGGTCCTGCATTTCTCGCGCTGTTGCACCCGGCCAGACTGACGTGACCGTCAATGTCTTGATGGTGAAGGACGGATCCTCGGCGCGCCCCAGCTTGACGAAAGCGTAGACGCCGGCTGCGGCCAGCAGCACGATAAAGAACAGGGTGATGGCGCGTTCGCGAACCGCGATGGCTGACAGGTTGAAGCGCATTAGTTTTTCACCTCTTGGCTCGAGGCAATCCTGACGGTCGCACCATCGTCGAGAAGATGCGCGCCGAGGGCAACGACCTGCTCCCCGGTGCCGATCCCCGTGACAAATGCCGTCTCCTCGCCAATCTGCTGAACTTTAATCGGGGTGAACTTCACCTTTGACGTTGTGCCGTCGACGATCCACACACCTGTGCGATTACCGTCGTCCAGAATGGCGCCGACGGGGATGGTGACTTCCGACTGGCGTTCGGCATCCGGTGTTCTGATTGTTACAGTGGCGCCAAGCGGTGCTGAGGCCGCATCACCCTCAAGAATGTAGCGCGCTTCATAGGTTCTCGTTTGAGGATCAGCCGAATCGGAGATCTGTCGCAGTCTGGCGTTTCCACTAAGCCCGTCGCTTCCATAAACACTGGCCTGTGCTTCCGATCCCACCTTAGGTCGCAGTGTCTCAGGCAGCCAGACGACCGCCTCGCGAGGGCCCGCCTCTGCAAGTTGAACAACCGTCTGGCCGGCGGCGACCACTTGTCCCGGATCACCGAGAGTTTCGACGACCGTTCCATCCGAGTCAGCAACAAGAGTGGTGTAGGTTGCCGCATTCTCGGCAACCTCCGCTTCGGCCTCGGCCGCCGCAAGCTGTGCTGTCGCTGTATCGAGAGCCGCCTTTGCCTGTTCATAACGCTGGGGCGTGGCCGCGAGGCCATTCTTGACCAGTGCCGCATAGCGCTTCTCATCGGCTTGCGCCTGAAGCAGAATAGCACGCGCTGATATGACCGAATTCCGCTTTGCTGTCAGTGCAAGCTGAAGATCGGTCTCATCAATGCGCATCAGCGGTTGGCCCTGTTTGACCTGCTGACCGACATCGACCAGCCGCTCCACGATTTTACCGGGAACGCGAAATCCGAGATTGCTTTGAACGCGCGATGCGACCGTCCCGGTGAATGACCGATCGGCCCTGCCGGTCCTTTTCGCCTCCGCAATCCTTACCAGTGGTGAAGCCGTCCTTGGGTCTGCGGCCTCGGCTTCCCGTTTTGGGGTTTCAGAAACGAGGAAAAAGGCGGCGGCCCCAGCCGCTGCGACAAGACCCACGACAGTCAGGACATGTTTGCGTTTCATTGTAAGTTCTCTTCTTGACCAGCGGTGCAAATGATTTAGATTGCGATCTAAATCTATGTGCGATATAAATGTCAAACGAAATCTAACCGGAGGTCGATATGAGAGTGAGCCGGGCACAAGCCGAGGAAAATCGGGAGACGGTGATCAACGTTGCCAGCCGTCTGTTTCGCGAGCACGGATTCGATGGCATTGGCCTGAAAGATTTGATGAAGGGTGCAGGACTCACTCAAGGCGGGTTCTACAAGCAGTTTGCATCGAAGGACGATCTTGCAGCCCAGGCTTCAAGGCGCGCGATGGAAAGCGCTACACGCAGATGGTCTGAAGCGGCTGCGGACAGTTCCGATCCTCTAGAAGCAGTGATGGCGTTCTATCTGTCCAAGGACCACCGTGGAGAAAAGGCAGAAGGTTGCCCCCTGGTGGCACTGGGGTCGGACGCTACTCGGCAGAGTGAAGAAGTCAGGCGTCCATTCGAGGATGGGATACGCGCTCACTTCGAGGTGCTCAATGAACTGCTTGATGACACCAGAAGCTCCAATCCCAGCGGCAAGGCGATGGCGATCCTGTCTCTCATGGTCGGCGCCGTCACCCTGTCGCGGATCATGGAAGACGAGAATACGTCTCAAGGAATCCTCGACGCAGCGGCGGAGGAAATCAGGCGCATCGCAGGCGCTGATCATGCGGCCTGAGGATCGCGCTCGGTAGCTAGGGAAAACAAAAGCCAAACGCAGTCGCCGCGTCGGGTTCGGGCGGATGCGATTTAGGCACTGAAGAAACTGCATATCCGGAGAACAGGCCCTGACCGCACCGTCGGTCGGGATGCCGAAGGCATGCCAATTTAAACGAAGAACAGGTGTAAAACATGCGTCGTATCGTTGTCACAGGAATGGGAGCTGTCAGTCCCCTTGGAGCGAATGTCGGTATCTCCTGGTCGCGCCTGCTCGCGGGTCGAAGTGGCATTCGACGGCTGGGTGACGACGTGGTGGCGGACCTTCCATCGAAAATCGGGGGCATTGTCCCCTCATTGATGGAAGATCCCGAGGGCGGCTTCGATCCCGACACCATTGTGGCTCCGAAGGACCAACGCAAGGTCGACCGTTTTATCATATTTGCACTGGCAGCCGCGGAAGAAGCGCTTGCACAAGCAAACTGGAAGCCGACCTCGAATGAGGAACGGCTGAGGACCGCGACGATTATCGCGTCCGGTATCGGCGGCTTTCCTGCGATAACCGAAGCGGTCCGCACCGTCGATCAACGCGGTGTCCGTCGCCTTTCGCCCTTCACCATACCGTCGTTTCTGGTCAATCTCGCAGCCGGGCATGTCTCAATCCGTCATGGCTTCAAAGGCCCTCTCGGTGCACCGGTAACCGCGTGCGCCGCCGGCGTTCAGGCAATTGGCGATGCTGCGAGGCTTATTCGGTCAAATGAAGCCGAAATTGCGATATGCGGCGGAACAGAAGCCTGCATGAACATCGTTAGCCTCGGAGGTTTTGCAGCCGCCAGATCTCTGTCGACTGCTTTCAACGAAACGCCGGACAAGGCATCGCGCCCCTTCGACACATCACGCGATGGCTTTGTCATGGGCGAAGGAGCGGGCATGCTTGTCATTGAATCCCTGAGCCATGCACTTGCTCGCGGCGCTACACCAATTGCCGAACTTGTCGGCTACGGCACGACAGCCGACGCTCATCACATCACGTCAGGACCAGAAGACGGGAATGGTGCCAAAAGAGCCATGGAGATCGCCATTGCGCAGGCAGGCATTTCCCCCCGCGAAATTGGTCATCTGAATGCCCACGCCACCTCGACCCCGGTCGGAGACCTCGGCGAAATCAGGGCCATCAAAAGTATCTTTGGTTCCGAGAAGACTGTCGCTGTCAGCGGGACGAAGTCAGCGACAGGACACCTACTTGGCGCGGCTGGAGGATTGGAAGCAATCTTCACCATTCTGGCACTCCAGCACCAGATTGCGCCGCCAACTCTCAACCTGAATGCTCCGGATCCGGAAGCCGAAGGCATCGATTTTGTGGCGAACCACGCGCGCCAATTAGACGCTGAATTCGCAATATCCAATGGTTTCGGTTTTGGTGGTGTCAATGCGAGCGCAGTGTTCCGGCGGTGGCCGAAGGCAAACGGCGCTGGCTGAGGGTCACCGTCGCGCCACCACACTCTGAAACTGTTTCGCTTGGGACTTGAACGTCAATGAACCAAACCTTGGGCACGACACCGGACATACTGCACCTCAAACCGAGGATTGCCATTATAGGCGTCGGCGGCGGTGGTGGTAATGCGGTCAACAACATGATGGCGCAGAAGCTGCAAGGGGTAGAATTCATTGCAGCAAACACCGATGCACAAGCTCTCTCCATGTCTAAAGCCCCACGAGTTGTTCAACTCGGCCTGATCGCGACTGGCGGGCTTGGGGCCGGATCACTCGCCGAGATCGGACAAGCGGCGGCCGAAGAAACGATCGACGAAATCATGGACCATCTGACCGGGATGCATATGTGTTTCGTGACCGCGGGCATGGGGGGCGGCACTGGAACGGGCGCCGCGCCTGTTATAGCTCGAGCTGCGCGGAAGGCCGGAATACTGACGGTCGGCGTGGTAACCATGCCATTCGCATTTGAGGGCATACATCGAATGCGAATGGCCCAACACGGGGTAGAGTGTCTAGCCGAAAGCGCGGATGCCGTGATCGTGATCCCAAATCAGAACCTTTTCCGGGTGGCAGATGCCACAACGACGTTTGCTGAGGCTTTCGAAATGGCGGATCGGGTTCTTTATGCAGGCGTAAGCTCCGTCGTCGATCTGATTGTCAGGGAAGGGCTTATCAATCTCGATTTCGCCGACCTAAGGTCAGTGATGCGCGGTATGGGCCGAGCTGTGATGGGCACGGGAGAAGCGGCAGGCGAAGGCCGTGCAAGAGCTGCCGCCGAAGCAGCGATTGCTAATCCGCTTTTTGACGACACATCGGTCAAAGGTGCCAAAGGGCTCCTCGTCTCGATTTCCGGTGGACCGGACATGACGCTGTTCGATGTGGACGAAGCGGCCACGCGCGTGCGCGAAGAGGTCGACGCTAACGCCGATGTCGTGATCGGCGCGACGTTCGACGATGCGCTTGCGGGTCGACTGAAAGTGTCCGTTGTCGCGAGCGGATTGCGACAACCGGCAGAGGTGATCTTTCTTGCGGAGCGCACGGGGTGAGCCTGCTCCTTTGCACCCTCGAGCGAGCATGTCCTTGCAGACTTGAGAGTGCCTGCGTGTCTGCTACCGCCCGGCCCAAGATAGGGCGACATAGAAAATTCCAGTGAAATCGATCGAGAGAAAACAGCACATGCTGAAGCACTTCTTAGAAAAATGGCGTCTATGGGAAGAAGCATTCCTCGGTATCGATGATTTGCAGGGGGACTATCTCTTCTCCTTGGAAAAGCGCGTGGCTCGGCTCGAGGCAGCTACGGAGGCGTTAGATAGAAAACGGCTGCCTGCGACCTTGCCCGAATCTGCCGAAACAACGCCACGTCGGTGACGCGGAAACCCTGATCACAGAGTGAATGCCGCTCTGAGCGCTTGAAGTGCTTGTTCCGGCTCGTGTTTTACAAAGGCCTAGGTGCACGCTATCAGAGCCCCACGTGGCTATACCGCCAGCAATTCATTTGCGGTATCCAAGGCCCTAAACGCAAGGTGCCCTCCGGGATGGGAGGGCTTTGTTGTTGATAGTCTTGAATATATTGGTTGCGGGGGCAGGATTTGAACCTGCGGCCTTCAGGTTATGAGCCTGACGAGCTACCGGGCTGCTCCACCCCGCGTTACCAGCGTAAATCCCTATTGGATTTATCGCGACCAGCGTAAATCC
>NZ_KB906081.1:0-243759 GCF_000381165.1 Agrobacterium sp. 10MFCol1.1 | reverse complement strand
GAGGCACGCACGGAGCTCGCAAAGCAGGCCGAGCAGATCAACACAATCGCCCGCATGGTGCATCGTACACGCCATGCCGAGCTTAGTCATGACCACGCGTTGAGACAGCAGCTTTCCCGGTCGCAGGGGCTTGGATTGAGCCGATAGTAGGCGCCGACGACAACATTGGCGTCTTTTAATCGCCCCCCCAAAAGTGCGCCGCGCTTCCAAATTTCCTAGGCGTCCCGATGCACCTATCCCCGTTCAGCGCTCGAGACGGCTTCCCTCAGCAGTTCATCAGGACTGAATCAAACAAGCCGAGCTGTCCGGCGAAACGGGGTACACTCCAGCCTGCCTACAGAGGGGCCCCACGAAATTGGGTCACACGAAGCCCAAGTAGCCCAGCGGCCTGCGCCCTGTCCGCCATCCTCGAAGTTAACGAGGATATCCGCATGGGCGGCCAGGTGGTGACGGGGATAGGCTTCCTTGGCGCAGGACTGATCATGCGCGACGGCCTCAACATTCGCGGGTTGAGCACGTCGGCGACAATACGGACTACGGGAGCGATCGGCGTCCTCGCGGGTTATGGAGAAATTTTCGAGGCTGCTGAGGCAACGCTTCTGATCTTGCTGATCAACATAACCTCCCCCAGAGTTGTTCGGCTCATCGAGCGCTTTGTTCTACAACACCCAGTCGAGTCACAACGTCGTAGGGTTGAGGTCCGCACGACCACGGAAAGCGAAACCGAGGTCCGGTCGAGTTTGATGAGCCAAACGCGTGACGATCAACTAGCAGTCACATCACTCGCACGCCGCGTCAATTCACTGGATAGGAGCATCACAATTGATGTCACTATTTCAGGTGATGACGTTAACGACGAAGTCATGAGCGTTCTTGTGCAATCTCTTAGCTTGTCGCCAAACATTCTTTACTGCACCTTCACGTAGCTTTGAGACGCCACGGCCGGTTCAACGACAACGCCATAGCCGCCATGTTCGCGCACACGAACATCACATTCCCTTGACATCTGTTCTCGGAGATTTTTGAGAGCTGTCACGATTTCGGCCGTCTGGCGCTTTTTCCAATGACGTTACCATGAGAGTCTTCACCAGTCTAAACTCAGAGGTTGTGTTGCTGTACTTTTCATTGCACGGTTAGGCAGAATTATAATTTTTGATGTTGACCGGAGAGCGGATGGTACACGGAGAGAAATGCCGGTCTTTTGCATGTGTGCTTGTCGCAACTTCGGTCGCCGTTACGATGTTCGCCGGAACCGGTTTTGCACAGGATAACGATAGTGCCGTTCAAAATGCCGTACCGGTGATGAGAAAATTCGATTTCTCAGCGCCAGCCCTCAATCTTGAAGGTACGCTCTCCCCAAATGCTACGGTCGAAACCGTACCAATGAGTCCGACGGAGCCTGGCACAATCGGTAATGTGAAAGTCATCGGAAAAATAACTTCAGATTCGTCCAGTCCGAAAATCGAGACGACCTTTATCGGGTACAATCTGCAGGCGCCATCGGCAGCGTTTCGGATCTGCACTTACCAGGCAGACACTGCTGGATACACAACGCGCGTCTCAAAAGTTGCATCGGACCTGACAGAAGCTATGCTTCTGGGCACCAAGGATCAGAGCGGCGAACCACATAGCGCCCTTATCAGCTATTGCTTCTCTCGCGGGAAGCAGGCGCTGGGCATAAATTTCATTGCAGATGTCAGCAACGCGGCGGATGCTGACGCGGCTTATGATCTGGTAGTTCGGGCTGACAAGTATGCCGTTGCGTTCATTGACAGCCTCTCATGGGAAAATGGAGAAGAATCAAGCTTTGGGAAGGAGCTGCAATCGGTTCCTGTTCGGATAGGCAACGAGCGGATCGCACTCCGCATCCCGGACCAGTGGGAAATACCGATCAACGATTTTCATGGCGCTTTGCCGGCCGAGTTGCACATGATCAGGCGCAAGGGCGGAAGAGATGTTGGCCTGATATGGCTGCTCGTTCAGGACATGAAGGAAAAACCGGACCTGGAAATGGCCGGAGCCACGATCGTGAGGGATTACTTTGTCAGGCAGACACCTGATGCCCGGCCACCCGCACTGATATCGAGTGAGGAAGACAGTCTGCTTGCAAAACAGGGAATCCCCGCACGCACCTTCCGGTTTTCAGTGACAGACAAAAAAGGTCAGGACAGCGGCGATATAGATGCGACAGTCATATGGCGGAATGGGCGCCTGCATGTACTCACCCTTTGGTCAGCGTGGCCCTCCGCAGCCGATAACAGCAACTTCTTTTCCCGTCTTCCAGCTCTTACTGTCTACGATATCGTGCGACAAGCCATGGTAACAACGCAGCAATAAGGTACGGCGCAGATAAAAAACCAAAGCGCACAAAAGGAAGAAAAAACATTAAACTATGGTATTTTCTTAAAGTAAAAAAGCCTGTTTCCTTCTGGTATTTTGAGCCGCAAAAAATGGCGCAAGATAGACAGGCAAACTGGCTTGGAACCACGGCTGGCATTGACACCACAGATCGGAGCGGACTTGGGCGGAACTAAGCTGATTGAACTTTTCCCACTACCCTATGCCCATTGGTATGCGGCCACTCTTTTTGCCGAGGCCGGATATGCTGCGTCACAGATATTCGAGCGTCTCAACATAGATCCCGCGCGCTGGCAACGGTTCCGAGAGCGCTACAGCCAACTTCATTACGCCAATACAAGTTGGGTTACGGCCGCGTTCAGGCGGGACGGACTTCCCGAACCCGAACAGGATCGGGCGCTTTTCCAGCGTCTGACGGGGAATGACGGCATCGGCCTACCGGTAACAGAACCCTTCAGCATGCGCACAGAGCTTGCGGCTTTGCGGCGGGCAGTCGAAGCTAATCCTCGTATCGGCCCCTTCGCCAATGTCGACTGGGTCGCGCATTACATCGGAGAAAGACGATTCCCGACCATCCGCTATATCCACAATGGCCATCAGGTCTATGTGGACGGCGCACCAATCCGCGACCGCAAGGGCGTCCCGTTGTCCGGGGTCGACCCCTTCACCTTTCGACAGCTTGGTGACCGCTGGTTTTGCGACGATAGACATGTCTACGGCCAGGGCGAGACACCAACGAAGCTTTTCTGGTTCTCAGCGCGCGGCGCCGATCCGGACAGCTTCACCGTTCTGAACCAACGTTATGGTGTCGACAAGGCCGCCGGTTATTACATTACCAACTTGCGCCTTCCCACCGAGGAGCCGGGTACATTCGGGATCGTCAGCTATTATTACGGAAGCGGCCAGAAACCGGGCATCCGTATCGAAGAGAGTCACTACGCAAAGGACAGTCGCAAAGTCTATGCTTACGGGGTCGCGATTGAAGGCGCGGATGCGGCCAGTTTCCATTCCATCGGCGACGAAGGCAGATATTTCGCTGACAGGAAGCATGTCTATTGGGAGAAGAGCCTGATTCCCGACGCGGACCGAGAGAGTTTTGTCTGCGCATCAGAAGCAGGTCAGTATCGCGCTTATGACAGCGAGCGGCCGTACTATGCAGGGCAACCTCAATCAGTCTCGGCAGAATTTGAGTCTTGGAGCGGCTATTTCGAGAACCATCCCGAGATTGCCGACAGCTGGTGGCACCGGGAGAAGGCACGCCGTGCGGTAAGCGCGTCTGTGGGGAATGAGCCAGTACCGATCGGCGGTCTCTATTACAGCGATGGACGCCGGATTCTGGTTAGGCCACAGCGTCCGCAGGAAGCCGAATGGGTCTCACTCGATCATTTCGACCACGACAGCTTCCGACACATCGTTGATGTGTTCGGGCAGGATCGGCACGGCCTGCGCTACTTTTTGCCCGGCCTCGAACATTACGGGATGGAGCCCATTGAGAAAGCCGATCCCGCTAGCTTCGAAAAGCTCGACGGCCCATGGTTCAAAGACAAGCAGCAGGCCTATTACATCGACAGTACAGCACCTTTACCAGAGCTTGCTGTCGTCAAAATCGACATGGCGAGCTTCGAGGTTTTGGGCGGCGCCTATGCTCGTGACGCAAAAGGGCTGATCGTTGAAGGTGTGCGCAAGCGCGGCATCGACAATCCCGCAGCGGTGGAATCGCTCGGCTTTTCCTTTGCACGGATGGGCGATACCCTGCTTTATCGCGGGAAGCCCATCAGCCGGCCCGGCAAGGTCAATCCCGCCACAGCGCGTGGTGTCAACGATCAGCTTCTGATTGATGCGAACGGCGAGATGCTGTTCGGAGGCAGTTATCGCAAAAAGATTCCTGGAATCGATCCAGCCATTTTGCATTTCCTCAACCGTGTATTCGCAGTTGACGCACGGCATGTTTACGCGATGACCGATACAGGACTGCTGCTCATTGAGGATATTGAACCGGGCGAAGTCGAGCTAGCCGGCCTCTACGCGGTCCGGGTGGGCGACACACAGCTCCACGTTTCCGGTGGCATCGTAAGGCGGTTACGACCCGAAGATACAAGTGGATGAGTAATGCCTGATATCAAAGCTCCCCCGAGGCTGGGTGCGTCAGTAGTGACGAGCGGCGTGCGGAGGTGCCAGGGCGGTGAAACCTGCGCCGTTGAAGTCATGCAGGCGCGAGGAAGACTCAATAGGCATGACATTACCGGATCGGAAGTCGCTTTTTGCCAGCCTATAGAGGCACCCGCCGCGTGCAAACACCAGATCGCCGCCATCCCAGTCTGCCCAATCCGTTTCCGGAAGGTCGACAAGCAATGTTCCGTCCCGGTCAAACACGCGGTAGTCCAGTCCGTACCACGCCTTTTGACTGCGACCGATCGAATGAAGAACCATCTGAAGGCTCCGGCCGTTTGCACCCGGTTTTTGCAGGACACGCGGCTTGTTGAAGCTGTAAAAGGTCGAGGCCTTCAGGCCATTGGTTTGCCCCTCACCGGCGTCGATCACACGCCAACCGTCACGCGCAAGTATGTAGCCGCTGATGGGCTCGTCCTCTCCACGTCCCGACAATATACCGCACGGGTCCGCTTGCATGCCTCGCTTCAATCGAAAACCTGGAGCGAACGAGACGCGGTTATCGTCAAACGGATGGTTGAGAAGCAGTTTGTTCTCGTCCTCGAAAACACCGCCTCCTCCCCACGCGTCTCCTTTTGGCCAAAGCGTCAGTGCGGTGAAGAATGGCGGCTTCGATATGGCCGTCCAGCTCGCGTAGGGCGGGCGATTTGTGGCCGCGAAGTAGACCAGAAGTTCTCCGGACGGAGAAAGATCGCAGCGTCTCTCGTAGACCCGTCCCTTCAACCATTGACCATGTTCAAAAGTGTCGGTGCGCAAGTCCCAGCGAATGAGCTGCACCAGCCGGCTCGGGCCGCGCCGAAATATGACACCTGTTCTCGCTGACCGTGCCAGGATCGCATACAGCCTCGGTGCAAGTGCCTTCCGAGAAGGATCTACAGTCTGCTTGCCTTTCTCTACAGCCACCTGAGCAACTTTCTTCCGGCACTATCTGATGCCGTCATGGAGGACGTCACATGACAGTTTATCCCTGTGTCCGCATCGAGCTTGCGGACTTCCATCTCTCACCTCTCCGAAATACCGCGCAACACCATTATCAGATACTGGACGAAAAAATCGACATTGCGTAGTTTTAAACAACAACTGCATCCATTGAAGCGATTTGACACTTCGTCTCCCACGATTTGATCCAAACCCGGATACGTCGCCGTTTCAACCGATCGCACAGGAGAAACGCTTGCTGATACTTGAGATCGTCATTTTTTCTGCGGCTCTTATCGCGGTTGGCCTTCTGGCTGTGCAGCAGATTATCGCGCAGGTTCGGGAGTATAATTTCTACAAGAAGAATGGTGGTGATTTTTCTGTCGACAGCAACATGGATCACGTCAAACTTGACAGATCCATGCACTACAACGACCTCCGCCTCACGAACTGGCAGCGATTTTATCTGTTCCGCCCAGCCTGCATCGCGATGCTCGTCTTTGTTTGGGCTATGATGGTAGTCTCTTTGCTTTAACTGAAACGCCAGGCTTAGGTTGCCCTTGGCATTGCTCGTCGACCAGACTGTTTCGGCAAGCCCCCTGCAGCACCTCACCGGTGCCAAGACAATGCGATTTTGTTCGGCAAGCGGTCGGAGGCAATGGCAATCTTAGTCATTCGGTTTAGGCCGAGGTTTAAATTTGACGTGCCTGCGTATAGCGCTGCGATTGCGTGTGGCCATGCGGGCTGTTCAAAGCCACCTCGACGTTAAGCGGATACAAATGCCTCTTCTGGCTGCGCAAATCCGCAAGATGCGCTTAAACGCTGAACTCGAGGTCCAAATCGTTGACCTTCGCGATCGCATTCGTTCCGCTCTTCGTGTAGACGACCTAGGTGCCGGCCAGCGAATACATTCCCAGACCCTTCCCGCACACCCGTGATCAGTCCTCAGTGGGGTCGTCCGCCATTACCCGATCGTATAGTTCGATGCTACGCCGCGAAGATGTGTGACCGTCGCTTGCGACAAAACACCACTGCCCAGATAATCAGCAAAGCTGAATGAGAATATGTCACTTCGTTCTATCGCCTTGACCAGATTGGTATCACCAAAGACAACGAGGTATTCGTGATCCTCCGGCGCCCAGATCCAGAGATCATGAGCTGAAAAATGGATCAGAAGGCCATAGGGCGAATTTTCAAACAGTGCATCAAGCACCAACCCGACCGGTTGCGGTGCAAAATGGCGCGGAGGCTGACCGAACTCGTAAGCAGCGAAATCAATCTCGTTACTACCGATACGCGCGGCGACGAGAGCGATTTCCTCCTCGCTTGGAAATTCGGGGTAAATCCTCGCCGCGAAATTTCTGTTTCGAATGGCCTGATGATCCAGCGTGCAGTCTTTTCCAATGAAGTCCATAATTAAACCCCAGGTCCGTCATTATAGCGTATCTCGGTCTGACGACCGTTTGGCCTACGTATTTGCAACGTCGGACGACCGTCAGAGCTTCCCGGACGGACGGTAACCTTGCTGCCGTCTTCCAGTTCCCCCGTGCGGCCCGGCCCGTATTGTGTTTCGATACCTTTCTCCTTGCCCGGTTTCAAGGAATCGAAGTCGCGTTCAGCTTCCGCCATACCGCCATCCTTTTCGCCGTGTTTTGTCTTACCCTTTGTCTGTTGACTGACGCCCGCTTCATCCTCCAGTTCCTCTTGCCGCTTCTTCTGTTCTTCCGCCTTTGCCGAATCGCAGTTCCCAGTGCAGCTTCCCGCCTCGCCATCGGCGGGTTCAGAATGGCTCTCATTGTACATTTTGTAGAGTTCGTAACCTTCATAGGCCAGCATGGCGAGGCCGATTGCTGCACCAACTGGCCCAAGAAAACCGAGCGCGGCGCGGGCACCGAGCCTCGTTGCCACGCCTGCAGCCGCACGGCCAAGCAGAACCTCCCCGCCAGCAGCAGCCACGGCAGTCATGCACCCCCCCGTTCTTTCGCCGCATTCGCCATCAGCCGCATCATTTCATCCAGCCGAGCGTCAGGATTGCGGCCTCTGAGGTTCTGGCGAATATCAGGTGCTTCGATGAAGCGCCCGTTGCTTGCGCTCATAAGGTAGGTCCACTGAAAGAATCCGCGCTCGGTTTTCAATCCGTAAATTCGTGCCTGTGTTTCATATCGTTCCATGAATATGAGCGCTTCGCGCTCGTCCATGCCTTGTAGCAAGTGCGGCGCGGACCTTTGAAAGGCCGTCACTCGGCGGCGACGCGCGGCGAGCATTCGCGATGCACTGATGACCTCGATATTCTCAGGAGTCAGGCGCAACATGCCGCCCTGCGCGACGACATCAACCGGTCGATGAGCGCGCTTGATGTTCCCACCCCATGCCTCGGCCGGAGCGAAGTAGATTTCTTCGGCCGGGCCCATAAGGCGCACCACCTGTTCCGGCGAAAGCGCCGGCAACACCTGCATCATGACATTCGGGTCGGCATGGCGGAAAACAACAATTTCGCTACGACCCCGCGCCTCTTCAAGATCAAGGGCGAACGATGCCCCTTCTTGCGCATCGCCGGCCGCCAAGGAGATATCACCGGCTTCTCCAGAAACCGAACCGCTCAATCCCGCGAGCGCGTCTCGCTCAAGCGGCAGAAAGATGCGGTTAATACCACGAAGATGCCTGTAGATTGTTTCCTCAGAAAGGCCGCGATCACCGACCCAGAATACCACAGCCGGCCTGTCTGCGATAAGCTTGAGCAGGGCCTCTATTCTGCTCTTTACCCGCCCAGGCAAATCGATCTCGTCGGCTGGCATCAAGCCGCCGCCACTTTCATCACCATTGGCGACTGCTTTCGCCATGTCATTCGACAGTTTCGCTGCCAGCGCCTGCAGTTCCTCGTCGCTTGGCTCCGCCGTCTCGACCAAGCTATCCGGCGCACTTGAGGCCGGCGGCGAAAGACTAAGTGAAACGAGCCACGGCCCGCCGAGCACAATTGCCGAATTGGAACCCGCCGACCGATAGAGCGGCCTGTGGCACAAACCAGCCGCCGAAAGATCCGCTGTTAGGTTACCGAAGAGAGCTCCGTCCAGCACCGCATAGATTCGCCTGTCGCAACTGTCCGCAATCCGGGAGAGGCGTTTCAGATAAACCTGACCGACCGCTGGCACCTCCGCTCCGCCGTTAAGCTGGCTCTGCATCTTATCCTCGAACCGTTGGAACGGACCGCGCGGCCATGCTTGCCTGGCAGGAGGTTGCATCACTGCCGCCCTTTGGCTCACGGTCGCCGATGTAGACGTCGGTCGAACCGGTTTGCGCATTGCCGCCACAGTCAATCGCATCGCCTACTCGACCGGCCCGCTTGCCGTTGATGAAGACGGTGGATGCTCCAGCCGCCAGAGCCCGCGGATGTGAGGGCTTCGGGCAAGACGGGCAGCCATGCGGCAAATAGGCATCCCCGACGCGCATCAGCGGCCGACCATTCACATAGACATTATTACTACCCCCGGTCGCCGGTGTGGGTGGAAAATGGCAGGAATGGGATGAACCTATATCGGCACGGCGATGAGCTTTGGGCATCGGCTATATCCCCTTTTCAGCGCGCCTGAAGCATGGCGCGTGTCAGTAACCCAAGCCGTGCTCCCTGCGGCGGGACAAACGATCCAGGGAGCCATTCGGGCTTCGAGGCCAAGGCAAGAGCAACGGCAAAATCGTCATCCTCGGTGCGCAGAAGCGCACTCAGATCTACAGGAACAATAGCGGGATTGAGCATAAGCGCAGCAAAATCGCTGCCGATTTCAGGGTCGATCTTCCAATGCAAACTTTTGCCGCGTCCTGCGACCTCGGAAAAGGTCACATCCCCCTGACACCAGGACAGAGCGGAGCAGCCCAGCGGTGTCCAGCCTTGGCCATCGCACAGCATTCTCCATCTGTCGGCCGAGAATTGTGATAGATTTGTCAACAGCTCATGTTGGGTTCTTATCGCTTTCAGCGCGATGTCACGGCTTGAGCCACCCGCATTGAGCATGCGTACATAGGTATTTTTCCACTGGCGCTCGGTGGAATGGAGCTCTAGCCAAATTCCCGCCGGCGTAGATCCGTCGTCAAATTTCACTGGCTTTGATAACATCCGGCCTCACCTCCCCTCATAGAATATATGTTGCTTGTCCATAGGCACCCAAGGCATGAACGGGTTACTGTCAGGGGAACGCGCACCGGAATAGAATTTCTCGGTCATTTCTACCGACCTCTGCAGTGCATAGCCGGAATCAGGGAAACCGTATTTAGCGGGATTGACCTGCATGTCCCTAGTGATCGAGTTGATGATACGGTCCTGTTCCGCGATACGATCAAGCTGCTTTTGATAGGTATATTCTTCCGACTTCCATTCACGGAAATATGGATGAACGTTGTAGGCTTGGAATGGGTATTCCTCGCGTTTTGACCGGGACAACTCGTTCCAGAGCGAGTACCATTTTTTAACTCGCCAAAAGCCAATCATGGAACCCAGGGACGCGCCAACCAGGGTGGCTTCGGTCTTGACATTGAGGGCCGTCGCCCCTTTGAAAAGATTGCGGGCGTCGGCAAGATAATATGTCCCGACCCCTATTGCCGCATCAACAGAAGCCCCTGAGACCCACCCCATGGTGTAATCCAGATCGTTGATACAAAACGGTTTGAGAGCGCTCATTCCGTTCTGTTGCGCAGCAAGAAAACGGTAAATTTTTTCAGCGGAATCATACTGGTCTCCCGCTGTCGGGATGTCCGATATGTCCTTTGCGGTTTTCATATCCTCTATCGTCTTGAGTTGTTCGGAAGCCCCGCCGCCCTGACCGATCCTCATCGACTGCCCGCCGCCGCGTTCAACGCGCTTGGCGGCATTGGACATGCCGTAACCTGCTGACAGGCCGGCCCCGTAGAACGAGGCGACACAGGCGCACAAGTTCTCCCGGCCGAACAACAGAAAGGTGTGCGCACCAAGAATCAGAGATGCGCCACTGTCATAACCAATCAGCCATGACTGGGATTTGGTATGTGCCAATCCAGCCCAGGAGTCGGGAGTTTTCAGGTCGTTGCCATAGGGAAATGCGCTGTCGCTCATTGCTCCGCCTGACCGTATTTGAATGGCACATAGGGTACGAATGGTTTCGACGGATCGAAGTTCTGCTGTCCCGGATAAAGAAGGCAATAGAGCTTCTGTTTGTAAACGACCGCCAGTGGATAACACGCGTCCTTCTTAGCCATGCCGCCCGCGCCACATTGCTGGAGCCCCTCGAGAACCTCCATCGCTCGGCACTTTTCTTCCCTACAGTCGTAGTCCCTGATGTCCTCATAACCTTTAGAATAGAAAATGCGCGTTTTCGTATAGCTGTCTAACGGCCCAAGAACGGCCGCAAGCCCTGCATAGGCTCGGTCAACATCCTGCTTCTCTCCGATGTTGAAGGTGGATGGCGTATCCGATGTGAAGGCGAATTTGGCCGGATCGGTTTCGCATTCAATTGCGAAGGAAAAAGAGCTGGAGGCCATAAGGATCACACATGCCGGGGCCAGGATTCTCGTCATATTGCTTCTCAATTCAAATCTATCCTTCCGCCATTGACGACAACACGCTGTTCGCCATTGATCTCGATCTCTTCAAAGTCGAGAAAGAGCTTCGTACCGCTCAGCGTGACAGTTCCATCCTCATGCATCAAAACATTGGCCTTTCCGCAAGTCAGGTGCAATTCGCCCCCGCTATGTACGGTCGCGCTGTTTTGCGCAGACAGCGACATCGTGTCGTTGCTCATGAGATTGACACGTGTTCCTGCGTTGACGCTGTAGGACATACCGACATTGGTAGCCATTCCGGCCCCCACGTTGACGGCTTTGAACACACCCACGCTCTCAGTATTGTTCTTCTCGACGATGACGGACATATTGCCCTCGCCAGGATTGAGAAGCCCTGGAAAACCGAGGTTCTTTGCAACGTCGCCAATCCCGCTCACAAGCGAATTCAGCACCGAATTCACGACCCTTCCTATCCCGCTCGGCCCAACTGTAACCATCATATTGCCACCAACAACCTCGTGGTGGTTGTTGCGCACCTCTATCGACTTATTGTGGCCAACCGACTGGACCCAGTTATTATCAATCCGTTCGCTGTGATTGTTTCGGATTTTTTCGTTGCGGTCTTTCTGGGCGTGAATGTAAATTTCCTCGCGGCCATTCTCGTCTTCGAAAGTCAGTTCGTTGAAGCCCGAACCTTTGTGCGTGTTAGTCCGGAACGTGCTCTTGGTTTTGTTGGCAGGCAGCTCATAAGGCACTGTCTGACGCGCATTCGGCACCACGCCGGTGACCAGGGGCCGGTCCGGATCGCCATCCACAAATGCAACCATCACTTCCATGCCGATGCGCGGGATGATCTGGCCGCCCCAAGTGGAGCCCGCCCAGTTCTGCGCAACCCGCACCCAGCACGTATCCGTACCATCCTTCTTTGCCTTGCGATCCCAAGGGAACCACAGCTTGATGCGGCCATACTGATCCGGGTGGATTTCCTCACCCTCCGGGCCAGCGACGATCGCCACCTGGGTGCCTTCGATGCGCGGGCGTTTTGTTGACCGATGGGGCGTCAGCGGCACGCGGGCCGGAATTGCCTCGAAGTGATTGCGATATTCCGGTTCGTTGCTGTTTGTCTCATAGGAGAGATCAACGATGCTGTGGCTTGCCCTGATGATCACATGCTCTTCATAGGCATGTTCGGGATGGGCGACCTCGTAAGGCGTAAAGCGACGGCCGGGTTCGAGAATGCGTGAGGTGGACGATCCGAATACCCGGTCGTGATCGGCCTCGATCGCCTGGGTGCGCAGTTTCTGCGCCCGTTCCGCTTCTTCCACCGTCTTGATGCGGGCCGGATATTCGTAGAGCTCGCGCTTCGTCGCGTCCGGCATTTGCACCAGAGACGGCGTCATCGTGCCAGGCACCATGCCCGGCGTCTCGAAATTCCAGTCCGCGCCCGCCCGCTGGCCGGAGACATAGGAGAACCGCCGTGCCCAGTCATTGATGTGGTTGCGGTCCGACGAGCCCTGCGCCAGCCGCACCGTTCCCTCCCCCTGGGCAGCCGGAGACGGCCCGAGCCAGCCGCTGGCGCTATCGGCAACATGCAGCTTATGGGAACCGTCCTCGTGGCTGAACCAGTAGAACAGGCCATCCTCTTCGAAACGGCGGGTGAGATAATCCAGATCGGTCTCGTTAAACTGCACGCTGTAGTGCTGTGCAGGCGGCGGCGAGATGATGCCTGACGTATCGGGAGCAGGAATTCCGTGTTCGGAAAACAGCGTCTCAACGATATCGACCGCCGTCTTGTCCATCCAGATGCGGCAATCGGAACGCCGCGAAAGCAACCACATCTGTGGCCGGATGGTCATCGAGTAAGAGCGCAATCCACGCGTGATCGGAGGACCTTCATGGAGCTCTGTTACAAGGCCGTTAAAGGGACGGCGAACACCGCCGCCCTCACCCTCGCCCTGGCTGATCTCGAGCGAAACATCGACCAGCCGCCCGATCAGTTCCTCGGGCTTAACCGCCTCCTTCTTGGCACGCACCGTCAGGCGAATATCAAAGAGCTGCGATACGCCTTCCTCGACCGTCAGACGCTCCGGCAAAAGCTGATCCTCTCCCAAAGGCGACTTGACCTTGAGGACGCGGCTTGCCTGAACGAAATCAGAAAGTGACGACTGGTCGTTCATGGAACACTCCTAATCAGGACCCGCGGCTGGACTGAAGTGGCCAGAACCAGATCGTTTCCGAATTGTAGTAGCAGGCCGACGCGCATTGGGTGGCCTCTGAGCCACCCCGCACAAGATCGATATGGCCGCCTCCGGTGTAACCAGGGATATTGTTGAACGCCACAACACCGTTACGGGCACCGATGCCATTACGCGCTGTCGCGGGGGTAAACGGTTCGGGCTCGCCTAGATAGCTCGTCCGTTTCACCAGATTTGCGAGGCGGCGCATGTTCACCTCAATGCCCTTGCCCGCATATGGACCTTTCTGGATGCGATGCGAGGCTGGCACGATGTTGATCCCCGATTTCACGAAAGCGATGCTAACGCGGATGGCACAGGTATTGTGATAGTTCGGGTTACCGATAAAATCATCCCAGCCTATTTCCGTGAAAAGATCACGCTGGCTGACATAGTTCGGGTGCGACGGGTCGCTGCTCGGATAATTCTTATAAAGAGTGTCAAAGTTAACGCGCATGGTTCGTCCCACTAGTTACTTTTCTGCTCACAGGGAAAGGAGACCTTGAGCGCCTCCCGCACGAGAGTGGCTGCCTGTTCATCCAGTTTTTCCGCAGGAAGATCGCCGAGATAGGTGTAGATCCGGTCGTTGAGTTCATGGGGCGCCACGGCGCCTGCACCACACCAGTCCGATCCGCTCGTCAGATCGGCCACGCCAGCGATATAGGCGCTTGATTTTGCAACGGAAACCAGCCGCCGCATTTCCGGATCGGACACCTCCGGGGCAAGCTTACCCTCGATGGCCTGCTTGAGTTCGGCACCAGAGAATATCCATGTCCGCTCCGCCGCACCGACCGGCGAAAGACCGGAAGATGCCAGAACAACCGGCACGGAAACAAAAAACGCATATAGGGAGCGCATCAAAAAACCACCTAGACCAAACTCGACGTGAAACATCACGACGTGAGCTGCAAAACTGCATTGAAAACGTTCCGGTGCCGGCAACGCCGGCACCGGGTCGCGTCACGATCAGGCAGCCTTCGTCGTCGCCAGATCGTAGGAGGCGATCATCGGAGACTGCGGCGAGTTGTTGTCGTCGAACGGCGTGTACTTCACTTCCATCTTCGTGAAGTTGAGCTTGACGGTTTCCACCGGACGGTCACCGCTGGAATCCACCGAGTAGCTGGCGATAAGCGTGTTTGTCAGCAGATACTCGATATAGGTGTTGCCGGGATTACCCGTGGTCACCAGATGAATGGTTGCGAGCTTGCCGGTCCGGCCGGCGCAGGCTTCCTGGAAAAGCTTGGTGGAAGAAGAATCGCTAACCTTGGTCAGAATGACTTCCGAAATGGTCGGTTCGGATGCCTCGCGGTTTGCAGCAGAACCAGCAGAGGTGTTCATGTTGCGGGCCACGTTCCAGTGAATGGCTTCAATATCCATCCACTTGCGATGTTCTTCATGGGTGGCGTCGCCCTGGATACCGTCAATCTGCAGATAAATTGGCATGCTGTAAGCTCCTGTAGCTAAAATGACCTCTTGCTCCGAGGCCGAGTTACCCTTCGTTTAATGCCGCATGCGTCGGGTAGCCCCATCCGACGCGGCAACTTTATCCACCCCAACCTCTTCGGTTACGGCGAATTCATCTGCTTCCCCAGCCTCTTCGGCACGAATGCCGAACCCGTTTTCACCAAAATCGACAACAATGTTCCCGACACGCTCTCCCGCGATTACCTTTTCGAGGAAAAAGCTGGAAAGAGGCGGCAGGAGGTCCTTGCCGATCATGATTTCAATGGCGCGTGCGCCAATCTCACTTGCACCGGCGCGCGCCACCAAGGCATCTCGCGCCACATTGGACAGGGTCAGGCCGGTGCCATATGTTGCGAGCACACGTTCCCTGATCTTGCCAATCTGCATATCCACGATCCTTGCAAGCGCCTCCGTACCAAGCGGCATGAAGGGAAGAATGATCGTGCGCCCGAGGAACGCGGGCTTGAACTGTTTGGTAAGCTCCGGCATCAGAAGCGCTTCCAGCGCTTCGCCTTCCGGCATCGTGTCGGGATCGGCCGACAGCGCCGAGAGCAACTCCGAGCCTGTATTGGCCGTCATGAAGATAGTGGTGTTCTTGAAATCCACGTCGCGGCCTTCGCCATCACGCAACACGCCCTTGTCAAACACCTGATAGAAAATGTCCTGGACGCCGGGGTGAGCCTTGTCGATCTCATCCAAGAGCAGAACGCCGAACGGCCGACGGCGCACCGCTTCCGTCAACACGCCGCCTTCGCCGAAACCGACATAGCCGGGCGGCGAACCGAGAAGCAGCGAAACCTTATGCTCTTCCTTGAACTCCGACATGTTGATCGTCGTCAAATGGCTGTTGCCGCCGTAGAGCATATCGGCGAGCGACAGCGCGGTTTCGGTCTTTCCTGTTCCGGACATGCCAACAAGGAAAAAAACGGCCGGCGGGCGGCGCGGATCGGATAATCCGGCCCGCGCAGTGCGCATGGCATCGGCAATCCGTGCAATTGCAGCATCCTGCCCCACCACCCGCTGCCGCATACGCGCATCGAGTGTCCGGGCACTTTCGATCTGGTCCGCCAGAAGTTTGCCAAGTGGAATTCCGGTCCATCGCGAAACGACGGCGGCGATCGCCTCACGATCAACGACCGTCGGGACAAGTCTCTCGGCATTTGCCGGTTTTGCCTCAACCGCAGGCCGCAGGGGAGAGACATTGGAAACATCGCCTTCAACCGGCTGCTCTTCGCTTAGCTCAGCCATCTCCGCGTCGTAACGGCTGCGCAGATCATCGATCCCACTCTCAAGCTTTTCGACTTCGCCCCGTATCGACTGGATACGGCTGTCAATCGCGCCATCCTGCGGTTCACGCAGAAGCCAGTTCAACTCATCGGTGAGAAGGCGCCGCTCGCTTTCCATAGCGCGCAGCCGCTCCGGCTCGGTCTGCCGTGCCAGTGAGACGGCAGCCGCGGCCGTATCGAGAAGGCTGACGGCCTTGTCCGGCAACTGCCGCGCGGGCATGTAGCGTGCGGATAATTGCACCGCGGCCACGACCGCCTCGTCACGAACGACAACGTTGTGATGGCTGACGAAGCTGTCAGCGACACCGCGCAACATACGTATGGCGGTCGTCTCATCCGGCTCGCGCACATGTACAGGCTGGAAACGACGGGTCAGCGCCGCATCCTTTTCGAAATACTTCTTGTATTCGCTCCAGGTCGTCGCCGCGACGGTGCGCACTTCACCCCGCGCCAGAGCGGGCTTGAGAATATTGGCCGCATCGCCCTGCCCGGCCGCACCACCCGCACCAACGAGACCGTGGGCCTCATCGATAAACAGGATGACCGGTTCGGTAGAACGTTTGACCGCATCGATTACGCCATGAAGGCGGCGCTCAAACTCACCCTTAACGCCGGCACCGGCCTGAAGTAGCGAAATATCGAGGTTCAGCAGGCGGACATTGCGCAACTTTTCCGGAACGTTGCCAGACGCGATTTCCAGCGCCAGCGCCTCGGCAACCGCCGTTTTGCCAACCCCCGCCTCACCTACCAGGATGGGATTGTTCTGTCGGCGGCGCGTTAGAATATCAACGAGCTGGCGTAACTCATCATCGCGGCCGATAACAGGATCAACCTTGCCGTTGCGGGCATCTGCGGTCATGTCCTGGGTGTAAAGGCGCAAGAAATCATTCTGGCCTGCAGACTGTCCTGTCCCTGCCTGCCCTGAGCCTGCCAGCGCGGAAGGAACATCCACGCCTGCGCCATTTTCAGTCGAGTTGCGAAGACGCCCAATCGCGGTGCGATCCATCGCCTTGAGAGAAGGAAATGCCGAGCGGACGAAAGAGCGAAGTGAGGTTTCCTCATCCATCGCCAACAGAAGATCGCAAAGCGTAACACGGTCGCGGCCAGCCTCCAGCGATGCGAGAATCCATGCCTCGCGGGCTGCCGTGAGGATGTTCTGGGAGAGCGACAATGCCTCTCCGTCGCCGATGATGGACTCCTCCAGACTGCGGCTGATTTCAGCCTGCAATACCGGAAGTGGAATTTTTAATTCCTCGAATGTTTTCGCATAGATGCCGGAGTCCACAACCGCAAGCAGCCAATGCGGGATATCCACGTATCTGTGCCCCATGCGCACCGCAACAGAAGCCGCAGCTTCAAGGGTAACACGCAGGTCTGGCTCAAGCGCTCCAACAAGGCGGTTGAGATCGATATGCGACATGCAATGAGCCTCCTGCCCGGGTTCATTCCACAACGTGACGTGGAGTAAATATGATGATGAAACCAACTTGTCCACCCCGAAGTTGATTTTTTGTCAGATGAGATTATCCACTAGACGCCACAATTTAGACACATTTAGAATAAGTCTGTCTTATGAATAGCCTTACGTAAGGGAAGTAACTACAAAAAATCCATTACTATTTCTCGGAGATAGACTGCCGTTGAACGCGCCGAACGTTAAAACATATGTAGAATTTCTGAATGACTGCGGAGAAAATATCCGGGTCAACGCAAGAACGCGTGAAATATACTATAGAATTAAGGATGAAAGAAACCAAGCTCGTACAGAAGAGCGCGCCGCTTCTCCGCAGGATAACCTGAAAATATCCAGTAGCTGGGATAATGTCAGCAATCTTGGATTGCAGATTATATATTCCGAAAGCAAGGATGTTGAAATATTGGCGTGGCTTGCGGAAGCATCGCTGCGCCTGCGCGGCTTTCATGGTCTGCGCGAAATCTACGACCTCGGCAAAGAGCTGTTTTACAACCACTGGGACTCGCTGCGGTCAATCAGCGACGATAATGACGAAGAAAAATTTGCACCTTTAGCGGGATTGAACGGTGTCGGCAGCGAAGGAACGCTTGTTCAGCCTTTGCGCCTCGCCTCATTGATCCCAGGCGGCAAATTTGGCGAACACAGCCTATGGGACTTTCAACTCGCGCAGCGCCCAAATGAGAGCAAACGTCGCGAAGAGCTATATCGGCTTGCGTCTGAAACTGGCGTTGCCGCCATGTCATCCCAGTTGGCAGAGGTGACTGCGTGCCTCTCCTCGTTTGATGCCATCATGGCCATCCTTGCCGAGCGCTGCGGGCAATCCGCACCACCGAGTTCCCATATCCGTAACACGCTGGTCGAAGCAGCGTCTGCAATTCGCTCGCTCGGCGGGCGTGACCAGGAGCCGGCATCCGTCGAACAGGAACCTGTGGGCATCAGCGGTTCAGACGAGAGCGGGCCGGCGGCCGCGCGGCCCGCCGTGACCGCACCGGAAGGCATATTATCGCGCGACGAAGCATTTGAAACTCTTCTCTCGGTTGCGCGTTACTTCCGCCGTACCGAGCCGCATTCACCGATCTCCCTTGCCATAGAGACACTGGTGCGCAGGGGACGCATGGATTTTTCGGAACTGCTGGCCGAGCTTTTGCCGGAAGCCCAGGTTCGCAACGCAGTCTTAACCGCCGCCGGCATCAAGCCAAGCGGAGAGAGCAACGGAAAATAGAAAGCGCGGAGCGCGACGCCGCTCCGTAACAGTCGTCTGTGCCAAGGGGCACCAAGGAGGTTGAAATGGCAAGTGTACATGAGAAGCTGGAGCGTGTTCGCAAACCACGCGTTCACATCAAATACGAAGTCGAAACCGAAGGCGCGATGGTAGTCAAGGAACTGCCTTTCGTGGTCGGTGTGCTCGGTGATTTCTCCGGCAATCCCACCCAGCCGCTCAAGCCGTTCGGGGAGCGTAAATTCGTTCAGATCGACCGCGACAATTTCGACGAAGTCATGCGGCGCATGACGCCCGGCCTCAATATTTCCGTTGCCAATACGCTGCAAAAGGATGGCACGGACATGCAGGTCAACCTGAAGTTCGAAAGTATGGATGATTTCGAACCCGGCGCTGTCGTGCAGCAGGTTCCGGCGCTCAAGGCGCTTTTGGATGCCCGCAACGAACTGCGCGACCTTCTTTCCAAGGCCGACCGTTCGGAAGATCTGGAGCGGATGCTGGAGGATATTCTGCAAAACAAGACCGACCTCGCAACGCTGGTTTCCGAACTCAAGGAAAAGAACGGCGCGAACGAATAATCGCCTGTGTGGAGGAAAATCTCCTCGAACGGCCCCGCTTGGGGCTTCTAACTGTTCAAGCGGCATTTTCAAAGCCGCATGTGGAAGGACTGAAACATGAGCGCTGAGAGCCTGCTGAAAAATGAAGCACAGGCAACGACCGCCGAAGATCAGGGACTGCTGTCCAAGGTGGTTGCCGCTACCCGTCAAACCGAACCGGACCGCGCGCAGAACCTCCTGCGTACGCTGACCGATCAAGCACTGAAGGGGACGGTAAAATATGATCGCAACCTCACCGTCACCCTTAACCACGCGATCGCGGAGCTGGACCGCACGATTTCCGAACAGCTCGCCGCTATCATGCAGGCGCCCGAATTCGCCAAGCTTGAGGGCACCTGGCGCGGGTTGAACTATCTCGTCAAGAACTCCGAAACGAGCGTCAACCTCAAGATCCGCGTCATGAATGCCGGCAAGCGTGAACTGGCGCGCGATCTCGAAAAAGCCGTCGAATTCGATCAGTCCCGCCTCTTCAAGGCGATCTATGAAGACGAATTCGGCACCCCCGGCGGCGAACCGCTCGGCGCCATTATCGGCGATTACGAATTCGACAATTCCTTCGATGACGTCCAGCTGCTGCAAGGCGTCTCATCGATCGCGGCGGCAGCCTTCGCGCCATTCATCTCTGCTGCCAGCCCGCACATGTTCGGTTTCGAGGACTATCGCGATCTCGCCCGTCCGCGCGATCTGGAAAAGATTTTCGACACGGTCGAATATGCCAAGTGGCGCAGCTTCCGCGAAAGTGACGATTCCCGTTTCGTCACGCTTGCTCTTCCGCGTGTGCTGGCGCGTATGCCCTACGGCCCGAAAACCAACCCGATCGATGACTTCGCCTATGACGAAACCAAGGGTGCGGTGAATGGTGACCTTGAGCATGACGAATATTGCTGGATGAACGCCGCATACGTGATGGGCACCAAGCTGACCGATGCCTTCGCAAAAAGCGGCTGGTGTACGGCTATCCGAGGGGCTGAAAACGGCGGCAAGGTGGAAAACCTGCCCATGCATGTCTTCTCCAGCGATGACGGCGACCTGGATCTGAAATGCCCGACCGAAGTCGGCATTACCGACCGCCGCGACGCCGAACTCGGCAAACTCGGCTTTCTGCCGCTGTGCCACTATAAGAACACGGACTATGCGGTGTTCTTCGGCGCCCAGACCGCGCACAAGCCGAAGCTCTACGACAAGCCGGAAGCAACGGCCAACGCCGCCGTTTCGGCACGTCTGCCCTACATCATGGCCACGTCGCGTTTCGCGCATTATCTCAAGGTCATGGGGCGCGACAAGATCGGCTCCTTCATGGAAGCGTCCGATTGCGAAGTCTGGCTCAATCGCTGGATCGCCAACTACGTCAACGCCAATGACGAGGCGGGTGAGGAAAGCCGCGCCAAATATCCGCTGCGCGATGCCAAGGTGACCGTGCAGGAAGTGCCCGGCAAACCCGGCGCCTACAATGCGGTCGCATGGATGCGGCCCTGGTTGCAGATGGAAGAACTGACGACCTCGCTGCGCATGGTCGCCCGTATTCCGTCGAAGAACTGAGCCTGGTGCGGGGTGCTCAGCCACCCCGGCCCCGTTCATCATCCGGAGCACACTCATGGCGCATCAGTCCTTCACGGACGCCCGTATTTTCGCCGACCAGCTCATCGCCCTCATCGACGATGCGCTGACCGGCCAGGTGAACGCTATTCTCCACCATCCCGATTTTCAGGCGATGGAGGCGAGATGGCGCGGGCTTGCCATGGTCGTGCGCGAGGCGGGCCGCAGCACCGACGTGAAGGTGAAACTGCTGAACGCCAGCTGGCGCGACCTTGCCCGCAACACGGAACGCGCCACCGACTTCGACCAGAGCCATCTTTTCGAGGTCGTCTATAACCGCGAATTTGGCATGCCGGGCGGCGAACCGGTCGGCCTTCTGATCGGTGACTACGCCTTTTCCCCTGATGATCTTGATGGTGCCGATTCCATCACAACGCTGTCACAGATCGGCATGGTGGCTGCGGCCGCCTTCTGCCCTTTCGTAGCGGCGGCTTCGCCCTCCACCGTTGGGCTGCAGGACTTTTCGGAGCTCAGCCGGGTATATGACTTTTCCTGGCTGAAACAGGAGAAATCGCGGCTGCGGTGGAATGCGCTTCGCGCACGCGACGATTCACGCTTCGTAGGCCTTGTCGCACCGCGCGTTTTGCTACGTTCTCCCTACAGGCCCTATGCGCGCGGGCGGGATGACGGATTTCCATTCCGCGAGCATGTGGCGGAAAGCGGCGAGACCCTGCTGTGGGGCAACGCCGCCTTTGCCTTCGCAACGGTTGTGGTGCGCAATTTCGTCGATTCCGGCTGGTTTGCGGATCTGCGCGGTGTGACACAGGACGCCCTGGATGGCGGCATGCTCTCTGCCCGACAATTGCCACCGCTTGATCTCGGCATCGAGAGTAACGGCCTGTCCGCCCAGCCGCCCGTGGAAGTGCAACTGACGACTGGGCAGGAACAGCAATTTTCCGATCTGGGCATCGTACCCGTCTCCACAACCTATCTTTCCGGCATGGCGATCTTCAACGCCAACCAATCCCTGCATGCACCCGGCCATTACTCCACCGAAGCGGCGAGGCAGAACGCCCGCCTCGCTGCCATGCTGCAATATGTGCTGTGTGCCTCCCGGTTCTCGCATTACCTCAAGGTCATCATGCGCGATGACATCGGCCAGCTCAGCGATGCCACGACCATCGAGCGTAAACTGGAAAGCTGGCTTTCCTCCTATACGCTCGGCAACGACGATGCGGAGGCGGCGTTGCGCACGCGCTATCCGCTGCGCTCTGCAGGGATCAATGTCTTCGAGGTTCCCGGCAAGCCCGGAACATTCTCATGTACCGTCCGCCTTCAGCCGCATTTCCAGCTCGATGACGTCTCCACGAGCTTCCACCTCATTGCCGAAACCATGATGCCGGCCACCGCCGCATCCCGGCCTTCGGCCGAGCCGCAAAGGATATCCGCATGACGCTGCGCGACGAAATTTCCCGCCTCCTGGACGACAACCAGCTGCAAGACGCAATCGGGCTCGCGCGGGACCATGTGAAAACCAGGCCGACCGACAAGGATGGCCGCCATTTCTACATCGATCTGCTCGTCCTCGCCGGCGACTATGAAAAGGCCGATGCGCAATGCAATCTGGCCGCAACATTCTCACCGCAGGACAGCGTCGGTTTTTCCCTCTTCCGCCACCAGCTGCGCGCCATGGCCGCACGCAATGCGTGGTTTGAAAGCGGCGCCGTACCGGATTTCCCCGGCGGCCCCTCCGAACTTGACCAATTGGCCATCCGGGCGAACATTGCCGAGCGGAGCGGCGATGTCGAGGGCGCGAAAGACGCGTTGAATGAACTCGACGAAAAACGCGGCAATGTGCCAATCGGCCACGACGGCAAGAGCGCCGGCGACATCCGCGATCTGGACGATCGGGTTCCGCATGCGCTGGAAGTCCTGACCAACGGCGGACGTTATCTCTGGATCGATTACGGACGCATCGAGAGCCTCAGCATCGACCCCATGAGCCGCCCGCGCGACCTCGCCTTTCGCGGCGCCGAACTGACGTTGCGCGACGGGGCAGTCGCATCCGTACTGCTTCCTGCGATCTATCACGGTGCGGGTGACGATGTCGGCCTCCTTCTCGGTCGAGAAACGCACTGGAGTGAGGGTGAACCACTGATAACCGGTCTCGGCCAACGCTGCCTGCTGATTGGCGACGATGTTGTGCCGTTCCACGAAATCGGCGCGCTTTCCGCCCTGTCCGACGAAGAAAGGCAGATCGCCCGTGGTTGATCCGCTGGAGCAATATCGCGCACGGCAAAGGACGCTATCGCGCTCGGTTCTGGACCGGCTGCTCGATGACGCGCCGGATGCGGAAACGGATATGCTCGTCAGCCTGAAGGATCAGGCCCGCGAGATGCGCGAGGTGATCCGCCGCGACCTCGAGGCATTGCTCAATACTCGCCGCAACCCGGCCGGCCCGCCGGCTGCGTTGAAGGAACTGTCCGATGCCCTCGTAAGCTACGGCGTGGACGGCATTCTTTCGGCCAATCTGGTGACGGATGCCTCCAAGGCGCGACTCGCTCGCAGCATCGAGCGGCGGATTTCCCTGTTCGAAACACGCCTTGCCGACGTGCATGTGACGATCCTGAAAAACCGCACGGATGGTGACCGGGCGCTTCGCATGCGCATACAGGCAAGCTTCCGCCTACAGGAAGGCATGCCGCCGATCAGCTTTGAATCCCGGATCGATCCTTCCACGCAGCAATTCCTGGTGGAGGCGACGAATGGCTGAAGGCTTCCTCGAAAAGTACAATGACGAGCTTTTTGCGCTGCGAAAGCGCGCATCTCGTTTCGCGGCGGCGTTTCCAAAGATCGCCGGCAGGCTGCGGATGACGGGCGACGTTGCCGACGATCCGCATGTCGAGCGTCTGATCCAGAGTTTCGCCTATTCCGCCGCCCGGGTGCGCCAGAAGCTGGATGACGAATTCCCCGAACTGTCGGACAGTCTGCTGGAAACGCTCTATCCGCATTATCTTGCCCCGATCCCTTCGATGAGCGTCGTGCAATTCGCTCCGAGCCCGGCGCTGGCAACCGTGCAGACGCTTCCCCGCCACAGCGAAATTCTCGCCGAACCGGTTGGCGGCGAAAGCTGCCGTTTCCGCACCACGCAGGACGTCGAGATCCTTCCACTGGAGATCGCAGCTGCCACACTCACCGGTCAGCCGATCGATGCCCCTTTTTCGGCGTCCTTTGCCGGCACGGCCAGCTGTTTGAGGCTTTCGCTACGCAGCACGGCCCCGCGCAGCGGTACTTTCCCGGAAATGGGACTGACGAAACTCCAGATTTTCCTGTCCGCCGCATGGCAGCAGGCGACAGCGATTTACGAGCTTTTGACCAACCATTGCGTCGGCATGGCGCTTGCGCGTCACGCCGAGGACAAGGAAGCCGTTTTCCTGCCCGCCGGAAATCTTACGCCGTCCGGGTACTCTCGCGATAAAGCCATGCTGCCATATCCAGCCAACAGTTTTGATGGATACCGGCTTCTCACCGAATTCTTCGCGCTGCCGCAGAAATTTCTGTTTCTCGACATTGACGGCCTGCAGAAATGGGGCGGCGGCGACTGCGAGCTATACATCTATCTGGATGCGGCCGACACGCGGCTTGAGCGCATGGTGTCGGTCAGAGATTTTGTGTTGAACGCCTCACCGGTGATCAACCTGTTCAAACAAAGCTGCGAACCGCTCAGTCTTGATGGTACGCGGACGGAATACAGGCTGCTGCCGGATGCACGGCGGCAGCGGACGCGCGAGATCTATGCCGTTGAAAACGTCCAACTGACCAGCCGTTCCGGACAGACCGAGAAGACGTCTCCGTTTTTTGGTCGCACACAGCGCAATAATGGCGCAAACGTTTACTGGCAGATACAGCGCCGGTTCGATGATGACGGCTCTTCCGATACGGACATCGCCTTCGTGGATCAGAAGCGCGGCCCGCTTGGGCCGCTCGACATGGTGGCAAGCATTGATACACTTTGCCTCAACCGCGAACTGCCAAGCCAGCTTCCCTTTGGCGGCGGGCACCCATTCCTGCAGCTTTCTACCGGCAACGAGGCGGTGAAATCCATCCATGCGCTGATGCCGCCGACGGAGGCGATCCGCGTCAACGAGCGTTCGGCACGCGAGTGGCGGCTGATCTCACATCTTCTCCTCAACCATCTCTCGCTCACCGACAACGGCGGCGCGCCGCTGAAGGACATTCTCTCGCTTTATTCCTTCAGGGACAGCCCGGAAACCCGACAGATCGTGGAGGCGATCAGCAATGTCGAGGCGCAGAATTCTCATGCCCGGATTGGCTCGGCAATGGTACCGGGAACAGATATCACGGTGGAGTTTGACCCGGCACTGATCGCGCGACCTGCCGCATTTGTTTTCGCCGGCGTCCTCAACCATTTCTTCGGGCTCTACACCTCGATCAACAGTTTCACGCGACTGACGGCGACGATGCGCGGCCAATCCAAACCGATTGCCCGCTGGCCAGCCCGCGCGGCCGACCGGCCGCTGCTTTAGGAGACGGGTATGTTACAGCAGACGCCAACCATCAAAGACCGACAGGCGGCGCTTCTCAGCGACGATCCCGGCCGCTTTGACCCTGCAACCGCGTTTCGCGTCGCCCAGTTCGTTTCGCCGGATGACGCGGTCGTCATCGGTGCTCATGGCGGAATACAGCCGACACCGCTTGCAGTCAGCGGTTTCAGCCGAAAGCGCGGTCATGCCGAACTGAAATCAGCTTTCGCGCCCATCGTCGGCCCGCTTGGTTCGCTACCGCCGACCTACGGCGAACTGCTGCAACGGGAAGAACGCAATCGTTCGGGCGCGCTGGCCAGCTTCTTCAACCTTTTTGCGGCAAGGTTCAGCGAACTGTTTGTATCCGCGACGGAAAAATACCGTCTTGCAAGGGGTTTGCGCTGGTCGGCCGATCAGAGGGACAACGGTTTCCGCAAAACACTGCTCGCCCTCATCGGGTTCCGCACTGCCGGTCTGGTCGAGAAAGCAGGCGTGAGCGAAGACGCGCTCCTGCGTTTCAGCGGTCTTCTGGCCGGCCGCAACCGCAATGTTTCGGCCCTGACATCAATGCTTTGCGAATTCACGGGACTTCCGGTCCATATCGAACAGTTTCGCCGGCGTTGGGTGGCTTTGCCGCTTCACGAACAAAGCCAGCTGGGGCAGGCATCAGGACTGAGGCTCGGACAGAACACCACAGCGGGAAGCGCTGTCGAAGATATGAGCGGCGGCTTCCGGGTCGTGATCGGTCCTGTCGCCTATGCGGATTACCTGGCCCTCACGCCCGGTTCGAAACGGCTTGCGGAAATATTTTCTCTGACACGCCTGTTCGTCGGAAGCGCATTGCGTTTCGATGTGCAGGTGATCCTGAAAAAGGAGGACATTCCGTTTTGCCGCCTCGGCCAGTCCGATGCTCCCGCCCGTCTCGGCTGGAACAGCTGGGCTCGCGTGGCACCCGCCCAACAAGACAGCGCTGACGCTGTGGTGACCGAGCGGGAAGGCTCGGCGATTTCCGCGTGAGGGCATGGATATGAAGCTTGCACTCAAGGACACACGCAATATCGGACCAGCAAGAGCCAGTCAGTGGACCTTCGAGCGCGGCCGCCGCGTCATTGGCCGTTCGCGGGAATGCGACTGGCAGATCGACGACAATGAACGGCGCGTGTCCAAGCTGCACTGTACACTCAACCGCGATGGCGAAGGCTTCACGATAATGGACCAGAGCGCGAATGGCACGCTGGTCGATGGCCGCCTGCTGCTCGAAGGCGAAAGCGCACGTCTCCGCGACGGTTCGCAAATCAACATTGGCGGGCAGGTTTTTCAGGTCGCCATCAGCGGCGATGCCGAACTGGATTTTTCCGACCCCGACGCATCCCTGCGAATGAGCGACGAGCCGCTGACCATTTCGGCGATCCTTGCGGACATCGCCCCGAACGGCCGTTCGGCCGGCGGCATAATGGGCAACACTGCCTCTGTCGACGACTGGTCCGAAACATGGCGCGAGGGCGCCAAACGGAAGGCGAAATCCATTTCGCGAAATGTCGAGATCGGCTGGAGCGAACCGCCCGCGGCGTATGGAATAAGTGCCATTCTTCCTGATAACTGGGATGAGGAGCCGGTTGCAAGCAGCGAGCACGAACATACCGACGCGCTAAACACGCCCGTAATGATCTCTCGTCCGGTTTCGGCCGCCGGTGGCGAAGATTTCGACAGTGTTTTCCCGGAGACGGAAGAAGACTTACGAGCGGAGAACGCACCGGCTGCAGGCGTTTCTACCGCGCAGGAGATTGGCGATCTTCTGACTACGCTGGAGCAGGAAAGCGCCGATTGTCTGGCCGTTCTCGAACTCGAGAGCGAGCGCGCTGGCCAAGGTTCGTCAGCCTCCTTGAGCGAGCGGATGGAAAGGCTCATCCGCCAGCAGCGGCAACTTGCCTACGCGCTTGAAACCCTGATCCATGGTTGCACGCAAAGGCTCGAGCCGAGGCTTATCGAGGCGTCTGTCGACGCCGGCAGCGATTTCCGGGCAAAGATCGGCCGCCGGGACTGGCAGGGGCTAATCACCAAAACAGACTATTGGTCCGCCTACAAAAAGCAATTCGAAGAAAACGGCCGTCCATTGCCGGTCAGGCAGTTCCTGCAGCGCGCAGCGCGTGGTGAAGCCGCGCCGGTACGGCAGACTGACGCGGCCACAGCCGATGCCAAGGGGGTAAATGACCACGATGAGACATGAGAACCGTGTAGCCTGGAGCGAGGGCATGTTTCTTCGCGTCCAGCATTTTCAGCAGTCCGACCGTTGGACCGAACGCCTGGTGCGCAACACCACACGCAACCTTTCGCCCTATCCGTGGGGGATCGTTGAGATCGGGGTCGATCGCAGCGCCTTGTCGATAGGGCAATTCGCTCTGTCGAACCTGCGCGGCATTCTTCCAGATGGAACGCCCTTCGAGGCGCCTGAAGATTCCGACCTGCCGCCGCCGCTCGATCTCGATGAAAGCGTCAAGAATGCCATCATTTATCTTGCCCTGCCGGCTCGGCAACCGGGCAAGGCCGACATGTCCGCCAGCGGCCACAATGACACCAACAATGTGCGTTTCACCGCATCCACCTATGAAGTCTCCGATACCAATATAGAGACGGATTTCGTGGCCCCGATTGATGTCGGCCGCCTGAGCCTGAAGTTCCTCAAGACCGGTGACGATCTTTCAGGTTATGACCTCATCGGGCTGGCGCGGGTGATCGAAGTCCGCTCCGACCGTGCGGTCATTCTTGATCCTGATTTCATCCCGCCAAGCCTCAGCTGCGCGGCTGCGCCCCGTCTCAACGAATTGCTGACGGAGCTTCTGGGGATTGTGCGCCACCGCGCCCAGGCGATCGCCGAACGCATCGGTGACCCGACGATCCGTGGAACGGCGGAAGTGGGCGATTATTTCCTGCTGCAGATCCTGAACCGGGCCGATCCGCTACTGGCGCATCGCTGTGCCAACGCTACGCGTTTTCATCCCATCCGCTTTTACGAAGACTGCATCCAGCTTGCCGGCGAGCTCGCCACCTTCACCACGGATAGAAAGCGGGCGACAGATTTCCCGCCCTATCGACACGACGATCTGAAAGCCACCTTCGGCGCTGTGTTTGATGATCTGCGTACCTCGCTGTCTGCGGTTCTAGAACAGGCGGCCGTCGCAATCGAACTGGTGGAACGCCGTCATGGCGTCCGCGTCGGCACTATCCACGACCGCACGCTTCTGCGCGACGCCGGCTTCGTGCTTGCCGTGCGGGCGGATATGGCTGCCGAGGATATTCGCCGCCGCCTGCCGGCACAGATCAAGGTCGGTCCGGTGGAACGGATTTCCGAACTGGTTAATGTGGCACTGCCGGGTATTCCCGTGAGGTCCCTGCCGGTTCTGCCGCGGCAACTACCCTATCGATCCGGCACCGTTTATTTCGAGATCGACACGCAGTCGCCGCTCTGGAAACAGCTCGATACTTCAGGGGCGATTGCCCTGCATCTGGCGGGAGAATTTCCCGGGCTTGAAATGGAAATGTGGGCATTACGCGAATGAGCACGGAAAACCCCTCTTCCTGGCAAGACTTGCCAACGGTGGTCGAGATCACCGAGGAAAGTCGCCGGCGCAACCAGAACGCCCGCAACATGGCGGCAATCCTGGAGGACATCGTCGAGACCGACGAGCCGGCAGGCCCCAGCAGGGCAAAGGCGACTGCCATGCCGGTCGAACAGCTGCTGACCGGTTTCCACTTCGGCGGCGAGGAGGTTCCGACACTTGTGCAATCGGCAGCTCCCCTTCTCAACCTCGCACATCTGCTGCGCTTCAGCGATGCCGAGCCGGATCCCGACCAGCTTCGCCGCGCCTGCGTTGAAGCAATTACACGCTATGAACGCGACCTCGCCTCCGCCCGCATTAGCCCCGAGCGGGCAAGGGCTGCGCATTATGTCGTCTGCGCGACGGTCGATGACGTCGTTCTCAGCAAGCCTTGGGGTGTGCGGGCAGGCTGGGCGCGCTCCGGGCTCGTTTCCACGTTCCACAATGACGTCACTGGCGGCGACCGGGTTTTCGACATTCTCGACCATTTCCACCAGTCGCCCGGCGCCAACAAGGATCTGCTGCTTCTGATCTATCTGTGCTTGTCGCTGGCTTTCGAGGGACGAACCCGCGTTTCACCGAAAGGAGCGCTCGAGCTTTCACGCATCCGCGACAGCCTCTACAAAACGCTGATCGGCCAATATGGCGCCTTCGAACGGGAGCTTTCTCCGCATTGGAAAGGTGTCGATGCCCGACATACGCCATTGCGCGCGATGGCGGCGCTCTGGACCATGCTGTCGCTGATGGCGCTCGCCTTCGCGCTCGGTTATCTCTTCTTCACGCTGTCGCTCAACAGCGCATCCGATGTCACCTTCGAAAGACTTGCTCATCTGCCGCCGAACGAAACACCGAGCGTGTTGATCGCAAGCCCTCCCGCACCAACGCCGCCGCCAACTAGAGTGGAAACTCCCCGCGTCGTTGATCCACCCAAAATCGTGGAGCCGAGACAACCCTCCCGGCTTGAAAAGCTGATGGCCTTCCTGCAGCCAGAAGTCGACAGGAAGCTCGTGACCCTTGCGGATGTGAACGGGCGGCTGCGGGTTCGCATCAACAATTCGGGCCTGTTCACGACAGGCAGCGCCGATGTCAGCCCGCAGTTCCGCGATCTCATCCAGCGTATCGGCGGCGCGCTTGCGGCTGAGAAATTTCGTGCGGTGGTCATCGGTTATACCGACACCGTGCCGATCAAGACGGTGGAGTTTCCATCGAACTGGCACCTTTCCGAGGCGCGCGCCAAGGCCGTTGGAGACATTCTTTCCCAATTCACCGGTCCTGAGGCAATCCTGACCGAAGGCCGGGCCGACAGCGACCCGATCGCCGACAACAAGACGGAAGAAGGCCGTCAGATAAACCGCAGAACAGAAATCATGGTCCTGACCAATCCCGATGAAAAACTGAGCGATGCCGGCATTCTCTCGCCGCCCATACAGAACAGTCCGGGACAGCAGCCGGGAGAGACCCAGCCATGAATCCATTGAGCTATTTTTATACGATCCGCTCCTATGTCGAGAGCTATGCGGCCCTCGTCGGACGACGTTTCCTGTCGCTTTTATGGGTGATAGCGCTCTGCGTCGTCATCTGGTTCTACGGCTATCTGATTGCGCTCGGCGATTTCAAGCCGCTTGGAACGGTGCAGGCCCGGCTCATCGCCATCGGCATCATCGTCGCCATCTGGCTGGTCTACATCGTCGTCACGATCTACCGCGGACGCAAGCAGGACAAGGAACTCGTCGACAGTATCGAGCGCGAGGCGCTGGCCAATCGGCAGGCGGAAATCGGCGAAATCCAGACACGCCTGAAGGAAGCGCTCGCTCTCTTGCGACGCGTCACGAAAAAGCGCTTCGGTTATATTTACGACCTGCCCTGGTATGTGATCTTCGGCGCCCCCGGTTCCGGCAAGACGACGGCACTCACCAATTCCGGCCTGCAATTTCCGCTTGGCGATGCGCTCGGCGAAAATGCGGTGAAGGGCATTGGCGGCACGCGCAACTGCAACTGGTGGTTCGCCGATGAGGCGATCCTGATAGACACCGCCGGCCGCTATACCACGCAGGACGATCTCGACGGATCCTCAAAGGCCGGCTGGGAAGGTTTTCTCAGCCTCCTGAGGCGATATCGCCGTTCGCAGCCGATCAACGGCGCATTGGTTACCCTATCCATCCCCGATCTGCTCAACCGTGATCCCGAAGAACAGCGGCAGGAACTGCGCTCCATCCGTCAGCGGCTTTCGGAACTCGACGAATATTTGCGCGCTCGGGTCCCGGTCTATATCATTCTGACGAAGGCCGACCTGCTGCATGGTTTCGTGGAGTTTTTCGACGGTTTCAACAAGACCGACCGTCAGCAGGTTTGGGGCACAACCTTTAAGCTGGATGAGAGCTACTCCGCCGAGTACCTGCCGCAGCGCCTGACGGAAGAATTCGAACTTCTGCAGCAGCGGGTCGATGCCATGCTGATCGAACGCCTGCAGCAGGAACAGAATGCGGAGATACGCGGACGTATCTTCCGTTTTCCGGCCGAGCTGGCGCGTCTGAAGGACCGCCTGCATGAAGCGCTTGCCGAGCTTTGCGCAAGTTCGCCTCTCATTGAGCCCCCGCTTCTGCGCGGCGTTTATTTAGCGTCGGGAACGCAGCCGGAAACGGAAAGATCTCCCGCAGCCCCCAAAACCCGCCGGAGCTACTTCCTCTCGCGGCTGTTTAAGGATGTCATCTTTCCCGAAGCCGCATTGGTGATGCGCGACAAACGCCTTTCCGGGCGGCAATTGCTGGTGCGCCGCATTGCCTATGGCGCATCCGCCGCGGCGGTCGCCATTGTCTTTACTGGCTGGATTTTCACCTATTTCGCCAATACACAGGCGCTCGCCGAAGCGGATCGCAAACTTGGCGCTTATGAGCAGCTCGTTCAGGGAATTCCCGTACGAGACGTCGCAGATGCGGATTTCCTGCGCATCCTCCCCGCGCTCGACAATCTGCGCGATGCCAATTCCGGCTTTGCCCGCGAACGCATGTGGAATGTCGGCTTCGGTCTCGATCAGGAAGAAAAGATTGCCGGGCGCCAGCGTGATGCCTATCAGCGCGCGCTAAACGCCCTGCTGCTGCCGCGCATGATCGTGCAGCTGCAAAAGCAGCTTAAGGACGAGAAGGATGTCACCCGCACGTTCAATTCGCTGAAACTCTATGGAATGCTGGGCGGGATGGGTGCACTGGACCGCGATTTCCTGACCGTGCAGACGCATCAGATGTTCGCATCGCTTTACCCTGGTGATGGAAGGGCTGCGGTGCGAGAAGCGCTGGACCAGCACGCAAAGGCGCTGGCCAACGGCGTGCTTGCACCGATCGAGCTCGATGCGCGGCTCATCGCTACCGCCCGCGAAACGATCCGCGATCAAGCGATTAGCACACGCGCCTACGATATTCTCGCCGGTCTTCCGCAGGTGCGCGAATTGATGGAATGGACACCCGCGGCGGCTTTCGGTCCACTGGGGGAGCGGGCTTTCGAGCGTCGCAGCAAAGCGCCTATGGCGGAGGGCATAGAGGGCCTCTTCACTGCCGATGGATATCACCGTGTCGTCATTCCGCAAGTCGCTCATGCCGCCCGCATCGCGCTTTCCGAAGGCTGGGTGCGCGGTTCTGATGATGCCATCAAGGGCGCGACCGTGGAGCAGGTGGCGCAGGCCGCGCTGCAAATCTATTTCGACCGGTTTGAGAAAAAATGGGCTGATATGCTGGCCGACCTTCGGGTCAAACCGTCCCAGACCCTCGGCGACGCAGTGGAAACCACTCGTGCGCTCGCCAATGAGCGCAATATAGTGATGGAGGCCGCCAGATCGATCTCGGAGGCGACCGATCTCCGCCCCGGAGCAAACCCCGCCACCCTCGCCTCCACTGCGGAAGGCGACGCAACCACAGCCGTTATGGTGGCCTCGGTGAATGCGTCCGATCCCTATGCGAGACTGCGCGACATGCTGGCGACAAAAGGCGCAGCCACAACGGGCGAGCAGGCCAATGGCGACAAGACCGGCGGTTCGCCGTCGGAACAGTTGCTCGCGCATTTCAAGCTGCTGAACGAACAGCTTGCCCGCTCGGCAACAACCTCCGATGAAGTCGCCAAGGTGTTCGACGTGGACAGCCAGCTCACCAAGGCCAATCAGGACCTGCTGCAGCAGGCCCGCGAATTGCCGGCACCGCTCGACGTCTGGGTGGCAGGCGTGGCGGCGGATGTCGGCTCGCTCGCAGTGAAGTCCGCTCGCAGCCGCATCGCCGAACTCTGGACATCAGATTCAGCCTCCCTGTGCTCTTCGATCGTCACCGGTCGTTATCCCTTCGACCGGACCTCCGCGCGCGATGTCGCCATTGCGGATTTCACGCGTCTCTTCGGGCCGGCAGGGGTTTTCCAGACCTTCTTCAAACAGCGCATGGAACCGTTTGTCGACAAGACGACGACCCCATGGAGCTGGAAGGGTACCTTTGGCGCGGCCGGCCTTCCCAGCAGCGCCGTCGCCCAGTTCGAAAATGCCGACAAGATTTCGCGCGCCTTTTTCCCGAATGGTAGCGAGACGCCGGCGGTTTCGATCAATGTCAAACCCGTCTCCCTCACCAATGCCTCCAGCGCGGTGATGCTGGAGATCGAGGGCGAGCGGGTCGTTTATTATCATGGTCCGATCCAGGCGAAATCGATCACCTGGCCTTCGCGCGAAAACACGGCAAGCCTGTCACGCATCGCCTTCCAGCCCGGCGGCTGGCAGCAGGCCAAAACCGAAAATGGGGACTGGTCGCCCTTCCGCCTGTTCGACGGTGCCGATATCGAGAACCAGTCGGGTGATCTGCTGCGGGTGCGGTTTGAGAATGGCGGACAGGCTGCCGAATTCGATATTCAGTTCGGCTCGGTTCTCAATCCGTTCAAGCTGGATGCAATTGCCAGCTTCGCCTGCCCCGCGCAGTTCTAGGGACGGAACGGAATGGTGAGTTTCAAAGGAGAGGATTAGAATGAAGGCAGGCACGACACCGACAGCGGGTCATCGCAACTGATGGCCGATCAGGCATCAAGGTCTACGCAAACGACGACGGAAAGCGATCGCATCGGTTTCTTCGGCAAGGTCCCAAGTCATGGCGATTTCATCTCCGATGGGCTCGAGCGGGAATTGATCGGTACCTTTGACGGCTGGATGCGATCCGGCATGCACGCCGGTGCGGATATGTTTACGGGCCGATGGCCCGAAATATTCTCTTCGTCGCCACCCATACGCTTCATCATTGAGCGCGGCATATGGGGAAACTGCGCCTATGTCGGTGTACTGGTGCCGAGTGCTGACCGGGTGGGACGCAAATATCCGCTCGCCATCATCGCGCAGCTCAATGGCTTCCGCGAACATCCACGAAGCCTCTATCTCGACGACACCTGGTTCATGGCCGCGGAGGCGCTGGCGGAGACATCGATGACCCGCGATTTCGACATCTCCCGGTTTATTACTTCGATCAAAAAACTACGTCTGCCAAAATCGCGGGAAGAGGAGGATGTGCCGGAAATGGTGCGCGGCCGTATGCCGACGAGCCTCTGGTGGTATATCGACCCGGTCAGCCGTCGTGCCCGCGGCCTCAAATTTGACGGCAAACCCAAAGCCTCCGATTTCGTGCGCCTCTTTAGCGACATGCCGGGCAAAGGCGGCGAGGACCGTTCAACGCCAGCGCCAATTCCAGCAACGGCGCAGGAGGAAACAAAACAGCAAATGCCGCCCGTGGCGCCAGCGCCTGCGCCGGCAGCGGAACAGCCGTCATCTGTGACCTACAGCTATGCCACACACCCTGGAACGCGGCTTTCCCTGAATGCGGATGCTCTTTTCGTTTCCCAGACACCTTCCCTCTTCGCCATAGCGGATGGCCAAGGTGATTCGCACAGCGCTGCAGAGGCCGCCCGTCTCGCCACGAATATTCTTGCGGAAACGCCAGATGCCGAAAACCCGGAGATGATGGCGCAACAGATCAGGGGAAGGCTTGGCACCATCAACAGCCTGCTCCTCTCCCGCCAGACGACCGGTGCCGATGTCAGGCCGATGGCCAGCGTCGTCATAGCTTCGATCATCTCGCGCAGGCTGAGCGTCCTGTGGTCTGGTGATGCGCGCGCCTATCTCCTGAAAAACGGCACCATGCACCAGCTTTCGCGCGATCACGTCGTTGTCGGCATGAAAAAGCAACTCTCGCAATGTGTCGGGCTTTCCCAGCAGTTCCGGCCGGACATCGTTTTCGAGGAATGGGGTTTGCAGGACAGGGTCCTGCTGTGCAGTTACCCGCTGGTGCAGATCCTCCGGGACCGCGCCATCGCCGAGATCGTCTTCAACACCCCGGTCAAGGATTGCGCCAATGCCCTGGTCCAGGAAGCTCTCATCGAAAACGCCCGCGAGAATATAAGCGCTATTGTGATTGGAAACCGGCGTGAACAATGAACTTGCCTATCCGGAGGTAGCCGCACGCTTTTCCGACCTTTGGCGAAGCATCCGCCATGAGGGCACGCGGCAAAGAAGCTATCAGGAGCAGCAAGACCTGATCGACCAGATCCGAAATGCGCTGGATCGAAAATTACCAGATATTTCTGGCGAAAAACCGGACTGGATTGCGGACAGCTTTGCCGTGAATTTCACAGCTTACCAGAGCGAGACGACACTTTTGCTCCAATTGCGCCACCGCGATCTCGGCTCGCTGCACGCGCTTAAAACCGCGCCACCTGCCCGCAGGGACGACACCGTTTTGCTGCACCGTTTATGGGACGAGGCCGAGATCGGGCTCGCGCTGCGCCATCCCTGCCTTGTGGAAACGTCCGCCCTTTTGCGGTTACCCGATGGTCGGCCGGGTCTGTTGCAGCCGTGGTTTGCGCACTCACTGGCATCGATCATATCTGCGCAACCGATTGCCGCCTCGGAGGCGATCGTGATCCTTCGCCGCGTGCTGCAAGCGCTGAGTGCAGTGCATGCATTTGGATATGTGCACTGCGACGTCACGCCCGCCAATATTCTGCTGTCGGATGGTAAGTTCGAAACGGCAAGACTGGGCGACTTCGGCATCGCCCTGCAGATTGGTCGTAAACACGCCGGACAGGGCCTGCGCTTTGCTGCCTCAACTGAATTTTCGCCGCCGGAACAAATGCAAGGCGCACCTGCAAAGCCGGATCAGGATATATATGCCGTGGGAAGGCTCGCCAGGCGGCTAATCGAGACGGATAAGGCACAATCACCGCAATGCCTCGCAGATCTTGCGGACGCCTGTTGCCATTATGATCCCGCTTTGCGCCCACAATCGGCAATGGAAGCTTTACAGCTTCTGTAACGCCTCATTGGTCAGTTGCCGCCGCCGGGAAGCGGCGCCGCCGCAGTCGGCACACTCTTCTGGAACACGGTCAGCAGCTTGGCGGAATCCACCAGCGGCGCGTTGCTGGCATAGAGCACATCGCCCTTCTGCATCTGGAAGAGCTGCATGAGTGCGATGCTGGAAGCGTCGCGCATGTTGACGTGATATATCACAGGCCGCATGGTCGTGGCCGTCGCGACCGGGCCTTTCGCGCCCGGTATCCTTGCGGCTTGAACCTGAACAATCTCATTGCGGAAGACATAGACATTGCGCGCGTCTGCGCGGTCATCCAGCAAGCCACCGGCGCGGCCGACGGCCTGCGCAAGGGTCAGCTTTCCGGCTTCAAACTGGAATTCACCGGCACTCTTGAAGGCACCGAGTGCGGTGTAGCTCGCCGCGTCGCCATCGATCATGATCTGATCATCCGGTGACAGGCGGATGTTCTGACGGTCTTCCCGCATGACGCGGTCAAGAGGCACGCTGGCCCTTTGCGAGCCGCGAACGACGGTGACCGTGGCCGCGCCCGCAGCGACAGTAGGGCCACCTGCTTGATTGAGCGCATCGAGCACCCGCTCCTGCCGGGCGGTGAGCACGATCTTTCCGGGATTTTTCACCGCGCCGCTGAGCATGACGGCGCTCGTCGGCTTATCAACGACAGTAACGACGGCCTGCGGATTCACGGCCGACCCCTTGAGGCCGGCAACGACCTGCGATTGCAGCCCTTCCGGTGTGGAATCAACAACTCTCTGTTTGCCAACAAATGGAATATTCACCGAGCCGCTCTGATCCACTGTAAAGCGGCCGAGATTAAGCGTCTTGCTCTGTGTCGGGGAGAAAAGTCCGTCTTCTCCCGTATCCAGCACGGTAATGTCGATAACGTCGCCGCGCCGCAATCTCTGGGAGTTGTAACCGGTGTTGCGAAGCGCGGTAAGGCCGGGCCCGGAGGCGTTCTGTGTGCTTGCGGCGGAAACCGTGGCTGCCGATGCGTTAGCCAGCTCGATGACGGGGATTTTCTCGTTGGTTCGCGGTAAAGTCGCAGACCGGATATTGCCTGCGGTCGGTCCGTCAGATGGCTTTGCACATGCGCTCAGAAGAGCCATCAGCAAAATCGCCCCCAACTTTTTCATCCCTCGTCCCCTCAATGATTCAACCTGACGCAGAGATATCATCCCGACACGTCATCGCAACAACTTTAGCGGTTGCAATTTATGGAAAACCTTCTGTCGAAAGAAAGGGTGTGACCATTCCGCAACCTTTTTGGATCCGGCCGAAGCAAACTCCTAGAATGCACCGATGAGAAATAAGCAGGACAACGACTCCGGTGGCGGCAATTGGCTTCTCCAAACCGCATGCAGGAGCCAAGGCTTTCAACAATCCCGCAGCGCCGAAATCAGCCCGCCCTCAAAACGATCCCGAGCACTTGTTTCCTGTTTACATCGTTGGAATGCCATCACCGACAGAAAAAGACTGTCTGCCGCAGCAAACGTGCTCCCATATACACAGTTGACAAAAACCCGTTGAGCCGATGGAAGCCGTTTCCTTATCAAGGAACTCGCCTCTAATTGCAGCCGCTTGTTTTGGCGTTCGCGTGGCTTTCCCACGATCTCCGCCACCCCGCACTGGTTCTGATGATTTTATCGAGCTTCCCTGGCGCGGCTCAAACGGGTCCAGTTGCTGTGTACAGCGCGGAACAACTTTTTCAAGGCGATAGGATCGCTGCTGAGGAGTCAAAGCGCTCCAGCCTGGCCAGCGTTTGCTGACCCAGTTCCACGGCATCGAAACCCTTCGCTCGCTGGAACTCGGCTTCCGTGCAGAACACCATGCCCAGCACAACTTTCGTCGTGCCATCCTGATCTTCAGGCCCACGCATCGGCATGTTGTGGCCCGTTTTCGCCCCATAGCAGCGTATAGGCGATCCTCTCTTCGGACCGGACCTCGACATAACGATGATGGTTCGGAAAGACTGTTCCGCCAGGGCCGATCATGTCAAAGACCCATGCGCCGCCGGTCCGCCGGTCAATGCTCTTCATGCGGCGGGAAAAGCCGTCAGGACCCCGCCATTGTGGCAGCGCCTCTTTGTTCATCCAGGCTTTCCAGACGATGTTTCGCGGCACCTTCATCGTTCGCTCCAGCACCATGGTTCGCCCGGCCACGCTGGCCAGATTGCTGAGACCGGCACTGAAACCTTGTTGATAGCCATCGCGCATATCCTCCGCCAGCGAGGAAAGCCGCTCCGTTACGGTCAAGCGGCTACGCTCTTTAACAGCCTGAAATGTGTTTCAGCGTGGGATTTGACCCCTCCATGGCGCGAGAGGCTGACCCCCGCCACGCCGAAGAAACGGCAAATTGATCAGCGTGTTAACCTGCCCCAACCAGGGTCAATTTTTCCGCGAGGCGTACAGGAAACGATAGACGTCGCCGCGCCTGTGATACGTGGCATAGGCGTCGAAATCCGTAGGCTCAAAACGGCGAAGGGTTAACTGCGAGGTCTGGATGGGTAGAAAGGTCTCAGGAAACACTCATCAGCCTTTTCAACCACCCCGGACGTCTAGTGGCGAGATCTGTGAACCGCAAGTCGTCAAACCTCGATCGGAAAGGAAAATCCGGCCTTTACCCGGTCCATGACGACCATGGTCTTGAAGCCCTTGATATCGTGGTTTTCGTAAAAGAACCGCCGGGTAAAGGCCTCATAGTCCTCCATGTCCTTGGCGGTGATGACCAGAATGAAGTCGGCATCTCCCGTCACATAATATCCGATCATCACTTCCCGGGTCGCGCGGATGGCCGCCTTGAAGCGATCGACAATATCGGCGCGTTCGCGCTCCAGTGAAACGAGCACGATCATGGTAATGCCGCGCCCAACGGCCTTCGGCGACACGATGGCGACATCCGCTTCGATGACGCCATCTTCGCGCAGACGTTTGAGGCGCCGCTGGCATGCGGTCGGTGAAAGATTGACGAGTTGCGCCAGCTCTTCCGACGTAAGGCGATTGTTTTTTTGAACGGCCTCAAGCAACGCCTTGTCCGCTCTATCGAGAGTATTCATGCACAAATCCTGCGTACGGAACCTAAAATAAGCGAAATTCCGGCTTGAACGATATAATTAACGCAGTCAACCGCTCAATGCGCTTGATTAGTCTCCCTGTAAATCTACCGGGAGCTCCATATGAGAAGTATTGCAAGCACTGCATTAAAAAACCTGCGGCGGCCCGATTTGATCGAGCGACGCGCTTTTCTCCATGGCAGTTGGGCTGCTCGCGATGAAACGCTCAGTGTCATTGATCCGGCGACCGGAGAAGATCTCATCGGTGTGGCGGCATGTTCGCTTGAGGATGCGGATGATGCCGTCAGTACCGCGAAAAATGCCTTTCCAGATTGGCGCGACAAACTTCCAACCGAACGCGGGCAGATCTTGCGCGAATGGGGCAAGTTGATGCGCAACAACGCGCATGATCTCGCCGTCATAATGACGGCCGAACAGGGCAAACCACTCTCGGAATCGCTTGGTGAAATTGCTTACGCTGCCAATTTCCTTGATTGGTTTGCCGGCGAAGGCGAGCGCGCCTACGGCGAGACGATACCGAGCCATTTGCCCGACAGCCGTGTCTCGGTCCAGATGCAGCCGCTAGGCGTCACCGTGGCCATCACGCCGTGGAACTTTCCCTCTGCTATGATCACCCGCAAAGCGGGCGCAGCGCTTGCCGCTGGCTGCACAATGATCGTCAAACCGGCGCCTGAAACACCCCTCTCGGCGCTCGCTTTGGCAAAGCTCGCTGAGGAAGCTGAAATGCCCGCCGGCGTATTCCAGGTCATCACTGGTCACGCCGCACCACTTGCGCATCGCCTGTTGCAACACACCGATGTGCGCGCATTTTCCTTTACCGGCTCGACTGAAATCGGTCGTATTTTGCTGGCGCAATCGGCGGCGACCATCAAGAGGGCCTCGCTGGAACTTGGAGGTCACGCGCCCTTCATCCTGTTCGACGACGCCGATGTCTCCAAAGCCGTAAAAGGTTGCATCGGGGCGAAATTCGCAACATCGGGGCAGGACTGCCTCGCTGCCAACCGGATTTACGTCCAGCGAGGTATTTATGACCGCTTCGTCAGTCAGTTCGGCAAGGCAAGTGCCGAACTCAAGGTCGGCCACGGTTTCGAGGCTGGCATCGATATAGGGCCGATGACACGCCCCTCCGTCGCTGAAAAGTGCCGCAAGCAAATCGCGCAGGCCCTCTCTGCCGGTGCACAGCTCATCTGCGGCGGGCAGGACAGTCCGCTCGGCGGCAATTTTGTCACCCCGACCGTGCTGGCCGATGTCACGGACGACATGCTGATCGCGCGGGAGGAGACCTTCGGTCCTGTGGCCGCGATCTTGCCATTCGATGACGAGCGGGAGGTCGTGCGACGCGCCAACTCGACGGAGATGGGGCTTGCGGCCTATCTCTACACCAACGATCTCGGCCGGGCGATGCGTCTGACGCATCAACTGGAATATGGCATGGTAGCCGTCAACACGCCGAAATTTACCGGCGCGCCCGTTCCCTTCGGCGGCTGGAAACAGTCCGGCCTTGGTCGTGAGGGCTCGCGTCATGGTCTCATGGAATATCTCGAACCCAAATATGTCTGCTTCGGCAACTTAGCTGCGTGAAAAGGAACTCGCCTATGACAATCGACGTCAAGAATATTGCGGAAATGGATCGAAACGCCGTTTTGCACCCTTTCACGCAGCTCAAGGATTTTGCCAGCGGCAAACTCGGCGAGCCCACCATTGTCGAAACCGGCAAGGGCATCCGCATTCAGGACGCGCACGGCAAGCAGTTGATCGACGGTTTCGCCGGTCTTTATTGCGTTAATGTCGGTTATGGACGTACCGAGGTGGCTGAGGCGATTTCACGCCAGGCCTACCGCCTTGCCTATTATCATTCCTATGCCGCCCACACGACGGATGAGCTGGCCATCCTTTCCGATCGCCTCGTCAGAATGGCACCAGGGAAAATGAGCAAGGTCTTCTACGGCATGTCAGGGTCAGACGCCAACGAGACACAGGCCAAGCTCGTTTGGTATTACAACAATCTGCGCGGCAAGCCGCAAAAGAAGAAAATCATCTCCCGCGAACGGGGATATCACGGCTGCAGCGTGGTTTCCGGCTCAATGACCGGCATGAGTTTTTATCACGACCATATGGACCTTCCACGGGCCGGCATCCTGCATACAGGCGTTCCGCATCACTATTGGGGCGCAGAAGCCGGTGAGACGGAGATGGAATTTTCGAGGCGGCGCGCGGAAGAGCTGGACGCGCTTATTCTGCGCGAAGGACCGGACACGATTGGTGCATTCATCGCCGAGCCGGTGCTCGGAACGGGCGGTATCACACCGCCGCCGGAAGGTTACTGGCCGGCCATTCAGGAGGTTCTCAAAAAATACGATATCCTGTTGATTGCCGATGAGGTTATTACCGGCTTCGGCCGCACGGGTTCTTTGTTTGGTTCACAGCATTATGGCATTGAGCCGGATCTGATCACCGTCGCTAAAGGCCTGACCTCGGCCTATTTCCCGCTTTCCGGCGCTATCGTCGGGGAGAAAGTCTACAAGGTGATGGAAGAAGGCGCGGATCGCGTCGGCGCCTTCTCCCACGGCTACACCTATTCCGGCCATCCTATCGGAGCGGCGGCTGCAAACGCCGTGCTCGACATCGTCGAAAAGGAAGACCTGCCAGGCAATGCACGAGCCGTTGGCAGCTATTTCCAGGAACAACTGAAGGCGAAGTTCGCACAGCTTCCGATCGTCGGCGAGGTGCGCGGAGTGGGACTGATGGGCGCTATCGAATTCGTGGCTGACCGGGAAAAAAAGACGCGTTTTGCCCCTCAACTCACTGTGGGTGCACGCGTTTCCAAGGCAGCGCGCAACGGCGGTCTCATAGCACGCGCCATGCCGCATGGCGATATTCTGGGCTTTGCACCGCCGCTCGTTACGACCCGGGAGGAGGTCGACGAGATCATCGCCATCGCTGAAGCCGCTGTCCGCAGTGTCATGGATGATCTGGTCCAGGCCGGCGAGAAAATCTGATCGGCAGCTTCAGTTTTCAACGTCGCAAATGCTGCTCATTTCGACAGCAACTGCGCCTCTTTGCAGCGCAGTTGCTGTCTACGCTGCATAAGGCTTCATCTTTTCATAGAAGCATGCATAATGTCATGAAATTACCTTCGTCGAAAACGAGACAATTTCATGCGTCGTCAAGCCAATACACCCAGCCCAGATCCAGTTTCCCCAACGAGACCGGTGGCATGGCGACCGACGCTGGCTAAGCAGAAAGGCGAAACGAAACATTCCGCACTGACAGAACGCATCATTGCTGATATCGACGCCGGCGTTCTGAAGCCGATGGACCGCATGCCGACACACCGCGATCTGGCCCGCGAACTCGGCCTTTCTGTCCAGACGGTCAGCCTTTCCTACAAGGAGGCGGAGCGGCTTGGTTATCTCAGCGGTGAAATTGGCCGCGGAACCTTCGTGAAGACGCGGGTGACGGAGCGGGCGGGTCGCATGATGCTTGATCACAGCCCAACCGAGGTGCTTGATCTATCCATCATCCGCGGCGTTTATCTCGATGACCATGAAAATGCCTCGCGCGCCATTCTTCGCGAGATGGCCGATGGTGACAATTCTGGCTTTATGCGCCCCTGCCGGCCGGTCGCGGGGCTCGACAGCCATCGCGAAACGGCCAGAACATGGCTTGGCATGATGGGCGTGACAGCCGGTCCGGAACGCATTCTTGTCACCAATGGCGCGGCGCACGGCATTTTTCTCGCTCTGAGCTGCATTATCCGCTCTAACGACGTGGTGCTCTGTGAAAACCTGACCGACCACGGCATTATCGGCCTGTCTAATATCCTCGGCTTCAGCCTAAAGGGCTTACCCACCGACGAAGAAGGCATTTTGCCCGAAGCGCTGGAGGCCGCCTGCGCAGCCGGAGGTGTCCGCGCTCTGGTGCTCATTCCCACGCTTAACAACCCGACCGGGCATGTGTCGGGCGCAGCGCGAAGGCAGGCCATCGCCGCAATTGCCGAGCGGTACGGCATTTTTGTCATCGAGGACGAGGTCTACCGTCCGATGATTGAGGATGATCTGCCATCCATCACCGAAATGCTGCCTGATCTCGGCTTCTTCGTCACCAGCTTCACCAAGACAGTGTTGACAGGGCTGCGCGTCGGTTATCTCGTCGTGCCACCCGCCTATTCCATCCGCGCCGCCTCCATCCTGCGTGTGTCGAGCTGGAGCGGGACATATCTCACGGCCGAGATCGCTACCCGTTGGGTCGAAAACGGAACGGCACGGCTGCTGCTGGATGTCCAGCGCACCGAGGCCCGTGCGCGGCAGAAAATCGCCATGGACATACTGGGCCACCATATAGGGTCGACCCACCCCCTCTCCCTCTGCGCTTGGCTGAAGGTTCCCCAGCGCTGGACGGAGGACGGCCTGGTGCGCGCGCTCACGAACCAGAACGTCGCGGTAACTCCGTCAGAACCATTTATTGCCGGTCCTAGCCATGGCGGCGGCATTCGCATATGCCTCGGCGGCCGCCTCAATCATGCAAGCCTCGCCAGGGCTTTGACCACTGTGCGGCAGACATTCGAGCAACTGCCGCCGGTCTACGATATCGGGTCAATCGGCTGAGGTTGCCAGCCAAAAATCATTGAATCATTACAATATAGTAATTGACATGATTTTATTTCGCTCTCAACATGACAATCATGAAGAGCGAAAACCTGTCCATATCCGCCCCCGACAACTTGCTTCCAGTCTCACTGGCCGCGATAAAGCGAGCAGCGGCGCGGCTTGCGGGACAGGTGGAGCGCACACCGCTGGTTCGCTCGGACTTTCTCTCTGAGCGCTGTGGTCATCCCGTTCATCTCAAACTTGAAACCCTTCAGCCCATCGGCGCCTTCAAACTGCGCGGCGCGATGAACGCCATTCTCTCGCTAGACGATACGACGCGCCAGCGTGGCCTCGTCACCGCCTCGACGGGCAATCATGGCCGGGCGGTGGCCTATGCCGCAGACAAACTCGGCATCCCCGCCACAATCTGCATGTCGGCGCTGGTGCCGGCAAACAAGGTGGAGGCGATCCGCGCGCTCGGCGCGGAAATCCGGATTGTCGGCAGATCACAGGATGATGCGCAGGAGGAAGTGGAGCGCCTGACCAAAAGCAGAGGCCTGACCGCTATCCCGCCTTTCGATCACGCCGACGTCGTGGCCGGCCAGGGCACTATCGGCCTCGAGGCCGTCGAAAACATGCCTGAACTGGAGACAATTCTCGTTCCTCTATCGGGCGGTGGCCTTGCGGGCGGTATCGCCGTTGCGGTGAAGGCGCTGACGCCGGAGGCACGTGTCATCGGCGTTTCCATGCAGCGGGGCGCGGCCATGCATGCGTCAGTCACTGCCGGGCGGCCCGTCACCATCCAGGAAGAAGAAACGCTGGCGGATTCGCTGGGAGGGGGGATTGGATTGAAAAACCGGATCACATTTGCGCTCTGCCAATCTCTTCTCGACGAGATCGTGCTGGTATCCGAGGAAGAGATCGCAGCCGGCATCCGCCATGCGACGCATGAAGAAGGTCTGACGGTCGAGGGTGCCGGCGCAGTCGGTTTCGCGGCGATCCTCTTCGGCAAGGTGGACATCACCGGCCCAACCGCGATCATCGTGTCGGGTGGAAATATCGATCCGGCGGTTCACAAGACGATCATCGAAGGGCCTGCCGCATGAGCCAAATCACCATCCTAACCGAAAAAGATCTGCGCGCTGTCGTGAAGCTCGACCTGTCGGCAGTCGAGTGCGTGGAGCAGGCCTTTGCAGCGCTCGCAACGGAAGCGGTCGCCATGCCGCCGATCTTGCGGCTCGATATACCAGAGTTTCGTGGCGAGGTGGATGTAAAGACGGCTTATGTGCCGGGTTTTGACGGTTTCGCCATCAAGGTCAGCCCCGGCTTTTTCGACAATCCCAAACTCGGTCTGCCGAGCCTCAACGGGCTGATGATCCTCTTCAGCGCAAGGACCGGACTGGTGGAGGCCCTTCTTCTCGATAACGGCTACCTCACAGATGTGCGTACCGCCGCAGCCGGGGCGGTCGCAGCACGGCATCTCGCCCGTGAAGATGCTTCCGTCGCAGCAATTTTCGGAGCGGGCATGCAAGCCCGTCTGCAGTTCGATGCGCTGAAACTGGTGCGACCCATTCAATCCGCACGCATCTGGGCTCGTGACCATCAGAAGGCCGAGGGGCTCGCAGGCGATCTGGCCCGCCAACACGGTATCGAGGTCATCGCCGCGGCCGATCCGCAGACCGCTGTCCGGGGCGCCGACATCGTCGTGACCACGACGCCAGCCGAAAAGCCGATCCTGTTTGCCGGCTGGCTTGAAGAAGGCCAGCATCTGACGGCCATGGGATCGGATGCCGAACACAAGAACGAGATCGATCCGGCCGTATTTTCCAGGGCGCGCTATATCGCAGACCGGCTTTCGCAGACCCGAATTCTCGGTGAATTGCACCACGCTATCGCCGCGGGGCCTGTAACGCAGGATCAAGAATTCACCGAGCTCGGTGCTGTCATCGCTGGCAAGACACGCGGTCGCGTATCGAGGGACGACATCACCTTTGCCGATCTGACCGGCACCGGAGTGCAGGACACCGCCATCGCCAATCTCGCGTTTACCCGCGCAAAAGACGGCGGCAGCGGCCAAATCATCGAAAACAGTGTGAAAATGGGAGACGCAGCGTGAGCGTAACGCTGAACTTTACGCGCGAGGAATATGCCGCGCGCCTGTCCAAAACCCGCGACGCCATGGAAAAGGCAGGCATCGACCTGCTTGTCGTCACCGACCCATCCAACATGCATTGGCTGACGGGCTATGACGGCTGGTCCTTCTATGTCCACCAATGCGTGCTGGTGCCGCCGCAAGGCGAGCCGATCTGGTATGGCCGCAAGCAGGATGCCAATGGCGCCAAGCGCACCGCCTACCTCGCCCAGGACAACATCATCGGTTATCCTGACCACTACGTTCAATCGACCGAACGGCATCCGATGGATCTGTTGGCGAAGATCGTCGATGACCGGGGCTGGTCAGGCCTGTCGATCGGCGTCGAGATGGACAATTATTATTTCTCGGCTGCTGCCTTTGCATCCTTGCGGAAACATCTGCCGAACGCCCGCTTCAAGGATGCCGCCGGTCTTGTAAACTGGCAGCGCGCGGTCAAAAGCCCGACCGAACTCGACTATATGCGCAAGGCCGGCAAGATCGTCGAGCTGATGCACAAACGTATCGTTGACGTAGTCGAGCCGGGCATGCGCAAATGCGATCTCGTCGCCGAGATCTACGATGCCGGCATTCGTGGCACCGCGGAATTCGGCGGGGATTATCCCGCGATCGTACCGTTGCTCCCGTCGGGTGCCGATGCTTCTGCTCCGCATCTGACATGGGACGACAAGCCGATGCGCTTGGGCGAAGGCACCTTCTTTGAAATCGCCGGCGCTTATCGCCGTTATCATTGCCCGCTCTCTCGCACTGTCTTTCTCGGCAAGCCGACGAAGGCGTTCCTTGATGCGGAGAAGGCGACGCTTGAGGGCATGGAGGCCGGTCTTGCGGCTGCCAAACCCGGCAATACCTGCGAAGATATCGCCAATGGGTTTTTCGCGGTGCTGAAAAAATACGGGATCATCAAGGACAACCGAACCGGCTATCCCATCGGCCTCTCTTATCCGCCGGACTGGGGCGAGCGCACCATGAGCCTGCGCCCCGGCGACCGCACGGAGCTGAAGCCCGGTATGACGTTCCATTTCATGACCGGTTTGTGGCTGGACGACATGGGGCTCGAAATCACCGAGAGTATCGCCATTACCGAAACGGGTGTCGAATGCCTCTCCAATGTGCCGCGGCAACTGTTCGTGAAAGGCTGAGAGATGTTAAGCACCGCGCTACGCCCCTCACCTATCACGTCGTCGGTCGATTTTGACAGGAAAGGCGTGCAGCACGGTCATCTGCGGCTACCATACAGCCGCGATGACAGTGCATGGGGGTCGGTAATGATCCCGATCTGCGTGATCGCCAACGGCGAGGGGCCGACAGCCCTTTTGACCGGCGCCAATCACGGCGACGAATATGAGGGGCCGGCCGCACTTTTCGAACTTGCCCACACACTCGATCCAGATGACGTCAGCGGGCGTATCATCATCGTGCCAGCACTCAACTATCCGGCCTTTCGCGCGGGAACACGCACCTCGCCGATCGACCGCGGGAACCTCAATCGCAGCTTTCCCGGTCGTCCGGACGGTTCCGTGACGGAGAAGATCGCCGATTACGTGACCCGCCATCTGTTACCGCTTGCGGATATCGTTCTTGATTTTCATTCAGGCGGCAGGACGCTTGATTTCCTGCCTTACGCTGCCGCTCACGAATTACCCGACAAGATACAGGAAGCCCGGTGCTTTGAGGCGGTGGCAGCTTTTGCTGCCCCCTATTCGATGAAGATGCTGGAGATTGACGCCGTCGGCATGCTGGACACAACGGCCGAGGAACTGGGAAGGGTCTTTGTCACCACCGAGCTTGGCGGCGCGGGCACGGCCAGCGCAAAATCGATCGACATCGCCCGCAAAGGCACCATCAACCTGCTGCGCCATGCAGGCATCCTGACCGGCGCCGCGGTGCCGGCGCCGAGCCGCTGGCTGGATATGCCCTCCAGCGACTGCTTCACCTTTGCCGAAGATGACGGGCTCGTCGTCTTCGTCCGCGATCTCGGCGACACGGTCAAGGCAGGTGAAACCATCGCTAGGGTCTACCCTGTTGGAAAAACCGGTCTTGCGCCGGTCGAATACCGCGCCTCTATCAGTGGCGTGCTCGCAGCGCGCCACGTTCCCGGCCTCATCAAGGCCGGCGACTGCCTTTCCGTCATCGCCACGGTCACGGAGAATACCTAGTCCGAAGAATGAAGTGAGATCCGAAAACGGACCACGCAACCCAACCAGAGGAGTTAGAACATGAATATGACAAAACTCGCCGGGCTTTCCGCCCTTGCTCTTTCGATCAGCGTGACAGCGGTCAGCGCACTCACCCTCGAGGAGGTGAAGAAGCAAGGCTACATTCGCGCAGCGACTGCCAATGAAGTGCCCTATTCATACATGCAGCCCGACGGCACCTCTGCCGGCATCGGCCCCGATGTCGCAAATGCAGTTCTGAAATCGATGGGCATCGAGGAGGTCAACTGGACGGTGACCCCATTCGGCACGCTGATCCCCGGGCTGAAGGCGCGTCGCTTCGATTTCGCAGCCGCCGAACAGAACATTTCGCCCGAGCGCTGCAAGCAGGTGGCCTTCACCGAACCGAACTCGTCCTATGGCGAAGGCCTGCTGGTAAAGAAAGGAAATCCTAAAAAGCTGACCACCTATGCCGATATTGCCAAGGATCCTGCATTGAAGGTCGCCGTCGTATCTGGCGCCAACAATGTAGACTTCCTGCGCGCCGTCGGCGTCAAGGAAGATCAGATCGTCTTCATCCCGGCCAATGCAGATGCCATCCCCACTGTCCAGAGCCGCGCCGATGCCTATGCCGCCACGGAACTGACAGTGTCAGAACTGGCCAAGGGCCAGGCTAATGTCGAGCAGGTGAAGCCCTTCGTTGATCCTGTCGTGAAGGATGCGCCTGTGCGCAACTACGGCGGTTTCGCTTTCCGGCCGGAGGACAAAGAATTACGTGACGCCTTCAACGCCGCGCTCGTCGAATTCCGCAAGACCGAAGACTACAAGAAAATCCTCGCAAAATACGGCCTCTCCGAACAGAGTATCGCGGCAGCGGCCGAAAAGAAGGTCGCCGATCTCTGCGCCGGAAAATGACGCCAGCCGGCGCCCGGGCATTACCGGGCGCCGATTACCATGAACTCGGGAACACTCCAGATGGACATGACCGCCTACCTGCCGATGTTGTGGCAAGGCGCCGTCGTCACCATGACGATTACGCTCGCAGCCCTTGTTGTCGGCACGGTACTCGCCTTTTTCTTCGGCATTCTTCGCGTCGAGGGTGGACCAATCCTCTCGACTGTCGCATTGTGCTACACGGAGGTGTTTCGCGGCACCTCGCTGCTGGTCCAGCTTTTCTGGTTCTATTACGCGCTGCCGCTCGTCGGTCTGAGTTTCGATCCGGTCACCACCGGCGTCATGGTGCTCGCCGCCCATGCGGGTGGGTATGGCGCCGAGATCGTTCGCGGCGCGTTATCTTCCGTTTCGGTGCAGCAGCTGGAAGCCGCACGAGCGCTGAACTTCACGCGGATGCAGACGCTGTTTCGCATTTCCTTGCCGCAGGCGATCGTCGAGATGATGCCGTCCTTCGGCAATCTGGCTATCGAAACGCTGAAGCTTTCCTCACTTGTATCGCTGATCTCGATTGCCGACCTCACCTTCGCGGCACAGTCGATCCGCAACCTGACGCTGGATAGCACCAGCATCTATTCGATCACACTCCTCTGTTATTTCGCGATGTCGCTGATCCTGATGGCCATCATCCGGGTGATCGAACATGTCGTGCGGCGCGGCAATGTGTTTCCGCGCACTCGCCATTCGTAAGGATATTCAGTCATGATGTATGGTTACGAATGGGACACGACCACCTGGATTACCTACACGACCTCGATCCTGCCCATCATTTTGATCGGCCTGACGGTAACGCTGAAAGCAGCCGCCGCCGGCTTTGCCATCGCGCTTATTCTGGGGCTGGTTTTTGCGCTGCTGCGCCGCAGTCGGGTGAAATTGATTTCATGGCCGACCGCAGTTGTTGTCGAATTCCTTCGCGACACTCCGCTTCTGGTGCAGCTTTTCTTCCTCTATTACGTTCTTCCGGAATTCGGCATCGTTCTGCCGGCGTTTCTCACCGGCGCGCTGGCGCTCGGCCTTCAATATGCCGCCTATACGTCTGAGGTCTATCGCGGCGGCATGGAGGCGGTACATCATGGCCAGTGGGAAGCCGCGACTGCGCTTAATCTGACGCGCATGCAGACGTATCGGGATATCATCATCCCGCAGGCCATCCCGCGCATAGTTCCGGCCATGGGCAACTATCTTGTCGCCATGATCAAGGAAACGCCGGTGCTTTCCGTCGTCACGGTTCTAGAGATGATGGGGCTGGCAAACATGATCGGCGAGCGCACCTTCGAATATCTGGTGCCGCTGACGCTTGTCGGCCTGATCTTCCTTCTTCTGACCATAATCTGCTCAGCAGGCCTCAGCCGCCTGCAAAGGGCGCTTCCAAAAGCAGGAATACCCTTGCGATGACAAACAATACCAATCAACCGCTGATCGAATTTTCCGATGTCACAAAGCGGTTCGGCATTTTGACGGTCCTCGACCAGTTCAATTTCAGCGTGGCAAAAGGTGAAAAAGTCACTCTCATCGGTCCTTCCGGCTCCGGTAAGTCGACGGTTCTGCGCATTCTCATGACGCTGGAACCGTTCCAGGAGGGAAAGTTGACGCTGGCGGACATTTCCTACCATCAGGCCGGCGGCAAAGGCCCCTTCCAAGCCACGGAAAAACACCTGCGCCAGATCCGTAACCACGTCGGCATGGTTTTTCAGAGCTTCAACCTCTTCCCTCATATGACGGTGCTGCGCAACATCGTGGAGGCGCCGGTGCGTGTACTGGGCATTGCCCGGCCGGAGGCAGAAACACGGGCAATCGAACTCCTGAAGATGGTCGGCCTGGCCGACAAGAAGGATCACTATCCAGTGCAGCTTTCTGGCGGCCAGCAGCAGCGTGTCGCCATTGCCCGCTCTCTTGCCATGCGCCCGCGTGTCCTGCTTTTTGACGAACCAACCTCCGCCCTAGACCCCCAGCTGGTCGGCGAAGTGCTTTCCGTCATCCGTGGCCTGGCCCACGAGCACGATTTGACCATGTTACTTGTTACCCACGAGATGCGTTTCGCTCGGGAAGTGTCGGACCGGATCTGCTTCTTCGACAAAGGGCGTATTTGTGAGCAAGGAACGCCAGAAGAAATCTTCGGCGCACCAAAGGAAGATCGGACCCGCGAGTTCCTGTCATCCGTTCTGCGGTAACCGCACTCTCACACGACCAGGAAACAGCCATGACCACAGCGACGACGAGGTAGCAGATGTGCTCGATGATGCTGAATAGGGTGGTCACACCGGAGGCGACCTGAAGCAGTTCCCCGAGGCGGCTGAGCAAAATAGCCGTCGCGCCGCAACGTCTCGCCGCTGCGGCTGGATTTGCTCATTAATCAAGTGTTGGCGAGATTGACAACACCGTAAGATGTTGGCATTATAGACAACAAGAAGGCTCTCACGATAACAGAACACAAAAGTGTTGGTGCCGACGGCAGCATTATCCAGTTCGTTATTTGGAAAGTTCCAACGCCTGTTCCCCCAACCGAACATGGGTTCAAATATCGAATGGTCTATGCCCAGAACGGCATTAGGGTTGTGGGCTTCGACAATGAGCGGGGTAAAGGCGATCACATACATCTGGACGGCCATGAGTTTCCTTACCGGTTCACAACAATCCACCAACTGATTGAGGACTTTTTATTTGAGGTCGAAAAACGGAGGCAGTCATGAGAACTTTGACCATCACGACAAATGCCGACTGGAAATCGGCATTACGCGTAGCAGGTAAGCGCGCTGCTATTGGCCTCGAAAGCGGTGAGTATCAGGGTGAAACGCTAAACTTTGAGACACCCGGCACATTCTTTTCGCGTCTCACCGAGCGTCGTTGGGAACTACTGAACGTCCTTCTGGGAAGTGGAACGGTTGGCGTGCGAGAGCTTGCGCGCAGACTGAACCGGGACGTCAAGCGCGTCCATGAAGATGCTGCGGTGCTAGTCGAGCTGGGACTGATTGAGAAGGACGAGCGCGGTGCATTAAGTTGCCCGTTCGAGCATATCCATATCGATATGATGATGGTGTCAGCAAGACAGGTGGCGTGATAGGAGAGAGGGCGCTGACGTGTAGCACGATTAGCGTCGATTATGGCGAGAGGAACCGCCTTCGGCCCTTCGCCTCCCGGTCCCCTCGATACGGACACGGCACTCTGTTGATCTGAACCCTTCATACTGGACCGTTTTTGGTTAGAGTGTTCCGGTGCATTTTCCTGGCTGGGAAAGGAACGGAAGACGATGAAAGCATCGCAGTTTTCGGACGCACAGAAGACGTTCATTCTGAAGCAGGGTCATGAAGGAGTGTCGGTGGCGGAAATCTGCCGGTGCCACTCCAGTTCCGCCGAAGTGCGGACGAAGATTGGCTGGTCGCCAGCACTGGCTGCGCAGCAAACCAGACACGGTTTGGCAGGCCCGACAGATGGCCAGGAGCATTCACATGAAAGTTGAAAAAATCACTTTAAATCCAGGCGATCAGGTTCCCAACAACCAGACCTTCCCTGTCATCATCTATCGACACGTCGGCTCGCCATTCGATTCCGCTGCTTTCGAGGCACTGTTCGCACGAAACGGATGGCGCGGCATCTGGCGCAATGGTGTGTTTGCCTATCACCATTACCACAGCGGCGCGCATGAAGTTCTGGGCGTGGGGGGCGGTGAAGCGACGTTGCAGATTGGCGGGCCGGATGGGCAAACCTTGCACGTTACGCAAGGTGACTGTCTGGTCTTGCCAGCCGGCACAGGCCACATGAAGCTGAAATCCTCTGCGGATTTTCAGGTTGTCGGCGCTTATCCACCCGGCCAGGAGGCCGATGTTCAGACGTCTGCACCAACCAGTGCGATGCTTGCACAGATAAAGTCTTTGCCAAAGCCGACGACCGACCCCGTGCACGGAGCATCAGGTGGCCTGATCGATCTCTGGTGAGAATGAGCCGGGTTTTCGACACCTGCCAGCTTCCATCACTAATAAGAAGTATTGAGACTGCTCCGAGATTCAAACCTCGGAAAGCTCCTGCTTCACCGCTCCCCCCGCAACGCGCGCAATACTCAGGAGTCGCTCTATGTCGCGGCCAATCCGCGCCATGGCGGAGAGACCGACCATGGTCGAACTCACGAAATCCGCCAGACGCTCAGCCTCTTCCGGATGGCGCGCGGCAATATAGGAGCGGATCACGCCCTCTGCCGCCGTGTGAAAAACGCGGGCTGCGGCACGCGCCTCTTCATCGTCGCAGCGCGTGCCTTCCAGAACGAGGCAACCAGGGGCTGCGGAATGAGCTGCATAGCGTCTTGCCGCATCTTCGAGCAACGATGCAAGGCACTCGCCAACCTCACGATCCGGCCGCAGAATATCGGCAAGAGGAATTGCTTCCGTTCCGGCATAGAGACCAAGAACCCTCTTGTAGAGGCCCATCTTGCTGCCAAAAGCGGCATAAAAGCTTGGCGGGTTGATGCCTAACACCGAGGTAATCTCCGCGACGCCCACAGCATCAAAGCCACGCGCGTGGAAAAGCTGCTTGGCCGTGGCCACAGCCTGATCAGGATCAAAACGGCGCGGACGGCCGCGGGAGCGAATGTTTTTTGTATCGGTCATTACATAATATCTTGACGAGTGAGTTATTCGGTATTTATGTATCGATCATTAAATTAATTTTCAAGGTCATGGAGAGTGCTCGTGTTTCAAGGAAAATCCGTTCTGGTTCTCGGCGGCAGCCGTGGCATAGGCGCAGCCATCGTGCGGCGGTTTGCAGACGAAGGTGCAAAGGTAACGTTCACCTATGGCGCATCCCAAGGTGCGGCGGAAGAGCTGGCGAAAGAGACGGGCAGCACTTCCATACGGGCGGACAGTGCTAACCGCGACGAAGTCATCCGCGTCGTGCGTGACAGTGGTCCTCTGGACATATTGATCGTGAACTCCGGGATCGCCATTTTTGGCGATGCTCTCGAGCAGGACCCTGATGCCATCGACCGCCTGTTTCAGATCAACATCCAGACGCCCTATCACGCCTCTGTGGAGGCGGCGCGGCAGATGCCTGACGGTGGCAGGATCATCGTTATCGGCTCGGTCAATGGAGATCGGATGCCGGTGCCGGGCATGGCCTCTTACGCCGTTTCCAAATCGGCCTTGCAGGGGCTGGCGCGCGGTTTGGCACGCGACTTCGGGCCACGCGGCATCACCATCAACGTTGTGCAGCCCGGCCCTATCGACACCGACGCGAACCCGGAAAACGGGCCGATGAAAGACCTGATGCACAGCTTCATGGCACTCAAACGCCATGGACGGCCGGAGGAAGTGGCTGGCATGGTGGCCTGGCTTTCCGGGCCTGAAGCCGGTTTTGTGACGGGCGCGATGCACACGATCGATGGCGCATTTGGCGCCTGATAAGCAGATTGCCTGATTGTTTGCGGCCGGTTTCGGGACAGCACGATGGTGTTGCTCCCGAAACCGGCGAATAGAATGCGGCGAAGGAAATTTCGCCGCGATCTTATCGGTTTTGCCTTTGGGTGATCTATCGCGGCATTCGGGCGAAGCCCTTTGCCAAGATTGGGCCGGTTGGCCTGCCTGTTGGTGATCCGCCTGCCTGTTCAAGCGTGATCTCGTAGAGCTGGTCGCTTCTCGGGGTCGGTAAAGCCGGTCCATCGAGACGCGCTGAACGGACGCCATCGATCAGGCCGAGCGAGACCGGGCCAACATCCTTGGACGGCAATGTCCATACCTGGATCGTCTTGTCTCCAGGCACTGCAAAATCGGCCAGCATCCGCACGGTTGCTCTTTCGTTGCCAAAATCCTCAACAACGGCCTGAACCTCACCCGTCTCGTTGACGAGGACTGCGATCACCAGCGGCTCCGTTGTCCGTGTCAGGCTAAACGTAAGGCCGGCGGCGAGCACAACGGTTGCGGCAATGGCGGACACGGCAATGGCGCGCCAGCGGTTTGTGCTGTTGTCGTTTGCCGTGTGGGTGAGCTTGAGGGATGCGGATTTCGACTGGAGCGGCAGGCGGGATTCGATGTTGCTCCACAATTCGCCCTTGATGGCTGCCGGCTCAACGGTGGTATCGAGCGGGAGAAAACGCTCACGGCTGGCCGCGATTGCCACCCGCAATTCGCCATCCGTTTCCATTGCCGCCTCAACAGTCGTAGCTTCGGAGGTCTCCAGCAAGCCCAATACATAGTCATCGGCGATGGCGGGAATATCTTTGCGCTCCATCATCATGCCATGCACTCCCGAAGCGCCGAAAGGCCGCGCCTGATCCAGGATTTCGTCGTTCCAAGCGGAATGCGCAACCGGCCAGCGATTTCGCCGTGGGAATATCCGGCCACGTAGGCCATCAGGATGCCCTGTCTCTTTGTCTCCTCAAGACCGCCGAGACATTCATAAAGGCGTGAATTCCGATCAAGCTTCTGCCATGCGGCCATTACTTCATCTGCCTGCGCGCCATCGCGGAGCGTTTCAACATCCTCCACGGGGAGTTCACGCCTGCTGTCGCGCAGAAGATTAAGCGCCCGGTTTCTGACGATCGCGTAAATCCAGCCGCGCGCCGACCCCTGATCTGCCCGGTATTGGTGCGCATGGGTCCAGATGCGCACGAAGCTCTCCTGTACCACCTCTTCCGCCAGTTCCCTGCGCTTGACGATGCGCTCTGCCACTGCAATCAGCCGGCCTGCCTCGCGATCGAAAATCGCACGCAATGCGTTTTTGTCCCCTTTTGCGCAGGCTGTGAGCGCCCTGTGTAGATCGTCCGGCACGGAGCCCATCTGCATTTGAAACCTTTCAACGTCTGATCGCCAGCATGGTCGACTTGGGCATAATACCCATCGTGGCGGCATATGGATGCATCTCGCAAATATTTTTTCGCTGTCTGCATCCAAATGCACCCTGCCCGGTGTCTTGAACTGTGGAAGCGTCGAAAACCAACCGCTGGACGCCTTCCGAACGGTTCAACGCACGGGAGAAACACCATGAATATCATCCGCTCCACTCTGATCGCCTCCGCCGCTTTCGCAGCATCGGCAAGCATCGCGGTTTCAGCACCGGTCCTCGGGCTGACCGGCGACAAGACGCTCGTCATGTTCGACACTGACAAGCCTGCCGTTACAAAGACAATGGATGTCACCGGCGTCGACAAGCTCATTGGCATCGATTTTCGCCCCGGTAACAAGACTGTCATCGGTGTAACGCCGGACCACCGCATCGTCTCCATCAACCTTGAGACAGGTGCTGCAACCGATGTGGCCAAGATGGACAAGATGCTGACCATGACCGAAGCGCCTGTTGTGGTCGATTTCAACCCAGCAGCGGATCGTCTTCGTTTCATGACCGGCACGACCAATCACCGCGTGCATCCCGACACCGGCGCTGTAACGGTTGATGGAACACTGGCTTTCGAAGATGGCGACATGCACAAGGGAGAAGCGCCAAACATCGTTGCCGCCGCCTATACCAACTCGATCGGCAAGCCGGAAAAGACGGCCATGTACAATATCGACGCGACCATCCGCGCCCTGGTTCAGCAGACGAAGCCGAATGACGGCACACTGAAGGCAATCGGCAAGCTCGGCCTCAAGGACATGCCGGCAACCTACGCATTCGATATCCACGGCGAGGAAGGCGGCAAGAACACCGCATACCTGGCCGCCGGCAACACGCTTTACACCGTCAACCTCGAAACCGGCGCTGCCACCGAAATCGGCGGGATCACAGGCGCAGACAACGGCTTGCGCGACATCACTATTCTTCCCGCGATGTGATTGGGGGTCGTAGACTGGGGATTTTAGTTGTCAGAAAGGGCTGGTCCGGTTGTGCGGGCCGGCCTCTTTTATTTAATCGGTAATGTTGACGATCAGATATTCGGAAACAGATCTTATTGTTGGGGTGTATGACAGTCGTCCGTTAACGATCGAGCGTAAGCCAACGAAAATATTGATAACACTGACACATACACCCACCGCCGTCAAAGAACCGATAAGTCCCCGCGACACCTTACCAGCTCCCTCAGTCTTGCCGTATCGCGCACCACATCGTCTTCGCTATCTTTCCATAGGCAAACACAAATACGGCACACCCTGTTCAAAATGCGTGTCTAACTCGAGTTATTTTCCACCTAATGGTTGACTCCATGTAATCTATTTAAATACCTGCTAGTAAAAGTTTATGCGCATATTCTAATGCTGGGGGGCATGATGGGTGGCAGGTTGAGCTCGTGGAAAGACGCTGCAGGTCGTGCGGTGTCCTGTCTTCATACGATATCCAGAACGGGCGCCATCGCTCTTTCGCTTCTCCTTGTCCTAGCGACACAGGCGCTTGCCCAGTCCGTCACGGTTTCGGCCGTGCCTGCGACGTTCAATGGCCTTGGCGATAACATCCGTTTCGATTACGTTATTGATCCCGGCTCCTACACCATCACCAGCATCAATCCCACAACCACGTCCATCAAGGGTGCAGTAGTATCCTGTCCCAGCGTGGGCAGCGGCCTTGAATGGCCCAACAAGCTGACATGTACTGCGGCTTACCGCGTCGACGAATTGGATGTCATGGCCGGGCAGTTTTCGGATTTCGCCAGTTTCTCCGGCACCCGGGTGGGCGGACATTCTTTCAGCTTTACCAGCAATACGCTCGTCGTACGCGCCGTAGCAGGCGGGCCTGTCGTCCTGTCGGTAACGTCTTCGCCCAACCCATCCTTGCCCGGCCAAGAGGTGGAAGTCACGGCAACCGTCTCCTCCATGGGCTGCAATGCCGGCCAGTCGCCTCCGGGGAGCGTCAGCATTTCCATCGGTTCCCAATCGGCCAATCTCGGTCTGGCGCCGACCGGGCCGGTGAGCCCGGCATCTTCCGCCACCTTCCGGACGACGAGCCTGTCATCCGGAACATATCCAGTAAGCGCTTCCTACACAGGAGGCAGTGGCTGCAGCACATCTTCCGCAAGCGGCTCCGATCACACGGTCGAAACCAAACCGACTGTGACGATCAATCAGGCAACAGCGCAAGCGGACCCGACGTCTCGGTCGCCGATCCTGTTCGACGTCGCTTTCGACAAACCCATTGTTGGTTTTTCCGGCGCCGATGTGCAGCTGTCCGGCACGGCCGGCGCCACCACGGCCACGATTTCTGGTTCCGGTCCCACCTATCAGGTGGCGGTGTCGGGCATGAACCGGGCCGGAACCGTTGTTGCAACGATCCCAGCCGGAAGTGTCACGACACCGGCCGGCCTCGCAAACGAGGCGTCGACGAGTTCGGACAATTCGGTCTCATACGACCCGGTCAAAATCACCCCTGTCGCGATTGCCGATCCAGCCTATCAACAGGTTTATGGTCCGGTGGGCCTGACCGCGAGCGGCGGTAGTGCGCCTCACAGCTTTGCGGTCTCAGCAGGCACGCTGCCCGGCGGGCTTTCTCTTTCCAGCAACGGTGAGCTGACCGGCATTCCAACTCAGACCGGCAATTTCAGTTTTACCGTGACGGCAACCGACTCTGACGGTGCGACAGGAGAACAATCCTATTCCGTTTCCATCGCGGCACCCGTGATAGATATAAGTCCCACTTCCATCCCTAATGCGACGTATGACATAGCTTACAACCAGACCCTAACAGCCTCGGGCGGTGCATCACCACACAGCTTCTCAGTGAGCACGGGCTCGCTGCCGCCGGGCCTTTCATTGGCTGGCTCCGGCGAGCTTTCCGGCACGCCGATCTTGTCGGGCACCTATAACTTCACAGTCACCGCATCCGATGTAAATGGCCAGACGGGCAGCCGCGCTTATTCCATTAGTGTCGCATTCACTCTGCCCGATGCGCCGGTGGGTCTGATGGCAACCGCTGGTGACACCCAGGCGGCCGTGTCCTTCCAGCCGCCGCCACGCAATGGTGGTGTGGCGATCACGGGTTATATCGTGACAGCGACCCCCGCAGATGTGGCGCCGGTAGCAGGGGGGAACAGCCCCATCGTTGTCACAGGCCTAACCAACGGCCAAAGCTACACGTTCACGGTTACCGCCGAAAATGCTGCCGGTCAGAGTGTCGCCTCCGTTCAATCAAACAGCGTCACTCCGAAAGCGTCACAGACGCTCACGTTCAACAATCCGGGACCGCAGACGTTTGGAACGACGCCCACGCTGACGGCTAGCAGCGATTCCGGATTGACTCCGATTTTTACTTCCGTCACGACCGGCACCTGCACAATTACAAGCAGTGGCCTTCTGACCTTTGTTTCTACAGGCACATGTACGATCAATGCGGATCAGCCCGGCGACAGCGATTATCTTCCTGCGAGCCAGATCACGCGCTCGTTCACCGTCAATCCACAGGCACCTGTGGCCAACGCGGTCTCGGTCAGTGTCGCACCTGATTCGTCCGACAACGTCATCGCTCTCAATGTGACGGGTGGAGACCCGGCCAGCGTCGCCATCGCCACGGCTCCGTCCAATGGCAACGCGACAGCAACCGGAACCATGATCACCTATACGCCAAGACCGGCATATACGGGTCAGGACAGTTTCACCTATACGGCAACGAATGTCAGCGGTGTGTCTGCGCCTGCAACCGTCACAGTTTTGGTCACGGCGACGACACTCGTCTTCTCTCCCTCCGCAGGACGGCTGACGGATGCATTCGTCGATATGCCCTATAGCCAGACCGTCACAGTATCAGGCGGCAATGCACCCTATCAATATACGAGCAGCGGCGCGCTGCCCGATGGCCTCAACCTGAATTCCGCCACCGGAGAGATCACGGGCAATCCGACGACGGAAGGAAATGCGAGCTTCAATATCACCGCACGCGACACCAACGGCGTTACCGCTTCTGCTGCCTACACCATAGCTGTCCTGGTTGCCGCGCCTGTCGCAAGCGACAGCACAGTAACCGTCGTCGCAGATAGTACCGGCAATCCCGTACCTCTCGGCATATCGGGAGGCAGGCTGGACACAATCGCTGTTATCACCGGCCCATCACACGGAACTGTCAGCGTGATCGGCACCAGTGTTACCTACACGCCGAACAGCGGCTATTCCGGCACCGACAGCTTTACCTATTCGGCGAGAAACTCTTCGGGCAATTCGTCCGCCACGGTCACGATCACAGTTACACCGCCAGCGGGCGCCCTCGCCCTTTCACCCGCAGGCGGAGCTTTGACGGAAGCGATGGCAGGAGAAGCTTACAGCCAGTCCATCACGGCTTCCGGCGGCACCAACCCGCTGCTCTACAGCCTTGCCGGCGGTACATTGCCAAAAGGTATGATCCTCAATCTTTCAACCGGTGAACTCACAGGTCCGCTGGAGACCGAAACCGAGGGTGACTATAGCTTTACCGTTCAGGTGCGGGACGCTCGAGGGGCAACCGCTGCAGCAGCCTATACGCTGAAAGTGAAGACCCGCGAAATCAACGTCGCCAACCGGGAGATCAGCGTAGCGCCGGGCGCAACACCGCCGAATATCAATCTCGCCACAGGCGCCACGGGCGGTCCCTTCACCGGCGCCGATCTCACCTTTGTCAGTCCTGCCAACGCCGGTCGGGCAAGCATCGTGAACGGCGAATTCGCTCAGGCCGGCGGTACGCAGGCGACGGGATTGTACCTCAAATTCATCCCCAATCCCGCATTCTCGGGTCAAGCCCGGGTGGGTTTTCGTCTCGTCAGTGCACTGGGTGCCTCCAACGAGGGGACCGTCACCTATAATCTCGGTTACGATGCTGCACAGGTGGCAGACGAGATAAATGATCTCGTGCATGGATTTGTCCGCGCCAGACAGAACATCATCGCGTCAACGATCAAGGTGCCGGGCCTTCTTGAACGGCGACAGATGGTCAACGCCACCAGTGCCGTCACTTCACGTGCAATGCCTTCCGGAGAGGGCATGGTTCTGAGTTTCGCCACCAGCCTTGCGCAGATCGAAGCTGCCCGAAACAACGCCGATGGCGTGACGAGAACGGAAATGCCGCTTTTCAACATCTGGCTTGACGGCTCGTTCCTCGTCCACAACCGGGATGAATCGGGAAGCAAATGGGGCAGCTTCGCCATGGTTTCAGCAGGTGTGGACTATTTGCTTTCCGACAAGGCAATGCTTGGTTTTTCCTTCCATTTCGACCGCATGACGGATCCGACGAACGGTGACAACGAGTTGACCGGTAACGGCTGGCTCCTTGGCCCCTATGCCTCGTTTGAAATCGCCAGAAGCGTTTTCTGGGACAGCAGCCTGCTGTATGGCGGCTCTGCGAACGACATCGATACACCCTTCTGGGACGGATCCTTCGATACCAGCCGTTGGCTTTTCGACACGTCGATCTCGGGACGCTGGGACATCAATGACGTCACGACCTTCACGCCCAGATTTCGAGGTGTTTATCTATCCGAGACTATCGAAAACTATACAGTCGGCAATGACGTTGGTGACCTGATCGAGCTGCGCGGTTTTAAGGAAGAGCAACTGCGTGTCAGCCTCGGCGCCGAGATTGCGCGCCAGATTTCCCTTGAAAACGGTTCCATCATGACACCGAAATTCGGCGGAACAGTTGGTGTTTCGGGGCTGGATGGAGAAGGCGCCTTTGGCTCCCTCAGCACGGGAGTAACAGTTGAGACTGCGGAAAACTGGTCCATTGACGCCGGCCTCCTTTTTAACATTGAAGGCGATGGGGAAACCTCGGCTGGCGCAAGAGTGGGTGTCAGCAAAAAGTTTTAGACCAGGGGCTTCGTCACCATCACAATCGTCGGATAATCCCTTGCAGACGATGGCACTCACCATTCGATCCTTGAACCGTCATAGGCAAAAAACTGCCCTGTTTGTGCCGGTGTGAGACCATCGATTGTTTCCATCAGGCGCGCGGCAGACTGCTGCGGGGTGAACAAGTCTTTGCCCTTCGAAAATTGCTTGGACAGCTCTGTTTCGACTGTTCCGGGATGAAGCGCCACGATGATGGCCTGTGGGTTTGTGCGGGCGATTTCGATGGCTGCGGTTCGGATGATCTGATTTTGAGCGGCCTTGGATGCTCTGTAGGAGATCCATCCGCCCAATCTGTTGTCGCCAATCGAGCCAACGCGCGCGGACAGGGAGGCGAAAATGCTTCGCCCGTCTCTGCGCAGAAGCGGGGTGAAATACTTGAGCAGCAAAGCAGGGCCTATGGCATTGACCGCAAACTGCCTCGCCATTTGAACTTCGTCGATCGCCCTTATCGATTTTTCGGGACCGGCACCATCGACCGTCAAGGCACCGGTTGCATTGAATATCAGGTCGAAGGATCCGCGCTGAGCCTCCAGACGGGCGGCAACTTCGCGCACTCTGGTTTCGTTCGTTATATCGAGACCATCGACGCTTCGCGAGAGCGGCAAGGCGAACGCGCAACGAGGGTCGGCCTCGAAGTGCGACAACAGGGCTCCACCAACGCCGCCGGATGCGCCCAAGACGATCGCCCTGTAGCCATTTTCAAGCGACTGCATCATCCATGCGCTCCATCAGCTGTTATTTCTGGACCGGAAACTCGAGCTTGCTGACGTCGTAGCCAAGCTCACGTGCTTTCGTGATCATTTTATTGAGCTTCGTTTTGGACGGGATGTTGCGGGCGTAGATCCACACATCGCCGGTCGACGGGTTGGCGCTGATGAACCAGGACTTATCAGGCGATTTGTAGAAAACCCAATAATTGAATGTGATGAAAAGAGGGTAGCGAACGCGCATCTTCGCATTGGTTGATCCGAAATCCTCGATCTTGCCGACGCCGTTCACCGTCTTGAGGCGACCCTTCGGATTTCCTGCTCGACAGCCATCTTCTATCAGCACTTCATCCGCCGATGCTCCCTGCCGATAGGTGGAATATCCTGCAACACATCCGTCTGTCAGCAACATGGGTGTACGGCCGATTTCAAGCCAGGTACCGCGGTAATGATCGAGACCCACGGCAACCGGTTTGGGGGCTGCGGAAACCGCAGAACCGGCAAACAGAAACAGCGAAAATGTCAGGGCACCAATCACGCGGTTACAATGTCTAAGCATAAACTCCTCCTGTCGATGGCACGGCTCTTGTTCAGATTTCGGTTCGCCGTGAAATGCCGGCATATCTAAGGGCGATAAAGACCATGAGGCTCGCGGCAGAGAACGCATTCAGATTGAGAAGCGTTGCAAGATCATCTGCCGACCAGGATTGCAGCGGCGCGCCCAGAAACGTCCGCGAGAAAAAGAAAGCGATGAAGACGAGGATTGCCATCGCATATTGCCAGAGCTTCTCGTCTGCGCGGAACGACATGGCTGCAAGCATGATGCAGGCTGCGAAGAAAAATTCGGTGCCAGAAGCCTGGCCGAATATTTTGGTTTCAAACAGCGTGTCGATTGTTCCCACCAAAGGGAGAGCGAGGCGCGCGGCCAAAGGGGACTTTTTCGCCAGGAATGGTATCGCGAGAAAGAACGGCACCGACAATAGCGTGACAAGCGATGCCGCAGCTCCGTCATCGACCAGATACCACACGTAAAGCGGATAAAATGGCTTGTTGAGGATGATGACCCAGGCAACGGTTATGGTTGCTCGTGTCAGATCATCTCTTGCAGCAGACCCTGCATTAGCGGGCTGGCTAGCGTGGCTTTGAAGCTCCATCGGACCCAGATTCGTCTCCCTTTTCGCCTGAACATTGAAGGCGCAAGCCATGTACGAAAGGCGAGCCAATTTGGTTTCATCCTGCCAAGAAAACTTTAGGCGTCCTGTTCGTCAACATTGTTGCGACGCTGGGACCATACCCCGCCAATGAACCACGACTGAATAATCTCTTCAGCTTCCGTTCCAACGAGACCGTCTACAACAAAGACGTTCAACCGCGGTCTTATCCGCCTGAGGAGACAGTCATGATCCGTACGTCTTTCGTTGCAATTGCACTCTCCGCTCTCGTTGGCTTCACCGCCACGGCCCCCGCCATGGCCAACGATGTGCGCATCGAACAATATGGCTGGTCGAACTCTGCCGGTGGCGCACAGGAAGGTTATGGCAACCGGATCCGCACCTACCAGAACGGCGGCTATAACCGGATCGTCGGCCATCAATATGGTCGTCACAACCTTTCGGCTGTCGGTCAGGAGGGGCATGACAATTACGGCTCCACCTATCAGAACGGCAGCCGCAACGTGGCGGGCATCGGCCAGTTCGGCTCAAACCACACCACCATCCTGACCCAGGACGGCAACGGAAACATCGCGGCCGGTGTTCAGGTTGGCCGTGGCTGCAGCGCCAATGTGAACCAGGGCGGTAATGATAATGTCGCGGCCTTCGTGCAGGCCTGCCCATAAGCCGCCGCAGGCCTTGACGTGCAACTGGTCGAGATCAAGTCAACAGATCATCAAGGAGACTAGCCATGCCCCATAGCGTCACACATCCACGCCGCCTGGCGGCTATCCTTGCCGTTGCACTCCTTCCCTTCGGCGCCATTGCAGCCATGTCGACCGCAAATGACCTGAGCGAAGACAAGGTTTGCGAGATAAAGGCAACACCACAGGCGGGCATGGTCAGGTTGGAGGCCTTCGCAAAGGGCAACACCGGTGCTGGAGGTACCTATGCCTTTCACGTCGAAAATTCAGGAGGCAGCGGGAGTTCCGTCATCAACCAGGGCGGTGGCTTTGATGCCGCTGCCGGGCGTTCGCAACTTCTGACTTCGGTAACGCTTGGCGCGAAGGGAGCGCAGTACAAGGCAGTGCTCGATCTCGAAATCGATGGCAGGCGCTTCAGCTGCACGAAACAGGTTGGCGGCGACTAGGCTGACCTCAACTATACATTTCCACCAGAGAGGGCGCCGGTTGAGCGCCCTTTTCTTTGATCATCGTGCAGCGACTGAACGACATGTGAATGGGCAATTCCGTTCGGGTTCAGTTGCAGGATGCGAGAGTGGATCATCGGCAAGGGCACTGACAGAATGGAGATCAGAATGACCCGCAACGTGTTGAAACTTCTCACCGTCACTCTGCTTGTTGGAGGCCTTGCGCCGCTCGGATTTACGGCTCCCGCCCATGCCGGTGGCCGCATTTCCTTTGACCTCGCGCCCGGCAATTCCGGGGATGGTGACCTGCTCTCAACCGGTCTGCGCGCATACTCGCTTTATCGCGATCTGAAAGACGCAGACATCCGGCAACTGGGCCGGGGAAATGCGGCAGGCATCGCCCAGAACGGTCGCGGCAATCTCGGCTTTATCCGGCAGCGGGGCAACGGCCATTCCGCAACGCTGCAGCAAAACGGCAATAATAATGCCTATGGCATTTTCCAGTATGGGCGGAACACCGAAACCAACGTAGAGCAGAACGGAGACAACGGCAGCGGCCTGACATTCAGCTACGGCTGGTAACTGATAGTTTAAAGTAAGCTGAGAAACGCGGCAGGCTTCACGTCGTTTCCGATAGCTCGCCATCGTCGCTCTCATCATTGGCGCCATTGCCGCATGGACCGGCGGCGCTGTCGGCACCACGCGGAGCTGGGTTTACGAGCCGCGTCATGACTGAGACATGCGCAGGGACAGTTCTGATCGGGTGTCCCGCCGTCGGCAAAAGCAGAGAAAGGGCCGCGTCAGCTCAGGCGGTTCAAAAACAGAGCTGCCTTTGCCCTGATGTCATGGCGGACGTCTTCGCTCATCCGGGACCATGTGGCATAGGGCTGCGCCAGACGATGGTTGGATTTCAGCTTTTCACGGTTGCGGGCCAGAAAATCCCAGTATAGCGCGTTGAATGGACAGGCCTTGTCACCGAGACGCTCCTTGGGATCATAGCGGCAACTACTGCAATAGTCCGACATGCGATTGATGTAGTTGCCACTTGCGGCATAGGGCTTTGTTCCGAGAAAGCCGCCATCGGCGAACTGGCTCATGCCGATCACATTCGGCAGTTCAACCCATTCATAGGCATCCGCATAGACCTCGAGATACCATTGATGAACGGCCTTCGGATCAATGCCGGCGAGAAGGGCAAAGTTTCCCGTGATCATCAGGCGCTGGATATGGTGAGCATAGGCATTTTCGATGGTTTCCGTAATTACGGTCGCCATGCAGTTCATGTGGATTTTGCCCGTCCAGTAAAAGCCCGGCAGCGGCCTGTCGTTTTGGAAGAAATTGCTGTCGACATAGTCAGGCCCGGCAAACCAGTAGATGCCACGCATATATTCCCGCCAGCCGATGATCTGGCGAATGAAACCCTCGACGGCATTGAGCGGTGCCGCGCCCTCGTAGTAGGCGCGCTCCGCCGCCCTGCAGACCTCCAGCGCATCCAGCAGCCCGCAATTGATGTAAAAAGACAGAAGCGAGTGGTTCAGATACGGGTCATCCTGCAGCATGGCATCCTGCGTGGCGCCGAAATTCATCAGGAAATCGTTTATGAAGGCACTGAGCGCCCGCTCGGCATCGGCGCGGGTGACGGCGAAACCAAAGTTCTCAAGCTTGCCGAAATTGTCGGGAAACAGCCGCTCGACGGTGTCGATGACATCCCTTGTTATCCTGTCCGGTGCGAAGACCGGGTGTCTTGGCCTCAGCAGGTCCGGCTTGGCGGGGCTGCGGTTTTCCGAGTCAAAATTCCAGCGTCCACCGACCGGCTCTTCGCCATTCATCAACAGGCCAGTCTTGCGACGCATTTCCCGGTAGAAATATTCCATCGTCAGGCTTTTGCGCCCGGCCGCCCAGCGCTCGAACTCCTCGTGGCTGGCAAGAAAGCGCCGATCAGGGCGGATATCGACCTCGATGTTGAAGGCACTGGCGAAGCGCTCGATCTCTGACTTGACGCGCCATTCTCCAGCCTCGGTGACGCAGATTCTGGAAGGGGTCAGGTCGTTTAACGCCCGCTGCACCTCGCCGGAGAAGGAGCCCGCATTGTCGCGATCATCAATTCGCGTGTAGCGAACCCGGTATCCTTCGCCACGCAGTTCCTCGGCGAAGTGGCGCATGGCGGAAAAGATGAAGGCGATCTTCTTTTTGTGATGGCCGACATAGGTAGCCTCCGCCATTACCTCGCAAAGCAGGATCGTGTCGCGCGTCTTGTCGACCCCATCCAGCGAAGATACGGAGGGACTTAATTGATCGCCGAGGATCAAGACCAGTTGAGACACCGACAATTCCCTTCAAACCCGACATAATCATCACCTGCGCAAGATCACGGGCTGGACGCCCACTCCCTCCTCAGGGTGGCATAGATGAATTCATCCCCCCAGGTCCCGCCAAATCGGTCATTCTCGATCAAATGCGCTTCTTTCCGCAGGCCAAGGCGTTCAACAACGCCGATCGATCCGTGGTTCAGGGCATCCAGCCGCGCGAAAATCCGGTGATATCCGAGCGTCTCGAAGCCGAGGCTTATCATGGCCCGGACGGCTTCCGTCGCATATCCCTTACCTGAAAAATCAGGATTGAAGACATAACCGACTTCCGCCTGCAAAGCTGCCTTGCTCGCAATTTTAAGCAGGACTTCGCCGATCAACGTGTCATCGTCACTGCGCGTAACGGCAAGTCGCAACGTATCGCCGTCCTCTTCGAACGGAGCCTCGAGCAGCGCTGCGAATTGGGTTTTCACCGCATCATCCGAAGGCGGTGCGGCATAGAGGAAACGGTAGACGTCATCGCGCGTGTTGTAATCGGCGTATGATGCGAGATCAGCGGCCTGGAATTTACGAAGGATCAGCCGGTCGGTCTTTATCGGTAGGTAGGTCTCAGGGTTCATTAATGCGCACTTTCAATAATGCGCGATATCTGGGGTCGCGTGCACCTGATCGCAAGAGAGCCCTCCATCGAGATCGTTCAGAGTAGCTTGTCCACCAGTGCGCTAGTCGGAAAGGGTGGCCAGAAGCTTTCCGCCTCTGTTCAGCACGCTTGACCGAGGCGACACCGGTTCAGAACCGGTAGACTTAGAAGATGGTGTTATCAACCATGCACCGGAATAATCAGTCCGGATGTGCCGGGGATTGAGGCGAATTCCACTGCCGGCTGCGAAGTGGAGCGCGCCCGCCGTTGCTTCCTTCGACAAAACCGCGCTTCGGATTTCATAGAGTTTTCTTTCGCCATCGAGGGCGAGCGTGACATCCTCAAGAGCGAAATCATCAATGCGGATAGCCTGGCCCGTGGGCGTGTCGAGAACCCACCTGTCGGAATCGATGAAACCGTCAGTATAGACATTGCCGGAGGAGGCACGCAGAAACGTGCCCTTCGGCAAGACAATGCCGTCGACGATATTCCCGTCGGCAAGGACACATCGGCTGAAAGCGGATACATCCCCGTCCGCCTTCAGGTCAAACTCCACCGGTTGTGTCGCATCGCAGCGCCAGCCGCTCTGCAGGGTCACGCCGTTGCCCGTCACGCGCATCGTCTCCGGAACAAAGCCGACGGTCTCATAATTTCCGTTGGTTTTTATCGCGATATAGCGGGCGATCTCGACGGCATCGACATTCGCGACCCGCAGGGGATGGGGGAAGACCGCGCGGTTGAAGGATTCCCTGGTGTCGGGCACGGCCAGTTCAAGTTTCGTGCCTTTGGGCATGTCGATCTGGCCAAGGCGCACCGGCTCCCCAAGCTCCGGGCGATAGCTAGACGCCATTTCCCTGTCATAGGCACGCATCTGGAGATAGAAATTACCGAACTGCCAAAGTGTAAAAATCGCAATGGCGGTCGCCAGACCATAGGGCAGCATCATCGGGCGCGCCCAGCGGCCTCCTGCGTATCGTGCAATCAACACTACTGTCCAGATACCCCAGACCAGTGTCGTGGCAAGAAGGAAGGCAAGCAAAAGCAGCGTTTCGACGGAGGGTAGTGCTACTGGGATCATGCGAACCAATGAAATGATGCGGATCGGTAGCGATCCTGACGGGCAAGATAGCTCTACCCGACGAATGGTGCGTTGTTCAACGCCCGGATCTGCCGGCAGGCACGCCACTGAATTCGATCCGGATGCCTCAGCCTATCGCAAAACGTCCGGTCAGGACGATGGACGGGCGGCATATTGCTCGAATTCGACGAGGCTCGTCGGCCTCGCAAAAAGATAGCCCTGAAACAATCGGCAGCCGTAGGACAGCATCATCCGCAGCTCCGCCTCGGTCTCCACGCCTTCGGCCAGAACTTCCAATGAAAGGTCGTGCCCCATCTGGACGATGTTTCGCGTGATTGTCGCCATACGCCCGCTTTCGGTCACCCCCGTCACGAAGCTGCGATCAATCTTGATCTGTTTGAGCGGCAATTGCCGGAGGTAGCTCAGTGAGGAGTAGCCAGTGCCGAAATCGTCGAGTGAAATCGTGAAGCCGGAACGATCAAGGAGCTTCATTTTCGCGATCGCTGCTTCTATGTCGAATAGGAAAACGCTCTCGGTCAGCTCCAGCTTGAGAAGTTGTGGCTTGATGCCCTGAGACGAGGCGGCATCAAGAAGCTGCCCGGAAAATCCCGCGTCGACGAAATGATCGGCAGTAATGTTGATCGACAAGGTGAGATTCTGGGTTGCCGGGTTCTCCTGCCATCTCGCAAGTGTCTTGCAGGCTTCGGCAATGACCCAAACGCCGATTGTCGGCATGAAACCGGTTTGCTGCGCAAGCGCGATGAAATCGGCTGGCGGGATGTATCCCCGTTTCGGGTGGTTCCACCGCAACAGCGCCTCTGCGCCAAGCAGCGTGCCATCCGCGCGGACCTGCGCCTGGTAGAAAAGTTCAAACTGGCCATTCGAAAGCGCGGAGCGCAGTTCCAGGGCTTTTTTCGTATGACTGCGAAACTGCGCCTGCATGGCGGCGACACCGCCACACAGCATCAACGCTGCGAAAACGCTGTTGAACCAGGCGCTGATGCTGCGCACATCCTGCGGCATGGGAGTACTGAACGAAAACCGCGCGGCGGACGCGCAGAAGTAAACAAAGGCCATGAGACTTGCCGCGATGACCAGAAACTGGGCGGCGGAACGCTGGCGTTGAAAATTCATGTAGCCGACGAAGATTATGACGAGCAGGTAGAGATGCGTCGTCCTCGGTACGGTATCGTCGGAGACATCGATAGCGACGGAGTACCAGCAGACGAACAGGATGCAGGCGCTCTGTGCCAGAATGAGTCCGAGGGAAAAGTGGCCCATCAGGCAAGTTAGCCAGCACGGCACGATCGCAACCCCTAGAATGAGGAGGCTGAGCGCAATGCCCCATCTTTCCGTGAGAATGAAAAACACGAACCAGCCAGTCGCCAGCGCCACGCCCATCCAGGCTGCAACTCGACACAGGAGAAGAAGATGCTGCGAATATTCCTCTCGGTCTTTTGTTTTCTGAAAAGGCATGCTGACCCTTGGCTTGGACTACGGGGCGAGCCCGCTCCTTGATGCAAAAGCCGAACGGAAGCTAGACGAGGTCGCCGAACTTCGCAGATTTCAAAAAACGGGGTTAAGCAAACAGGAATGAAATACACAAATTTTGCACGATCAAATCATGCACAATCAATCGCATATCCATTTTTCCCGCTTCGCCGGCCTCAGCGGCCTGCGCCAACCGAGGAGACACCTTCGCCGCATCGCGACGAAGGGCGAAGCGGCGCCGGATTGGGTTCGCATGCGCGTGTTTGCAGCGATCTAGACGCGCGCCATGAGGTAGTGTCCAACGCCCCAGACCTTACCGTCTTCGTGCCCGAAAAGACCTGCCGTCGCGAGGAAGAACAGTCTCCAACGCCGTTCCCACAAGCGCGCATCGTTGCCATAGACTCTCTGCAGGATCGGTCGGATACGGTCGATCTCCCGGTCGAAATTTCCAAGCCAGTCGAGGGCCGTCCGGCGATAATGTGATCCCGACCAGCGCCACTCCTGTTCCACGGTGAACTGCGCCGGGAAACGGTGAGGAAGATCGAAGGCAGGCATAATGCCGCCGGTGAAGAAATGCTGCGCGATCCAGTCTGCCCGGTTGCCATGGTCGAAACGATAGGATCGATCCCGGTGATTGAAGACGTGAAGGAAGAACTTGCCCTCGGGCGTCAGCCAGGAGCGGACGCGTTCGAACAATGCCTGCCAGTTCGACATGTGCTCGAACATTTCCACCGATACGACACGGTCGAAACGCTCATCAGTTGTGAAATCATTCATATCGGCCGTCACCACCGAGAGGTTCGACAGCCCACGCTCATTTGCACGTTCGATTATATATTCGCGCTGCGAAGCCGAATTTGAAACGGACGTAATCCGCGCATTGGGAAACCGGCCGGCCATATAAAGGGAGAGCGAACCCCAGCCACAGCCGAGTTCGAGAATATTCATCCCGTCCTGCAATCGGGCATGGGAAACGGTCTCTTCCAGCGCCAATGTTTCAGCCTCATCCAGAGTTGTCTGAGCATTGGGATAAAAGCAGCAGGAATATTTTCTTTGCGCGCCAAGGACGATTGCAAAGAATTCAGCCGGCACCTCGTAGTGCTGCCTGTTCGCCTCGTCGGTGTGCGTGGCGACGGGAAATTTCGCCATATCAGTCACAAAAGCGTTTTCTTCCGCCGCCGGAACGCCAGCAAGTCGCCGTTTGGTGCGCGCGCAGAGCATGTCGATGCCGGCAAGCGTCATATTGTCACTCAGCGGTGCGCGTTCGGCAGCATTGATGGCGAATGCGAGCATGTTCATGGCGTGTCCTCATTCTTGCGTGGCCCCGGAAAGAAGGCGTTGACGCGGTTTTGCAGGGCGCGGAATTTCTCTCCGCGTGATTTCAGCATGTGTTCTTCGAGCGGGGGAATGCCGGAGACGTGGACGAGCAGCCAGTACATCATGGCTGGCGCAGCAAGCGACAACCATGACCACGGCTGCGCATGGATGGCCAACAACGGAAAGCCGCACCAGAAAAGCCACTCGAAAAAGTAGTTGGGATGACGCGAATAACGCCACAGACCAGTCTCGCAGACGCCGGTTTTGGCCTCCGGGGTTTTTCTGAACTGTGAAAGCTGTGCATCGGAGGTCGCTTCTCCAACAAGCGCACCAGCCGCGACGATCAACGCTATCGCATCGATAATGCTTGGAAGTGGCAGAGGATTGCTGGCGGCAAGATAGACGGCGAGAACCAGCACAAAGGCGGCAACGGCCTGAATCTGAAGAAAGGCGAATAGCCGCAACGAGGCATTGCTGCCCCATTCTTCTATAAGCTTCGCGTAACGTGGATCTTCGCCACCTCCCCTCGTCCGCATGCCGATGTGTCCCGCGAGCCGCAGCGACCACACCAATACGAGAAAGAGAACCGCTCCCCGGCGCCAGCTATCTCCATCGGAAAACAAGACGGCAACCACGCCGCCGACCCCGACACTCGCAGACCAGACGGTGTCGATCCAGCCACTCGATCCTGTGTAACGCTGCAACGCCCAGGCTGCCGCCATCAGAAGCGACATCAGCACGGCAAGGGCCACCACAACAGACATCAAAACCATTCCACTCACTGTATTCGAAGGACTTCAGACCAAGTTTCCAGTGGCAACTACGGGCGAGACGGCAAAAGAGTTTCAAGCGCCTGACAAAATTCTGAAAAATTTGCGCGCCGCTGAAACTTATCGATCCGCTCCTTCGTATCTGTCGCAGGCCGTAAAACTGAATTGTGAATGCAATAGCGAGGAACCATGTTCGATACCGAAGCCAAAAGAAAAGACAGCCGGCGAAACATCGCCGTGATCGGAACAGGCATTTCCGGTCTGTCTGCGGCCTGGCTTTTGTCGAAACGGCATGATGTCACGGTTTTCGAGGCTGCGGACCGCGTCGGCGGCCACAGCAACACCGTGACGTTCAAAACTGAACAGGGTGTGGTGTCTGTCGATACGGGGTTCATCGTCTATAATGAGGTGACGTATCCCAATCTGACGGCACTTTTCAAAACGCTGGGAGTGACGACCGCGGCATCCGACATGTCCTTTGCCGTTTCACTGGATGATGGCGGTTTCGAATATTCCGGCGGCTCTGGCTTTGGCCTTTTGGCGCAAAAGAGAAATGCCGTTAGACCGCGCTTCTGGGCAATGCTTGCCGACCTCTTGCGCTTTTATCGCAATGCCCCGCGCGATCTGCCGATGATGGGCGACATGTCGCTCGATGAGTATCTTTCTCAAAACAACTATGGCGACGCCTTTCGCAACGATCATCTTTACCCGATGGCAGCAGCCATCTGGTCTACCCCGGCCATGGAAGTCGGCCGTTACCCGGCAGCACATTTCGTGAAGTTCTGCAGCAATCACGGCCTGCTGTTGCTCCGCAACCGGCCCGTCTGGCGCACCGTTGTCGGCGGCAGCCGGGAATATGTGAAACGACTCACTGCGCCATTCGCCGATCGCATTCGGCTCTCGACACCTGTGACGCGCATCCACCGCCTGGCGGACGGGGTCGAGATCGCCAACACTAACGGCGAATTCGAACGGTTCGACGATGTGGTGATTGCCACACACGCAGATCAGGCGCTGGAGATGCTGACGGACGCGACGCAAGCCGAACGGCGCATTCTCGGCGCGTTTGGCTATACGAAAAACAGGGCGTTACTGCACACGGACAGCAGTTTCATGCCCCGCAGGCGCACCGCCTGGTCAAGCTGGAACTATGTGGCCGATACACGCATTGAAACGGGGCAGCCGAGCATCACCTACTGGATGAACAAGCTTCAGCCTCTGGGTGCAATCCCTGACACCTTCGTAACGCTGAACCCGACACGCGAACCGGAAAAGGGAAAAATCATCACCGAGGAAACTTACCACCATCCTGTTTTCGATGCCGGCACCGAGCAGATGAGGCAGGAACTGTGGGCCTTGCAGGGTTTGAGAAACACCTGGTTCTGCGGCGCCTATTTTGGCTCGGGTTTTCATGAAGACGGCATTCAGGCAGGGCTTGCCGTCGCCGAGGATCTGGGCGGCCTGTCGAGGCCCTGGAAGGTTACCGATGATAGCGGCCGGATCGTCCGTCTGAATTTGGCTTCGCGGAAAAGAACGATCAAACTCGTTGAGGCGATCCCATGACGTCTCATTTCTCCTCCGCGCTTTTTCCCGGACATGTCATGCATGCGCGCTTCAAGCCGAAAGCGCACCGGCTCGCCTATCGCATTTACTCGCTGCTTCTCGACCTTGATGAACTCGATGCGCTTGACCGTAAGCTGCGGCTGTTCTCCGTCGATCGTTTCAACCTGTTTTCCTTTCACCGCCGGGACCGCGGCGACGGGAGCAAGATGGAATTGCGCAACCAGATCGAAAACGCCATGACGGCCGCAGGCATGACCGTCGATGGTGGTCCGATCCGTCTGCTCACCATGCCGCGCATCCTTGGCTGGGCCTTCAATCCACTCAGCGTGTTTTTCTGCCACGGCCGGAACGGGTCTCTCAAAGCCATTCTCTGGGAAGTCGACAACACGTTCGGCGAGCGGCATTCCTATCTGATCCCGGTGGAGACAGAAGGTGCGGCCGAGATCGTCCAGCGCTGCGACAAGGCCTTCTATGTCTCGCCCTTCATGGACATGGATCTCCGTTATGTATTCCGGGTCATACCCCCCGGCGACAAGCTGAAGATCGTTATCGATACATTTGACGACGAGGGGCCAGTCCTGACTGCAAGGCATCTGGCGCGGCGTGTCGAGCTGACCGATGGCGCGCTGCTGAAGGCTTTTGTCACCATCCCCTTTCTTACCCTCAAGGTTGTTGCCGGCATCCATTGGGAAGCACTTAAAATATGGCGCAAGGGTGTGCGGTTAAGAAAACGACCGCGTCCACCTTCTGCCCCTGTCTCCTTCATTCACCCATCACCATCGCAAATCGAGGCCAAACTTCATGACCCCGTTTGACAATCTCAACGAACTATCGCTGGAAAACACGCAGATGCGGCAACGCACCGGTCCCGAAGGCTGGCTCATGGCCAAGCTCTTGAACAACGTCTCCAAAGGCAGACTGCGCGTCATGCTGCCCGGTGGCGGCGTGATTGAGAAATCCGGGGAACATGAGGGCACCGAGGCGACGCTTGTTCTCCATCGCTGGCGCGCGCTACGGCGGCTCATCCTCAATGGCGACATCGGTTTTGCCGAGGGTTACATCGAAGACGACTGGTCCACACCGGATCTGACCGCCCTGATCCGTTTTGCGGCACAGAACAACGACGCTTTCGGGGGATCGACGCGCGGTAGCCTGCCCATGCGCCTCATCAATCGCCTTGGCCACCGCCTGAACGCCAACACAAAGCGCGGCAGCCGCCGCAACATCGAGGCCCATTACGATCTCGGCAACGAATTCTACCGGCAATGGCTCGATTCCTCGATGCTCTATTCGTCGGCGATTTTCGACGATACGACGCCAACGCTTGAGGCGGCCCAACTCAAAAAACTCAACCGCATCGTCGACAAGCTGCAATTGAGCGGCGGTGAGAGCGTATTGGAGATTGGCTGCGGCTGGGGCGCGCTTGCAATCCACCTCGCGACCCAGGCGGATGCCAACGTTACCGGCCTTACCCTTTCGCCATCTCAGTTGAATTGGGCAAAGGCGGCAGCGGAGAAAACCGACAAGGCTGAGCATATCGATCTCAGGCTCGAGGACTACCGCGATGTCGAAGGCAAGTTCGACCGCATCGTTTCCGTCGAGATGTTCGAAGCGGTCGGTGAGGCCTATTGGCCGAGCTATTTCGAAACACTGAAACGCTGCCTGAAACCCGGCGGGCGCGCGGTGCTGCAAATCATCTCCATTGAACCTGCCCGGTTCGATAATTACCGGCGAAACGCGGACTTCATCCAGAAATACATCTTTCCGGGCGGCTTCCTGCCATCTGACGAAGCCCTTGAAAGAGCAATCGGCAGGGCGGGTCTGAGCCTCGCCGATACCGAGCTTTTCGGCCAGTCCTATGCCCGCACGCTGGCGGAATGGCGCCAGCGTTTCCATGCGCGCTGGCAGACAATCTCGCTGTTGGGTTTCGATGACCGCTTCAGGCGGCTCTGGGATTATTACCTCTGCTACTGCGAAGCCGGCTTTACCGAGGGCACCATCAATGTTGGCTTCTACACGATCGAGCACAAATAAGGCGGGCAACAACTGCGGAGAAAGACGATGAAAATCAATCCCTTGATAATCGCATCTGTCCTGGGTCCGATGCTTGCGGCCTCTGGTGCCGGAGCAGCCGACATCGACGGAAACTGGGCGCGCGGCGACGGCAACGCGAAAGTGCTAATCGCACCCTGCGGCGACAATATTTGCGCCACCAATACCTGGATCAAGCCGGGCACGCCCGAGGAAAAGACCGGTGACCGGCTGATCATGACCATAAAGCCAGATGAAACAGGCGTCTATTCGGGCACCGCCTTCGATCCGCAACGCGACAAATCCTACAAGATAACCGTGACGGTTGATGGCAACAGCATGACTACCAAGGGCTGCATTGTCGCTGGTCTCCTGTGCAAAGGCATTACCTGGGCCCGCATCAACTAGACTCTGGAAAGGACAAACCGATGAAGACCTATATCTCAGCCTACTTCTTCACCCTCATCGCCTTTCTGGTGATTGACTTCATCTGGCTAAGCACCATGGCGTCGCGGCTTTATCGCCCGGCGATCGGCGATCTTCTGGCTGAGAACTTCCGGCTGGCCCCGGCGATCATCTTTTATCTCATCTACGCGGCCGGACTGACCTTTCTTGCGGTTCGTCCAGCCCTCATATCAGGCCAGTGGACGACCGCGTTGGTTTATGGTGCAGCCGTCGGCTTCATGGCCTATGCCACATATGATCTCACCAATCAGGCAACGTTGAGAAGCTGGTCCACGACGTTGACCATCGCTGATCTTCTGTGGGGCACCTTCGTGTCCGCAGCCGCTGCCATCATCGGTTACCTCGTCACCGTACGGCTGGTCGGTCCACTGCAAAATCCGGCAGGTGTGTTATGACATCGACCATCCCTGCCGGCTGCTTCCACCCGGCCAAATTATGGCCGGGAAGACGTGAACTTCATTTCGCGCATGCCTTGCCTTCCCACAAAGGACAACCCTATATAGGAGGCGCAAGAAGGGATGTTCGAATGCAGGGTACAGAGATAGCAACGCTCATAAACCGCGTCGGCATGGGCGATCGCTCGGCATTCGTTTCCCTCTATCAAGCCACCAGCCCGAAGCTTTATGCGATCTGCCTGAAAATCCTGCGTGACAGGACCGAAGCCGAAGAAGCGCTTCAGGAAGTCTATATCAAGATCTGGCAACGAGCCCTCACATTTGCAGCAAGCGCCGGCACACCGTCGACGTGGCTCGCCGCAATCGCCCGAAACCATGCGATCGATACGATCAGGGCCCGCAAACCCGTGGGCGACGACATTGACGAAGCCTATGACCTTGCCGATGACAGCATCCGCAATCCGGAGCAGCAGGTCGTTCTCGCCGATGAGGGTCGCAGGATCGACAATTGCATGCAGGAACTTGAAACCGTTCATGCGCAGGCGGTGCGTCGGGCCTATATCGAAGGGCTGAGCTATATCGAACTCGCCAAGGAATTGCGGGTGCCACTCAACACGGTCAGAACCTGGTTGCGGCGAAGCCTTCTCAAACTCAGAGAGTGCATGCAGCGATGACAACGAGCGAAAACAGCGAGGGCATGCATTCGCGCGACGAAATCCTCGCTGGCGAATATGTGCTCGGCGTGCTGCCGTTTGAAAAGCGTCGTGAGGTCGAGCGGCGCATGCAGGACGACAGGGTCTTCGCGCAGCTGGTCCACCGTTGGGAAAGCGAATTTTCAGACTTCAACGTGGATTACGAAGAACAGGCGCCGAGTGCGGCCATTCTCGCCCGCATTGAAGAACGCCTGTTCGGCAGCAAGACCAGCAACGCCAATGGCAGCCTGTGGAGTTCCGCATCCTTCTGGCGATGGATATCGGTCGCCACGAGCGCGGCTGCCGTGGCAGCAATCGTTTACGCCGCATTTCCCGAAAAATGGCAGGGCACAGCTCCGCTGGTAGCAGAACTTTCGACAACGGACAGTCAGGTCAACCTGCTTGCATCCTATGATGCAGAGACCGGCAGGATGCACATTATACCGGTTGCGACCGGCAAGGCCGATGAGAAATCACTGGAATTGTGGCTTGTGATGGATGGCGGCAAGACCCGTTCGCTCGGTGTCTTCCAGCCCGGAACGAATGGCGATCTCATTATCCCGGCGGATATGCGTAACAACATTTCGGAAGGCACGACCTTCGCGATCAGCGTGGAACCCTTCGGTGGCTCACCAACTGGTCAGGCAACCGGCCCTGTTATCGCGATCGGCACCGCACGAAGGCAGCTTTAAGGCGTCACGCCTTCATGCGCTTTTGCCAACTGCTGAATCATGAGCTCAGTCCGCGCACCGTTTAGTGGTTGCGCAATCATCGAGCATTGCCAGCGCGTTCTTTATTGCGGCACCGGAGGCGGTATTGTCGAAAACGCACCAGGATTCGGCGGAAAGGCGTTTTTTAAACGAGAGGATTTCGGCGGCGCTGTAGTCGGAATAATAAATCCGGGGAGCGCCGTGCAGCCGGACATATTTGGGCGGCTCGGAAAAATCACTCGCCGGCCAGACCGGTGCAGGATCGGCCAGCACACGATCAATGGCAGAGCGTTGCAGAACCTCTTGCGCTGAATGCGTAGCCCAACTTGTGTGACGCGGTTCGAGTACCAGCATGCCGGGAAAGGTCTGACGCATAGAATCAAACGCGGCCTCCGCGTCGGAGGCATCAAATATGAGATTGGGTGGCAACTGGCACAATAAGGGTCCAAGCTTGCCATCCAGCGCCGCAAGTTCCCCAACGAATGCCTTGAAGACTTGTCCGATTTCCCGCAACCGGCGCTCATGCGTGAACTCGCGCGGCAGCTTCACGGCGAAGCGGAAGTCATCGGGCACCGAATTTGCCCAACGCTCGAACGTCGTTGGCCGGTGGTGGCGATAAAAGGTGGAGTTGATCTCGACGCCGTTGAATACGGCAGCATATCGGCTAAGCCCACTTCCCGTTTCGGGAAAACGGTGTGCCACAGTCTTGGGGATCGACCATCCAGCTGTTGCAATGACCGGCACTTTCACCTGCCCCCGAGGCTATCAAAGAGAAGGCCGGCATATGCCGACCTTCCCTGTTTCTAATGCTTAGCGTCTGTAACGCAGACGTTCCTGTTCGATTTCAGTGGGCTCATAAGGATCGAGCGTGTCGTCAAACCGTGACCAACCGTCTTCGGCATAGGCCGCGCGCCGCTTGTCCGGATCAACCCAGTTGGACTGGCGCAGGACTTCTTCGGCGTCCGTGTAAAGGCTGTCCTCGACCTTCGCGGTCACGAGCGTGCCACCCCGGCGAACGCCTTCTGCGTAAACATGGGCATGGTCTTCGGAAACGCCGGCGTCCGTCAGCGCGCCGATAAGGCCGCCGGCGGCGCCGCCTGCGACGGCACCGGCAACAGCGCCTGCCGCCGTCGCGGCAAGCCAGCCTGCCGCAACCACCGGTCCGACGCCGGGAATTGCCATGATGCCAAGGCCTGTCAACAGGCCGCCAACACCACCGACAGCAGCGCCGATGCCGGCACCCGTGCCTGCGCCTTCAGCAGCTTTTGAATCATTGCCATGGCGTTCGTCTGCATTGTTGGAAACAATGCTGATATCTTTAGACGGGACGCCGCGTTGTTCCAGTGCAGTAACGGCGGCGCTGGCATCGGAGTAGTCGTCGAAAAGTCCGGTAACGGTCTTCATAGGATTCTCCCAAAGATTGAATTAGTTAGCGACAATATTGCCCTGATAGTCGAGCGCCACGTTTACAGACTTGCCGTCCTTCGAGGCCTTGGCCTGCCACACACCCTTGTCGTCGAGCGTAAGACCGGTCACTTCGGCATATCCGGCGTCCATAAGGCGTTTATTCGCCTGTTCCTCGGTAAAGCTGTTTGCGCCTTCTACAGGCGAAGTCGCATTCTTGGTGTCCGGCGTGGCGACGGCAGGCTTGCTGCCATCTGTGGCTGGAGCGGTGGACGTCTGAGCGAAGGCGCCAAGGGTCGACGCGCCGAGAAGCGCGGCGGCTAAAAGAAGCTTTTTCATGATTTTTCCTCGTTGTAGCCTTCAGTGCAGGCTCGACAGGGAAACAACATGTCGGGCCTCATGGTTCCGCCAATCTGAAAATAGAATTTGCTGGCCTTGCCGTTCCATCATCGTCGAAACGCCACCGAACTATCTCTGCCGGATGAGGAACGTCCGCCTATTCAACCGGTTACTGGCATCGCTGTGATGCCACCGCGCACCGGAATGTGAATTCTTTTCCCGCAGCAGGAACATCGTCTCCACTCAGGGGTTGTCCAAGTACATCATTCAAAGTTGATCGGATTCCCACATGCCTGCGGAAACTACATTGCATGACCTGTTCCTCGATACGCTCAAGGACATCTGTCTCGCCGAACAACAAGTGCTGAAGGCTCTGCCAAAGACCGTGCGGGGACCCTTCCAAGCTCAGGCCGCCTTTTAGGGCGGCTTTTTCATTTCCGGGTCGAATAGGCCCCTTCAAATTTCAGGAGCCACACCATGGCCAAGACCACCTCCACATCACCAAGCGACAAGACCGAAACCGTAACGATCCATGACCAGAAGCTGGAGCGCGGTGCTGGCGGCGAGCTGCATCAGACGGCGGAAAACGACGCGCCGGTGCTGACGACCGCTCAAGGGGGGCCGGTCGCGGACGACCAGAATTCTCTAAGGGTCGGGCCGCGCGGTCCGCTCGTCGTTGATGATTTCCATTTCCGCGAAAAGATCTTCCATTTCGACCATGAGCGCATTCCCGAGCGCGTCGTGCATGCTCGCGGTTACGGCGCGCATGGCTTCTTCGAGACCTACGAGTCCTTCTCCGCATACACAAAGGCGGATTTCCTGCAGCGCGCCGGCGAAAAGACACCAGCCTTCGTCCGTTTCTCGACGGTTGCGGGCAACAAGGGCTCAGCCGACCTTGCGCGCGACGTGCGCGGTTTCGCAGTGAAGCTCTATACACAGGAAGGCAACTGGGATCTCGTCGGCAATAATATTCCTGTCTTCTTCATTCAGGACGCCATCAAGTTTCCCGACCTGATCCACGCCGCCAAGCAGGAACCTGACCGGGCTTTCCCGCAGGCGCAGACGGCCCATGACAATTTCTGGGACTTCATCAGCCTGACGCCGGAAAGCATGCACATGGTCATGTGGGCCATGTCGGATCGTACCATACCGCGGTCTTTCCGCTTTATGGAGGGTTTCGGCGTTCATACCTTCCGTCTGGTCAATGCCAAGGATGAATCGACCTTCGTCAAGTTCCACTGGAAGCCGAAGCTCGGGCTTCAATCGGTCGCCTGGAACGAGGCGGTCAAGATCAATGGCGCCGATCCCGATTTCCATCGCCGCGATCTGTGGCAGGCGATCCAGTCCGGCAACTTCCCGGAATGGGAATTGCAGGTGCAGCTCTTCGATCAGGAGTTTGCCGACAGCTTCGATTTCGACGTGCTCGATCCGACAAAGATCATCCCCGAGGAAATCCTGAAGCCGCAGCCGGTCGGACGACTGGTGCTCGACCGTATGCCTGACAACTTCTTTGCCGAGACCGAGCAGGTTGCGTTCATGACGCAGAACGTGCCGCCGGGTATCGACTTCAGCAATGATCCGCTGTTGCAGGGTCGCAACTTTTCCTATCTCGACACCCAGCTGAAACGCCTTGGCGGGCCAAACTTCACCCACCTGCCGATCAATGCACCGAAGTGTCCCTTCGCGCATTTCCAGCAGGATGGCCACATGGCCATGCGCAATCCTGTTGGCAGGGTGAATTACCAGCCGAACTCGTTCGGTGAAGGCCCGAGAGAGTCGCCGAGCCGGGGGTATCGTCATTTTCCGGCAGAAGAACAGGGGATCAAGGCGCGGCTGCGCCCCGAGAGCTTTGCCGACCACTACAGCCAGGCACGGCAATTCTACATCAGCCAGACCCCGCCAGAACAGCGTCACATCGCGGCAGCCCTGACATTTGAACTGAGCAAGGTGGAAACAGCCGTGATCCGCGAACGCATGGTGTCGCATCTCATGAACATCGACGAGACGCTGGCAAACACCGTCGCGCAGAAGCTAGGTTTCAAGTCCATGCCGAAGCCGGCGGATGCCGCCATGCCGACACGTCAGGATCTGGAACCCTCGCCGGCGCTCAGCATCGTCGAGCGTGGTCCGAAACGCTTCGAAGGCCGCAAGCTTGGTATACTCGTCACCGATGGTGTCGACGCCAAATTGCTGAACGGCCTGATGTCGGCGATTACCAAGGAAAAAGCCGTCTGCGAATTGATAGCCCCGAAGGTCGGTGGCGTCACCGCCTCAGACGGGAGCTGGATTGCGGCCCATCACATGATCGACGGCGGGTCATCGGTTCTCTTCGATGCGGTTGCACTGTTGACTTCTGCCGAGGGGATAGACGATCTGGTCAACGAGGCGACGGCGCGTGACTTCGTGGCCGATGCTTTCCAGCACTGCAAGTTCATCGGTTACGACCAGTCGGCGCTGCCATTGCTGGAAAAGGCCGGTATCGCAGGCGATCTTGACGAGGGCACGATTATCCTCCCAGGTGAGGAAGGCCTCGCTGGCTTCGTGTCGAACCTTGGCAATCTGCGTGTCTGGGGACGGGAACCTTCCGTAAAACTCGGCAAGGCTTCACCGCCAGTAAAGTGAAATCACAGGCGGGCGCGGCTACAATGCCGCGCCTTGATGACGCACGATCGCCCGCCCGAGGGCGTGAAAGCGTTTCAGCGTGAACAACATCAAGATGGCTCATAAAGGATGTACTGAATGAAGATTCGCGCCGGGTTCGATATTGCTTATGAATGCGAGAATGAGACGGCAATGCTGCTTGTTCTCAATCTCCACCCCAGCCGGCGCGCAGACCTGCTCACCGAACAGGTGCTGACCTTCGACAGGCCAATCGAGGCCTGGGGTTATATGGATATCTTCGGGAACGCCTGCAGCCGCATAACCGCACCGCCAGGTGTGACGACGATCTCGACGCGGTTCGACATATATGACGGCGGCCTGCCAGATCCCGTTCCTGAAAACGCTTTCCAGCACGATATCAAGGATTTACCAGACGATGTTCTAGTATTTCTGCTGGGCAGCCGTTACTGCGATACCGACCGCCTGGCGGATTTCGCCTGGAAAAACTTCTCGGCAACACCGCTCGGCTGGCCCCGTGTGCAGGCGATCCTCGATTTTGTGCATTCCCATATTGTCTTCAACTACGAGAAAGCCGATCCGCTCAGGACCGCATATGGCGGCTTCATCGACCGGAACGGGGTTTGCCGCGATTTCGCACATCTTGCGATCACACTCTGCCGTTGCATGAATATCCCCGCTCGCTATTGCACCGGCTATCTCGGTGATATCGGCGTGCCGAAAGACCCCAACCCGATGGATTTCAGCGCCTGGTTCGAAGTCTATCTCAGCGGCCGCTGGTATACGGTCGATGCCCGTCACAACAGGCCTCGCATCGGACGCATCTTGATGGCGACAGGACGAGATGCGACCGACGTCGCCCTGTCCACCGCCTTCGGGCCGGCTATCCTGAAGCGGTTCGAAGTCATTACGGAAGAACTGGCCGGATAGCGACGGGCAGCGTCAAGACGCTCAGGTCTCGCTCAACCTAGACCGACGCGACCTGAATGACCTCGGGAGCGGAGCCGTGTGTCGACTTGTTCTTACGGTGAAAGGCGATGAATTCATCGGTTGGAAGCGGCCCCCCTGTTGAAGTTCAGTCCCGGTGCGATTACGATGCGAAAACAAAGCGTTCCAGTTTGCCGAGCGTCTGCTGACCCAGTTCGATAGCCCCAAAACCCTTCGCGTCCTGGAACTCGGATTCCGTGCTGAACACCATGCCGAGCACGACCTTCGTCGCGCCGTCCTGATCCTCGAACGAAGCCCAGGCGTCGGCATGTTTCGGCCCGTTTTCGCCCCAGAGCAGCGTGTAGCCGATCCTCTCCTCAGGCCTGACCTCGATATATCGATGATGGTTCGGGAAGACAGTGCCGTCAGGTCCGATCATGTCGAACACCCACTCGCCGCCGGTTCGCAGATCGATCCTCTTCGTGCGACACGAAAACCCTTCCGGTCCCCACCATTGCGGCAGCGTCTCGGAATTCATCCAGGCCTTCCAGACGATGTTGCGCGGCGCCCTTATCGTTCGCTCCAGCACCATTGTTCGTCTGGCCACCTCGGCCAGATTGTTAAGACCGGCACCGAAGCCCTGCCGGTAACCCGCCTGCATATCCGCAGCCAATGAGGAAAGCTGCACGGTTACGACAACGCGACTGCCCTGCTCCGTCGCCGAAAAATCAGCGGTCACCAGCGCCGCAGACTGCGTCACGTCACCGGACGACACCACCTCGTAATTGACGCTGCGCAAGGCTGGCTGCAATTCCAGCCACCCGCATTCGGAGCGAATATCCGGCTGCCCATCGACCTTGCAGAGCGAAACTTCGCGTCCGCCAACTCTGGTATCGGCTTCCAGAAACTCCACGGTCACGGCGGGCGTGGGCGCTGCCCAGACAGCCCGCGCGGCAGGCGACGTCCACACTTGCCAGAGGACCGACAATGGAACAGCGACCACCCTTTCGAAGCTCAGTGTTGCAAAGCGGCCATCGCCAAGATGGGGTTCAGCACGGGTGCCGTCCTGATTGAGTTTCGACATCATTCCGTGCGCTCCTTCGCAGCCTGCATTGCAAATGCCTCCAACCGGTCGAGCCGGCTCTCCCAAATGGCCCGCTGTTCATCAAGCCAGGTTCGCACCGGCTCCAGAGCCTCGGGCACGATAGCGCAGGTGCGCACCCGCCCATCCTTTGAGGTGCGGATAAGCCCCGCCTCCTCCAGTACCGAAAGATGCCGCATCACGGTCGGCAGACGCAGCCCCGTGGGAGCGGACAATTCCATGACGCGGGCAGGCCCTTGCGCGAGCTTCGTCAGAACAGACCGGCGCGTCGGATCGGCCAGAGCCTGAAAGATCAGCGATAGTTCGGGCGAATGCTTAGTCATATTGCTAACTATCATGTAGTACGGCTCTAACGCAAGGGAAACTTCGTCGATTAGCTAAGTGTTCGTCCGTGAGCATTTGTTACCCGCCGCGCAAAAGAAAAACGCCGGAGCATTGCCCCGGCGTTTCATTTTTTAAGCCACCAGACCCTTGGTCAGTTCCAGCGCCTGCCGCTCGAATAGCCGGCGATAGATGCCGTCGTTCAGACGGATCAGCGCCTGGTGGTCGCCCTCTTCGACAATCTTGCCCTTGTCGAACACCAGCAGACGGTCAAGCGCCCGCACGGTGGAAAGCCGGTGCGCAATGACCAGCGTGGTGCGGCCATCCATCAGGCGTTCCATGGCCTCCTGGATCTGCACTTCGCTTTCGCTGTCGAGGCTCGATGTCGCCTCGTCCAGAATCAGCACCGGTGCATCTGCGAGGAAGGCACGGGCAATGGCGACACGCTGCCGCTCCCCGCCAGACAATTTCACGCCGCGCTCACCCACCATCGTCTCATAGCCCTTGGGAAGGGACTTGATGAAGTCATGGGCGCTTGCCTGCCTCGCCGCCTGCTCGATCTCACGCCGCGAGGCGCTCGGCCGGCCATAGGCGATATTTTCCGCCAGCGTGCGGTGGAACAGGATGGGTTCCTGCTGCACGATGGCGATCTGGCTGCGCAGGTTTGCCTGCCTGGCCTTGGCGATGTCCTGGCCGTCAATGCGGATCGAGCCGGAATTCACATCGTAAAGCCGCTGGATAAGCTTGACGAATGTCGTCTTTCCCGACCCCGAATGCCCGACCAGCCCCACACGCTCACCCGACCTGATGGTGACTGAAAAGTCCTCATAGAGCGGGCTGGGATGCGCGCCATATTGAAAAGTGACGTTGTCAAAAACGATTTCGCCCTTCTCTATCCTGATCGGCCTGGCATCCGGCCTGTCTTCGACACCCAAAGGCATCTTGTCGAGCAACACCAACTCTTCCATGTCGTTGACGGCACGTTGCAGATTACGGATGTGTTGACCGACATCACGCAGATAGCCCTGCAGGACGAAGAACATCGCCAGCACGAAGGTGATGTCGCCCGGCGTCGCCAGTCCCTGCTGCCACATGACAAGGCCTGTTCCCAGAATACCGGCCTGCATGGACACCATCATGAAGCCCTGGATCGTGCCGTTCAGCGTGCCGCGTTTCCATGTCCTTCGCGTACGGTTGTCCCATTTGGCCAGCACATGGCGCAACCGCGCCTCTTCGCGAGTCTCGGCGCCGAAAGCCTTGACCACCGAATTGCAGCTGACGGCATCCGCCAACGCGCCACCAAGCTTGGTATCCCAGGCGTTTGCAAGTCTTGCCGCCGGCGATACGAAGCCCATGGAGAGCAACACGGTGACGCCGACATAGATCAGCGACCCCGTGCCCACGATCAAGCCCATGATCGGCCAGTAACTACCCAGCACGACGGTGGCGCCCACCAGCATGACGATGGAGGGCAACAGGGCGATAAGAAGCACGTCATTGAGTGAATCAAGCGCCCACATGCCACGCGTGATCTTGCGAACCGTTGAACCGGCAAAGCTGTTGGCGTGCCAGTCGGTTGAGAACCGTTGCACCCGGTAGAAACCGTTATTCGCCACATCCGCCATGGTTTTCAGCGTCAGCCTGATGATGCCGTTAAACACGAACCAGCGCAGGACTACGCTGGTCAAGCCCAGCGCCACGACGACGACGAAGGCGCGCAGCGCCCGGTCAGCCCCGTTGCCGCCGGCAATGGCATCGACGATCTGGCCGGAGAAAACCGGCACCATGACTTCGGCCAGCGTGCTGGCAATCACCAGCACAACAATAAAGCCCACCAATGCCCGCCGGTGGGTCCAATGGTGGAAAACAAAGCCGAGCACATGGCGATAGGCATCGGCGCGGAAATCGAGCTTCTTGCGAGACATTTTAACCAGCACGGCGCCATGCGTTCGGCAACCGGTCCTCAAAAACGGAAGTTGGATGGCACAGCCCGGGCGGAAAACAAAAATTATCCCGTCAGATCAATCGGGCTATGAAGGAAAACAAAACCGGATGTGGGGCGCGCTCTGGGCGGGCCACGAATGGAAATGACCTAGTGTCGGTTCATTCCACGCGGGAGGAACTTGATGAATGATGATGTCATGCAACGCCTCCCTATGTTCGATCTGACGCGGTGAGAAATTTGTACCTGAGCTGTTCGCCGTTGCCAACCGGGTAATTGCAACCTTATGGCAAGTGATGCGAAAACGACACATCAGCTGGTGTGACGGCAACGAACGTGGCCGATGCCAATGAAAGCTTCGGCCACGGTTTTTGCGTGGTGGCGCTTCCCGCCGCACCCAGGCTCCGGTGCGCGGCGAGAACATATCTGGTCAATCCATCTGGACGTTTGCGTTCTTGACGACCGGTTCCCATTTGGCGATTTCGGCTGCAACGTGGCTTTTCAGCTCATCGGGCGAAGAGCCGACGATCTTGGCGCTGAATTCGGCCATGCGGGCCGCCACACCCGGATCGGCAAGCGCTTTCTTGGCCGCCGCATTCAGTGTGTCCACCACATCGGCCGGCGTGCCGGCAGGCGCAAACAGCGCGTTCCACGTGTAGGTTTCATAACCGGGTACGGTTTCGGCAATGGTCGGCAGATCCGGGAATGATGACGCCCGCTCGGCGGTCGTTACGCCAAGCGCCCGCAATGTGCCGGATTTGATGTGGCCGGACGACGACGGCAGATTGTCGAACATGATCGAAATCTGGTTGCCGAGAAGATCGTTGAGCGCGGGGCCGGCACCTTTATAGGGAACGTGCTGCATGCTCACACCGGTCATGCTCTTGAACAATTCCCCTGAAAGATGCAGCGGCGTGCCATTGCCGGACGAGGCATAGGCATATTTGTCCGGTTCGGCTTTCAGAAGCGCGATCAATTCCGCGACGCTGTTGACGTTCAGCTTCGGATTGACAACAAGCACATTGGGAACCACGACCAGAAGCGAGACCGGGGCAAAATCCTTTTGCGGATCATAAGGCTTTGTCTTGAGAATGAGCGGGTTCAAGGCATGGGTAGCAACGGTGCCCATCAGGATCGTGTAACCGTCAGGCTCTGCGCGTGCGACACGGTCGGCACCGAGATTGCCGCCAGCACCGGCAACATTTTCAACGACTATCTGGTGACCAAGCTCATCACCCATTTTCTGTGCGATGACGCGCGCAACCACGTCGGTTGAGCCACCTGCCGCGAAGGGAACGACCAGCGTAATCGTTCGATCAGGAAAACCCTGCGCGCTCGCCGTCAGTCCCATCATGCAAAACGAAGCAGCCGTAGCCGCAAGTTTCACCACCATACGCCGTTTCAAAGACCGGTAATTCATGAACCCTCCTGTAGAATGGCCTCCCCGCCATCAGCGCATAGTAGCTCAAATGGACCTGAGAGCAAGCAACCGGCATCGCAAACCATGCGGGAAGGCCACGCGACACGCCTGCCCTGCAACGCTTGGCGGAACCGCGCGTTATAGCGGGCACAAAGCATCGAAATACCGGGGGCAACATGGACGACAACGTAGACATTCCCAAGATCAACCGGCTCGTGTTGCAAAACCTTATAGCTGGCCTCAGCGACGGGTTGATCCTGCTCGAAAACGACGGAACGATAGCCTGGGCCAACAAGGCCGCCCTTCAGATGCACCGTATAGAAGCGATGCCTGAGCTTGGGGAGGATGCCGCTGCCTATCGGCGAAATTTCACGCTTCGATACCGCAACAACCACCTGCTTGACGAGGGGCAATATCCGCTTGAACGGCTTCTGGCGGGCGAGACCTTCGAAGATGTGACGGTAGAGATATCGCCAAGCGGCGATGAAGCGGAATGCTGGGTCCACACGGTGCGCGGGCTCGTTCTTGAAGATGCTGGCGCAAAACCGGATGTTCTGGTCCTGATCATCCGGGACGAAACGCCGCGTTTCGAGGCGGAGGCGCGCTTCGAGAGCGCCTTCAATGCCAATCCGGCGCCGGGACTGATATGCCGGCTGGAGGACAAGCGTTTCATCCGCGTCAATCAGGGTTTCCTTGAGATGACCGGGTTCAGCCGTGAAGAGATCATCGGCATCAGTGTCGAGGAACTCGGACTGTTTTCCGAGTGCGATACAGGCGAGGACGCCCTGAAAAAGCTGGAGGATGGCCGGCTCATCCGTCAGCGCGAGGCGCTCATTCCCATCCCCGGCGGCGACAGGCTGGTTATCGTGGCCGGCGAAACGATCGCCGTTGCCGAAGAACCCTGCATGCTGTTCACCTTCGCCGATCTGGACGGCCGCCGCAAAGCCCAGAACGCCCTGCGACAGAGCGAGGAGCGCTTCTTCAAGTCCTTTCGCCTGTCGCCTGTCCCGGCAGCGATTTCGAGGCTGGACGACTTCGTGCTGATGGAAGTCAATGACGCTTTTCTGGTCCTGTGCGGACGCAACGAGGCCGAAGTCGTGGGCAAGACGGCCAGCGAATTGCGGCTGTGGGAGGACGCGGGCGCGCGCCGCGATCTCGAAAAGCGGCTGAAGGACAACATCCCCATCCGCGATGAGAACATGCGCATGAATCTTTCCGGTGGCGGTTTGGCCGAATGCATCGTTTCCGCCGAACGCGCCGAGATCAACGATCAGCTCTGTGTCATCTGGGCGATACAGGACGTGACTGAGCGGCGTAGAACCGAGAACGAACTGATTGAAGCGATCGAAAGCGTCATGACCGATACATCGTGGTTCAGCCGGACGGTTGTCGAGCGGCTGGCGGGGCTGCGGCAGAACTCCCGCGGCACAACGTCTTCAGCCTCCCTCAAGGATCTCACCGAGCGCGAGGAGCAAATCCTGTCACTGATCTGCGATGGATGCAGCGACAAGGAAATGAGCGACAGGCTGAACCTGTCCAAGCATACGATCCGCAACCATATCGCCTCACTCTACGGCAAGATCGGTGTCAACCGCCGCACCGCCGCCGTGATCTGGGCACGCGAGCGCGGTTTTACCGGCCATAGGGAAAAATAACCGCAGCCGAACGCGAAAATAGGTCAGTTTGTACCAGTTCAACTAGTAGCTATTGCTCTGCAAACTGTGATTTTTCCGAACTACCTTACCATCATGCCGCTACCAACAGCGGCACCCTCTAACGATGGAAGGAGTTCGTCATGGACAATAACCGTATCGAAGGTATCGCCCGTCAAGCCAAGGGCACCATCAAGGAAGCAGCCGGCAAGATCACCGGCAACGACAAGCTTCAGGCAGAAGGCAAGGCCGAGAAACTGGCTGGCCAGGCGCAGGAGAAGCTCGGACAGGCAAAGGACGCCGTCAACAAAGTTCTCAAGTGAACCATCTATGTTCAAGGCAGGAGGTTTCACGATGATGCTCTCGTGCGATGCAAACCAGGTGTCAAGCTGCGATCCCCAGGAGATCAGCCTGTGCGCCGCGTTGCAAGCCGTGATCGCCTATGCGGACGGGCAGGAAAAAAGCTCGATCTCCGTCACCTCCGTGGAGGGCCGTATCGTGCTCTCCGGCGAGGTGGAAACACTCTCTGCCTTCGAACATGCGGTCATCATCGCAGAATGTTTCGCGTCGCGGCCCATCATCGCCGATCTGGCGATACGGCAGCGGCCTTGCACCTATCTGGAGACGCCGTCCCGGCGCATCCATCTAGCGAATAACAACAGGAGTGAAAAACAATGAAGACATTCGTTCTCGCAACCGCGATTGCAACCCTGGCCCTTGCCCCGATTGCTTCAGCCGAAACGAAGCACAATGCAAAGCGCCCCATGGAAACCGCGCAGAAGGAACGCGTCGGCACCCTGTCGTGCGAAATTGCCGGCGGCGTCGGCCTTGTGGTCGGCTCCAGCAAGAGCGTGGCCTGCGAGTTTCGCCAGCGCTCCGGCAAGACCGAGCGTTATACCGGCACGATCGGCAAGCTCGGTCTCGATATCGGCGTAACCGGCAAGACCTATATGAGCTGGATCGTGCTGAACACCGCAGCCAGCCGCGTGGGTGACGGTGCGTTGAGCGGCAACTATGTTGGTGCCTCCGCTGCCGCATCGGTCGGCGTGGGCTTGGGCGCCAATGCACTGATCGGCGGCAATGCCAAGAACTTCGCGCTTCAGCCGCTCAGCGCCGAAGTCGGCACCGGCGTTAACATCGCTGCGGGTGTCTCGCGTCTGCAGTTGAAGCGTGCGGGCTAAACCTTAAAAAAACCGGCGGCGCGGGCTCGGGACGGTTATCGTCTTCGAGCCCGCGCCGTCTGGCGCAGATCAGGCCCCAATATCAGGGTTTGGGGTGAGGCATCATCTCGCCCATCGGGCCGTCGCCTTTTGGCCCGCGCATCATATCCTCTTTAGGACCATGATGCGGCGGACGGCCTGCCGGTCCAAGTGCCTCGATAGTGCCATCCTGACGGACGACATAGCTTGCCCGCAGGATACCCCTGTCGAAACGGCCCTGAACGCTGACCGCTTCATCGACAGTCACGACCTTCCCATTATCGCCCTCGGGGCCGGTATCGATGAGTGCGCGGCCGCTATCATCCTGAACGATGAACTTGTTGCCGAAAATCTCGGCGACCTTGCCCTTCAGGGTCACGAGATTTCCTTCCTTGACGGTGGAAATGGCAACGGGTGTCATCGGCGCCATCTCGGGTGTCGGGCGTGTCAGCTTCACCGCACCGGCTCCGGCAGCGGCTCCAACGGCCAGCATGGCAACGGCCGCAAAGGCGAACGCGGCGGTTTTACAGCGATGTTTCCGGTGCGGCGGCACGGGAGTGTCAGAAGTGGCCTTCGGTGCTGCGATTTCGTTATTCTCTTCAGAGTGGGACATGGTGGTCTCCTGTTTGATTGACAGGGCCTTTTTACCTGCCAGGCACCACCAGCAGCCTGAACCTTGTGGTTCAGGTTGAGTTAAGCCTTCCGGGCCTAGTTAAAACACCGCCCACGAAACCGAAACGGCAGGATCATGCGCATACTTCTCGTTGAAGACGATACCGATCTTTCCCGGCGCATCGCAGCCAGCCTGCGGGCGGAAAATTTTGTCGTCGACATCGCGCAGAATGGCGAGGATGCCGAACATGCCGGGCTTACCGAACTTTACGACGTGGCCGTTCTCGATCTGGGATTACCGAAAATCGATGGCGTATCGGTTCTGAAATCATGGCGGGCAGCGCAGCGGAACCTGCCCGTGCTCGTTTTGACCGCGCGTGACGGATGGCCGGACAAGGTGGCGAGTTTCAAAGCGGGAGCAGACGATTTTCTCACCAAGCCGTTCAAGGTAGAAGAACTGGTGCTGCGGCTGCGTGCACTCGTTCGCCGCGCCACCGGCCACGCCGCCTCCGCCATCACCTGCGGTTCGCTCATCTTCGATGCGCAGCTTGGAACCTTCGAACAGGACGGCTTGCCGCTGAAGCTGACCGCGCTGGAGTGGCGGGTCCTCTCCTGCCTCATCCTGCGCAAGGAAGTGGTGGTCGACCGCCGCGAACTCATCGAACGGGTCTATGAGGGCGATGCGGAAGTGGATTCCAATTCCATCGAAGTGATCATTGCCCGCCTGCGGCGCAAGATCGGTGCCGGGCATATAGAGACCGTTCGCGGGCGCGGTTACATGCTGAAGGCAGAGCCATGAGGGAGTTTTCGGCCATTCCGGGTTCGTCGATCTCGCGCCGCCTCACGGTTTTTTCCGTGGTTTTCGTCACCGCGACCGTGATCGTCGCCTCGATCATACTCTATCTCATCGTTGCCGGCGTGGTGCGTGAACAGATCGACCAACGGCTCGACACGCAGATAGAGGGATTGCGGAGCGCACTCTCCGGCAGCGCAAGCGGCGGCGTGACACTCAACGCCGCGCTGGACGGCCCGCCATTCGACAGGCGCGGCTCCGGCTGGTACTGGCAGATCACCGGCGAGGGCGTAGCTATCGTCTCTCGGTCGCTCGCGGGGCAAACCATAACCAACCCGCCCTCCCCGTTCGAATGGCGCAAAATGATGGGCCACGGCCCTCGTCCCGGCGCGAATACCGATTTTCACGGCGAGAAGCTCTATCTCAGATCCATTCAAACCATGGTCGGACAGCGCCTCGTCGAAATCACTGCCACGGCGCCGCAATTCGCGCTGGTTGCACCCGCCCGCAGCGCGCTTCTGTGGTTGATACCTGCCATGACCCTCTTGGGCGCGAGCCTCGTCGGCGGTATTTTCCTGCAGGTCAGATATGGTCTGCGACCACTGCGGCAACTCACCGGCGATATTTCCTCGATTTCGGCAGGCACACTCGACAGGTTGCCGGAGGCGGATGTCGAGGAACTGCGTCCCGCCTCGAGCGAAATCAACCGTCTCGTGGAGCAGAATAGCGAGAGGCTTGCGGAAACACGTCTGCACTTTGCAAATCTCGCCCACGGTCTGAAAACCCCGGTGACAAGCCTCTACCTTGCGCTCAACGAAACCAACGACCCGGATCGCGAAATGCGTGCGCTGGTGGACAGGATCGACCAGCGCATCCGCCACCATCTGGCAAGAGCCCGCAAGACCGCGGCAGGCGGCACGGCCACGGTGACCGCCCTCAAACCGAGAATAGACGATATCGTTGATATCATGTCGCGTATTCATGCCGACCGGGGGATTGTCGCTACAGTCGATGTGGACCCCGAGTTGCTATTGCATGTCACGCCTGAGGATCTGGACGAGATCGTTGGCAATATCATCGACAACGCATTCAAATGGGCAAAAAGCGCGGTTCGTATTTCCGCGAAAAAGACCGGACGCGACGTCTGGATCGTGATCTCGGACGATGGACAGGGCATCGAGGATGCCCGCATTTCCGAGGCTTTCCAGCCGGGCAGACGCATGGACGAGACCGTTCCGGGTGACGGCTTCGGTCTTACCATCGTCAAGGAACTTGTGGAGCTTCATGGCGGCAGCATCAGGCTGGAGCGCGGCGAAAATGGCGGGCTTACCTGTTCGCTGGCCCTGCCGGCAGGATCTTGAGGAAAGCCCGCCTTTCCCTTTGTTGACCCTGCTGCGCAGCAGCGGTAGATACAGGTTTCGAAGCAGGGAGATTTATGCGCAGAGGTTGAAAATCTGACCGCCCATCGCGGTTTCAGCCGGCTCTGAAAACGGAGCTGACCCTTTGGCATGTCTAATTCTGCGGAATTTCCATGAATATCAAATCTATCGACATCCGGCCCTTTGACGCGGCAGCGGATACGCAAATCCTGTCACGCATCTGGCTCGATGCCTCGCTGCTGGCACATCCCTTTATCGGTACGCGGCGTTTGCGCGAGCAGCAAAGGCTGATCGAAGATACCTATCTGCCGCTATCGGAGACTTTCGTCGCGGCGCAGGCCGGCGACCCTGTTGGCTTCATCAGCCTGCTCGACAGTTTCATCGGAGGCCTGTTCGTCGCACCGGCACAACATGGCAAGGGTATCGGGCGCAGGCTCATCGCCCACGCGCTTGATCTCAAGGGTGAATTGTCGCTTGAGGTCTATACCGCCAATGAGCAGGCGATGCGGTTTTACCGTTCGCTCGGCTTCTTTGAAGTCTCGCGCAGGTCGACTGACGATGACGGCCTGCCCTTCGAGAATGCCCGCCTGTCACTGAAGGCCTGAAAACAAATCCGGGCAGCCACAGGGCTGCCCGGACGATCTGATGCTTGTCGCAATCAGCCAAACAGCACAAGGCTGCTTTTGACCGTGACCCACACGCCCCAGAGAAGTGGTATGCCGACGGCTGCCCAGGCGAGTGCGGCCTTGGCGTCCAAGCCACCCCTGCCGATACCGAAGGAACCGGTGGGCCCTGCATTGGCAGCTGCAGTCTTGGCCTGAAGTGTCGCAACCTCCGCATCCGACATGAACCATTTCTCCGGCAACGGCCGGACAAACGCGTTGGCGATGAGGCCGATCGCGAGCATCCCCGCCAGGATGTACATGGTGCTGGTATAGAGCGCGGGACCCGGCGCGACACCGGCCGCGATCTGCGCTTCGCGGATGTAATTCACGACAACAGGCCCGGCGATACCGGCCGTTGCCCATGCCGTCAGCAGACGGCCATGGATCGCGCCGACGAACTGTGTGCCGAAGATGTCGGCAAGATAGGCGGGAATGGTTGCAAAGCCGCCGCCATACATCGACAGGATGATGCCGAGGGCAAGAACGAAGAACGCCTTGGAACCCATCGTTGCCAGCGTCGGGGCCAGCGCATAAAGAATGATGCCAAGCACGAAGAAGCAGAAATAAGTGTTCTTGCGGCCGATCTTGTCGGACATGGAAGCCCAGAAGAAGCGGCCACCGATGTTAAACAGCGACAGCAGGCCCGTGAACCCGGCCGCGATGGCGGCGATCGATGCTTTCTGCTCGATATTGAGGTCAGCAAAGCCAACGCCGGGCAGACCGATCAACGACCCCGCGAAAATCTCCTGCAACATTGGCGATGCCATGCCGATCACGCCGATACCCGCCGACACGTTGAGGCACAGAACCGCCCAGATGAGCCAGAACTGCTTCGTCTTGTGCGCATCACGCAGATGAACGTGACGATTGGTGATCATGGCACTTTTGGCCGCCGGGGCCGTCCAGCCTTCCGGACGCCAGCCCGCCGGTGGAATGCGGTAACCGAAGGCACCCGCCATCATGAAGACGAAATAGATCAATGCCATGACGACGAACGTTTGCCAGACACCGACTGAAGTATCCGTCTTGAAGGTATTCATGAGCAGATTGGCAAGCGGTGCGCCGATCATAGCGCCGCCGCCGAAGCCCATGATGGCCATGCCGGTTGCCATGCCGCGCCGGTCCGGAAACCATTTGATCAATGTCGAGACCGGCGAGATGTAACCGAGACCAAGACCAACGCCGCCAATGACACCTGCCCCGACCCACATCAGCCAGAGCTGATGCGTCATCACGCCAAGCGCTGCAACCAGAATGCCGCCGCACCAGCAGCAGGCGGAAACGAAGCCGGCCTTGCGCGGCCCGACCCTTTCCAGCCAACCGCCCCAGATCGCCGCCGAGCATCCGAGCAGGACGAAGAAGAGCGTATAGATCCAGCCAAGATCGGCCACACGCCAGTTGCACTCGGTGGTGAACAGCGCCCCGACAAGGGTAAGGCTGGAGCAACTGGGGTCCGTTGCCGGCAATGCCTTCGACAGCGGCAGCCAGAAGACGCTGAAGCCGTAGGCCATGCCGATACACAAGTGAATGGCCAGAGCCGCCGGCGGCACCAGCCAGCGGTTGAAGCCCGGTTTTGCTATGATCCGTTCGCGGTCCAGAACCCCGGCTTGCGCCGGCCCTCCCGCAGATACGCCTGCTACTGCCATCGACACTACCTCCCTCGTGAATGTCTGGACAACCATGATACGCCCGCATTGGCCGCATCGACCGGGCGTTACCGAGATCGCCGGAGGTCCCCCATCCGGCAATACCTGTTTGCGGCGTGTTACCGCCTGGCTTTACGTGGTTTCGGGAATGCTCGGTTCGGACAAGGACTCGCCCGCAGCAACGCCCTTGCCCTCCGGCGTTCCCGTGGCATCCTTGCCAAGCCCGACCGCATCGGCGGCGGGCACCCCGGGCCTCTTGATCTTGAGCGCTGCTGCGAGCACCAGCGGCAAAAACTCCCCGGCACCGGCATCAACCATCTCGAAAAACCGTTTGCGCATACGGGGTTCCCAGAATTTGTTAATGTGCGTGGCGACCCCCTCAACGCGGATATCCTCCGGCTGGGAAAGGAAAAAAGTCGCGATCTGGTTCGCCATTCTCACCAGTTTTTCGTCGGTGTGATTAAGCAACATGGCTGTTTTCCTCGCGCCGCCTGACGGACGACGTTCACGTTTTCAAAAGGCCGGGATTGCCCCGGCCTCGATTATTCGGCCGCCTCGAGCTTGCCTGCGATCCGCCGCGAACGGCGGCTGAGCGCGTCATATCCTTCCTGCCATTCGGTCGGCCCGTTCGAGGGCGAGACCTGAACCGCGGTGACCTTGTATTCCGGACAGTTCGTCGCCCAGTCCGAGTAGTCGGTGGTAATGACGTTTGCCTGCGTGCCCGGATGGTGGAAGGTGGTATAGACCACCCCCGGCGCGACACGATCGGTGATCAGCGCCCGTAGCGTCGTATCGCCCGAACGGCTGGCGAGCTTGATCCAGTCACCATCCTTGACGCCACGCTGTTCGGCATCATGCGGATGGATTTCGAGACGATCCTCCTCATGCCAGACGACGTTTTCGGTGCGCCGTGTCTGCGCGCCGACATTGTACTGCGACAGAATGCGGCCGGTGGTGAGCAGCAGCGGAAAGCGCGGGCCGGTACGCTCGTCCGTCGCCACATATTCGGTGCGGATGAACTTGCCCTTGCCGCGCACGAACCCGTCCACATGCATGATCGGCGAGCCTTCCGGGAATTTTTCGTTACACGGCCACTGCACCGAGCCTCTGCTCTCCAGATAGTCATAGGAAACGCCGGCAAAGCTCGGCGTCGTCGCCGCGATTTCATCCATGATCTGCGACGGGTGCGTATAGCTCCAGTTCAGCCCCATGGCCTGAGCCAGCTTCTGGGTGACCTCCCAATCCGAATAGCCGTTTTTCGGCGACATGACCTTGCGCACACGATTGATGCGGCGTTCGGCATTGGTGAACGTGCCATCCTTTTCGAGGAAGGTGGAACCCGGCAGGAAGACATGCGCGTAGTTCGCCGTCTCGTTCAGGAACAGGTCGTGCACGACAACACATTCCATCGCGGCAAGACCGGCTGAAACATGCTTGGTGTCCGGGTCCGACTGGAGAATGTCTTCGCCCTGAATGTAGATGCCCTTGAAACTGCCATCGACGGCTGCATCCAGCATGTTGGGGATGCGCAACCCCGGCTCGTTGTTGAGGGTAACGCCCCAGAGCTTTTCGAATATTTCCCGGGTGGCATCGTCGGATATATGACGATAACCGGGAAGCTCATGTGGGAAAGACCCCATGTCGCAGGAACCCTGCACATTGTTCTGGCCACGCAGCGGATTGACGCCGACACCGGGGCGACCAATGTTTCCGGTCGCCATGGCAAGATTGGCAATCGCCATGACGGTCGTGGAGCCCTGGCTGTGTTCGGTAACGCCAAGCCCGTAATAGATTGCGCCATTGCCGCCCTTGGCAAAGAGCCTGGCGGCACCGCGCAGCTCCTCGGCGGGAACGCCGGTAAAGATTTCGGTTTCCTCCGGGCCATGCTGCGGTTCGGCCACGAAGGCGGCCCAGTCCTCAAATTCCGACCAGTCGCAACGCTCGCGGATGAAGGCCTCGTCGAACAAACCTTCGGTGACGATGACATGGGCAAGGGCCGTCAGCACCGCAACATTCGTTCCGGGCTTCAGCGGCAAATGGAACGACGCCTCCACATGCGGCGTGCGAACGAGATCGATGCGGCGGGGATCGATGACGATCAGCTTGGCGCCCTGGCGCAGCCGCTTCTTCAAGCGTGAGCCGAACACCGGGTGCCCGTCCGTCGGGTTGGCGCCGATGACGAGGACAACATCCGAATGTTCGACGGAATCGAAATTCTGCGTTCCGGCAGAGGTGCCGAACGCCTGCCCCAACCCGTACCCCGTCGGCGAATGACAGACGCGGGCGCAGGTATCGACATTGTTGTTGCCGAAACCGGCACGGATGAGCTTCTGGACCAGAAAGGTCTCTTCATTGGTGCAGCGAGAAGAGGTGATGCCGCCGATGGATTCGCGGCCATACTTGCCCTGAATTCGCTGGAATTCGGAGGCGACATGGGCAAACGCCTCGTCCCACGTCACTTCGCGCCACGGGTCGCTGATCTTTTCACGGACCATCGGGTTGAGAATGCGGTCGCGGTGGCTGGCATAACCATAAGCAAAGCGACCCTTGACGCAGGAATGGCCACGGTTTGCCTGACCGTCCTTCCACGGCACCATGCGAACCAGCTCCTCTCCGCGCATCTCCGCCTTGAACGAACAGCCGACACCGCAATAAGCGCAGGTGGTGACCAGCGAATGTTCGGGCTGGCCGATGTCGATCACCGATTTTTCAGTCAGCGTCGCCGTCGGACAGGCCTGCACGCAGGCGCCGCAGGAAACGCATTCGGAATCAAGAAATGCCTCGTGGGCGCCGGGCGAAACGCGGCTTTCGAAGCCGCGCCCTTCGATCGTCAACGCGAACGTTCCCTGCACTTCCTCACAGGCGCGCACGCAGCGTGAACAGACGATGCACTTTGACGGATCGTAGGTGAAATACGGGTTGCTCTCGTCCTTGGGCATCCAGTTGGCGTTGAGGTCGCCATCGCCGGCACGGGCCTTCACATGGTTGTCGCCATCATAGCCGTAACGCACGTCACGCAGGCCGACGGCGCCGGCCATATCCTGCAATTCACAGTCGCCATTTGCGGCGCAGGTGAGACAGTCGAGCGGGTGGTCGGAGATATAAAGCTCCATCACGCCCTTGCGGATCTGCTTCAGGCGTTCCGTCTGGGTGTGGACGACAAGACCGGCCGCCACTGGCGTGGTGCAGGAGGCGGGGGTGCCATTGCGGCCCTCCACCTCGATGAGACAGAGGCGACAGGAACCGAAGGCATCGACCATATCGGTGGCGCAGAGTTTGGGAACATCGATGCCCGCTTCTCTCGAAGCACGCATGATGGACGTTCCCGCCGGCACGGTGATCTCGCGGCCGTCTATCGTTAGCGTGACCATCTCTGTCGAGGTGGATTTTGGTGTTCCGTAGTCGATTTCAGATATAAGGGCCATGGTCTTACTCCGCCGCTTCGACACGTGGGATGGGTGCAAAATCCTGCGGGAAGTGCCTGAGCGCGCTCATCACGGGATAAGGCGTGAAACCGCCTAGCGCGCAGAGCGAACCGAACTTCATCGTCTCGCAGAGGTCTTCCAGCAGTGCCGTATTTCGCTCTGCTTCTATTCCAAGGGAAATCTTGTCGACCGTCTCGACACCGCGTGTCGAACCGATCCGGCATGGCGTACACTTTCCGCAACTTTCGACGGCACAGAATTCCAGGGCAAAACGCGCCTGGCGCAGCATATCGGCGGTGTCGTCAAAGACGACGATGCCCGCGTGACCGATCAGGCCGCCTGCGGCGGTAAATGCTTCGTAGTCGAACAGCGTATCAAACAGCGACACTGGGAAATAAGCGCCCAATGGGCCACCGACCTGAACCGCTTTGACCGGCCGGCCAGTAATGGTGCCGCCACCGATTTCGTTGACCAATTGCCCGAGCGGCAGACCGAAAGCGGTCTCGTAAAGCCCGCCATGTCTGATGTTTCCGGCAAGCTGGATCGGGATTGTGCCGTGCGAACGACCAATGCCGAAATCCCGGTAGAACGCCGCGCCGCGATCCATGATCACAGGGATCGAAGCGAGAGAAATGACATTGTTGACTACCGTCGGCTTGCCGAACAGCCCCTGCAGGGCGGGAAGCGGCGGCTTGGCGCGCACCGTGCCGCGCTTGCCTTCGAGACTGTTGAGAAGCGAGGTTTCCTCACCGCATACATAGGCTCCGGCGCCCATGCGCACCTCGAGATCGAACGCGCGACCCGAACCCAGCACAGACGCGCCGATCACCCCTTCTCGCAGGGCAATGTCGATGGCTTTTTCCATCGTCCTAACGGCATGGGGATATTCGGAGCGGGTGTAGATGTAGCCCTTTGTTGCACCAACCGCGAGGCCGGCAATGGCCATGCCCTCGATAAGGACAAAGGGATCGCCTTCCATGATCATGCGGTCGGCAAAGGTGCCGCTGTCGCCCTCATCCGCATTGCAGACAATGTATTTCTGATCGGCGGTGGCATCCGCCACGGTTTTCCACTTGATACCGGTCGGAAAACCGGCGCCACCCCGCCCGCGAAGGCCGCTATCGGTGACCTGTTTGACGATCTCCGAGGGGGTGAGTGCAACGGCTCTCTCCAGCCCCTTCATGCCCTTGTTGGCACGGTAGTCTTCCAGCGAAAGCGGATCGGTCACGCCGCAGCGCGCAAACGTCAGTCGCGTCTGATTCTTCAGGAAAGGGATTTCTTCGGTCAGCCCAAGACAGAGCGCATGATCGCCGCCATGAAGAATATCCGCATCGAACAGCCCGGAAACATCAGAAGCTTTGACCGGTCCATAACCAACGCGGCCATGATGGGTGTCGACCTCTACCAGCACTTCAAGCCAGAGCAGGCCGCGCGAACCGTTGCGGACAAGGCGAATATCAAGATTTCGGGCCGCGGCCTCACCCTGGATTGCTTCGGCAACGCGGTCGGCACCAACGGCGAGTGCTGCGGAATCGCAAGGCACGAAAACGGTCACGCTCATCGACGCACCTCCGCCAGAATGTCGCCAAGACAGTGCTCATCCACTCTGGCATGAACCTCGCCATCCAGCATCAGCGCGGGTGCCTGAGCGCAGAGCCCGAGACAGAAGACCGGCTCGAGTGTGACCGAGCCATCCTTTGCAGTCTGGTTCCAGTCGAGACCAAGTTTCCCCTTGATGGTGTCGGCAAGAGACTCGCAGCCCATCGACTGGCAAGCCTCGGCCCGACAGAGCTTCAGCACATGGCGCCCGCCGGGATGGTCGCGGAAATCGGGATAGAAGCTCACAACACCATGCACTTCGGCACGCGATACGTTGAGGGCCAGGGCGATCACCTGTTTGACGCTATCAGGCACATAGCCGAATTCTTCCTGCACCCTGTGCAGGATGGGCAGCATTGGCCCTTCCATATGCAGACAGTCGTCAATGATAGCCTGCACACGCGTCGCCTCATCTGCGGCGACAGCACGAATACTCATGAGCCAGTCCTCCCAAACCGACAGGTGGCGGGCGTTTGAACCGGAGGACCTCCACATCCTTGTCCGGCGCGCCGCGCTGCCTGATGGCGAAAGAATGGCGAGCGGAGCAAGATCAGGTCAATATCGTCTTTCCGTCAGTCGATAGAAAATTTCTATCAAAAGCGGAGGCCGCGACGCGCAATCGGGCCTCATGCAGCAGTGCGGAAACAAGTGGCGTATGCGGTTCACGATAGGTGGCGATGAGGCCGACAAGATGCTCGGCATCGGGCTCGACAATGGGAATCATTCGGATCTGCTTTGGAAAACCAAACGATTCCGCGATGTTACGCGGCATGATTGAAGCCCATTGTCCGGTTCGGATATGGGAAAACAGTACAATCATCGAATTGGATTCGAGCGTGGGTTTCGCTTCAACACCCGCTTCGGCCATGTGCTTGTTGATAATGCGGCGGTTTTGCATGTCGGAAGTCAATAGGCAAAGCCGAAGACCCGAAACCTGCTTCCAGGTCACGCTCTCTTGATCGGCAAGGGGCGTTCCTGCAGCCGCAATCAGGTGATATCGCTCCGAGTAAAGCGGAACCGTCGTCACCCGGCCCAGAGGTTCGTTGTCGAGATAGGTGATTCCCGCGTCGATTTCGAGATTTTCGATCTGGCTGAGAACCTGCAACGACGTGCGGGAGGTGACGGAAAACGTGACTGCCGGGTGACGCGCCTGAAAGGGTTCGGTGAGCCTGGGCACCATGGCGAGAGCGGTGGGGATGACGGCCAGCCGGATATGGCCGGCGAGACCTTTACGCGCAGCGCGCATTTCCTCCCGCATCGTGCGTGTATCGGCAACGATGCGCCTTGCCCATTCGAGCACCCGCTGCCCCTCCGGCGTCAGGCCCTGATATCGGGCCGCGCGCACGACGAGCACGACACCGAGCTGATCTTCCAGTTGCCGGATGGCCGCAGACAGCGTCGGCTGCGAGATGCCGCACTCCTCCGCGGCCCGCCCGAAATGCTCCGCGCGCGCAAGTGCAATGAAAAACTCCAGCTTGTCGATCATCCTGCCTCCCATCCCGCGCGGCCATTCTGCGGACCGGCGCGAAAGCAGACACTAGAGCGAGGCGGGCTTTGTCGCAAACGCCGTGGAGGCGCTTTGCCGCACCCGCCTTTCCCGGTCAGGCGACGAGCTTGGTTTCTTTCACCCGCGGATAATCATAGGCATTGACCTTGGATGTCACGTAACCCGCACCCACCAGGGCTTCGGCCAGCTTGACGGCGGCCGTGACACCATCGATGACAGGGACGCCGGTTGCCTCGCGCAGCCTGTCGCACAGTGCGGACATGCCGGCGCAACCGAGGATGATGGCTTCTGCCGCATCTTCTTTCTTGGCCGCTTCGATTTCGCGGATCAACATCGCCTCGGCTGCAAGCGGATCCTCTTCAAGACCCAGCACCGGCAGATTGATGGCACGAACCCTGCGGCAATGCCGCTGTGCACCGTAGCTATCGACGAGATCTTCGATAATGGGGATGGAGCGCGGCAGCGTTGTGATGATGGAAAAGCGGCGGCTGATCGTCATCGCCACCTGAATGCCGGCCTGGCAGATGCCGATCACGGGACCACGCGCGACTTCACGCGCCGCATGCAGGCCCGGATCATCAAAGCAGGCAATGACATAGGCATCGACGCCCAGCCGCTCACCCTTGCGGATTTCCTCCAGCATGCCGGGAACAGCCAGCGCCTCATCGGCCCCGCCTTCGATACTGACCGGCGTATCGACAGGGTTTGCAGCGGAAATCTTCGTATCCGCCTGCCTGACGCGCAAGGCGCTCTCGAGCGCCTGCGCCGTCATCGAGGCGGTTGAGTTCGGGTTGATCAGACGAATATGCATTCAGGTCAGCCTTTCGGGACTGTCACTTGCCATCTGGCTTGATGAAGTCTGTAATGGGTGGCGCCTTCAAGACGAACTGGCGATCCGAGGTAATGTAATTGTCGGCATGGAGGCGTGCGATCGGCTGGTATCGGTCCGGATCGACATAATGCCCCTCCTTGTCGAGGCAGTCCCTGTGGACATGCATGTGCACTACCTCCCCCAGCACCAGCGTCCGGCGCGGATAATCGATCAGACGCTCCACCCGGCACTCGAAGGCGCAGGGCGATTCCGCTGCAAAGCTTGCATCGATCTTGTTGCAGGGCGTCGGCGTCAGCTGCGCCATGGAAAGTTCGTCGACCTCGCTGTCGAAACCGAGGCCGCAGACAAGCATATGTTCGGAAATAGTCATATCGACCATGTTGACGACAAACTCGCCGGTGCGGCGAATATTGGCCATCGTGTCCTTCTCCTCGCCATTCAGACGCGGCTGGATTCCGAGAACAACGATGGGCGGATCATGGGAGAAGACGTTGAAAAAGCTCATCGGCGCTGCATTGTTGTGGCCCGCTTCCGAGCGGGTCGTGACAAGCGCTATCGGCCGTGGACCAATAAAATTCGTCAGCAACCGATAGCGGCTCTGTGGCTCAAGCGTGGTGAAGTCGAATTCCATGACATTGTCCCGTTTATAGTATACAATATTGTTTCATATTGTTGACAATTATGCAACCAAAACCCTGTTGAAACAGTTGACTTTTTCGGCGGCATCACGCTTTTCTAACCCTAATGGAGAGCGAACAAAATGACCGAGCAGAACGGCCAGTCCACACAGCAAATTGTCGAGAAAGTCTGGCTGTCCATCGCTGAGCGGCGGCTGCGTCCCGGCGTGCAGCTGAAGGAAGAACAGCTGGCGACAATTTTCAGTGTCAGCCGTGCACGTATCCGTCAGGCCCTGTCCGTTCTGGAGCGCGACGGTCTCGTTACCATCGTTCCCAATCGCGGCGCCTTCGTTTCGAAACCATCGGTCGAAGAAGCCAGAGACGTGTTCTTCGTGCGCCGTACCGTGGAGCAATGTGTCGTTGAACGTCTGTGCAAATCGGCCACCAAGGCCGATCTGAAAAGGCTTCGCGACCATGTCGCCAAGGAGCGCGTGGCCAATGCTCACAACATCACCACCGATATCATCAAGCTCTCCGGCGGGTTCCATCTGCTGCTTGCGGAAACGGCCGGTTCCGATTTCCTGTTCACCACCATGCGCGACCTCATTTCGCGTTCCTCTCTCATCACCGCCGTTTACCGCAACACCGACCGCTTCAATTGCGGACCGGACGAGCATGCGGAAATCGTCGATGCGATTGCCAATAACGACCCGGCGAAAGCCACGCATCTGATGACCCACCATCTGGAACATGTGGAAGCGGAACTCGATCTCAGCGAAATCCGCGACCTTTCCCACGATCTGCGCGCCGCACTCGCCTGACCCGACGGTCAGACGAGTTCTCTTTCCTTCACAACCAGCTCTTCTTCGTCCGCCACGAGATGGCAGGCGACACGTGTGCCGCCGGCAAGCGTGCGCACCTTTGGCACCTCCGCCGAACAGCGCGCCGTTGCAAGCGGGCAACGCGGATGAAACGTGCATCCCGATGGCGGTTTGAGCGGGCTTGGAACTTCACCGGCAACCAGTTCCCGGTCACGGCGCGGCGCGTCGATATTGGGAATGGTCTGCAGCAGAAGCTGGGTATAGGGGTGACGCGGGCGGGCGAACAGCTCCTCCGTGTCGCCCTCCTCCACAATGCGGCCAAGATACATGACCGCGATGCGATCCGACATGTGGCGAACCACGCTCATGTCATGGCTGATGAACAGGTAGGTCAGCCCCAACTCGTCCTGGAGGCGTCGCATCAGGTTCAGCACCTGCGCCTGCACCGATACATCGAGTGCCGATGTAGGCTCGTCACAGACCAGAAACTCGGGCTCACTTGCCAAAGCGCGAGCAATGGAGATGCGCTGACGCTGGCCGCCTGAAAATTCATGCGGAAACTTTTCGCCGTCCGAAGCAGACAGACCAACCGTCAGCAACAGTTCCTCCACCCGTTCCATGGTCTCGGCCCGGGTCGCACGAAGCTTCAGTTCGCGGATGGGTTCGGCAATGATATTCTTCACCCGCCAGCGCGGATTGAGCGAGGCATAGGGATCCTGAAAGATCATCTGCGCCGAAAGCGGTGTATCCTTGCGACCCTTGGCGAAGTGGAAATCACCCGCGCTTGGCCGGAACAGCCCGGTCACCAGACGGGCAACCGTGGACTTGCCGCAGCCGCTTTCCCCTACGATGCTGAGACAGCCGCCCGCCGGAACCGTAAAATCGATGTCGTTTACGGCCTGGACGAATTGCCGGGGCTTGCGCTCAATGATCCGGTTGAGCCATGGGGCAGAGACATCGAAGGTCTTGGTGAGGCCCTTGACCGTCAATGCGGGTGTTCTTTGAACGGGCGTGTTCATGCTGTACCTCCTGCATTCATCCAGCAAGCGCTGGCGCCATCACCCACCGCTTCCAGTTCCGGCCGCTCGCGAAGACAGCGCGGTCCTGAGAAGCCGCAGCGCGGATTGAAGGCGCATCCGGGCGGGATGGCGTCGAGACGCGGCATGGCCCCGTCGATCTGGTTGAGCCGTTCCACTCGCGCGCCGAGCGAAGGAATGGAGGCCATCAGGCCCTGCGTATAGGGGTGCCTAGGCGCATGGAGAACCTGTTCGACCGGCCCCACCTCTATCAGCCTGCCGGCATAAAGCACGGCAACGCGATCGGCCGCTTCGGCGATGACGCCCATATCATGGGTGACCAGCATGACAGCCGTCTGCTTTTCCTTGCAGAGCTTGCGCAGCAGCGAGATGATCTGCGCCTGAATCGACACGTCAAGCGCCGTCGTCGGTTCATCGGCGATGATCAGTTTCGGCGACGCCGCAAGTGCGAGCGCTATGACGACGCGCTGGCGCATACCACCGGAGAACTGATGCGGATGGTGATCGACGCGCTCTTCCGGAGATGGAATACCGACATCACGCAAAAGCTGGACTGCGCGTGCCTTTGCATCCCTTTTCGAAAGCGGCAGATGCTGGCGGATCGTCTCCACAAGCTGCGCGCCAACCGTGAATAGCGGATTGAGTGAGGTGAGCGGATCCTGAAAGATCGCGCCGATTTCCCGGCCACGGATGCTTTCCATGGCTCTGTCATCGAGTTGATCGATACGACGCGACCCAAGCCATATTTCGCCATCCGCGATGCGGCCCGGTTTTTCGAGCAGGCCCTGTATCGCAAGGCCGGTCATGGATTTTCCGGCACCGGACTCCCCGACCACACCGAGGATTTCGCCGGGGCGGATGGAAAGGCTGATATCCGAAAGTGCCGTCACCGTTCCCCGGCGGCCAGGGAACTCGACTTTCAAATTGCGGACATCGATAACCGACTGGTTCATGTCATCCATTGGTATTCACCTCCACCGGGTAGCTCGGGGGGAAGATTTCCGAAACGGGCGGATTGGCCCAGCTTCGCTCGGGATATTTCGCGATCAGCCCATCGAACTGTGCCTGCGCCTGAATGCGGGCGCTCGCCATGTCGATGTTCGCGACCTGTCTTTCCCGCATGGAGAGACGACCATCGACAAACACGGCGCGCGTGATTTTGCCTGAACCGCCGGTGACAATTGTTGTGATCGGATCGAGGCTCGGCGCCATGACCGTGTCATCCAGATCGAAGACCGCGATATCGGCGCGCGCACCCTTGGAAAGATGCCCGAGATCGGAGCGACCCAGCGCCCGAGCGCCGCCGAGTGTGGCGGCGTCGAACAGATCGGCTGAGCGGACCTTATCGGGAGCACCGTCATTGATGCGGCAGGTTATGAGACCGACAAGCAGGTTCATCAGCATGTCGGCGGGCGCCGTATCGGTGCCCATCGCAATGTTTATTCCAAGCTGCCGGCACGCGGAGAAGGACGACAGCGTACTGCCGCTTCTGGCCGACACCAGCGGACAGTGGACGATCGACACGCCGTTTTCCGCATAGAGCGCCAGATCTTCCTGCGTCGCATTGGTGGCATGCGGCGCGATAAGGCGGTCGCTCAACAGGCCTGCTTTTGCGAGCCATACCGGCGCGGTTGAGCCATGCAGCTTGCGAACCGTGTCAACTTCCATGGTGCCCTGCGCCATATGCAGCCGGAATTTGCAGCCGAGATCACGGGCGGCCGCATCGGTTCTTTCCAGCAGGGTGAGCGTCGATGTTTCTACCCGATCAGGTGCCAGAAGGCCGCGGACGAGGTCGCCGTGTCTTCCGGTCTGCCGTTCGATGAACGACACTGCTTCCTTCAGCCCCTGAAGACCTCGTTCCTCGTCGAACACTGGCACCATGCGTCCCGGCTCTTCCAGCACCATGCCGCCGGAGCGGAAGGCGGGGCTGAGATAGACCCGGAGACCAAGTTCGCCGGCAGCATCGGCCGCAGCCTCGAATTCAGCGACCGTTTCTCCCCATTCACGATAAAACAGCGAGGCAATGGGTGCCGCCGTGGTGATGCCGTTGAGGAGAAGCTGGCCAAAGGCGAAACGTTTCTGGAAGGCGAGCTCATCCTCGGAATACATCTCGTAAGGACCGGCCTCGACATAGGAGCGCGGCCATACACGGCCCTTCGCCCAGCCGGGGTGATTGTCGATCCCCAAAATAGTCGTATCGAAATCGGAAAGCGCATCGAGGTCGATCAGGCCGGGGCTGATCAGGGCATTGCCGAAATCGACGCGGCGCGCGACCTCGCCCGGAAAGCCATGGCCGACAAAAAGGATTTCGCCGTTCTCGAAAACCACTTCGCCGTTTTTCAACAGCCGGTGAGACCCGTCCTTATGACCGACCACCCAGCTCGCGGTGAGCAGCGTGCGACCGGAGGGGCGTTCACCGAGAGCGATAGACTGTAGCGGATTGTTCATCATGGCGCCTCCACCACCGCCTTGCCGCCTCTGGCGGTCACGCGTCCGCCCTTTACGACCAGCGGCCGCGGCGCGACATCGACAACGGCATGGGCCAATGTTTCGCCCGTCAGCAGCGTGAAGTCTGCGGCACAGCCAACCTCAAGACCGTAATCCTTGAGGCCCATGACATCGGCACCGCCCTGCGAGACGACATGGAGGACATGCGCAAGCTCGATATCCGAGCGCAAGCCGTTCTTCATGCCGATGATCTTGGCCCGGTCGAGCATATCCGGCTGGCCCCAAGGTCCCCAGGTATCGCGAATGCCGTCACAACCGCCGCCAACGCGAACGCCGGCTTCCTTCAGCCGCATGACCGACGGCACGGTTGCCGAGGGCGCGCCTGTCGTCAGGATCGCCACATCGAGCCGGGCGATTTCATCGATAAGCTTGCCGACCCTGATGTAATCATTCATGCCCAGCGCAAAGGCGTGGCTGATTGCGACCTTGCCTTCCATGCCATTGGCACGAATACGCTCGAAGATCAGCTCCATCGTGAAGGCGCCGAGATCGGCAGCCTCATGCAGATGAATGTCGATCGGCACGCCGTGCCTGACCGCGAGTTGAAAGAGAATATCGAGCTGGCCTTTGGGATCGCGATCGATGCCGCAGGGATCGATGCCGCCAAGGACTTCGCAACCCTGTTTCAGGGCCTCGTCCAGCAACTCCACCGTGCCGGGCATGACCATGACGCCGGACTGCGGAAAGGCGACAACCTCGATGTCGATGATACCTTTCAGCTTCTCACGTGTTTCCCATATGCCTTCGACAAGCTTCAGGCCGTGGGTCGGATCGATATCCACATGGCTGCGGATATGCGTGCCGCCGTTTGCAGCAAGGCCGATGGCGTGGCGCATGGACTGGCGGTGCGGATCGATACCGATCTGGCTGCGGTTCTCGCGCTCGAAATCGATCCGTCCGCGCAGGATGGCGGCACGGTTGTTCTCATGCCAGGGCATGCCCCATGTCGTCTTGTCGAGATGGGTGTGTGCATCGATGAGACCGGGCGCGACGATTGCGCCGTTGCCATCCTCGACCGCCATGCCGGGTTCGGCTTCGAATTTTCCAAAACCGGCAATCTTTCCCTGTCTTACCAGAATATCGCAGGTGTCGCCCGCCATGGGCCTGACGTTGCGGAGCAGAAGATCGTACATGGAACTCACCTCAGTTTCGGATTGAGCGCATCGCGCAGCCAGTCACCCAGAAGGTTGACGGTGACGACGAGCAGGCAGAGCTGGAAAACGGGAAACAACACGATCCACCAGGAACCGGAAAACAGGAACTGGTTGCCGATGCGGATCAGCGTTCCGAGCGACGGCTGGCTGGGTGGCATGCCGATGCCGAGGAACGACAACGTCGCTTCGGTCAGGATCGCCATGCCGAAGTTGAGCGTGGCGGCAACCATGATCGGCGTCAGCGTATTGGGCAGAATATGGTTTGCCATGATGCGGCGCGCGGGAACGCCGATCAGCTTCGCTGCCTGCACATAGTCCTTGCCGGTTTCGACTATCGCCTGGGCACGCACCGTGCGCGCATATTGCACCCAGGCGGAAAGCGCGATGGCGAGAATGAGCACGGCAGATGCGCCGACCTCGCGAAGATTGTCCGGGAGCATCTGTCTGACGACCGTGGAGACGAGAATTGCCACCAGAATTGTCGGAATGGAGAGCGTGATATCGCCGATGCGCATCAGGAGATTATCGGCAAAACCGCCAAAATAACCGGCCACAAGCCCGGCAGTCATGCCGATGACCAGGGAAAGCGCCACCGAGGCGACACCAATGACGATCGATATGCGCGTGCCGTAGAGGATAGCGGAGAGCATATCGCGCCCTTGCGTATCCGTGCCGAGGAGAAAGGGCCATTCGCCGCCCTCCTGCCACACCGGCGGCAGTTCGGCCTTCCACATGTCGAGCGAAGCGCCGTCATAAGGATTCTGCGGTGCGATCAGGGGCGCGAAAACGGCGGCGAGGATTAGGACTGCAAGGATCAGCGCGCTGATCTTGGCCGATCTGCTGTGGCTGAACGACCAGTAGAGATCGCTGTTGCGTATGCGCTTGATGAGCGACGGGCGGGCAGCTTTTGCCGTTTGCGGAAGGTCTGTGGCCATGAAACCGGCTCCCTTCGGTTAGCGCGCAGTGCGCAGACGCGGATCGATCACCGCATATGCAATGTCGACGAACGTGTTGAGGACAACGAAGATGAAGGAAATGATGCAGAGATAGGCCGCCATGACGGGGATATCGAGAAACGTCACCGCCTGTATGAACAGCATGCCCATGCCCGGCCACTGAAACACCGTCTCGGTGATGAGCGCAAAAGCGATGAGCGAACCGACATTCATCGTCGTCAGCGTCACAACAGGCATAAGACAGTTGCGCAGCGCATGGCGGAAATAAATGCGCCAGCGGGGAATGCCGCGTGCACGGGCGAACTTCACGAAATCGGACCGCAGCACCTCCAGCATCTCGGCGCGGACCAGACGCATGACGAGCGTGATCTGGTAAAGCGAGAGCGCGATGGCAGGCAGAATGAGTGCGGCACGCCCCGATGAGGTGAGCAGGCCGGTGGACCACCAGCCGAGCTGCACGACATCACCGCGACCAAAGGCCGGCGCCCAGCCGAGGCTGACCGAAAAGACGAGAATAAGCAGAATGCCGACAACGAAGCTTGGCAGCGAGACGCCGACAATCGACAGGAATTGCAGGCCCTCCGTATACCATTTTCCGCGCCTGATCGCCGTCAGCACCCCGAGCGGCAGGCCGACGACAAGCGATATGATCGTGGCCACCAGAACCAGTTCCAGCGTGGCTGGAAACCGCTCCGCGATCAGCGGCAGCACCTGCTGGCCGTTGCGATAGGAAACGCCGAAATTGCCCTGGGCGGCATCTTTGACAAACCGCAGATATTGCGTTGGCAGACTGTCGTTAAGACCAAGACGCTCACGCAAGGCGGCGCGATCTTCCTGCGACGTCTGCTCCCCCACCATCAGCTCGACCGGGTCTCCGGCAAGCCTGAAAATGAGAAATGCAATAAGCGCGACGGAAAGCATGACCAGAATGGCATTTCCCATACGCTTGATGATGAAAACCAGCATTGTAACCTCTCGGATGCAAACCCGTGGCCAAAAGGCAGGCAGGTTTGCCCATTTTTGCAAGAGACGGGGTACGGGCCGCATGCGCCCGTAACATTGTCAACAATTGCACCGGCAGCGGAGCATTCAGGGAGGCGTTCAGCGAAATGCCCAATGCCTCCCTGATATTCCGGATTACTTGCCGACCTGAGTCAGCCAGTGGCGCGGCTTGTTGTCGGCGCGGAAATCAACGCTCTTGACCTTTCCGAGCATGGCCCAGGCGATGGGCTGCTGGTGCAGCGGAACAAGCATCGTCTCGTCCTTGGCTATTTTCAATGCAGCTTCTTCAAGCGCGAGACGCTTGGTATTGTCCTGCTCGTGTGCTGCCTGATCCACCAGCTTGTCGATCTCGGGGTTAGACCAGCCGCCATAGTTGGATACGCCCATCGCGCCCTTGCGGGTCGACAGGATCTGCGACAGGAACGAGAAGGCATCGAGCGTGGGCTCGTTCGCCCAGCTAAGGTTGAAGACATCGGCCTTGCCACCATTGCGCTTGGGAGACTGTACCGAACGCGGGGCGATGTCGATTGTCGGCTGGAACCCGCCGCGCTTGAGCATGTTGGCAACGCCGGAGCAGATGTCTTCCTCGTTGATGCTTTCGTCATTCATGCAGGTATAGGTGAATGCAAGGTTCTTCATACCTGCATCGGCAAGCAGCTTCTGCGCCTTTGCCGGATCGGCAGGCTGATAGGTATCAAGCGACTTGGCGTAACCCGCAATCTCAGGCGCAATAAGCGAGCCGGACGGTCTTGCAAGATCGCGCATGACCTTCTTGTTGATGAGATCACGATCGATCGAGGCCTCGAATGCCTGGCGAACGCGAAGATCGTTGAAGGGGTTGGGCTTGCCGTCTTCCAGCTTTTCGCGGCGATTGAAGCCGATGAACAGCGTGCGCAGCTCGGTGCGCTTCTTCACCGTGATGTTGGGCGAGGATTCCAGACGCGGCAGATCCTGGATCGGCGCGGAATCGATCAGGTCGATTTCGCCGGAGAGCAAAGCTGCAACGCGGGTTGCGGCCGAGGCAATCGGCACGAATTCGATGCGATCGAGATTGTGTTTTTTCTGATCCCACCAGGAATCGTTCGCGACAAGAACAGTTTTGCTATCGGGAACGCGGCTCTCAAGCTTGAACGGGCCGGTGCCGTTGGTATGCATCGTCGTGTAGCCATCGACCTTGGAAGCGAAGTCGGTCGGCTTTTCGCTGTTGTTATCTTTCAACCACTTGGCATTGAAGATGAAGATATTGGTGATGTCGTTGAGGAAAAGCGAGGTGGGCGCGGTGACGTTCAGATCGACGGTGTAATCATCGACCTTCTTCACGCCCGCAAAAACCGGAATATTGCCGCGCAATGGCGAGGTGGCATCCGAAGCGCGCGTGAAAGATGCAACGACATCGTCAGCGGTAAACTCAGCACCGTCGTGGAACTTCACACCTTTGCGCAGGGTGAAACGCCATGTTTTTTCATCAACAAGTTTCCACTCGGTCGCAAGCGCCGGCTCAATCTTGAAGTCCGGCCCGTAACGCACCAGCCCTTCATAGATATGATTGAGAAAGGCGAGGTTGGAGGTGGAAGGCACCGAATACGGATCAAGCGAGTAAAGATCCGCGCGGCCGCCCCAACGCAAGGTTTCTGCGTTTGCGGGAACGGCAATGGCGGCGGCGGCCATGGCGGCCAGAACGAAACTTCTAATTCGGGACATTTGATCCCCCCTTTTTATAAATCATTGGATAGCCGGCAGACCTACCGGCCGGACAAGGCGGAGTATTGTTTCGCACAGGCGTATTGTCAATAATATTGTTGACAATTATCGTATCCAAAATCGCGAGGTTCTGGATACAAGCTGCACTTCAATGAGGGAGAGGACGAAATGGGGAATTTTCTGCTGCTGCACGGCACGATGGTGACGGTGGATCGCGAAAGACGCATCATCGAGGATTGTGGCCTTGCCATTAAGGGCGACCGTATTGTCGACATCGGTACAGCAGCGCAGCTGGCGCCACGTCACACCGACAAGCAGATCATAGATTGCCAGGGAAAACTCATCATTCCCGGCCTCATTGACGCCCATGGCCATGCAGGGCACGCGCTGATCCGCAGCATTGCGGCCGACACCAACGCCATGTGGATGAAGGTCGTGACGCCGACCTACTATCACTACGTCACACGCGATTACTGGTATGCGGACGGCCTGGTCTCCGGCATCGAGCGGCTTCGCGCCGGCGTGACGACCGGTACCAGCATCATCACCTCGATGCCACGCGCCGACGACCCCGTCTTTGCCATCAACCACGCCCGCGCTTATGACGAAATCGGGCTTCGTGAAATCATCTGCGTTGGACCTTCCGGCCTGCCCTGGCCGCACCCGGTGACCCGATGGGAAAGCGGCTCTCCGGAGCGCCGAAATGTAAGCTTCGAGGAAATGATTGAGGGCAGCGAAGCCACGATCGACGCCCTGAACGGAACGGCAGACGGACGCATCAGTGTTTTTCTGACACCCTTTACCATCGTTCCCTCGGTGGAACCCTCCAACGCTTCAAGCCCCGACCAGGCGGTGAAACTGACGGAAAACGACCGCATGCAGGCACGCCGAATACGCGAGACGGCCCGGAAAATGGGCGTCAGGCTACACTCGGATGCATTTGCGGGACAAATCCGCATGGCGTTTCAGGATAAGGAAAATGCGCTTCTCGGCCCGGATATCCACCTCCAGCATTGCTGGGGCATCTCGCATGAAGAAATCGACATTCTGGCGGAAACCGGCACGCGCGTGACCCACGCCCCGCCGGGCCGCTCAACGCCGATCATGGAAATGATGTCCAAGGGGATTCGAGTAGCCATCACCACCGACGGCGCGGCACCCAGCCGTCACTTCGATATGCTCCAGACCGCCCGTCTGGCGCAATTCACGCAGCACCTGCTGCACAATCACGATCGCTACCTTTTGCCGCCGGGCAAGATATTCGAAATGATTACCATCGACGCCGCCCACGCCATCGGCATGGAAGATGAAATCGGCTCGCTCGAAATTGGCAAAAAGGCCGATGTCGTCGTCATCGACATGCGCAAGCCACATCTGATGCCGATGTGGATGCCGGTGCACCGTCTCGTGCATCAGGTTCTGGGAAGCGACGTCGATACCGTTTTCGTCGATGGCAAGATGCTGATGGAAAACGGCCTTGTTCTGACGACTGACGTCGATACGGCTCTCTCCTTTGGACAGGAAGAGGCACTGGCGCTTGCCGCCCGCGCGGGTCTTGAAGCGCATATGCATGATCCGGGCTGGGGCCGTTTGCTGCGAACCTTCGAAGAGCCAGTGCACCCTCCCCAGCCGCCGGTACCAATGCCTGGCGAGCGATAGCGCAACCTGATCTCCAGGACCGGCAACCCGCCAACCCAGCGACCCGCCCGCAAATGCCCGCAACGACATTGTTGACAAAAATCTGCCGGAACTTTCCTCAAAACAAAATCTCCCCGGCCTGGAGGGGTCCGGGGAGCAAACCTGACATCATGTCAGGAACTTTTACTGGAGCTGGCACTCACCCGCTCAAGAGCGGGGTGGATCTGAGTTATCTAACCAGGTTTATGCTTTTTTCTTGTGTCGGGTATTAGAACGAACGCTCGAGACGAAGGAAGCCGGTCCAGCTGTCGCCACCGCCGTTTACACCCTTCTTGCCGTCCACGTCCTGATAGGTCACTGCAACCTTCGTGGAGAGGCCGGAGGTGATCTTGTAGTTTGTCGCTACGCCAGCGCGCCATGCATCGCGGTTGCCAACGAAGTCGTTGTTAGCACCGATATCGATCGTGCCGAAGTACTGGAAACCGGGGGTAATGGTCAGCTTGTCAGTTGCCTTGATTGCGTATTCAGCGGCAACCGACCATTCGGATTCTTCGTAGTAGTAGTTGGCGCCGGAAGCCCATACGCCGGAGAGGCCAAGGGTGCCCGGACCGATGTCAGCCGTGACGATTGCACGGATTGCACCGTTTTCCTGGTTGGTGTCGTAAGCGCCGAGCAGGTTGGCCTTAACGCCGCCGAACTTGCCGCCGATGATGGCGCTTACGCCGACATCGTTCGTGTTGGTCTTGAACTTGCCGCCCTTTGAAACGCCAAGCTCAGACGTGCCCTTGCGCGAGCCTTCCAGCTCTTCAGCAGCGGCACCAACGTAGAAGGAGCCTGCGTCGTAGGTGTAACGGATGGCGTTCAGACGGGTGCGGTTGGAGCTGAGCTGGTCATACTCGCCAGAGAGGCCGTCATCCCACCAGTTGTAGTAGAAACCGACCTTCAGGCCGCTGAGTTCGATGAAAGCCTGATCGAGAACGATGTTACGGTCAGTGTCGTTGTCGGCCTGGCCACGAAGACCGATGTAACCACGCAGAGCGCCGAGTTCGGTGTCGGTGCGGGTGTCGATGTTGAACTGACCGCGCGTCGTGGCATCCCAGTCGGAAGTGCCGGACTGGTTACGACCGAAGTCGGTCTGGAAACGAACGTAACCGTCGAACTTCAGGCAAGTTTCGGTGCCGGGGATGTAGAAGAAGCCGGTGCCGAAGGCGTCGCAGACGCGAACATATTCCATGGGCTCGGGTTCGGCAGCGACGATAGCGTCAGCGGCCTGTGCGCCGGATACTGCTGCGAGAGCGGCAGCGGAGCCGATGAGGAGGCTCTTGATGTTCATTTTTAATCTCCAGTCAAAAAATTTTTCAACGAATGCGCAAAACTGAGGGCTGGTCTTTTCCCTGCCGCCCGCTTCTCTGCGCTGATTCAGCAAATGGCAGAAATTACGGAAGACTCGCAATTCAAATCTAAAGAATACAAATACACTTAGAGAATACATTCAAATCACGTAGTAAAATTACAACAAATTAATAGTTTAATATATAATATATAAATGTTTTATTTGGTTATTTCGATATTTATTACTTAGTTATAGCGCAAATTAGTTCTAATATTTTTGAATTATAATACCAGAACAAACTTGCGACCAATCCCGCAATCGCTTGGGAAAGGCATCAAGTGTCATGGATGAAGATGAAGGGATGCGGGCTTTCAATGCCGCGTGGGGTCGCAAGAAGGGTGATATAGCCGCACTCCCTCCCGACGCCACTATGCGGCAAAGACAGCGCAACGTGCCTTCCGCCAATTCGCGCCCGGCGAATCCGGTTAGAGGCAGGCCACCGAGGTGGGAATTATTGCATGTCGTTCGATAGACCAGCGGGGAAAGTCATCATATTCCCCAACATTGCCTCGATCGCATCCGCCTGCACCGGGCGGCTGAAGTAATAACCCTGCCCATAGGGGCAGCCGGCAGCGCGCAGAAACGCTGCCTGCTCGCCGGTCTCGACGCCCTCGGCAATGACATCGATGCCCAGAGACCCCGCAAGCTGGATCATGATGGAGACGATGGCGCTGTCCTTGGTTTTTTCCGGCAGATGGGTGAGGAACGACCGATCTATCTTCATGCACGATAGGGGGAAGGTCTTGAGCATGCCGAGACAGGAATAACCGATGCCGAAATCATCCAGTGCAAGGCTGACGCCCATCTCCTTGATGACGCGCATGATCCGCACGGATGTTTCTACATCCTGAATGATGAGGGTTTCGGTGATCTCAATTTCCAACAGAGACGGTGCAAGGCCGGATTGCGTGAGCGCAGACCTGATCTGCTCCACAAGGCCGCCCTGAAATTGCCTGGGTGAAATATTAACCGCCATTTTGACGGGCGGCAGCCCGGCATTGCACCATGCCTGCGCCTGAAGGCAGGCTTTCTTCAGAACGCTTTCCCCAAGTTCAACGATGAGGCCGGTTTCTTCCGCAAGGCCGATGAATTCCGCGGGGCCGAGCAGACCTTCCGCCGGGTGCTGCCAGCGCACCAGCGCCTCCACGCCGCTGATGCGACCGGTCAGAAGGTCGACCTGCGGCTGATAGTGTAGAACGAACTCGTCCCTTTCCACCGCCTTGCGCAATTCCTCGATGCGGGTGAACTTCTTCCTCAGATCATCCGCCATGCGCGGCGTGAAGGTTGCAATGCCATCTCGCCCGCTATGCTTGGCCTCATACATCGCAAGATCGGCCGCAGCGACAATTTCCGCCGTGGTTTCCCCGTGCTCCGGGAAAAATGCCATGCCAATGCTGCATGTGACCTTGATATCGTAGTTGCCGAGGCGCAGCGGCTGCGAGACCGCAGCCCGGATATGTTGCAGGCGGCTTTCGAAATCGTCCTTGTGCTTATGCAGAATGATGACGAACTCATCCCCGCCCACCCGCAGCACCAGATCGTTTCGACCGAGACTGCGCGAGATGCGCTCAGCCGTTTTTGACAACAAAGCATCGCCAACGCTGTGTCCGAGCGTATCGTTGATCTGCTTGAAATTATCGAGATCAAGAAAGCCGATGCCGACATGCCGCTTCGCTTTTGCCGATTCTGCCAGTATTTCCGGCAATCTCGTATCCAGAAAGCGGCGATTGGGCAGCCGTGTCAGCATGTCGTGATCGGCAAGAAACGCGATATGTTCCGCCGCCCGTTTGCGATCGATCGCAAGACCCGCCATGCGCGCGGCGGCGGCGATGAACTCCAGAAGCCCCGCATCCGGTGTGCGGCCCGCCAACATGCACCAGACGAAACCGTGCGCATTGCCTTCGCTGGCGGGAATATCGAAACTGAAGGCCACATTACCGGCGGGATAGGTCAGGCTTTCGGGATCGCTGACGCTGGAGATGAGCGCGACCACCCCCGCATTCTGTGCAAGCGCCGGTGAGGCATAGACCGAGGGTTCGCCGGCCGCGGCATCGAATACGCGAACAGCGCAGGCAAGACCCGTAGCGAGGTTTTCGATGGCTTTCACGAATTCTTCGAGAAAATCCTCGATACGCGCCGCCCCAACAATCATTTCGAGAATATGCGCCTGCGCCTGAAGCAGTCGCTCCGAGGCTTTCTTCTGCGTAATATCCCTGGATGCACCAACCACACCGATGATCGCGCCGTTCTTGTCCTTAAGCGGCACGCGCGACATCATCAGCCAGCGGTCGATATCGCCGCGCATTGCGCGTTCCTCAAAACCGAGATCCGGCTCTCCCGTGCGCATCACCCGCGCCTCGGTCTCTGGAATGCCGGCACGCTGCGCCGCATCGCCGTTAATATCGTAATCGGTGAGACCGATCAGTTCCTCGACTGTGTCGAAGCCGTTTTCGGTGACGATGGCACGGTTGGCGAAAAGAAAGCGGCCTTCCAGGTCCTTGGCGTAGATGAAATCCGGCACATGATCGATCATCGCTTCAAGCAGCGCATGCCGGTCGGATGTCGGCGCATCGGACTTCGTCCGCGGCGGCCGGTTCTGCAAGCGTGACTTCGGGCCTTTGGAACGCAACTATCCGCCTCGTTACTGTATAAGGAAGCAGAATAGTAGGATTATACATATTATATAAATATGAACGGCGGCGGGGGATTGAAGCGAAATGGCGCGACAAATACCGCGCGATCAGATTGTCGGCAAAGGCAAAACCTCTCCTGCAACATGCCAGCCTTGAGCCGGCATTGAGCCACGGCGCATCTGCGCCGTGAAACAAGCTTTTCCCATTCAATACTTCATAGCACTGAACCGTGAGCTGCAGGACTTCGTAGTCAATCTCATGCAGCTGCAACGGCTGCAGCGTTTGACTGCAACCGTCAATTGCTTATCCATCACACGACAGGTGTGGGGAGCTCTTTACCGGCAAAATGCGCGTCGAGATTGGCGAGAACCAGATCGGCCATGGCGCGCCGGGTCTGGTGCGTGCCGCTGCCGATATGCGGCGCGAGCGTGACGTTTTCGAAGGTGAAAAGCGCCTCCGGCACACGTGGCTCATCTTCAAAGACGTCAAGCGCTGCGCCACCGATCGTGCCACTCGAGAGCGCCTCGACCAGTGCCTTTTCATCCACAAGCGAACCACGCGCCACGTTAACGAGCACACCCTGGGGACCGAGAGCCTTCAGCACATCCGCATTGACGATATGACGCGTTTCGGCGGTGGCGGCGGCGGCGATGATCAGCACGTCGCAATTGGCGGCCAGCGCTTCGATGCTGTCGTGATAATCATAGGGAACATCGCGACGGTCTCTGGCGGTGTAGGAAATGCGCGCATCAAAGCCTTCCAGTCTTTTGGCGATCGCCTGACCGATGCGGCCAAGGCCAAAAATGCCGTAGCGGCGGCCGGCCACACGGGTGGAAAGACCCATATCACCCTTCAGCCATTGCCCCGTGCGCACATGCTGGTCAGCCTGCGGCAGCTTGCGCGCCTGCGCCAGAACAAGACCGAGCGCGAGGTCAGCGACATCCGCCGTCAGAACATCCGGTGTGTTGGAAACGCGGAAACCGCGTCGCTTGGCTTCCGCCAAATCCACCTTGTCGAAACCGACGCCGTTGATGGCGACGATCTCGAGATTGGGGAGTGCGGCGCCAATATCCGCCGGCAGGCCGATATGGCCACCGGTGACGACGCCGCGGATTGCAGCACCCTTTTCAGAAAGGAATGTCACCTTGTCTGCCGCCTCAAACAGGCGATGAACAGTGAAGCGCTGCGCGAGTTCTTGTTCCAGTGCCGGGATCAGCGGGCACAGTTGTACGATTTCAGTATTCATGGATATGTCCTTGTGGATCAGGCGCTATTTCACATCGGCCTTGACGAATTGCCGGAGTTCCGGTGTTTGCGGATCGGCGAAGAGTTCTGCCGAGCGGCCCTGTTCCCAGATCTTACCCTTGTGCATAAAGATGGTTTCGGTCGCCACACGGCGTGCAAAGGCCATTTCATGGGTAACAAGGATCATGGTCATGCCACCCTTGGCGAGGTTTTCCATGACCGTCAGCACTTCCTCCGTCAGTTCGGGATCGAGTGCAGAGGTCACCTCGTCGAACAGCATCACCTTCGGCCGCATGGCAAGCGAACGGGCAATCGCCACGCGCTGCTGCTGGCCGCCGGAAAGCTGGTCGGGATAGGAATCGAATTTCTCCGACAGGCCGACGAGTTGCAGAACCTCACGGGCAATGTCCTTCGTTTCCGACTTTGCCACGTCCTTGACGATGCGCGGAGCGAGCATGATGTTTTCGCCGACCGTCAGATGCGGGAAAAGATTGTAGCTCTGGAAGACGATACCGACATCGGTGCGCAGCTTGCGCAGCGCCGTGGCATCTCCGCCCAGCGCATGGCCGGCAATTTCGATGCGGCCCGAATTGATCTTCTCCAACCCGTTCATGCAGCGCAGCAGCGTGCTCTTGCCCGAGCCGGAGCGGCCGATGAGGGCGAAAACTTCACCACGGCCGACCGTCAGCGACACGCCTTTGAGGACTTCCAGAGCGCCAAAGCTCTTGTGAACGTTTTCAACGATTACTTCCGGCATGAAGCCTCCTTTCCAGCCAACGAGACAGCTGGGACAACGGGTAGCAGACGATGAAATAAAGCACGGCCACCGCGACGAAGACGCGGAACGGCTGGAACGTGGCATTGTTGATAAGCTGCCCCGCTCTCGCCAGTTCGACGAAACCGATGATTGATGCGATGGACGTATTCTTGACGACCTGAACGGCAAAACCGACGGTCGGCGGCAGGGAAATGCGGATCGCCTGCGGCAGGATGACGTAGCGATATTGCTGGACGCGGGTGAGAGCCAGCGACTCGGACGCTTCCCATTGCTGCTTCGGCACCGCCTGGATGCAGCCGCGCCAGATTTCGGCGAGATAACCCGACGTATAGATCGTCATCGATGCGCCGGCGGCAATCAGCGGTGGCAGTTCAAGTCCGGCAAGGCTTAGGCCGTAATAGGACAGGAACAGGATCATCAGCACCGGAATGCCCTGGATAACCTGGATATAGGTGCCGGCAGCGATACGCAGCGCCTTCAGATCCGAGGTGCGGGCAAGCGCCACGAAGAAACCGACGAGGCCGCCGCCGATGAGCGCAATGATCGTCAGAAGCACGGTCCATTGCAGGGCGGTGAGCAGGAAGCCGAACTCGTTCCAGCCGAAAGTTCTGAGTGTCATGACTGCACCTCCGGCAAGGCGGTCATCGTCTTGCGCGCCACGCGGCGGCCGAACAGCCACATGCCGACAAGGGCAAGGATGAGCCGCAGGCTGAGCGCCAGCGCAAGATAGATGAGCGTGACGACGATATAGACCTCGAAGGAGCGATAGGTCTGCGATTCCACGAAGGCAGCGGCGGCCGCAAGCTCATGGGTGGAGATGGCCGAACATATGCTCGATGCCAGCATCATCAGCACGAACTGGCTGCACAGCGAAGGATAGACCTTGGCGATGGCAGGCACGATGATGACGTGACGATAGATCTGATATTTGGTGAAGCCCAAAGCCTCGCCCGCCTCGATCTGCGACTTGTGCACCGCCTCGATGCCGGCGCGGATGATTTCCGTGGAATAGGCGGCAAGATTGATTGTCATGCCGATCAGAGCTGCCGTATCGGCTCCAACGCGAAAGCCGAGCCCCGGCAGACCGAAATAGACGATGAAAAGCTGCACAAGAAATGGCGTGTTGCGGATCACCTCAACATAGCCGTCCACGATAATGCGGACGATGCCGCCATTGATGGAACGCAGCGAGGCTAAAAGAATGCCGAAAGCGCAACCGAGCACGATGGAGAGGACCGATAGCTTGATCGTCAGCCATATGCCGCTCAACAATTCGTTCTGATATTGGGCAAGCGCGCCGAATTGAAATGTATAGGACATGCGTCACTCCGTGGACATTTCCCGGCCCGCCGGAATTTCTCCCGGCGGGCGCGTTGAATGGCTCAATCAGAAGCTTGGCAGTTGCGGCAGCGGACGGCCGGTCCACTTCACCGAGATGCGGTCGAGATCGCCCGACATCTTCATGAGATAGATGGAGGTGTTCAGCCACTGACGCAGCTCGAAATCCTCAATCTTCGTCGCCATGGAATTGCCCTGCTGGAAGAAGGTGAACCCGACCTGCAGACCGGCTTCCGGACGCTGCTTGATGATCGCCTCACCCACCGTGGACGGCAGGGCGACGGCATCCACCTGACCGGCAAGCAGAGCCTGGGCGCTGGTGGAATCGTCTTCGTAGACGACGATTTCGAGACCTTCGACATTGGCCTTGCGCAGCGCGGTTTCCTGCGAGGAACCGCGATTGACTGAAACACGCTTGCCCTTGAGGCTATCAAGATTTTCGAATTTCTGGTCCTTGCCGGAGATGATGTCCATGTTGAAGGCGCTGTAGGGCTGCGTGAACATGACGGTCTTGGCGCGTTCACCGGTCGGAGCGAGCGTCGCGACAAGGAAATCGACCTTGCCGGTCTGGAGCGCCGGAATACGGGCCGGCGGCGTCAGCGGCACCAGTTCGACCGGCAGCGACAGGTAAGAGCCGATCAGATTGGCGACATCAACGTCATATCCGGAAGGATTGCCCTTCTCGTCCACCATACCCATCGGCGGCGCGCCGGTGAGAACGCCGATCTTGACCTTGCCGCGCGCGGTGATCTCGCTGAGCGAGACGGCATGGGCCGAAGTGGTCGCGGCAAGCGTTGCTGCGGCAACACCGACTGCGACGGTCATGTTCTTCAAAAATCTGGAAATGCTCATGGTTTCTCCTCCAACCCTTTATTTGCCGTCCGCACGGGAACAGCGGCCTTTGCGCAAACCGAAAAATGTTCTCGATAACATTTCAACCCGGTTTGCAAAAAACTCCTCCCAAGAAGACGCGAAGATCCAAAACCGTTAGAATTTCCCATGAAATTCAATGATTTTGGCTGGTTATCGATTTTCCTCTGGTCGACACCATTTCGCGTTCTTGGCAGGATCAATAATGCATGTTATCGGTATCATTGCAAGTCCGATCTACAGAACTGTTGCATCGGGCATTCATTCGGGAGGGAACCATGTATACACGCTCGGCAATTTTTGAAGGCAAGATCCACGCCGGTCGGGAGGAGGAGTTTTTCCGCATCGTCGAGGAAAAGCTTCTGCCGGTCTGGAAACGCATGCCGAACGCGCAGGCGGTGCGCGTCATGCGCACCGAGCGTACGGACCCCGACGCGGCGGCCATCATTATGGTGCAGGAAATCGACTATCCGTCGATTGAGGCTGTGGAAGAAGCGCTGGTTTCGCCGGTCAGACTGGAAGGCCGGGTGCTGACGGACGAGATGATGAGCATGTGCGACGGGCGTTTCTATCACCTCGTCTACCGTCGCATCGCATAAATCCGGTGCACGCCGCACCGATCTGCAATCATGCGGCGTGCTTTCCCTTGATATCTTCGTGTATGTCTTGTCCTGAACCGGTTCTAATTCAGGGAGACATGCTTTGGTGGAGCGCACGCCCTTGGCCGCAGCGTTAGTCACGTCAAAAAAAGCAACCATGAGCGACGTCTCGAAACTCGCGGGCGTCTCCAAGATGACCGTTTCGCGGGTGCTGGCCGATCCGGCGCTGGTGTCTGAGGACACGCGCCAGAAGGTGATGAAGGCCATCGAGAAGCTGGGCTATGTTCCAGATAGAATCGCCGGTTCGCTGTCTTCCCGGCGCACCAATTTCATCACCGCCATCCTGCCGACGCTCACCAACTCCAACTTCGCCGACAGCGCACAGGGACTCGCCAATGCTCTGCGCGCCGCCGACTACCAACTGCTGATCGGCTATACCATGTACGATCTCCAGGAGGAGGAGCGCGTCATCCGCACCATGATGGAGCGCCGGCCCGACGCCATAGTCGTTGCCGGAACGGTGCATACCAAGATGGCGAGCGAAGTTTTGATGCGCGCCGGCATCCCGATTGTGGAAATCTGGGACGTTCCCGAACATCCCATCGACCATGCGGTAGGCTTTTCCAACTACGAAGTGGGAAGAAACGCCGCCAAATATTTAATATCGCTTGGATTTAAGAGAATTGGCGCACTGGGATCGCGTGCGGATGGCGACGTGAAGGACTGGCGCGGCGAAAGCCGTCTGCTCGGTTTTGGTGCTGCACTTCGCGAAGCCGGCATTGCCGACGACCTCATCATCCGCGAGGGCAGCGCCCCAGTCTCCTACGACCATGGGGCCAAAACGCTCGGCTCGTTGCTGGCGAAGGCGCCGGATGTCGAAGGCATTTTCGCGGTCTCCGATATTTCCGCCGTCGGCGCACTGATGGAGTGTCATCGTCGCGGCATTCGCGTTCCCGAACAGATTTCCATCCTCGGCTTCGGCGATTTCGACATCGGCCGGCAATGTTATCCGGCGATTTCAACGATCCGTGTAGACGCCCAGATGATCGGCCGCAAAGCGGGCGAATTGCTGCTTTCCATATTGGAAGCGGAAAAAGGCGCTGCCGTTCCCGAAGGTGCGCGGGTGGATGTCGGGTTCGAGTTGATCGTCAGGGAGACAACGAAGCGGGTGGGCGGGTGAGGAGTTCCCTCCCTCATCCCTGTGCTGGTCACAGGGATGAGGGAAGTACGGTGTATCGTCCTTATCGAGCGCCCCAAGTGTCCGTCAGACGATACCCTTCCGGCCATGGATCGGAAGGATCGAGCATGTGCTGGTGAATGCCGGTGATCCAGCCACGGCCGGAAATTTCCGGCAGAATGGCCGGGCGGTCGCCCACCGTTGTCGTTCCCAGAATGCGCCCGGTAAAGGTGGAGCCGATGAGCGACACGGCCGTCAGCGTTTGGCCTTCTTTCATCTCACCGCGTGCATGCAGCACCGCCATGCGGGCCGAAAGCGCCGTACCGGTCGGTGAGCGATCCACCTTGCCCGGCTGGATGGCAACGGCGGCACCTGCCCGCAGGCCCTCAGCGGTGCGCTCCACCTTGCCCGCAAACAGGCAGAAGGAAAAATGACGCCAATCGGGGTTTTCGGGATGCTCGAAACCCAGAGCCTTGTTGGCGGCATTGGTGATGCGCACGCCGAGACGGGCAATCTCGTGCGCTTCATCCGGCTTCAGGCTGAAGCCCATCGCCTCGGCGTCGACGATGACGAAACTGTCGCCGCCATAGGCCGTATCCACCTTCAACGTACCGAGACCCTCGACCTCGAGTTCTACATCGAGCTTCGCGGCAAAGCTCGGCAGGTTCTGCACGAAAATGCGTTCGGCCTTGCCATTGCGGCATTCGGCACGCACCTTCACAAGCCCGCCCGGCGCTTCAAGCAGCATATGGGTTTCCGGCTCCTGCATTGGCACGATACCGCCATCCAGAAGCACGGTGGAAACGCAGATGGAGTTGGAGCCCGACATGGGCGGGGTATCTTCCGGCTCCATGATAATGAAGGCGGCATCCGCGTCAGGATGTTTTGGCGGCACCAGAAGATTGACATGGCGGAACACGCCACCGCGCGGCTCGTTGAGCACGAAATTGCGCAGGGCCTCATCGCGGGCGATGAAACGGCTCTGTTCCCAGATCGTCTCGCCCGGCGGCGGCCTGACGCCGCCCACGATCACATCACCCACCTCGCCTTCCGCATGGGCGGAGATGACGTGAACTGTCTTGATACTGCGCATTTAGTGCTCCTCAGGAAAGCCAGGATGGAAGACGGGAAATAGCACGACCGGTCAGTGCGCTTTCAACACAGTCGGCAAGGCTGCCGAAACGCACCGCGCGGCCGCTGAGGCCAGGACCGTAGTGGGCGTACTTGCCCGAATTGGTCATCAGCGCGCGCGTCCTGGTCGGAAAGACCGGTTCGGAAATCGAGCACCAGCAGAGATCAGGCAGTACCTGGACGCCACTGTCATGCAGGCTTTGCAGGGTGCCGTCCCGTTCTGCTGCGTCGATGACCTGCTGTCCGGCAGTGACGATGACGGCAACATTTGCATGACGCCTGCGTCCGTTGAAGGCGGACGCCAGCGCGCGGCATTCCTCCAGCGAGGCATGCGGGCTGCCGATGGCAACCAGTTGCACATCCTCTGGTCCCTCATTCAGAAGCGACCAGCCTGCGGCCATATCAGCAAGCGAAACCGTGACGGTTTCCGCCGTTTCGACCGGCTCCAGTCCCGCTTCCGGGGTGACGCCCTCGATATGCAGCATGGGAGCCGCAGACGTGGTGCCGAAAGCGGCGCAGAGCGCCTTCAGATCATCCCGTGAAGGCTTTGCTGCGCCAAGACCGCGCAGAAGCGGAATGCAATCGGGGGCTGCCTTCCCAGCGAGATAACCGATGAGCGGCCAGAAGGCGTCATTGATATCCTCAGGCAAAGCGACATCGACAATGCGTTGCGGTCGGCGGTTTTCCTCAAGATAGACGCCGGACAATGGCGCCCTGCCCGTCAAGGCAATGCAGAGATCGAGAAAATCCGGATGTTTAGCCGTGCGTGCGCCGAGAACCGTATTTGCGAAAATCACGGCATTCGATTCGGCCCAGGCGATCATGTCGCCGGCCTGCGGCGCGCTGTCGAGCAGATATGGCGAACAGGTGAAGGTGGGGCGACAGCCCATGTGTACATAGGCATCTGCCAGCCTTGCGGCGGGATCGCCGAAATCCTCCGGCACGCCCTGCGCGCGCCAATGCGCCTTGTCGACCGAGATAGCGTTCATGGTCGTCGGCACGCGCACGCTTGCGCCCATCTCCGCCATCTTCTCCGCAAAGGTGAGATTGGCTGGGCTGGCATAAATGCAGCCGTCAATATGACCCTGCGTGACATCGACGAGCGCTGACGCCCCCTGCTGGGCGGCCATGGCGACAATGATGCGCATTGCCTGCTGCACGGCAATGCCATCGCGGCCCTCGAGCATTGCCCTGTCGTCATTCTTGAGATCGAGATGCGTCGTCGCAGGCGGCGCTATCGCGAGGGAAACGCCATCAGCCTCAATGGTATTTTCATCGATACGCACATGAGAGGCTTGGGAGAGCCGCGCGAAATTCTCCGCGTCCAGGCGCAGCACCGGCAGGGGCTTGCCGAACATTTCCGAAGCGATCAGCGCGCCGAGCGTCAGCACGTCTTCGGCCTCGCAGAAGACAAGCGCTGAGGGTGCGCGGCCCGTCAGGATAAGATCGAGCAAAACGCCAGAACCGGTGCAGGAGCCACGGCTTGACGGCATGAACAGCACACCGCCGGTGAGACAGACGCCGTGCAGCGGGTGGTGCACGTCAATCACCTTGCCTGTGGCGGGATCGACACCGCCCCAGAAACTCAGCGCCTCAGTCGTGGCGATCACCACGCCTTCAGCCGCGCCCGGCAGGATGCTGCGCGCCTGAGGAACGGCTGTTGTCGAACCGGAAGAAGACATCGAAAATCTCCCCAAAAGCATTTCCAGTAAAAGTGCGTAGCGGTTTTACGTCTGGAAAATGCGTAAAAAAACTAGAGAATTTTTGCGTTTCGGAGAAAAGCCAAAATTCTCTAGAAACGTTGTGGCGAAAATGCCCTTGTATCGATGGCGGGTTTTTGCCCCGTCAGTAGATCGGCGACGATGCGGGCCGTGCCGGCCGATTGCGTCAGCCCCAGATGGCCGTGACCGAAAGCATAGACCACCCGCGCCGTGTGGCGCGCCGCACCAATCGCGGGCAGGCTGTCGGGCAGCGAGGGGCGAAAACCCATCCATTGCTTGCCGCCTTCGGTTTTCAGGCTTGGCAGAAAACTTGCCGCCTTGGCGAGAAGCGCCTCGGAGCGGGCGAAATTGGCCGGAAGCTCGAGCCCGCCCAGCTCCACTGCACCGCCGACGCGAATGCCGGTCGAAAGCCGCGTGACAACGAAACCATGACCGCCGAAGGTCACCTGCGTGCGCAGATCGAAGGCGGCTGAAGGCAGGGTGGTATTATACCCTCGTTCCGTTTCCAGCGGAATTTTTTCCCCAAGCGAACGGGCAATGCGATGCGAAAAAGCGCCCGCCGCCAGCACCACCTTGCCGGCCTTGCGGGTGCGCCCGTCATGGCTCACCACTTCCACACCGTCTTCCAGCGGCCTGAGCGCTGCGATGTCGAGACGTTCGATACGACCGCCGATGCTGCGGAAATGCTCGGCAAGAGCCAGCGTATAGAGCTTTGGATCGGCGATGGAATGCCAGCCGGGCGTGAAGGTGCCGCAGGTGAAGCGCGGCGCGATGCCCGGCTGTATCTCGGCCATCTGCTCGGCATTGAGGTGCCGGAATTCGATGCCATGACGCTCGCGCGCCTTCCAGCCGGCAAGCGAGCCTTCGAATTCGGCTTCGCTTTCATAGACCTGGAGATTGCCCTCCTTGCGCAGCATGGCAATCGTGTCGGTTCTCCTGAGAAACGGCTCAAGTTCAGATTTCGACAGGTCCATCAGCGCCGTCTGGGCGGCGGTGGAATGTTCAATCTTCGAGGCGGCACAGGCGCGCCAGAACCTGAACATCCATGGTGCAATCTTCAGCGCATAGGCAGGCGGTACGCTGAGAGGCCCGAGCGGGTCGAGAAGCCACTTCGGCGCTTTCCAGAGAATGCCGGGGGATGCGAGCGGCAGGATATCGGTGAAGGCGAAGGCACCGGCGTTACCGGCGGAAGCGCCGGCCGCCGGGCCTTCGCGATCGATAACCGTGACCGAAAGGCCGCGTCCCTGCGCGGCAATAGCTGCCGAGAGGCCGACAACGCCGGCCCCTATGACGATGACATTGTTTGCAGACATTACCGCACGCTCGACAGGAATTTCTGCGTCTCGGGGTGCTGCGGCGCGCCGAAAAGCCGATCCGGCGTGCCGATTTCCGCCATCACGCCCTGATGGAAAAAGGCGACACGGTTTGACACATCGCGGGCAAAGGCCATTTCATGGGTGACGCAGATCATCGTCATGCCCTCGTCGGCCAGCATCTTCAGCGTATCGAGCACTTCGCCCACCAGCATCGGATCGAGCGCTGAGGTGACTTCGTCGAACAGCATATATTCCGGCGACATGGCAAGAGCGCGGGCGATCGCCATACGCTGCTGCTGACCGCCAGACATGCGGTTCGGATAGACCTTCAGCTTTTCAGCAAGACCGACATGGGTCAGTTGCTTGACCGCGATTTCCTCGGCCTGCTCTTTCGAAATGCCAAGCACCTTGCGCGGCGCCAGCATGACGTTTTCGAGCACCGTCAGATGCGGAAAGGCGTTCCATTGCTGGAAGACGATGCCGACCTTGCGACGCAGCTTGTTGAGGTCGGTCGATTTGGCATGCACCTCGGTGCCGTCGATGACGATCTTGCCGCTATCGATCGGCTCCAGGCCGTTGATGCAGGTCAGCAGCGTCGACTTGCCGGAGCCGGAACCACCGATGATAGTGACGACCTCGCCGTTGTTGACGGTCAGGTTGATCCCTTTCAGAACCTCCAGCGGGCCGAAGGATTTGCGGACGTTTTCGATCTCAATCATTGGGGGACCACCGTCTTTCGAGATACCCGCCGAAACGGGCGATGGGGAAGCTGATAAGGAAATAGATGGCGCCGCAGATCATGAGAATGGTCAGCGGTTCCTGCAGGCGGGTGACGAGGATCTGCGAGGCACGCAGAAGCTCGATAAGTCCGAGCCACAGCACCAGCGCCGAATCCTTCATGACGCCAAGTGTCAGGCCGATCCAGGCGGGCAACGACACGCGAGTTGCAAGCGGCAGCACGATGTAGCGCATGTCCTGCGACCAGGTCATGCCGAGCGAACGGCAGGCACGGCGCGTGTTCGACGGCACCGCTTCGATGCCGCCACGCACGATCTCGGTGCAGTAGGCCGCCGTATAAAGCGACAGTACCACGCATGAGGTGGTAAATGGCGGCCAGCCGAGCTTGGCGATCGACTGGAAGGCATTGCCAAGCACCAGCTGGATGAGGAGCGGCACGGAGCGGAAAACATCCAGCACGAAGGTCAGCGGCAGCGACCAATAGGCCCCGAGCTGGAAGCGGATGACACCGAAGATGATACCCATGAGGGTGCCAGCCGTCACGGCAACGGCGGTGACGGCAAGCGTCATCCCCGCGCCCTTGGCAAGGAAGGCAAGATCACTCCAGGTGAGAGCGGTTTCAAACATGGCGCACCTCTCTCAGTAACGAAACAGACGAGCGGCCAGCAATCTGGCGGCAAGCGTGACGATCTTGGCGATCACGTAATAGATGACCGCGGCAAGCGCGAAGAATTCGAAGGTGCGGAACGAACGGGCGTTCAAGGCCTGCGTGACACCGGCAAGATCCGTATTCATGCCGACGGTGACACCGAGCGAGGTCATCAGGATTGCCCAGACCATCTGGTTGGTGGCAGGCAGGAAGGCGACGCGCAGCATCTGCGGCATGATGATGAGGCGGAAGGTTTGCATCGACGTCATGCCGAGCGAACGGCCGGAGCGCGTTTGCGTATCCGGTATCGCCTTCAGCGCTCCACGGAAGTTCTCCGCAAGATAGCCCGCATTGTTGAAGGCGATGCCGGCCAGAAGCGCCGTATAGGGGCTGAGATGAATGCCGAAATTGCCAAGGCCGAAATGGGCCATGTAAATCTGGAACAGCGCCGGCGTGTTGCGGGCGATTTCCACCCAGACGGCGGCAATGGCACCCAATATCCGGTTACCGGAAAGCCGGAACAGGGTCAGCACGATGGCGCAGGAAAGACCGATCACCATCGACAGGATCGCGATCTGCAGCGTCACCACCGCACCGTCCAGCAGCTGCGGCAAAGCCTTCAGCGCCTGATTCCAGTGGAATGTATAATTGAACATAACCGTCTCACCTTTTCAGAAACGATCAACGGCGCGATCGATCCGACCGCGCCGTTTGGGAAAAGTTCCGATCAGCGATAGACGCCGTTGACGGTGAGCGAAGGAACTTCGCCGCCAACCCATTTTCCGTAGAGTTCGGCGTAACGGCCGGTGCGAACCTGCTGGTTGATGAACAGGTTCAGGTAATTGATGAAGCCATATTCATCGCGGTTGGTGAAGAGAGCGACATAGTCGATGTCATAAGGTGCCTTGCCGACCACCGAGATGCCGGCAAATTTGCCGGTCTTGACGTTGGCCTGTGCAACGGTCGAGGTCGAAACGGTGGCGTCGATCTGGCCCTGGCTGAGCGCGAGGAACACATCGGCCTGCGTCTGGTAAGGACGGAACTCGCCCACGCCCCATTCCTTGACGGTCTTTTCGAGCGCAATGGCTTCGAACGTACCGGCAGTCGCGCCGACGGTCTTGCCCTTCATGTCCTCAAAGGACTTGACGCCGGACTTGTCGTTGGCGGTGACTGCCATTTCGAAGGCGAAGTAAGGCACGGTCATGCCAACCGTCTTGGCGCGCTCAAGCGTATCGGACGTGGAGGCAACGCCAACATCGACGCGGCCGGACATCAGCGCCGGAATACGTTCCGGGAAAGGTGTCTCGACGATTTCAGCCGTGACGCCGAGCGCCTTGGCGAGATCGTTGCAATAATCGACATCGAAGCCGATCGGGTTGTTGGCGTCATCACGCGCGCCCATGGGCGGGAAGTCGAGCACGACCGCACAGCGCAGCGTACCGGACGAAATGATGTCGTCAAGCTTGTCGGCCTTGGCCGGAGTAATAGCGAAAGTGGCGGCCAGCAGGCCGGCGACGATGACCGATTTTTTCATTGTTGATTTGCTCCCAGAATTGCTCTGCCATTGAAGGCGAGGTCACTATTTCCCCATGGAGGCGATAAATCAACATAAAAATACAATGAGTATACAAAAAGAATTTTTGCAGCAGCGAACACTGCTACGGCAGCCGGCTTGCAATTCGGGACCGAAGAGCACGTGAAAATGGCGCCCTGGTTGGGCAAGTCTGCCCTACTCTCATCCCGGCGCTTGTGGCAGGAATGGGCACCGGACGCAGAATGCCGAAAAGACGAGTTGCAATAGAATGACCGTTGTATACTTTATGTATTCAAAATGTGCGAGCCCAATATCGGAGGATTATGATGAGCGACAACACCACATTGACCATCGACGGGCTTTTTCAGCGGGTCGAAGCGATTTTCCGCAAGGCGGGGCTCAATGCCGTGCAGGCGGGAGCGCTTGCGCGGGTTATTGTTGCCGGTGAGCGCGACGCCTGCAAATCGCACGGCATCTACCGCATCGAAGGCGCCCTGCGCACCGTCAAGGCAGGCAAGGTTAAGCCCGATGCGATGCCGGAGGTGGCCGCAGACGACGGCACAGCGATCGTGAAAGTCAGCGCCAATGGCGGTTTTGCCAATCCCGCTTTCGAGCTTGGCCTGCCTGTTCTGGTGGAGCGGGCGAAACGCACCGGCATCGCCGCGCTCGTCATCAATGACTGTACCCATTTCTCGGCGCTCTGGCCGGAAGTCGAGGGGCTGACAGCGAACGGTCTAGCGGGTCTGGTCATGTGCCCGAGCTATTCCACCGTCGCCCCCACTGGCGGAACCAAGCCGCTGCTCGGCACCAACCCCTTCGCCTTCGGTTGGCCCCGTAAGAACACTTCACCCTATGTCTTTGATTTTGCGACATCTGTTGCGGCGCGCGGCGAGATAGAACTGCACCGTCGCGCGGGCAAATCTTTGCCTGAAGGCTGGGCCGTGGATGCCGACGGAAACCCGACGACCGACCCGGAGGCTGCGCTTGCCGGCGCCATGCTTCCGTTCGGCGGCCACAAGGGTTCGGCGATCGGCACCATGATCGAGCTTCTAGCGGGTATCATGATCGGTGACCTGACCAGCCCCGAAGTACTGGAGTATCTCGGCACCACAACGCTTGCGCCCTTCCATGGCGAGCTGATCGTCGCCTTTTCCCCGGAAGCCTTCGCCAAGGGCCGTCCGGGCGATCCTTTCCAGCGGGCGGAAATTCTGTTCGACGCCATTATCGGCCAGGGAGCCCGCCTGCCCTCCGGCCGCCGCTTCACTGCACGCGCCAAATCGGAAAGCGAAGGCATTACCTTGACCGCCGCCGAAATCGCCGGTCTCGACCGGCTGCTGGAACAGGGGATGGACGCCGTCTCCTGACATCAGTCCTTCGTCGTGCCGAACCCAATCAGGCATGACGAAGGATAGCTATCGAACCTTATAAAACAAAAAAGGCCCGCAAATGCGGGCCTTTTTCACTGCAGAAAGTAATCAGGCAGCCTTGCAGGCCTGCACCGCACCCGGAAGCTTGCTCCAGTCGGCGTACCAGCTGTTGAACAGCTTGAACTGCGCCTCGACATAACCGCGCTGGCTGTCGCTGAGGGCATCGGTCTCGTTGAAGTGCAGCGTATATTCCTTGTCGCCCTTCAGCACCATCATGTGCTTGAAGTAGAGAACCAGATCCGGGCCTTCATCGAAGGAGGAGAGGACGGCGAGCGCCTGCTCCAGTTCCAGCGCGCGGGCGCGGGCATCCGCATCGCCCTTGGCGGCGGCCTGCGACAGCTTGCAGAGATGGATGACTTCCTTCGGCAGGACATTGCCGATGCCCGTGATCGCGCCGGTTGCGCCGCAATTGACGAAGCCGTGGACAACGGCAGTATCGACGCCGATCATCAGGGTGACTTCATCATCGCGGCTGGTGATGTTTTCAGCAGCGTAACGCATATCCGCCGGACCACCGAATTCTTTGAAGCCCACGAGGTTCTTGTGTTCCGCACGCAGCGCGAAGAAGAGATCGGCGCGGGTGGCGAAACCGTAATAGGGGCTGTTGTAGATGACAGCGGGCGTTTCGGGAGCGGCCGCAAGGATGGCCTTGAAATGCGCCTTCTGGGCAGCGATGACCGAGCCGCGCGAAAGAACACGCGGAATGACCATCAGGCCCTTTGCGCCAACCTTCTGGGCATGGGCGGCGTGCGCAACGGCAGATGCCGTGTTGACCGCGCCGGTGCCGACGATGACCGGAATGCCGGCTTTTACCAGACGTTCCACGCCTTCCATGCGCTGCTCATCGGAAAGAAGTGGCCAGTCGCCCATGGAACCGCAATACACGACGGCAGACATGCCATCGGCGATCAGCTCTTTGCCCTTGCGGACAAGCGCGTCGAAATCGGGGGTGCGATCATCTTTGCAGGGGGTCATCAAGGCGGGAATCACGCCGGAAAAAATGCTGGCCGTCATTACTAGCTCCTAAGGGACAGTTTTTCGGGAATGGACGCACCTCCGCGCCACCCTTTCAACAAGGACATTACAATCTTGCATTTTATTTGTCGACAAGAAATCGACAAGCTACAGATTTATTTCCAGCCGCTCATTGCGCACTAGTAGTTTCTGCACCTGCTGCACGATCTGTTCGGCATGCTCGCGGGCCAGTTTCTCGGACAGAACGGTGTCGCGCGCGGCGATCGCCGCTATGATCGCATCGTGATCGTCGACGAAACGTTTCGGCAGGCGATCATCATAGGACTGGTAATACAGCCGCAAGATGCGCCGTCCCTCATCCAGCAGACGCTTGAACAGACTGGTGAAATAGGGGTTGCGCCCGGCTTCGGCGATGGAAAGGTGCAGGGCCGCATTGGTGGAAATCATCGCCAGCGCGTCTTGCTCTTCCACCGCAATGGCAAATTCCGCATTATGGGCGCGGATGCCGGCCAGATCTTCCGGACGGTGATATTGGGCAGCAAGCTGGGTCGTCACCCGGTACATCAGCACCAGCGCATCGAAATAGGTATGCATATTGAGGAAATCGATGTTCGACACCATGGTCGAACGGTTCGGCAGCGTATCGATCAGCCCCTCGCCCGAGAGCCGCACCAGCGCTTCGCGAATGGGCGTGCGCGACATCTTGAACCGCTCGGCAAGCTGCACCTCATCGATTGGACTACCCGGCGGCAGAACCAGATCGAGAATCTCGTCGCGCAGCAGATCGTAGACCATCTTCACGCCGGAGCCACGCTTACGCTCGGCAGAAGCAATTATATCCGTCATAACCAAATCCCTCTTGTCGACATAAAGAGTACTATTATATTTTTTCCATATCAACGCCGCGTTGCAGCACCTGCCCCTCGAATGGCGGAATAATTGTTCAAAAACAACAAAAAGCCGTCACGAAAATTACCCGCGACGGCTTCAATAATTCAATTTGTGACATCGCTGCTTTTTTACAAAGCACCGTTCCGAGGTAGGGACCTCAGTTACGCAGGCCGGTGGCCACGACGGAAATCTTGAAAGCGCCGTCCAGCGTCGGATCGAAGGACGCGCCCATCACCACATCGGTCTCTTCGCTGACTGCCTCGCGCACAAGCGTCATCGCCTCGTCGATCTCGTAAAGCGTCAGGTCGTTGCCGCCGGAAATCGACACAAGCGCGCCGCGGGCCTCCTTCAGCGACGGTTCGCCGAGCAGCGGGTTGGCGATGGCGGCTGCTGCCGCTTCCGAAGCGCGTTTTGGACCCTTGGCCTGCGCCGTGCCCATAAGCGCGCGTCCGCCATTCTTCATGACGTAACGCACATCGGCGAAGTCGAGATTGACCAGGCCTTCGCGCAGGATGAGATCGGTAATGCAGCGCACGCCGAGGGACAGGACCTTGTCCGCCGTCTTCAGGGCACTTTCAAAGGTCGTGCCGGCATCCGCAATACGCAGCAGGTTCTGGTTGGGAATGACGATGACGGTATCGGCGGTATTAAGCAGATTGGCGAAACCATATTCGGCAGCACGCATGCGGCGCGCGCCCTCGAAGCTGAACGGCAGGGTGACGACACCGACGGTCAAGATATTCTTCGCACGGCACGCTTCCGCGATGACGGGCGCAGCACCGGTGCCGGTACCGCCGCCCATACCGGCGGTGATGAAGCACATGTCGTAACCGTTGAGGTGATCCATGATCTCGTCAAGCGAATCGATTGCCGCCTGCCGGCCAACCTCCGGATCAGCCCCGGCACCCAGCCCGCCTGTAAGTTCGGAGCTGAGTTGCACGAGCCTTGGCGCGTTGGTTTTCTTCAGCGCCTGCGCATCCGTGTTGGCGGCGATGAAATCAACGCCGCCGATGCCCTCGTCGATCATGTTGTTGATCGCGTTTCCGCCGCCGCCACCGACGCCGATAACAGCGATATTGGGCGTATTGCGGGCGATTGGAGCGCGCGGAGACTGGGTCATCGTCTTATTCTCTTTCTAAACTCATAGGGTCTCGCGCCGTTTTTTAACCGCGGCACGCGAATGATCGGCAACGTTCCTGCGTTTCCTTCCTGGCGCGTGAAGGACGCTGTAACGCTTTGAATTTGCATGCAAGCCTTTGCCCCGCTTGCGGCTAAAGGCTTGTGCTCCAGGGGCGAAAGATGCGCTACGGCGACTGTCTCCGACCCCTTCCCCGGATGAAAACCAAACCGAATCAACTGCTTCGCTATCTAGAGGTGATAGCCGAAAAGCCGGTCCGTTTACACTGTATTCACCATGTTTATCTCACTTTGGAACGAGTTGCTTCGGCAGGTGTTTGCCTTCCGACCGCGCTAAAGCGCATGGAATGGAGGCAGTCATATGTCCGCATACATCCTGCAAAACGAACCGGGTTTCCGCACGGAACAACCGCGTGTGCTGATCGTGGAGGACGAATTTCTCATCGCCATGGATATCGAAGATTCCATTATGCAGGCGGAAGAGGAAGCTGACGTCATCGGCATCGCCAACCGGCTGGATCAGGCCGTGGCACTCGGCAGCCTCGCAGATATTGCCTTTGTCGACGTCAATCTCGCCGACGGCCAGACCGGCCCGGAGATCGGGAGGCGGCTTTCGCAGGACCACGGCGTCGTGGTGATCTTCATGACGGCAAATCCGGAAGTGGTGGTCAATCTCGGTATCGGCGCAGGCGTTATCGTAAAACCTGTGCCGCAGGACGCCGTGGAACAGTGCCTTTCCTACGCACTTGCCAAGCGCGCGGGCACGCGTGCCGTTACGCCCATCGGCATGATGGCTTTCGACTGAACCATTCTTGTGGAGATAAAAAGCGGGTTGCCTGAAAACGGCGCCCGGCGCTGAAAACAAAAAAGCCTGCCGCGGGAGGAGGTGCGGCAGGCTTTTTAAAAGATTGAACAGCGATATGGGAGGAGGAAACCGCTGTCCCCGGGGCAATCCTTGGGAGGAGGAGTAGGATCACCCGCATTACCGAAAGGATGTGGGAGGAGGTACATCCGTTTCGATGATTTGAAGATATCATTTTTTTCTGCATTTCACAGACACAAGCTTGCACCTCAGACATGCATCAAACGCATGGCGATTTTTCCAACCCGAAACATCAATGCAACAGGCTGATCTTCGCCTTTGCACGGCATGCCCCGTGGGAGACACAAGCGTCGACGGTTCGCCAAAAACAAAAACGCCCGCGAAGCGGGCGTTTAGTCATTCAAAAGCGGCAATAGCTGCCTGATTACTTGCCGACGGCGGCGCGGGCGACGCTATTGATCTGGCTACGGTCGATACCGAGATCGTGCAGTTCGCGGCTGCTCATGCGGCCCAGTTCGTTGACGGTCTGACGATACTTGCGCCAGTTATTAAAGCTGCGTGCTACGTTCATGACATTACCCTTTCAAGGTGTTGGCGACGTCAGTAACGTTTCGTTCCGGCGTCCTTTGATGTCCCTTATATGCGCCCTGTCGGGACCAAAGAACAGACAGAATAAGGCAGGCCACCCATGCGCTGAATGCAAGGGTCATCCTCCGAGGGGCGCGGAAAAACGGAAGTATGGCGTAAATTCAGTCATATCGGGGGGCCACTACCGGCACCACGTCGTCAGAACTTGTAGCGAACGCCAAACACATTGGCATTCGTCGCGCCCTTCATATTGCCCAGCGTCTTGCCGCCGCCGGAACGGTGGTGAAGCCGCCAGAAGAACTCCGTCGAGGATTCTTCGCTGAAGGAAACATTGATTTCCGGGCCGAGGTAAAACAGGACATTGGCGTTGCCGTTGTCCTTGATTTCTTCTTGCCTCTCCCGCCCCGGCTGAGCATCCGAGACGAGGCTCAGACCCGCCGTGAAACTCGGCGAAACGAACAACCGTTCCCCGAGCCTGATCTTGTCATAACGCGCGACAGGCCCCGCCCAGACTTCACCTGTGAAACCCTTGCCAAATCTGACAGCAACGCCAATTTCACCGCCCAGTTTCACATTGCCAATGCGATAGGGATAGAACTGATAACCGCCACCCAGAATGGCGTTCTTCTCATAGTCGACCGGAATGAGTGCTGCGCTTTTCAGCATGTCTTCCGTGGTGAGGGCGCCGCCAAAACCGAATATCGCTTGGCTTGTCTCCGAGCCCATATCCTCCGAAGAAAGAGACGGCGTCGCGACCAGGGCAATCATGACTGCCAGTGACAGACTTGGTGCGATATTCATTTGCTACTCCTGAACATGGCCGCTTTTATCCGCCCTCATAAGGGTATTCACGTAAGGCGAACATACCCTTACCGAACACAATTAATTTAACACATTCGGAAATGGGCGAGAAAAGCCGTCCACCGTTGCCGTCGTGGGGGCATAGGTGAAACCGAAAAAGGCCGTGGATGAATCCCACGGCCTTTTGCATTCAGCAGTTCTGCGAAGCGAGCTTACACCGCGCGAGCGCGCTTCACCTCCACCTGCGTCCATTCCGGCAACCAGTCCCGGTGCGCGACAAGCAGATCATCCACCAGCGACCAGATCTGGTCGAGATCGAGTTCCGCTGCCGTATGGGGGTCCATCATCGCCGCGTGGAAGATATGCTCGCGGTTTTCGCTCATCAGCGCCCGCACCGTCAGCTCCTGCACATTGATGTTTGTGCGCATCAGCGCGGTCAGCTGCGGCGGCAATTCCCCGATGAAGGTTGGTTGCACGCCGTTATGATCGACAAGGCAGGGCACTTCCGCAGCGCAATCTGATGGCAGCGAGGTGATGCAGCCATTGTTGCGCTGGTTGCCGTAGATGACAGACGGTTCGCCGGTCCAGACCGAGTTGATGATGGAGGAGGCATATTCCTTGGATTGCTTGACCTCGATCTTCTCGGCTGAGCGATAGGCAGCCGCCTGCCCCTTCCAGCGCTCGATCTGCTCGATGCAGCGCTTGGGATATTCATCGAGCGGAATACCGAATTTCTCGATCAGATCCTCGCGCCCCTCCTTGATGAAATAGGGTGTGTATTCGGCGAAATGCTCGGAGCTTTCGGTGACGAAGTAGCCGAGACGCGTCAGCATCTCGTACCGCACCTTGTTGGGGCAGCGCGGGTTCCAGCCGGGCTTCGGCGCACGGCCTTCGCGATAGCCGCGCACGAGATCGGGATAGAGGTTCTTGTAGCTGCCATCAGGCTGGCGGTGCTCGAATTCCAGGAAAAACGCCATGTGGTTGATGCCGGCCGAACGATAGCGGATTTCCTCATAGGGAATATCGAGGTCATGGGCGAGTTCCATGGCCGTGCCCTGCACCGAATGGCAAAGGCCGACCTGCCGGATGGTCGGGTATTTTTCCGCAATCGCCCAGGTGTTGATCGCCATCGGGTTGACATATTGCAGCATGATCGCATTGGGGCAGACGGCGAGCATATCCTCGCAAATCTTCCACAGATGCGGCACGGTGCGCAGGCCCCGCATGATGCCGCCGACACCAAGCGTATCGGCAATGGTCTGGCGCAGGCCATATTTGCGCGGCACCTCGAAGTCGGTGACTGTGCAGGGCTCGTATCCGCCGATCTGGAAGGCGACGACGACGAAATCGGCACCGGCGAGCGCCTTTTTCTGGTCTGTAAAAGTCTCGGCTTTCGCTTTTGCCCCGAGCGTCGAAATCAGCTTGTTGACGACGATGGCGCTTTCTTCCAGCCTTTCCCGGTTGATGTCCATCAGCGCGATCGTTGCGCCTGAAAGGGCTGGACGTTGCAGCACGTCGCCGATGATGTTCTTCATGAACACCGTGGAACCTGCGCCGATAAATGTGATCTTGGGATCTCGTGCCATATTTGCCTCCGGCATCTTGAACTATGCGATTTCAAAGGCGGCCCGGACGAGCCGCTGGGTGTATTCGGTTTTCGGACGGTTCAGCACCTCCTCGACGGGGCCTTCCTCCACGATCCTGCCGCGCTGCATGACGATGACGCGGTGGCAGAGAGCGCGAACGACCTTCAGGTCGTGCGAGATGAACAGGTAGCTCAAGCCCCGCTCGTCCTGCAGCTTGCGCAGCAGGTCGATGATCTGCGCCTGAACGGAAAGGTCGAGCGCCGAGGTTGGCTCGTCGAGCAGGATGAATTCCGGCTCCAGCGCGACTGCACGCGCAATGGCAATGCGCTGGCGCTGGCCGCCGGAAAACTCGTGCGGGAAACGCGAGAGGATGTTGCCGGGCATGCCCGCCGCCTCCAGCGCGTCGCGCACCCGCTCCAGCCTTTCGGCCTTGGTTTTACCAAGCCCGTTGATGACCAGCCCTTCCTCGATGATCTGGCCGATGGTCATGCGTGGATTGAGCGAGGCGAAAGGGTCCTGAAAGACGACCTGCATGCGAGAGCGCAGAGGCCGCATTTGAGACCGGGAGCGGCCGTCGACCCTCTCGCCATCGAAAATCACCTCTCCGGCCACCGGCTCGTTCAGCCGCAACAGGGATTGGCCAAAGGTCGTTTTGCCAGACCCGGATTCTCCGACAATTCCCAGCGTTTCATGGCGCTTGAGGGTAAGACCAAGATCGTCGACAGCAATCAGTTCCTTCAATTCCGGCTTGAACAGGCCACCGTAGCGCATCATGAACGACACCCGCACGCCATTCGCCGTCAGCAGCACACCGGAATTTTCCGGCAATGGTTTGGCGGTACCATGCGGCTCGGAAGCAAGCAGCTTTCGGGTATAGGGGTGCTTCGGCGCTGCAAACAGCCGCTCAGTGGTGTTGTGCTCACGCATCTCGCCATGCTGCATGACGTAGACGTAATCGGAAAACTGCTTCACGATCGTCAGGTCATGGGTGATGAGCACCACGGCCATGCCGCGCTTCTTCTGCAGATCGCGTATGAGGTTGAGGATCTGCGCCTGTACTGTCACATCCAGTGCTGTGGTGGGTTCGTCGGCGATCAGAACATCCGGATCGTTGGAGAGCGCCATGGCGATCATGACACGCTGCCGTTGACCGCCTGAAAGCTGGTGCGGATATTGCTTCAGCCGCGCCTCGGGTTCCGGAATCTGCACCTGCCGCAAAAGATCGAGCGCCCTCGCTTCGGCCTGCTTCCTGCTCAGCTTCGAGTGGACGCGGATCGCCTCGACGATCTGACTGCCGATCGTATAGATCGGGTTCAGCGAACTCATCGGCTCCTGAAAGATCATCGAGATACGGTTGCCGCGCAACGCCCGCCGCTCGCGGCTTGAAAATTTCAGGATGTCGTCGCCGTTGAAGCGCACGGTCGCGGTTTTCGAAACCGAGGCCCGCTTCGTCAAAAGCCCCATGATGGTGCGGGCGGTCACCGATTTTCCCGAACCGGATTCGCCAACGATGGCGATCGTCTCCCCCCGGTAAAGCTGGAAGGAAATGTCCTTCACTGCCTCCACCGTGCCGTGCTCAACCTTGAAAGTCACGGCAATATTGCGTGCATCGATGATGGCCTGGTCGTTTCGATTATCAGCATCGAAGCGGATGGCAGGGGCGTAGGTGTTCTGTGCAGCAACCATGTTACGCTCCTCTCAATAGGGATCGACAGCATCGCGAAGGCCATCGCCCAGCGCGTTGAAGGCAAAAACGGTGACCAGCACAAAGCCGACCGGCGCAAGGATCCATGGATAGGAACCAATGACAGAATAGGTGGCCGTATCCTGAAGCATCAGCCCCCAGGAGATCAGCGGCGGCTTGACCGCGAAACCGAGAAAGCCAAGGAAGGATTCGAGCAGCACGACGCTTGGAATATGCAGCGTGACGGCAACGATCACATGGCTCATCACATTCGGCAGGATGTGCTGGAAGATAATGCGCCGGTCGGTGGCGCCGACGGCAATCGCGGCGCGGACATAATCGATACGCGCCAGCGCCAGCGTCTTGCCGCGCACCTCGCGAGACATCTGCGCCCAGCCGAGCGCTGACATGACGCCGACCACGAAGAGGAGGAAAACAGTTGTCGGGGCGGTGACCGGGATGAGCGACGTCAAGGCGAGATAGAGCGGCAATTGTGGAAAGGCCAGAACCACTTCCACGAAACGCTGCACCCAGGCATCCAGCGGCCCGCCGAAATATCCTGAGATCAACCCGACGCTGGTGCCGATGACGGTAACGATGGTGACGACACTGAGCGCGATGGCAAGCGAGATGCGCGATCCATAAATGGCGCGTGACAGCACATCGCGTCCGAACTTGTCGGTTCCGAGAAAATGCACCGGCTGCCCGTCCGTGGTGCCGAAGAAGTGCCGGTTTGCCGGGATGAGGCCGAACAGCCGATATTCCGCGCCTTTCACGAAAAAGCCGAGATAAAGCGGATTGTCGTAATCCGGGCCGACGATAGGCTGGAAGGTCACCGGATCGAGCTCGTCCGTTTCAGCGGTGGCATAGACCCGAGGGAACAGGCTGATATTGCCGTCCTTGTCGGAGAACCGCACCACCTGCGGCGGGGAGAAACTGTCATTGGTTTCAAGCGGGTTCATCGGCGCGAAGAAATCGGCGAAGACTGAGATCGTGATCAACAGCACCACCAGCACCAGCCCCACCATGCCGGTGAAAGAGCGTCTGAGGCGCCGCCACACCAGAGCGAGATAGGTCTCGTTACCCTGAACACCCCGCTCGGGCTTCGCTGCGGCAGCCGATTCATTCTTGAGTTCGTCAACGGCCACCATCTCAAGCCCTCCCGAATTCGCGCACACGCGGGTCGAGCATGGCGAGCAGCATGTCGGCGATGATGTTGCCGACGATGAGCGTGGCGGCCAGCACCATCATGAAGGTTGCGGTGACATAGACATCGCCGACCGCCATGGACCCGACGATGGCGGGACCGACGGTCGGCAGCGCAAAGATGATCGCAGTTTCGATTTCGCCGCTCAGCATGTAGGGCAGCACGACGCCCTGATACATAATGAGCGGATGCACGGCGTTCGGCACGGCGTGGCGCATGATGACCGCGCCTTCCGAAAGGCCCTTGGCGCGCGCCGTCTCCACATATTGGGCGTTCAGCGTGTCCAGCAGATTGCCGCGCATCACCCGCATATTATAGGCAAGGCCACCGAAAACGGCGATGGCAACCACCGGCCAGACATGGCTGACGAGATCGACGAACTTCCCCCATGACCATGGCGCACCGCCATATTGCGGCGAAAAGAAGCTGCCGATTTCCGACACGTCGAAATGAAACACCATCAGGTAGACGAGGATCAGCGCCATCAGGAAGCGCGGAATGGTCATGCCGAGGAAGGCGACGGTCGAAAGCAGATTATCGATCCAGGAATATTGTCTGGTGGCAGCCCAGATGCCGAAACCGATGCCGAGAAGCGATGAAAGAATGTGGCAGACAAGGGCGAGTGCGATGGTGCGCGGCAGGCGTTCGCCGACCACATCGGCAACCGGCTTGTTGTAATAGAAGCTGTAGCCGAAATCGCCGCGTGTGATGATACCGCCGATCCAGTTGAAATATTGCACGACGATCGGCTTATCGAGACCGTGTTCGATGCGGTAGGCCTGCGCCTGCGCTTCCGCCTGTTCGAAGGACGCGCCGCCCTGGTTCATCAGTTGGGAGCGGATGTAGTCGGCATAGTCGCCGGGTGGCGCCTGAATGATGGCGAATGTCACCACGCTCAGGATAAGCAGCACCGGAATGGCGGAGCCTATGCGTATTGTCAGGAATCTCAGCATCGAACGGGTATCCTCCGCTTGGCTAGTCCGTGTGTCTCCGGCCGCGCTTCACGCGCGACCGGTACCGGGTTTTCTCCGGGAGGAGTTCTAGTTGATCGGGCCGCCCTCACCCGGCTTGCCGGGAAGCTGCTCGGGGAAAAGCTCGTATTTGCCCTGCTTGTCGGCCGCGACCCAAAGGCGTTCGCGGATGATGGCGTCTTCAGCCCAGTTGAACATGAAGATCGGCGTGCCCTGCGGCACATTCGAGAACCGCTTGTTCACGATGAGCGCGCCGGGATATTCGGTAAGCCCGATCGTGTAGAGGTTCTGCGTGTAGACCTTCTGATATTGCTTCATCAGTTCCGCCCGCTCGGCATTGTCCTGCGAGGAGATGAATTTGCGCACGATATCGGCCATCTCCTTTTCGAACGGCATCAGATCCAGTTCCTTGCCTTCAGGTGCGCGATGGTTCCAGCTGGTGCGCGGGCCAACGGGTGCCAACTGCTCGGTATTCTGCACCACGGACGAAAGCTCGGTGGAGTTGCGGCGCACCAGCCAGTCGAACTGACCGCCATAATGGGCCGCATCGCGCTGGTTGGAATCAAGGCTGTTGATGACGAGGCGAAGGCCAAGTTTCGCCATTTGCCCGACAAGGCCTTCCGCAATGCTCTTGTCCGTTGTGTAGCCGTTATTGACCAGAAGAATGATCTCGACGTTTCGTCCGCCCAGTGTCTCCTTCGGGAAGTTCAAGAAGCCGTCGCCATCGGTGTCCTTCAGGCCGATTGATGCAAGGGCGGCTTTCGCTTCCTTAAGGTTGAAGGGGTAATAGACCGTGGAATTGCGATCGTAAAAACCGGTGCCCGAGGAAATGCCACCCGGATAGATCGCCGTGAACGGGCCCTTGACGAGCGAGTCGCCGATTGCCTTGCGGTCGAGGGCCGAGGTCACCGCCTGACGGAACACCTCGTTGCGGTTCAGCTCGCGAATGGCCTGCCCGCGCTCGTCCGGATTGCCCCAGCCATTGGCGGAAAAGTTCATCTGCAGGTTATAGCCGATCAGGCGTGGCCCGAAGGCAAGGCGAGCCGGCGCATTCGGGTCAGCTGCGCGTTTCAGCGAAGCGACGAAATTTTCCGGCTGTTCGAGATTGGAGAAATCGCCCGATCCCGCCACAGCCTGCACATCGCGATCGGCCCAGGTGGAGAGCTTGTAATGAAGCTCGTTGAGATAAGGCAGCTGCTGGCCCTTCTCGTCGACCTTCCAGTAGTATGGATTGCGCCTGAGCACGATGATGTCGTCGGGGCGATATTCCACCGGCACCCAACCACCCATGACAGGCATGTTCATATATTCCGGCGGAAAGGCGTTCTTGAACTGGTTATAGGTGTTCTTGGAATATTTCGGGTGCTGTGGTTTCAGAATATGCGCCGGTCCGGGGCAGAAGCTCGGATAAGCCATGGTATAGAGATATTGCTTCGGGAAAGCGGTCTTGAAAGTCCACTCCACCGTATAGTCATCGATCTTTTTGAGCGTGGTGCCTTCGCCGAAGGCTTCAGGCGACGCGCCGCCGCCGAGCGGCGACACGTTGGGATCGAGAACCGCGTCTTCCCAGTAGAATATGACGTCATCGGCGTTGAACGGCACACCGTCAGACCATTTGGCACCCTTGACCAGATGCATCGTCAGCTTGTGGCCATCCTGCGACCATTCCCAGCCTTTGGCGAGATTGGGCAGCGGTTCGGTGTCCTTGGCATTCACCTGAAACAGCGGCGCTGTGCGCGTCAGGCATTCGGAAAGCGCAATATCGATGCCGCCCCAGCCCTGGCTCTGGCCGGCAATGTAGTTCCAGCCTTCGGGCCGTCCGCCGATCACATGGCGCATCGTATCGCCATAAACGCCGATGCCATCCACCATGTTGCCGGTCTTGTAGACCAGCGGCTCCTCAGGCAAGCGTTCCTTCAAGGGCGGCAGCTTGCCTGTCTTCTCGAATTTTTCGGTGATCCAGTCCGGCTCGCTGTAATCAGGCAGGGCCTTGAATTCGAGGATCGAGTCGCGCGCCACATAATTGATCTTGCCTTCCGCCGGAAACTGCGGCGGCTCCGGCGGCGTGGTGGTTTCGAAGGCGTTCGCACTGAGTGCGATCATCGAAACACCAAGACCCAATGCCGAGATGATACCGATCTTGCGTTGAAGTTGCATCGTCATTCCTCCCAAATGGCAGCTCTTCGACCGCCCACCCTCTGTTGTCGCGATAGCCACGGCGGCGAACTCCCTTTTCACCACCGGCCTGTTCCCATGCCTTTTCCTTCAAACGGCCTTTTTCAGCGCCGATTTCTCGGCCCGTAGTTCCTCGATTGAGCGCACATTGCGGCGCGCCGCACCCGCCCAGTCGCGGGTCTTGACGGTGGATTTCGCAAGCCGCTCCTTGGCATCAGGCACGGCATCCGCATATTGCGGCAGCCAGCGCGCCTGTGCGACGACCATCTCGTCCACCATCTGCCAGACCTCCTCCGGAGTGGCGACGGCGCCGACCAGCGGGTCATGCAGCACGGCAAGCTTCAGAAGATCGATATCGCCGCTGACCGCCGCATGTACCGACATGCGCTGCACGTTGATGGACGCCATGCAGGTCGCTGCGCAGGCTTCCGGCAGCGTGATACCCGAGACCATGTTGATGCCGAAACGATCCACGAAACCGGGCGACTCAATGATCGCATCAGAAGGAAGGTTGGTTATGACGCCATTGTTCTTGACGTTGAAGTGGCCGCGATAGACACGCCCGGTTTCAAGCGCTTCCAGAATGTGGCTCGCATGTTCGTTGGAGCGCTTCTCCGGTTCGATGGGCTTGGCGGCTGACGCCAGGAACTGCGGGAATTCCGTTTCGAACCAGTTCCGCGTCTCGGTGGAGTGGCGCAGATAACCGCCGGTTTCGCCGTGAATCCAGTCCGACATATCGATCCAGCGGGCGATTTCATCCGGGCGCTTACGGTACCACGGCAGATATTCGGACAGATGGCCGTTGCTCTCCGTCGAGTAGACACCGAAGCGCTTAAGCACGTCGATGCGCAGCTTTTCCTGCTGTGAGAAAACCGGATGCGCCTCGAAAGCGGCGACCAGCTCTTCTTTGCCGATCTTGCGGCCATTCAGCCTCAGATCGATGAACCATGTCTGGTGGTTGATGCCCGAGCAGATGTAATCAAGTTCGGACGGGGATTTTGCGCCGAAAATTTCAGCGATCTGCTCCGCACCGTGCTGCACACCGTGGCAAAGACCAACCGTATCCACCTTGCCGTATTCGATGGCTGCCCATGTATTCATGGCCATGGGGTTGGCGTAATTCAGGAACTTGGCACCGGGTGCGGCGACCTCGCGGATATCCTTGCAGAAATCCAGAATGACCGGAATGTTACGCTGGCCATAGAGAATGCCGCCGGCGCAGATGGTGTCACCGACGCACTGGTCGATCCCGTATTTCAGCGGAATACGGATGTCGTCCGCATAGGCTTCCAGACCGCCGACCCGCACACAGCTTATGATGTATTTCGCACCCTCAAGCGCGCGACGGCGATCGGTATGCGCTGTCACTTTCACCGGAAAACCGTTGGCCTCCACGACCTTGTCGAGGATCGCCCTGATCATATCCAGATTGTGCTGGCTGATATCCGTCAGCGCGACCTCGATGTCGCGAAACTCCGGCACGCACAAAAGATCGGTGAACAGTTTTTTCGTGAATCCGACGCTTCCGGCGCCGATTATAGCGATTTTGAAACTCATAACGCCACCTCTGTTGCAAATCGAACGGGTGAAACGGGCCAAACGATCATAATAAGGCGATGCGAGAATATACCTGTAAGAACCCCGGAAAACCGGCACTCCTGAAAAATTCTCCGCAACAATATCGTACTGGCTGTCTCCTCGGTTCGGGATTATGCGTATAATGACGAGCGGAACCAGAGAAGGATTATGCTTTCATGGGTAATTTTGTGCTGCAAGATTTGATCGATCAGGGGCCCGGGATGCGGACCGTCTCGCTGCCCCGCGGCCGCCAGACCCTGCACACAATGCCCACCAGCAGCGGCTATGAAATCCGCAGCAGTGGCAATTATGACTGGGACGGACGAAAGCGCGGACAGACACCATTCACTGTGCTGCAATATTGCATTGGCGGACAGGGAAACCTTCGTTACGAAAACCGTCATTACGTGGTGAAGCCGGGCGAAACTCTCCTCCTGCTCATCCCGCACAATCATCGCTACTGGCTGGAAGCGGGAAAGCAATGGGAGTTCTTCTGGATCTCCATGAATGGCGAAGAGGCCTTGCGCATTCACCGCAATATTCTTGCCGTCACCGGGCCGATCCTCAAGCTGCAACAGGAAACCGTCGATCATCTCGCCCATTGTTGCTCGCGCCTCGTCAACGGCGCGGAAACACCAGGTGCGGCCTCCGCCGTCGCCTATGAAGCGGCGATGACGCTTTATGACGACGTGTTCGGCTCGCATCCCTCCTTTGGCGGTGAATATCGCACCATGCAGCAGGTGCTGAGCTATATAGACGGGCATCTCGGAGAGCGTCTTTCCGTCAGCGATCTTGCCGCCGTCGCCGGCCTCAGCCGTGCGCATTTTTCCCGCATCTTCACGGCAAGCGAAGGCCTGCCACCGGCCGAATTTGTATTGCAGCGACGGTTGAGGCGGGCAGCCAAGCTTCTCACCACAGCCGAAAACATCCCCATCAAGGAGGTATCCGTGCTATGCGGCTTCGAAGACCCGAACTATTTCTCGAAGGTCTTCCGCAGGCTATATGGCATCAATCCAAGCGAATTCCGCACCACCGGCATGTATGCGAGCGTTCAGCAGAGCAGATCGTAAAAAACAACTTCGTTTTGCCACGTTTCAGGCGATTAAGAATTGGCCATACAGCCCCTTTTGGAGACCGAATGAGGTGAACAACAAAATCAGGAAGATCCTCATCTTTCCGCTTCGGGCAATCATCGTGTTTGCCCTGATCCTCGACGGCATGTTTCGCCCGCTCTATCGGCCGATCATCAAGGCAATATCCAGACTGACATTCATCAGGAAACTGGAAAGCCGGATTGGCGGATTGCCGCGTCTCGCCATTCTTCTTTTGCTGGCGGTGCCATTTGCCATCGCCGAACCGATGAAAATCATCGGCCTGCTCCTCATCGCGCACGGCACCGTCAAAACAGGAATTGCGCTGACGATCCTCGCTCACCTCGCCACATTCCTGATTGTCGAGCGCATTTACCACGCCGGTCGGGAGAAGCTCCTCACCTACGCCTGGTTCGCATGGATCATGCGATATGTGCGCTTTGCCCGTTCGTTTTACGATCGCTTCAAGCGCGCGACACTGGGCTGGATCCGGCTGAGCGTTCTGGCGCGTCAAAGATAAAAGCGGCACCTTTCACCGCCGGCCGCGCAACTTCTTCAAAAGATATTCCGCAAAGGCGGTTGCCTGCAAGGAGACGAGAATGATGGCAATGCCAAGAACAACACGGGCTTCGGGCACCTCGTCAAACAGGAAGTATCCCACAGCGGTCACGAACAAAATCGACAGATATCCAACGGGCGCCAGAACACTGGCGTCAGCGATGCGATAGGCCCGCAGGAAGCAATATTGCCCCATTTGCGCAAGCAGGCCGATGGCGAGCAGCGCCACCCAGTCGAGCGGCATGACCGGTTTCCACGTCCAGATCGCCGGAACGGCGGTAATGACGGCAAGACCCACCGTGTAGAACACCATCATGACAGTGGTGTTTTCCTGCCGCAGCGCCCGGGTCTGGATCACCGCAAGCGCGCCGAACACGACGGAGACGAGGACGACGAGCACGCCTGCGTTAATCTCCGCGCCGCCCGGCCCGATGACTACAAGAACGCCAACAAATGCGAGGCAAGCGCCGACCCAGCGATATCGGCTTACCTTTTCACCGAGAAAGACAACCGCCATGGCCATCGTCACCAGCGGGCGTGAGAAGCCGACAGCATTGACGGTGGCGAGCGGCAAGAGGGTGATGGCGACGAAGTTGCTCGTGAGTGCAATGGCGTTGCAGCAGATTCGGAAAAGGTTGCGCCAGGGATATTTGACGCGCGCCATTTCCCCCCGGTGTTGCCAGATAAGCGGCAGGATGAAGATCAGGCCGATCATCGCTCTTATGAAGACGAGCTGGAATGCCGGATAGGTCACACCCTGCGCCTTGACGAGGGCTGTCATTCCACCCGAAACGAGGGCCATATCCATGAGCAGCCAACCGATGCCCGCGCGAGCATCGTTTTCGCGCGGGTTTTCCTGTTTTTCAATCTGGTCCTGGCCATTCACGCGGGTTGCACAAGGTTGGCCATGAGGCGAAATGCCCCCGGCACCAGCTTGTCCATCTGGTGGTGCAGCACGAGGCTTGTATGCGTATGCCGGCCCCTTCCAATGGCCGCCGAGACCAGCGCCCCTTTCAGAGGCTGTTCATCGACATCGTGCATGGCGAGCAGGGGTTCATAAGCATCATCCCAGCGCGCAGCGAAATAGAGCCCGCGCTCCTTGTCCCAGCCCGTCCAGTCGGCAGCACCGATCGTGTTGGGCCCGACAAGCAATGGATGATCGGGCAATAGCACCGTCACCTCCGCATTTGTGTCCGTCACCCGCCAACGCAGGGAAGGCTTACCGATCTCAAGCCGCCTGACGGGCGTCGTCTCGGGATTCCATCCGTCGGTTGGACGGTGATAGAGCGTGACAAGATGGCCGCCTTCTTCGACGAAGCGGTGAAGCCTTTCGGTTGCCGCAGCCAGATCCTTGCGAATGCCGAAGGCGAAGATGCCGACAACGATTGTCGTGAAGGACGAGAGATCACCGCCAAGCGCCTGCGCATCGAGTTCTGTGACATCAAGACCCATGCGCGAAAGCCATGACCCGACCCGGTCGGCACCGCCGCCGACATAACCGACGCGCGCGCCCTCGGGCAGCTTGAGATCGAGCGAGAGGATTTTCAGAGCGGAGGGTGCCAGAAACCGCGCCCGGCCTATATGCGGATATGCGATGGGCGTGATCTGGAAGGCAGGTTGTGAACCGACAAGCGCTTCGATCTGGGCAAGGCCAACCGCTGCCTCACCGGTACGCTCGGCAATCCAGTCATTGCCGGTCTTGCGCAGGTTCCAGCCACCCGTACTCCTGAAAGACAGCGGGGCATCGGCACCCTTTATGTGTGCCTGAAAAACATGGGAATCCTGCCCCTGTCCAAGTGGAACCAGAAGCGCATCGGGCGAAATCGTCAGCGACTGCGCCGGCGTCACGAAAAACGGCTCCTCCAGATCGAAAGCGGCCGAAACCTCCCTGCCTCCAATCCTTACGGACAGGCGCACCGAGGCATGACCATTGCCGCCTGAGGCTTTCCAGTCGGGCTGGTAAAGCCCGGAAACGGCCGCGTCCTGATCGGCGGCAAGCGAGAAGACCATTGTCTGGCCACGCGACTGAACCGAAGACGATACGCCAGCCGGAAGGACCGGGGTAACCTCAACGTCAAATTCAGCCGCCTTTCCCGCGAGTTCCACATAGAGAGATGACGTCCCACCCGGAACGATCTCGGCTGGCTCGGCATAGGCCCGCTCGAAAAGATCGAGCGCTGTCAGGATAGCGGCATCGACCTGCGTCCGTTTGCGCGCGATCCGGTGCCCATGCAACTCTCTGAAGTCCTGCGCTGCGGCCTCGTCGACCTCTTGCAAAAGGGCTGCCGCCGTCAGAAGTGAGGCCGTGATCCGCTGCGTGTCGGGAAAGGCATCGATTGCGTCAGTGATTGCCTGTTCGGCTGCAACCAGCGCCTTTTCCAAATCGGCGGTAAGACCCGGAAAAGCCGAGAGATCAGCCAGCGACGACGGCAGGCTGTCGAGGATCGAGCTTTCCTCACCGACTGCGACGTTGGAGAGTTCCAGATGCAGTGGCCATGCTTCCTGCGCCCGCTTCGGCCAATGCCCCATTCCCTGTGAGGCATGATAATAACGCGACCATTCGCCGATGCGGTCATATTGCGCGCCGGTTGCCCGCTCCTTGCCCACCGCCTTGACTGTCAGCGTCGTTTCCGGCGGAGGCACCTCGTCATCATAGGTGTCACCACCACCAGACCATGCAGGAAGATAATATTTGGCCACCTTCCACGGCTTCAGCCCCTCGGAGAAATGCTCGGGATAGGCGGCAGGATCAGCCGCCAGCGCGATTGCGCTTTTCGCCGCGCGCGTCATGGCGCGGTGATGCCCGTGTTGTCCCGGCACATCGAGAAATGTCGGAATGACGATATCGGGCCGTTCCTTGCGATAGGCGCGCACCAGCCGCTCGACGATGCGCTGCTGCCCCCATCGACCAAAGGTCTGGTCGCCATCCTTGGAGAAGCCGAAGTCGTGGATGATATCCGCCGGGCCATGGCCGAGCCAGCTTATGTCCGCATCGATGATGCGGGCCGCCTCCTCCAGCTCCCGCGACCGGATGACACCAAGCGCGCCCAGCCGCTCCGGCCCAAGCGCATTCTGCCCGCCTTCACCGCGCGTCGAGCAGGCGATGATGATCCGCATGCCCAGTTCCATCCGGAAATAGGCAAGAAGACCGTTCTGCTCGTCGTCCGGATGCGCACCGGTGTGCATGACGGTGACAGTGGATTTCAGTGCGCTCAGTCTACGGTGCAGACGCACGAGCCATGGATCGGCCATCTGCCGTTCGATGCGCTCCCGGGGGTTAAGCATGGGCGGTCTCCTCCAATATTCAGCCGGGCACCTGCGCTGCGGCGCCCAGGGACGTCTCAAGTTTTGGTGTGACAATGTCGAACAGCGGCAAGGCGGCAGCACCAAGCGCCGCCGTCAACTGTCCGGACTTGCCGTGGATGACGCGCGGCAACTCTCTTTGCCGCCGGCTTGCAACCGAAGTCGGCAGATGCCCCATCCGCGCAATGATCTCGCTGATGATGTTTTCAGGCAGCGCACCGCCGAGAATGACCGTCTGCGGATCGAGAATGTTCTCGAGCATCGCCACCATGGGCGCCAGATGGACGGCTGCCTCGTCGATCCATTCCATCACGACCGGATTGCCCGCGCTGAACAGGGCTTCAAGATCATCAAGCTCCGTGTCCGCAACACCGGCACAGACGAGCTTTTCCTTGAGCACATAGACGGAAGCATAGGCCTCCAGACAACCTCTTTGCCCGCAAGACGGGCAAGGCCTTCCCTTGGGCGAGACGGTCACATGGCCGATTTCGCCGGCGTTGCCGAAAGCACCGCGATAGGGCGAACCATCCTGGATGATGCCGAGACCAATGCCGACGCCGAAATAGATCATGCAGAAATTCGGGATAGCCAGCCCTGCGCCGAACAGGCGCTCGCCGACGGCAGCGGCCGTCGCATCGTTTTCCACCACGACCTGTTGGCCGCAGGCATCGCTCAGCATCTGGCGGGCATCGATACCCACCCAGCCGGAAAGCGTCGTCGGACCGACAGAGGTCATGCCGTCAATCTCGAAAGGCCCGGGCATGACAACGCCGGTGCCAAGCAGCCTGCACCCGACATTCTTCGCAACCGCTGCATGCTCCGCCGCAAAGGTTTTGAGTATGGCGTCCGGCGTGGTGTCCTTGAGCGGGGTAACGCGCTGCGTGCGCAACACGCCGGCCAGATCAAGACCGACGGTGACCATATGGTCTGCGGCAATCTCAACCCCGATCGTTGCGCCACCATCCGGGTTGACAGCAAATTGTATCGGCGGCTGGCCCCTGCCGGTGCGCCGGCGACCAAGCTCTTTCAGGAGTCCCTCGCCCACCAGCTCATCGACGATATTGGCGACCGCCTGGGGTGTGAGATGCGTGATCTTGGCTAACTGGGCGCGACCGAGCGAGCCGTGCCGCCTGACGATGTCGAGGACGACTCGCCTGTTGTGTTCGCGGCTGCGCTCAGGATTTTTTCCGATTGCTACGGGATAGGTATCCACCGTGTGCACCGTCATCTCTTCAACTTCCCGTCCGTTAGAAAATTCATAGCGTCGAAGTGAGGATAAGCGCAATATAATAATTCAAGTAAATTATGTTATTGACAAATGCTCGCCTTCAGAGAACCGTAGAGAGCGACCGGGGGTCAGAATTGCAAGGGGCGGAACGCGTAAAAATCCCGCTGCCGGCAAATCGATGAGCGCGCGCGAAAGCGCGGATAAAGGGAACGATCACTCCGCATCCGGAAGACCGGGCGGAGAAAATGGAGGCTTACATGCGCAGGGCAACTTTGTTCGCCGGCTTGGTCGCCGGTTTCAGCACATTTGCATTCAACGCCGCGCAGGCGGTTGAAATCGAATATTGGCAATATGTCTTCGACACACGCGTCAAAGCGATGGACGAGCTTATCGCCGAGTTTCAGAAGGCCAATCCGGATATCACCGTCAAACAGGTGACCTTCCCTTATGCCGACTACCAGACGCGAGTGATTGCCGCCAACATGTCCGGTAAAGGCCCTGACGTGATGCAGCTCTTCTACGGCTGGCTCGACAAGTTTGCAGCCGGCGGTATCTTGCAGCCGCTGCCGACAGACGCTTTCCCGCATGACAAGATCGAAAGCGAATTTTTCCCCATCGTCGGCGCCATGAAGCGAGGCGACGATTATTACGGCCTGCCGACGGCGGTTCGCTCGCTCGCACTTTTCTACAACAAGAAGCTCTTCACGGAAGCCGGTCTCGACGCCGCGAATCCGCCGAAGACGCTGGACGAATTTGTTGCCGCGGCGGAAAAGATCGCCAAGCACGATGCCGCCGGAAACCTGACCGTTGCAGGCTCCACGCTCGATATGGGCGGTCAGGACCACCAATGGTGGCGCGAAGTTCTTATCCGCCAATATGGCGGCGAGCCCTACACCGACAACGACCAGAAAGTCACCTATGACAGCGAGGCGGGCATCCAGGCGCTGAAGTTCTATACGAGCCTGCAGCTTGAAAAGAAGATCGGTCAGGTGGGCTTCATGGACGAAGGCCAGGCTGCCTTCCGTGCGGGCAAGGCAGGCATGACCATCGACGGCACGTTCAGGCTTGGATCTTTCAGAACCATCAAGGACTTTGAGTGGGGCGTGACCGAGCTTCCCACCAACGACAAGAATATCCGCTCCAACTATGCCAGCTATTTCGCCAATGGCATCAGCGCCAAGACAACCGGTGAAGAACTGGAAGCGTCGAAGAAATTCCTCGCTTACATCTCCTCACCGGAAGCCATGGCGATCTGGCTGAAGACGGTTGGCGAGTTGCCGGCGCGGCGATCTGCGGCGTTGACCGAGGAGAACCTGAAAGACCCGATCTATGCACCGTTCCTGAAGGGTCTCGAATACGCCCATACGACACGGTTCATGGATGAGGCAGCCCAGCGGCAGAACGCCATCGACATGACGAACCGGATTTTGCTCGAGGGTCAATCCGTCGAGGAGTCCATCAAGCAGGCCGCCAGCGCCGAGCAGGAAATCATCGACGCGGCCAAACCGTAAAACCGCAGGTCCAATCATGACAGCGATCGATCAACAGGGGGCGGCATCCGGCCGTCCCGGCGGCTCCTTCGGGGATCGCTTTTCCATGCGCACGAAGCGGCTTGTGTGGATCTGGAGCTTTCTTGCTATCCCGATCCTGTTTTACAGCATCATCCGTTTTTACCCGACGTTGCAGGCCTTCTGGTTGTCCTTCACCAACTGGGACCTGCTGCGCCCGGCAAAGTTCATCGGCGTTGCCAATTACGTCAAGCTGTTCAAGGATCCGCAATTCTGGAAGGTTTTCAAGAACACCTTCACCTATCTCATCGTCGGCACGCCCATCAGTCTGGTTCTGGCTTTCGTCATCGCCTTTTATCTGGATCGGGTGCGCATCCTGCACGGTTTCATCCGCGCGCTTTATTTCCTGCCCTATCTGACGACGGCAGCAGCAATGGCATGGGTCTGGCGCTGGTTCTATCAGCCGCCGCCGATCGGCATCATCAACGACGTGCTTGGCATGATCGGAATTCCCCAGCAGCCGTTCATCCGTTCCACCGATCAGGCGCTTTATTCGGTCATGGTGACGTCCATCTGGGCGGGGCTTGGTTTCCAGATCATTATCTTCATGGCGGGCCTGCGCTCCATTCCGACGACATTTTATGAGGCCGCGCGCATCGACGGACTTGGCGAATGGGCGATCCTTCGAAAGATCACGCTGCCGCTCCTGAAACCAACCACCGTTTTCCTGGTCGTCTTCTCCTCAATCGGGTTCCTGCGCATTTTCGATCAGGTCTACAACATGACCACCAACGATCCGGGTGGACCGCTCGGCTCAACCAAACCGCTGGTGCTGATGATCTACCAGACCGCGTTCAATTCTTATGCGATGGGTTATGCCGCTGCGCAGACGGTTGTCCTGTTCACCATTCTTCTTGTCGTGTCGCTGGTCCAGCTCTGGGTTCTGAGGGAAAAGAAATGAGCGAAGCGTTGCCACTCTCCCACGCCCGCGTCCGCCCCGGCCGCATCCTTGCCTGGACGCTGCTGTTCATCGGCGGCCTGATCATGATTTCGCCGCTGCTCTTCATGTTTTCGACCTCGTTCAAGACCGCGGATCAGGTCTATGATCTCAGGCTCATTCCCGCAGCACCGACGCTTGCGAATTACATGACTGTCATGGCCGACGGCCGTTTTCTCCGCTGGTTCTTCAACTCGATGTTCGTTGCGGTTATCGTCACCGTCTCCAACTGCTTCTTCGACAGTCTGGTCGGTTATACGCTGGCCAAATTCGAGTTTCGCGGTCGCTACTTCATCTTCCTCGCGATCCTTTCCACGCTGATGATCCCGACCGAAATGCTTGTTATCCCCTGGTATCTGATGTCCAGCCAGCTTGGCTGGCTCGACAGCTACTGGGGCATCATGTTCCCGGGAATGATGACGGCCTTCGGCACCTTCCTGATGAAGCAGTTCTTTGAGACGGTTCCGAATGACTTCCTGGAGGCAGCGCGTGTCGACGGGCTGAACGAATTCCAGATCTGGTGGAAGGTAGCCCTGCCGCTGGTGACGCCTGCCCTTTCGGCGCTTGCAATCTTCACCTTCCTCGGCAACTGGACAGCATTCTTCTGGCCCCTGATCGTGACTACCAGCAAGGAGCTGTACACGCTGCCCGTCGGCCTATCGAGCTTTGCGGTGGAACAACAGATCCAGTGGGAAATGATCATGACCGGCGCTGCCATTGCGACCATCCCAACCCTTATCGTCTTCATCGTCCTGCAACGCTACATCGTTCGCGGTGTGATGCTGGCAGGCCTGAAAGGATAACATCATGGCCGATATGAACCCGCGCCTGTCGGATACCAGCAAGTTTCCCGACCCAGTTTACAAGGAAACCGTGCTGCGTCCGCTTTTCGATGGCGCCAAGAACCACCATGTCGACGGTTTCCGCCGCATCGACCGCGCCCATCTGGTCATGCTGCGCGAGACCGACATTCTCGATGCGGACACGGCAGCAAAAATCGCCGAAGCGCTTGATGACATCGACAGGACCATCAATCCGTCGGAGCTGGTGTATACCGGCGAGGTCGAGGATTTCTTCTTCCTGATCGAAAAGGAGCTGAAAGCCCGCATCGGTGTCGATGTGGCAGGCCGCCTGCACACGGCACGCTCGCGCAACGACATAGATCACACGCTTTTCAAAATCGGCCTGAAAGACAAGATCGACACGCTCACTGCCAAGGCGCGGCTTCTGCTGGCCGCCCTGATCGACGCCGCCGAGCGCAATGAAAAGACGTTGATCGTCGCCTATACGCACGGACAACCGGCCCAGCCCACCACCTTCGGCCACTATCTTTCCGCCGCCATCGAAGTGCTGATCCGGGATATTGACCGCTTCACTGAGGCCCGGCGCATCGTCGATCTCTCACCCATGGGCGCTGCGGCCATCACCACGTCCGGCTTTCCCATCGACCGGGCACGTGTCGCCGAACTTCTCGGCTTTGCGGCACCCTTGCGCAATTCCTATTCCTGCATCGCCGCCGTCGACTATACGACAGCGACCTATGGCGCCATCGAATTGATGTTTCTACATCTCGGCAGGCTCATTCAGGACTTCCAGTTCTGGACGAGTTTCGAAGTCGGGCAGATCTACGTACCGAATTCGCTGGTGCAGATTTCGTCGATCATGCCGCAGAAACGAAACCCGGTCCCGATCGAACATCTGCGCCACCTTGCAAGCCAGACATTCGGGCGGGCAAGGACCATGCTCGACGTGATGCACAACACGCCCTTCACCGACATGAACGACAGCGAGGGCGAAACCCAGGGCATGGGTTACGAAGCCTTCGCCTCTGCCGGCCGGGTGCTCGATCTCCTTGCCAGCCTCGTCGGCAAGATCAGTATCGATCCGGAAAGGGTCGACCAGAATATTCGCCGTTCCTGCATCACCATCACGGAACTGGCAGATTCTCTTGTCCGCATCGAAGACCTGTCATTCCGCCAGGCCCATGAAATTGCCGCAACCGTCGCCAAAAGCGTTGTAGCGCTGAAGGGTGACCTGTCGAACGACGGTTACCAGCCGTTCCGCAGGGCGTTCGAGGAACTGGCAGGACGCGAGACCAGTGTCGATGAGGAAAAGTTCAGGCAGATCGTCTCGCCTGAGCACTTTGTCGCCGTGCGCAGCCGCTTCGGCGGCCCTGCCCCGGAGCCGATGCGCGAGGCGATTGCGGCCTATCGCGACAAACTTGCTGCGTTTGAAGCAGAAGCACAGCGATCCGCCGACTACGAAGCGGCAAAAGCCGCTGAGCTTGCAGAGAAATTTACCGCCCTGACGGGAGCGCGATAATGGCGACAATCGAACTCAATCAACTCGTAAAGCGCTACGGCAAGGTGGAGGCAGTCAAAGGCATCGACCTTGCCATTGAAGACGGCGAATTCGTCGTATTCGTCGGCCCTTCCGGCTGCGGCAAATCCACGACACTCAGAATGATCGCGGGTCTGGAAGAGATTTCGGGCGGAACGCTGAAAATTGCCGGAAACGTCGTCAACGAGAAAGAACCGAAACAACGCAACATCGCCATGGTCTTCCAGAACTATGCGATCTACCCGCATATGACGGTTCGCCAGAACATCGGCTTCGGGCTCTATACCTCAAAGCTCGACAAGGCGGAAAAGAACCGGCGTATCGAAGAGGCCGGTCGGGTGCTCGGACTTGAGGCATTGCTCGACCGTCGGCCCGCGGCTTTGTCAGGCGGACAGAGGCAGCGCGTCGCCATCGGCCGCGCCATGGTGCGCGATCCCTCAGCCTTCCTTTTCGATGAGCCGCTGTCCAATCTCGACGCCCAGTTGAGATCGCAGATGCGCATTGAAATCAAGCGCTTGCACCAACGTCTTAAGACAACCACCGTCTACGTCACTCACGATCAGGTGGAAGCCATGACGATGGCCGACCGGATTGTCGTGATGAAGGACGGCCATATCCTTCAGGTCGGTACGCCCTCGGAACTTTACGAGACGCCGGTGGACGTCTTCACTGCGCGTTTCATCGGCAGCCCGTCGATGAACCTGCTGCGGGGCAAAAGAACGACGAACAGCGTTACACAGTCTGCCGATGGCGATCTGCTGATTGGCATTCGCCCCCATGATCTGCTGGTTGGAGAAGGCGAGGCAACTCAAGGGTCCTTCTCGCTGGAGGGAACAGTGACAGCCGTGGAGCCGCTCGGCCCGGAAACGCTGGTTCATCTGGACACGCCCACGACCTCGGTCATCGCGACAGCAAGGGGCAAGGCCATTCCCACGGTGGGTAGCCGCTTGCAATGCGAGGCGCACGTAGGCGCGCTCTATCTTTTCGATGCCAAGACGGAAAAGCTTCTGGGCCGCGCATGATGACGACAGACACGGAAAAGTCAGCGGTCATCAGTATCGGCCGGATCTATTGCGACCTCATTTTCACCGGGCTTGACGAATTGCCGGTGCTCGGACGGGAGCTGTTTGCCAGCGACATGGAAATCGCCGCCGGTGGCGGGGCTTTCATTGCGGCTGCGCATTTCGCCCATATCGGTCGCACGGCCACGCTGTTGGCAAGGCTCGGCACCGACACCTTCTCACGCGCCATCGGCGAGAAAATGCAGCAAAGCGGTGTAGACCTGCAATTTCTGGAACACTCGGCAGATGCGGGCCCGCAGGTCACCGTCGCGACGGTGGTTGGCAATGACAGGGCGTTTTTGACACGGCGCGCCGGTATCGCCCGGCCATCGACCCTTGATGCCGCCTTTTCGTGGAACGGGGCCTGCCATCTGCACATCGCGGAATTCGCCACGCTGCACGAAATCCCCGATCTCGTCGCCCGCGCCAGGGACAGCGGACTGTCCGTCTCGCTCGATCCCAGCTGGGATGCCTCGCTGATTTACGACAAGGGCCTGCTCAAGGCGTGCGATGGCGTCGACGTGTTTTTGCCCAACCTCGAAGAAGCCGAGGCGATCACAGGCCATTCTGACCCTGAGGCGGCGGCCAGGGCCTTGTCGGGGTCGTTTCCTGTCGTCGCCCTGAAAGGCGGCGCAGAGGGCGCCTGGGTGTCCTCGCAAACAGGCCTACACCATGCGGCGGCGAAGAAGGTACCCGTCGTCGACACGACAGGCGCGGGTGATGCCTTCAATGCCGGTTTCATCGATGCCTGGCTTCGGCAGGCGGACGAGAAGCAATGCCTTGAGGCAGGCGTCGCGGCGGGTAGCCTTGCCGTGCAGGCCACGGGCGGCGCGCCGAGAACGACCGCCGCCGCATAATCCCTGCCAGCGTTATTCCCCGCGTGGAAAACGCTGGTTTTCCTCCAGCACGTTCAAGTCCATGTGGTTGCGCATGTAGCGTTCCGAGGCTTTCTGCAACGGCTGATAATCCCACGGGAAATAGGCGCCGTTTCGCAGCGCCTTGTAGACCACCCAGCGCCGCGCCTGACTTTCCCGCACCGATGCGTCGAAAACGGGCAGCTGCCAGCGTCGGCCGATTTCAGCCGAAAGCGATGACAGCACATCCGCGAATTCAGGATTGCCGGCAAGGTTTATCCGCTCTTCAGGATCCGTCTCGAGGTCGTAGAGCAACGGCGGATCCGCTTCGCAGACTGTGAGCTTGTAACGGCCATCCCTGATGGCGACGAGTGGCGCAATCGAACCTTCGGCGGCATATTCCATCGGCACCGGCCCGCGCTCGCCTGTTCCCGCAGCCAAAGCCGCAAGGTCTTCGCCATCCGTCCAGCGTTTCAGTGAGGTAATATCGAGGCCTGCCAGACCGCACAGCGTCGGTGTGACATCAAGCGTCGAAACCGGCGCGTCGATAAGCGCCGGTTTCCAGCCGGGTGCTGCGATCATCAAGGGCACACGGGCCGAACCCTCGAAAAAGCACATCTTGAACCACAGGCCGCGCTCGCCCAGCATGTCGCCATGGTCGGAGAGGAACAGGATGATCGTGTCCTCCTCCATCCGCGTCGCCTTCAATACGTCGAGAATTTCGCCGACCTTCTCATCGATATAGGAGATATTGGCGAAATAACCGCGCCGCGCCCGGCGTATCTCGTCGGGTGAAATATCGAAGGCCTGATGATCACAGGCTTCCAGCAACCGCTTCGAATGCGAATCCTGCTCCTCGAAGGGAAGCGCCTGTATCTGCGGATCGAGTGCCGGGCAATCCTCATAGAGATCCCAGAATTTCCGCCGTGCCACATACGGGTCATGCGGATGGGTGAAGCTGACGGTCAGGCACCATGGGCGGTCATCGAGCCGGCGCGACAGATCGTAGAGCTTGCGGGTTGCGTGATAGGCAACCTCATCGTCATATTCCATCTGATTGGTGATTTCGGCAACGCCCGCGCCGGTGACCGAACCGAGATTGTGATACCACCAGTCGATCCGCTCGCCCGGCTTGGTATAATCAGGCGTCCAGCCGAAATCCGCCGGATAAATATCCGTCGTCAGACGCTCTTCGAAGCCGTGCAGCTGGTCCGGTCCGACAAAATGCATCTTTCCGGAAAGGCCGGTGTAATAACCAGCTGCCCGCAGGTGATGCACATAGGTCGGAATATCCGACGCGAATTCGGCGGCATTATCGTAAACCCGCGTCCGGCTGGGCAATTGACCGGACATGAACGAAGCCCGGGCCGGCGCGCAAAGCGGACTTGCCGTATAGGTATTGGCGAAACGGACAGACCGCTCCGCCAACGCTTTCAGATGTGGCGCATGAAGAAAGTCGGCCGGGCCATCGGGAAAAAACGTCCCGTTGAACTGGTCGGCCATCAGGATCAGGATATTGGGACGCGGCATTTCACCCTACAGTCTCAGAGGCCAAGCTTGCCTTTGACGGCATCCGCACCCGGCTTGCCATCCAGCGTGGTAACGCCCTGCAGCCAGCCATCCAGCGATGTCGGATTGGCCTTCAGCCACGTCGCCGCCGCCGCCTTGGAATCCTCGCCACCGAGAATGGAACCCATCAGGGCATTTTCCATGCCGATATCGAATTTGAGGTTCTTGAAAAGCGTCGCCGCATTCGGGCATTTCTGCGGCCAGCCGGTACGGGCAAGCGTATAGACCTCGGCGCCACCGAAATTCGGGCCGAAATAGGCGTCACCGCCGGAGAGATAGGCGATATCGATCTTCTCGTTCATCGGGTGCGGCGCCCATGCTAGGAAGACGACCGCCTTTTTGTCTTTTCCGGCCCGTTCCACCTGCGCCAGCATCGCCTGCTCGCCGGATTCGACAAGCTGCCAGCCCTTCAGGCCGAAATCATTGGCATCGATAATCTTCTGAATGTTCTGGTTGGCGGGTGCGCCCGGCTCTATGCCGTAAATCTTGCTTTCAAATTCGTCAGCGTGTTTGGCAAGATCCGAAAAATCCTTCACGCCCTTTTCGGCCATATAGGAAGGCACTGCCAGGGTGAACTTGGCGCCTTCAAGGTTTTTCGTCAACACGTCGGCCGCCTTGGCGGCGTTGAGGTCGTCAACGAAGGATTTCTGGGCGGGCATCCAGTTGCCGAGAAAGACGTCGATCTCACCGTTTTTCATGGCCTGATAACCGATCGGCACCGACAGCGTCTTGACGTCGGCCTCATACCCCAAAGCATCGAGCAGAACCGAGGCGACGCCATTGGTGGCGGTGATGTCGGTCCACCCGGGATCGCTGAGGCGAATGGTCTTGCAGGCCACATCATCGGCGGCATAAAGCGGGGTGGAGAAGGCTGCCACGGACAAAAACAGACCGGCGGCGATGCGGTGCATGCGAGAAACGGTTTTCATTGCGGCTCCCCTTTTATTAGTCCAGTTTATTGAACACCACATTGTTTTTGCCTGTGAAGCGGGTATTTTTCGATGACTGATATAAGGAATTTCTATGACAGAGCGGCCGCTCGATCTTGGATGGATGCGCATTTTTACCGAGGTCGCGCGTCGCGGCAGCCTGACGGCAGCGGCGGCGTCCCTGCGGCTGACCCAGCCAGCTGTCAGCTATCAGATCCGCCGGCTGGAAGACGATCTGGGCGTTGCACTGGTGCGGCGTAAACATCGCGGCATCGAGTTGACGGCCGAGGGGCTAAAGCTGTTCGAGATCGTCTCACGCAATGTCGATGCCATCGATCTTCTGGCCCAGCAACTTCGCCGAACGGAGGAACGGCAGACAATCCGCCTGCACACGGACTATGCCTTCTCCTCTCTCTGGCTCATCCCACGCATGCATGGTTTTCGCGCGCTCAATCCTGACATCAACATCCAGATCGTCGCCACGCAGGATCCGCTCGGACAGGGCAAACACGACAGCGACGTGATGATCATCTTCGGCACGCGGCAGGATGCCGGCGACGGCGCGGTGCTGCTGCTTTCGGAGAAGGTCACGCCCGTCTGTTCGCCGGCGCTTTTGGCGGAGCAGTCGGCACCCGAAACCGTGGCTGATTTTTCGCGGCTGAAACTCATCCACCTCGAAAATACCTCACAGGCGCACTGGTTCGACTGGGCGTCCTATTTCAAGCATTTCGGCGTGCTGAGAGGCGCGGAAAACGAAAGCGGAGACATCAGCTTCAACAATTACACCATGGTGGTTCAGGCGACGATCGGCGAACAGGGTTTTGCCCTCGGCTGGGCGGGACTGGTCGATCCGCTGGTCGAGGCAGGCGTGCTGGTGACCGCAGGCCCGAGTCTGGATGCGCCGGGTCGCGGCTACTGGTTGCTGAGGCCGAAAAGCAGCGACAGTGCGGTCAGAAAACTCACCGGCTGGCTGATCGACGAGAAGCGTTGACGTAACCAGCCAGCCGGTGATGCTTCCGGCTTAAATCGGGTAATGCAACGGTCCGTCCTGCAGCGTGACCCATCGCAGTTCGGTGAATTCCGCAATGCCCGAAGTGCCGCCAAAACGGCCGTAACCGGAGGCCTTCACCCCACCGAACGGCATCTGCGCCTCGTCGTGAACGGTGGGTCCGTTGATGTGGCAAATGCCGCTTTCGATGCGTCCGGCTACCGCGAGTGCTTTTGCCTGATCCCTGCCGAAAATAGCTGCGGAAAGACCAAACTCGGTTTCGTTGGCGATACTGACTGCCTCATCGACGCTGCCGGCGCGAATGATGGAAACGACTGGGCCGAAGCTTTCTTCGGAATAGAGCCGCATCGCAGAGGTCACGCCATCGACGGCAAGCGCATCCAGCATGGTACCATTGCCGCCTCCGCCGGCCACAAGGCGTGCGCCTTTGGCAACGGCGTCATCCACCAGCGCCCGGATGCGGGACGCGGCCTCGGCGCTGACCAAGGAGCCAAGCGGCATTTTTCCCTCCCGAGGGTCTCCCGCTTTCAGGCTCGCCGCTTTTTTGGCAAAGGCCTCGACAAAGGTGTCGGCAACGCTGTCGAGTACGATGATGCGTTCCGTCGACATGCAGATCTGGCCCTGGTTCATGTAAGCGCCAAAGGCGGCCGCAGCCACTGCTGCATCGATATCGGCATCATCAAGCACGATGAAGGGTGCCTTGCCGCCAAGCTCCAGAAGCGCTGGCTTCAGGTAACGGCCCGCCGTTTCCGCAATGACACGACCGACGCGGGTCGAACCGGTGAAATTCACCCTTCTGACAGCCGGATGGGCGATCAGTGTTTCAACGATTTTCGCCGCATCGTCCGGCGCATTGGAGACGGCGTTCAGCACACCTTTCGGCAGACCTGCCGAAGCGACGGCCTCGATGATCAGCGCATGGGTGCGCGGGCAAAGCTCCGAGGTCTTCATCACCACGGTGTTGCCACAGGCAAGTGGCGTGGCGATGGAGCGTACGCCAAGAATGACCGGTGCATTCCATGGCGCGATGGACAGAACCACGCCTGCCGGCTGGCGAAGTGCCATCGCCGTGGTTCCCGGGCGGTTGGAGGGAATGATTTCGCCCTTTATCTGGGTCGTCAGGCTGGCCGCCTCGACCAGCATGTCGCTGGCCAGCATCACGTTGAAACCGGCCCAGGCATCCGTCGCGCCAATCTCCTCTTTCATCGCCAGCGTAATCTGCGGCCCGGCATCGCGGAGCGCCTGCGCCGCGGCAAGAAGCAGGCGACGGCGTTCGCCGGGCGGCGTTGCCGACCAGACGGGAAAGGCTGCGGCTGCGGCATCGGCCGCACGTGTGGCGTCCTCAGGGGTTGCCGCCGCCGCACTGGTTGCCAGGTCCCCGGTAATCGGATTGTTGCGCTCGAAACGCTTACCGTTTGCGGCCGGGCAATGGTCGCCACCGACGAAAAGATTGACAGTCTGCATGGTCTTCCTCCTGAATTCAGAAAACGGTGGCGGCGGCACCGCCGAAAAACGCCCGTTGCAAGGTGGGACGGGAGGAAAGGGCTGCTGCCGTCCCCGCCCCTGCGATCCTTCCGGTTTCCAGCAGATAATCGCGATCGACAAGGGCAAAGCTTCCGCGAACACCCTGTTGCGCCAGCGCAAGGCAGGACAGCGTTCTGCGCTTCATACCATTCATGATTTTCCTCCAACGGCGCAGTAGCGGGATTGCCATTCTCCTCAAGGCTTCCCTGCGCTGATGGAAGTTTAGCAACGACAGGCGCATATAAAATGCACTAATGTAATACATTATTGTACTTTTGGAGGGTGAATGCCGCATCACGGCCAGATAGCTGCTAACAGGATCGAAACGACGGCGCGCATGCTGACTTCGTCCCTGCGCGTGTCGGAGTTCAAGCTGGAACAGGGCGCAGCCCATCTTGTCCTCGTCTCAGCCGGTGAAGCGGAGATCATTCAGGGCGAAAAGACACTTGTGGTTACCGCGCCGGGGCTGGCCTGGCTGCCTGCCTCCGGCCCCGTCGGCCGCCTGCGGCTGAATGCCGGAAGCCGCGGATCACTGCTGAAAACGACTGAAATCGGCCTTGCGCATGCCATGCCAACCGGAACGAGCGCAATCATGGTGCGCAGCACATTGCAGCGCGTTCTGACCCGGACGCTGGCTGAAAAAGACAGCCAGGAACTGGCGGGTTATCTCGACACCATCGCGGATGAGAATTTCCGGTCATCGACAGCGTCGGATACGATTATCGCCAGCCTGTTATCCGTCACCCTTATCCGCATCTGCCAGCATGCCATGGCCGAGGTCGCGGGCGCGGCTTCCACCGCAGGCAGCCTTACGGAGCGGTTTGTTCTACTTGTCAGTCAGCACAAACGCGACCAATGGGGCGTGGAAGACTATGCGGGTCAACTCGGCGTCAACCGTGAACGTCTTGGATTTGTGGTGCGCAAGGCAACGGGGCTTTCACCACAGGCCTATATTCACCGCGAACTGCTTTCCGAAGCGCGTGACCTTCTTCTCAACTCTTCACTGCAAGTCGCTGAAATTGCGTTTCGATTGGGATTTCAGGATCCTGGGTATTTCAACCGCTTCTTCACCCGCAATGAAGGCACGTCTCCCGGCCGTTTCCGGCGAATGGCGATGCGCATACAGAACGTAGCACCGCCGTCCTATGCCGCATGGCCTTGAGTTCTGCCCGGCAGGTGCAAATCAGGAGCGGCAGAAGAGACAACGGAGCGAAGTGCCGGCCTGTTTGCCCGGCACTCCAACGGGGCGTTAGCGGGCGCTGTCGATAATCTGGCCGCCGTCCGGGGTCAGGCTCGAGCCTGTAATGAATCTCGAATCGCTACTTGCGAGGAAGAGAGCGACCGGAGCGACATCCTCTTCAGGGGAACCGTAACGACCAAGGGCATTCGTGGGAGCAGGAGCGTCGACGCCCGCACCCCAGGTGTCGGCAACCGGAAGCAGGTTGTTCACGGTGATATTGTCAGGACCCCATTCGCGCGCAGCAGATCTCGTCAGGGCGCGGACGGCCTCCTTGGCAAGGTTGTAAGGTCCATACGGCGACATGCCGAGAATACCGGCCAGCGACGCGAAATTAATGATCCGGCCCTCGCCACTGGCCTTCAAGTACGGATAACAAGCCTGCATCGTGCGAAGATAGGCGATCGGCCCCATATCGAGGTTTCGTTGCAGTTGCTCGACGGTGAGCTCAATGATCGGGGAGTGGACGACAGTCGGGTCGAACGCGACATTCACGAGAATGTCGATGCCGCCAAATACCTCCGCTGCCTCAGCCACAGCCCGGGTGATCTGTTGGCCATCGCCAAGATCACAGACGATGCCGAGCGCGGTGCCACCACTGGATTGTATCTGACTGACGACCGCGTTCACATTTGCAGGCGTCAAGGACAATACCACGACCTTGGCGCCCTCCCTTGCAAAGAGTTCTGCCGTCGCACGGCCAATCCCTCTGCCTGCGCCCGCCACGATGGCTACTTTTCCGGTCAGTTTTCCCATTTTGATTTCCTTTCGTGATGAATGCGTCAGAGCTGCCGTGCAAGGGCATAGGGGGATGGGACTTCGCGTGCAGCGTTCTGCATGGCGAAGGAAACGACGAGCAGCCCGAGCCCGATGGCGGCAGGCAGTGCGCCGGCAGGTTTGCGGACGCCGATATGTGCAAGGCCGGACAGCAGCAGGTGAAACAGTACCCCCGCATACGCCAGATCGCTGATGGCGACGTTGAACCGCGCAAGGATGGCGATGACGGCGGCGATCTTCACCGCCGTCAGAAGAGGCACGAGGTAGGCAGGGTAACCGAATCCGGTTATCGTCTCCCTCACCCAGTCGGATTTGACGACGTAGGTGACTGCCGACGCCAGATAGAGCAGGACGAGAAGGGTTGTTGCGACCCAGTAGATATAGAATGAAGACATGGGATATCCATTGCCGCCGAATGTCTTCGGCAGCTTGATTTGTTCAATATTTTCGTTGTTCCGGAACAGCTTGGGGCTCATGATCCGGCGTTCACATGGAAAATGTGCTATTGAATGAATATGCGCAAGTAGGATGAATTTGGCGTGGTAAGTATGGAAAACCAGACTAATGGCGGTGGAGCCATTAACATGCACGAGGAAATGCGTCGCGCTTTCGCGCTGCTTTCCGGCAAGTGGAAGCTCGAAATCATGTGGCTTCTCAACCAGCGGATCTATCGTTTCAACGAGCTGCGCAAAGCCATTCCCGGCATCACACAGCACATGTTGACCTCTCAATTGCGTGAGCTCGAGGCTGATGGACTGGTCTCTCGCACCGTCTTTGCAGAGGTTCCGCCACGCGTGGAATATGAAATTACGGCAAAGGCGAAAGGACTTGGCCCGACCATGGAGGCATTGATGGCATGGTGGAACGAGTACGGCGCGAGCGTTCCGGTTAAAACCACCACCCGTGGACGCAGACGGTCACCGCAAAAATAGATGGATTATTGCGGCCGTTGCGCCGCCGTCCTGTGCCGCCCGATCGGCAGCATCATTGGTTTGCCCGACGTCGGGTCTTCGATGACACGGCTTTCTATGCCGAAGACGTGCCGCACGTTTTCTTCCGTCAGCACCTCCTCCGGCGTGCCGCAGATATGCAGCTTCCCACCGGTCATGGCGACCAGATGATCAGCGTAGCGCGCCGCGAGATTGAGATCGTGCAGCACCATGACGATGGTGGTCTGACGGGCATGGTTGAGGTCCGTCAGAAGATCCAGCACTTCCACCTGATGGCTGATGTCGAGGAAGGTGGTGGGTTCGTCGAGCAGCAATATCTCGGTCTCCTGGGCGAGCGCCATGGCGATCCATACGCGTTGCCGTTGCCCGCCGGAGAGTTCGTCCACCGGCCGCTCGGCAAGTTCGACCGTATCGGTGGCGGCGAGGGCTGCGGCCACGGCCTCATCATCCTGGCGCGACCAACGCGCGAAAAGGCCGTGATGCGGGTGCCGGCCGCGGCTGACCAGATCGGCAACGACGATGCCCTCGGGCGCAATCGGTGACTGCGGCAAAAGACCCATCCGTCTTGCAAGTTCGCGCGAGGGAAGACGGTGGATCGACTTTCCGTCGAGCAGGACCTGACCGGCGCGGGGAGAGATAAGCCGCGACATGCTGCGAAGAAGCGTGGACTTGCCGCAGGCATTGGCACCGACGATGACGGTTATCTGGCCGCGCGGAACGACAAGATCCAGCCCTTCGATGATGAGGCTATCACCGTATCCGGCCGAAAGACGGTTCACGGAAAGGGAGTGGCTGGTCATAACGAGCCTCCGCTGCGGTTCACCCGCACGATAAGGTAGATCAGATAGGGCGCGCCGAGCGCGCCGGTGACGACGCCGACCGGGTAACGGCCCGGCAGCAGGAACTGGCCGCAATAATCGCCCACCAGCACCAAGGTTGCCCCAACGAGCGCAGCCGGAATGAGCAGCGACCCATTGCTGCCAACGATGCGCGCGGCAATCGGCCCGGACAGAAAGGCGACGAAAGCAATCGGCCCCGAAACTGCCGTGGCAAAGGCGATCATGCCTACGGCGGCGATAATCACGATGATGCGCGTTCTCCCCACTTGGACCCCAAGCGCCGCGGCCGCATCATCGCCAAGCCTCAATGCCTCGAGATCGCGCGCGCGACTGAGCAGCAGGCCGCCAAAAAGGATGAGCGCAACGAAGAGCGGCAGCGTCTGGGCAAGTTTTGCGCCGTTGACGCTGCCCGTCAGCCAGCGCATCGCCTCCTGCAGCGTCCAGGCCGGTGCAACGGACAGGATATAGGCGATGAAACTTTCGAGCATGGCCGAAACGCCGATGCCGACAAGGATCAGCCGCGTTCCGGCAACCCCGTTGCGGAAGGACAGCAGATAGACCAGCAATGCGACGCCAAGCCCGGCGACAACGGCAAACACCGAAACGAGCGGTCCACTCAGATGCAGGACAACGATGGCAAACACCGCTGCCACGCTTGCGCCGGAACTGATGCCGATAATGTCAGGGCTGGCAAGCGGGTTGCGCAGCATGATCTGGAAGGCGACACCACCCAGCCCGAAGCTCAGACCCGCGAGAACGGAGAGCAGCGCGCGTGGCAGGCGCAACTGCCCGACCGTGAAAGTGACCCCGGCAATGTCCTCTCCGAGCAGCACCCGCAGGACGTCACCGGGCGGCGTGAAGCATTGTCCCAGCATCAGCGTCAATGCGAAAACCGCGATCAAAAGAGCTGAAAGGGCTGCTATGACAAGGCGACGCCGGCGCTGGCGGTCGTGACGATTGGAAACCAATGTTTCCATGACGGACGTGTGCATGTTCACAGTTCGCGTACCCGCTGACGTCTGACGATCCAGATGAAGAAAGGTGCGCCGACAAGGGCGGTGACGATACCGACATCGAGTTCGGATGGCCGCGCAACGATGCGCCCGACAATATCGGCCGCAAGCAGCAGACAGGCGCCGCCGAGCGCGGAAAATGGCAGAAGCCAGCGATTGTCGACGCCAACGAGCAGGCGGCAGAGATGCGGAACGACCAGCCCAACGAAACCGATTGGCCCGCAGATGGCAGTCGCCGCGCCGCAGAGGAGGATAGCTCCAAAGGATGCAATGGCTCTCGCGACCACGACATTCTCGCCAAGACCGGCAGCCAACTCATCACCAAGCGCCAGAGAATTCAGCTTGCGTGCCGAAAGAAGGCTGATGGCAAAACCGGCGGCGAGGAACGGCAGCACGGTCTCAATCCGGTCAAAGGTCGCACCACCGACACCGCCGATCTGCCAGGAACGGATGCCGCCGGCAATATCGCTGCGCGGCAACACGACGGCAATGACGAGTGAGGAGAAGGCGACAGAGGTGGCGGCACCGGCCAGAGCGAGTTTCAGCGGCGTTGCCCCACCGCGTCCGAGCGAGCCGACGACATAAACGAAAACCGCAGCCGCACCCGCCCCGACAATCGCCGTGATGATAAAGGCCTGCGCCGAGGCAATGCCGAACCAGACGATGGCGATAACGACGGCAAGTGATGCGCCCATATTGACGCCAAGAATACCGGGATCGGCAAGCGGATTGCGCGTAACGCCCTGCATGATGGCGCCAGCGAGCCCGAGCGCTGCCCCGGACAGCAGGGCAAGCAGCGTTCGCGGCAGGCGAACCGCCACAGCCGCTTCCGCCACCGTCTCCACGCGACCGGCAAGCGCTGCGGTGATGTCAGCGAACGTGACGTCACGGGTGCCAATCGCCACGGAAAGCGCACATAGCAGCACCAGAAGCGCCAGCACGGCGCTGAGCCATGCGGTCCGCATGCGGTTGGAGCGGCCGCTCGGCAGCACGGCCGGACCTTTGGCAGGCCCTTCCATTGTCATTTCGCTTTACCGGAGGACTTATCCGCTGCTTTCGCCAGAAGATCGGCGTAGTCCTTCAAAACCCAGGAAATCGACAGCGGTGTGGGATTGGATGCGGTGCCGAGCGGATCACGCCCCAGCATGACGATGGCGTCATGGGCAACGGCGGGCATGCGGGCAAGCAGCGGATCGGCCCGCATCGCCTTGAGCAATGGCTGGCTGCCATAGGTCACGACGATATCGACATCGTCAAAGGCATCGACGCGCTCGGCGCTGACGCCGGCGGCGAATTGCCCCGGTTTCGTCGCCTCCGCCACGCTCTTCGGCGAGGTCAGCCCAAGATCGGTGAAAAATTTCACCCGGCTGTCATTGGCGGTATAGAAATTGACGACACTGAGATTGGTGGCGTCGAGATGGGTGACGAACATCGCAGACTTGCCTTTCAGCTGCGGATGGCCGGCAACCACCTGCGCGATCTCACCCTCGATGCGTTTGATCAGCGCCTCACCTTCCGGCGCCATGCCAAGCCCGGCACTGTTCAGCCGGATCATCTCGCGCCAGTCGGTTGCCCACGGTGACACGGGATAGGCAACGACCGGTGCGATCTGGCTTAGCGTATCGTAGTCGGACTGGCTGAGGCCGGAATAGGCGGCGAGGATGACATCCGGCTGCGTTGCCGCCACGGCCTCGAAATCGATACCATCACCCTCGTCGAACAGAACAGGCTTTGCAGCACCCATTTCAGAAAGCTGCTTCGCCACCCACGGCAGCAATCCATCACCGTCATCATCGCCGAAATTGGCAGCGGCAAAACCGACGGGCACGATGCCGAGCGCCAGCGGCACCTCGTGGTTTGCCCAGGCGACGGTCGCGACACGCTGAGGTTTCCTCGCAATCGTGGTCGTGCCGAAGGCGTGTTTGATGACGACGGGATAGCGCGTCGCCTCTTCCGCCGAGGCAATGGTCGGCGCGATCATCGACAGGAAAAACACGAATGCCGGCGCGAGGCAGCGAAACAGGAAAAGCATGGGCGAAGCTCTCAACGGTTCAAAAGTGGACTTGAACTCTCAGCTTCACATGCCTCCGTCAACCCCGGTGAGGAAATGCCGCCACAACAGTGGTGAAATTTCCGGGGTTTTGTACAAAACCGCAAAAAGTTACAATACCGGACAAACTTTCTCAAGTTATTGGGCGCTTCGAGAGCGGGCCGTGGAAGCGGCGATTGGGGCATCAACTTCTGGAATTTAGCAATGAAAACTGAAATGAATGGCGTCAACGGCGGGACCGCGCGACTGCGCTACGGGCAGGCAGCCCTTCTTGCCTGCACGGCGCTTGTGACGGTGCTGCCCGCTCGTTCGCTGGCACAGGAGGCCGCCAATACGGGCGGTAGCACGGTTCTCGAGCGCATCACCATCGACAGCGGTGACAATGACCAGAAGTCGATCGTCGCCACCCGCACGACAAGCGGCAGCAAGATGGCAACCGACATTCTCGATACACCGGCCGCCGTTTCCGTCATCACCGCCAAGGAAATGCAGCAGCGTGGCGTGCAGACCGTGGAAGAAGCCTTGCAATACACGGCAGGTGTGACCACGGATTTCTACGGCTCGGACGACCGTTTCGACTATTTCAAGATTCGCGGTTTCGACGCCTACACCTATCGCGACGGGCTGACGCTCGGCCGTCCCTTCGGCGCGCTGCGCGAAGAGACCTATGCCTATGAGCGCGTGGAAGTCCTGAAGGGTGGCAATTCCACGACCTTTGGCGTATCCGATCCCGGCGGTTCGGTGAACTACTCGACCAAGGTTCCCAAACGCAGCCGCTTTGGTGAGGCCTATGTGACAGGCGGTTCCTATAGCCGCGCAGAAACCGGCTTCGATTTCGGCGACAACATCACCAGCGACGACACCCTTTCATACCGCCTGACCGGCAAACTCAGAAATGCCGACGCGGAATATGACTATTCCCGTGACGATGAAAAATTCTTCATGGGCGGCCTGACATGGCGGCCCACCGATGCCACCAGCCTCACCGTCGTTTACGATCATCTCAACAAGGACGGCGTTCCCGGCGGCGGCGGCCATCCGGTCGGCTCGCATTTCGACAGGAGCCGTTTCTTCGGTGAACCGGACTATAATTACCGCGGCACCAACCGCAATTCGCTGAGCGTGATGTTCGACCATGATTTCGGCTCTGGCCTGACGCTGAGTTCGAACGCGCGCTACAGCAAGGCAAATACCGATTTCGGTTATGCGTATATCTCGTCCACACCGACCAATGGCTCGACCATCGCCAACCGTTCCTATTTCGGCAACGAGACCGAAACCGAGAATTTCCTGATCGACACCCGGCTGCAATATGACGCGACGTTCGAAAGCGTCGAAAGCCGCAGCCTTGTCGGCGTTTTTTATAACGACTACTCGTCCGGCAGCAAAAGCTACTTCGGTTCTGCGCCAGGCATCAACTGGCTGAACCCGGTCTATACCGGTGCGCCCGCTTCGGTGCCGCTCTACGCCAGCTCGCTGACGGATCAAAAGACAAGGGCAATCTACCTCCAGCAGGACCTGACCTTCTTCGACAGGCTGACCGTCAGCGCCGGTCTGCGCAATGACTGGATCGACACCGACCAGACCAACAGGCTGAACGGCACGACGGCAAGCGGCGACATCAGCGAACTGACAAAGCGCATCGGCGTGTCTTACAAGGTCACGAACGAGATCGCGCCCTATATCAGCTACGCCGAATCCGTGGTGCCGGCCTCGGGCCTGACCGTCGAGCCCGAACGCGGCGAGCAGATCGAGCTTGGCGTGAAGTATCGCCCGGATGCCTTCCCTGCCCTGTTCACGGCGTCGATCTACGACCTCAAGAAGAACAATATTACCGTCACCAGCCCGATCACCAGCCTGCCCACCACCATCGGCGAGGTGCGCGTGCGTGGTCTCGACCTCGAGGCCAAGGCGGAGGTTACCGACGAGCTGAGCCTGACGGCGGCCTATTCCTATCTCAACGCGGAAATCACCGAAAACGGCATCGCTGGCAATGTCGGCAACCGCCCGCAATTCGTGCCTGAACATCAGGCCTCGCTTTGGGTAAACTACACGCTGGCTGGCAACGACAAACGCGGTGACATGACCTTCGGGCTCGGCGGACGCTTCACTGGCGCGTATTATTTTGATGATGCGAACAAGGTTTCGACCGGCAGCAGCGTGACCATGGACGCAGCGTTCAGCTACAAAATCCAGGAAACCACCTCGCTGGAGGTGAATGTTTCCAACCTCTTCAACGAGAAGCACGTCTCTTATGGCGGTTTCGGCGCAGACTTCTACAACCCCGGCCGAGCGTTCTCGGCTACGCTGCGCAAGACGTGGTGAGGATAAGTATATCCCTACTTTTCAACATACTACGTAACCATCCTAACGTTCCACGTCATCCCCTGGGGTGACGTAGAACGAAGCTCAAGGCATGCGCCGAACCCACTCCGCGCGCACGGCAAGGCGCCCGTTCAAAGCAGCCTGTGCATGCGCCGCCAGGCGGCTGGCGTATTGCCCACGGACTGGCGGAAGGCTTTGGTCAAATGGGCCTGATCGGAAAAGCCTAGCTGGGCGGCAATATCGGCCACCGTCAGATCGCCTTCGAGCAACAGTTTCTGGGCAAGGCTTATCCGCCGCTCCAGTTGCCATTGCAGCGGCGTCTTGCCCGTTGTCTGGCGGAACACGGTTGCGAACCAGCTTTCCGAAAGCCCGACGATGTCGGCCATTTCTGCAACCGTCATGCGGTCTTCACCGCGGCTTTCGACACGGGCAAGCAGCTTGTTCATCTGCGCCTGCGTCAGCCTGCCATTTACCTGTTCCGGCGAAGATCCGGGAATATCGAGAAGACCGGCAACGATGCTGCCAACAAGGCTTTCCGCATAGACCGCATGTTTCGAAGGCTCGGCGAGTTCATCGACGAGCAGTCCAGCCAGTGTTTCAACCGAACCGATATCCTGTATCTCGACCGGGCGGTGCAAGGCTGTCATCGCCGCCGAACTGCCGACCGATGGCGACAGGAAACGCAGCAGACGGTCCTTGTGGATATGCAGATTGAGGTGCGAAAACCTGTGCGTAGCATTGCTGCTCGTCCACATCGGAACACCGGCCGGCACATAGACCGCCCGCGTCATGGGGCGGGAATGCTGCATGAACTCGCCGTCGCGGTTGGAAATGCTGATGCGCGACGAGACATCGTTGAAAAATATCATGATACGCGGATCGGCGGCCAGGTAATAACCCTTCGCGCCCATCTGGCTCTCTGCCTCCCAGAAAGCGCTGACGAGCCCGTCCAGCTGGCGCCATTTGACCGGCGCAGTGACGCTGATCCCTTCCGTGTGCCAGGTCATGGAGTGCCAGAAACTCAATGCGGGTACCGTTCAGTTGTCGAGCCGAGGTTGTAAGACATGCGCGTCACGATAACGGCGCCGCACGCTCCACCATATGAGGCCGCAATAACATGACTTATCAATTCATGTTAATAGCAAAGATGGTTGTAATGCAAAACATTGCTGTGCTGCCAGTCGATCCCGCTCCAATGTGAGCCTTGGAACCTCTGCCCCGACCAGCCGTTTGATCTCCAGACAAATGAAATCACGAAGGGAGATCACTATGAACGACAAAAAGGAACCCGGCGATTTCGCCGACAAGAAGCGCGAAGAGCAGGGCCGCGGCGTCATCGTCGCTGGGCCGGATGCGCATGAGAATGAAAAGGGCGGCAAGGCGCCGGCGGATAGTGGCGAAAAGCCATCGCCCGGAAAACCGGTTCCATCGTCCGACCGCAGATAGAAAATTGCCCCTCCCTGATCGCTCAGTGAGGGGCTTTTTTTTGGACTAGTCAGCCTTATCAGACAAGGTCGAAACGGTCGGCGTTCATGACCTTCGTCCAGGCGGCGACGAAATCACGCACGAACTTTTCCTTGTTGTCGTCCTGCGCATAAACTTCCGCGTAGGCACGCAGGATGGAGTTGGAGCCGATAACGAGGTCCACGCGGGTCGCCGTATATCGGGTTGCTCCGGACTTGCGATCGCGAATCTCATAGAGATTGCCGCCGGTCGGAACCCAGGAATAGGCCATATCCGTCAGCGTTGTGAAGAAATCGGTGGTCAGAGCACCTGGAGTCTGCGTGAACACACCATGCGCTGCGCCGCCGTAATTGGCGCCAATGACGCGCAGGCCACCGATGAGAACGGTCAGTTCCGGCGCCGTGAGGCCCAGAAGCTGAGCGCGGTCCAGCAGCAGTTCTTCAGGGCTGACGACATAGTCTTTCTTCACCCAGTTGCGGAAACCATCCGCCAGCGGCTCGAGTGGGGCAAAGCTCTCTGCATCAGTCTGCTCGGCTGAGGCATCGCCACGACCGGGTGCAAAAGGCACGGCGACATCGAAGCCGGCTGATTTCGCCGCCTGCTCAACACCGTAGTTGCCGGCGAGAACTATGACATCAGCGATGCTGGCGCCAGTCTCACGGGCAATCGGCTCCAGCACCGAAAGCACATGGGCCAAACGGGCGGGCTCGTTGCCTTCCCAGTCCTTCTGCGGCGCAAGGCGGATGCGCGCACCATTGGCGCCGCCGCGCTTGTCCGAACCACGGAAGGTACGGGCGCTGTCCCATGCGGTCGAGACCAGATCGGCGACCGCCAGACCGGAAGCGGCGATCTTTGCCTTTACGGCAGCGACATCGTAGCTCGTGGAACCTGCCGGGATGGGATCCTGCCAGATCAGGTCTTCTGCGGGAACATCCGGGCCGAAGTAGCGGGACTTCGGGCCCATGTCGCGGTGGGTCAGCTTGAACCATGCGCGGGCAAAGACCTCGGAGAAGTGGTCCTGGTCATCCTTGAACTTCAGCGAAATCTCGCGGTAGATCGGATCGACCTTCAGGGCCATGTCGGCATCGGTCATCATCGGGATGGTGCGGATCGAGGGATCCTCGACGTCAACAGGCTTGTCCTCTTCGGCAATGGTGATCGGCGCCCACTGGGACGCGCCAGCCGGGCTGTGCGTCAATGTCCACTCATGCTTGAACAGCATGTCGAAGAAGCCGTTGTCCCACTTGGTCGGTTCGCTTGTCCAGGCACCTTCAATACCGGACACCACGGTGTCACGGCCGATGCCGCGACCCTTGGTGTTGATCCAGCCGAGACCCTGATATTCGGGGCCTGCTGCTTCCGGATCGGGGCTGAGGTTGGCGGCGCTGCCATTGCCGTGCGACTTGCCGATGGTGTGGCCGCCTGCGGTGAGCGCGACGGTTTCTTCGTCATCCATGCCCATGCGGGCAAAGGTTTCGCGCATCTGCGCGGCTGTCGCAAGCGGATCGGACTTGCCGTTGACGCCTTCTGGATTGACGTAGATGAGACCCATCTGCACGGCGGCAAGCGGATTTTCCAGCGTCTCGGGCTTGGTTACGTCACCGTAACGACCATCGCTCGGTGCCAGCCATTCCTTTTCGTCACCCCAATAGGTGTCTTTTTCGGGAGCCCAGATATCCTCGCGGCCGAAGGCGAAACCGAACGTCTTCAGACCCGCGACATCATAAGCGATCGTTCCGGCAAGCGCGATGAGATCGGCCCAGGAAATCTTGTTGCCGTATTTTTTCTTGATCGGCCACAGCAGGCGGCGGCCCTTATCGGTGTTCACATTATCAGGCCAGGAATTGAGCGGTGCAAAGCGCTGGTTGCCGGTGTTGGCGCCGCCGCGTCCGTCCGTCACGCGGTAAGAACCGGCCGCATGCCAAGTCACGCGGGCCATCATGCCCACATAGCTGCCCCAGTCGGCCGGCCACCAGTCCTGGCTTTCCGTCATCAGGGCGCGCAGATCGGCCTTCAGGGCTTCCACGTCGAGCGTCTTTAGCGCTTCGCGGTAATTGAAGGAGGTGCCGAGCGGATTGGTCTTGGTGTCGTGCTGATGCAGGATATCGAGGTTCAGCGCGTTCGGCCACCATTCGGTAACCGATTTACCGGAGGCCGTATTGCCTCCATGCATGACGGGACACTTGCCAGCCGGTTTTGAAGTTGCGTCCATTTCGCCCTCCGATGGGTTTAGTAATTAAACGACATAGTCAATTCGACATGCGCAGCATGTTGGAACCACAGCCCACAGCAGGTCATCCTTACGGAAAGCGCGCAGTGACGCTGGTGATACCGAACAGCTACATCCTCTTTCTGTCATGACGATGACTAACAGCCGGGTTCCATAATTTCCAATTGTATATTCTAAAGGCTGCGATATGCTCAGCTTATGATTGGACTATCGATGAAACACCTGCGTTATTTCGACGCCTTGGCGAAGATCGGCCATTTCGGGCGGGCGGCGGAGGCGTGCTCCATTTCCCAGCCAGCACTTTCGCTACAGATCAGGGAACTGGAAGAGCTGATCGGCGCGCCGCTCGTCGAACGGGGCAGCCGCCAGATCAGGCTGACCGCTCTCGGCGATGAATTCGCCGAACGCACCCGCCTGATCCTGCGTTCAGTGGATGAATTGCAGGATTTGGCGAGGGCAAGGCACGGCCCGCTCAGCGGCCGCCTGCGCATCGGCGTCATTCCAACGGTCGCGCCCTATCTTTTACCGCAGGTCATCAAGACGCTCACCCGGCATTATCCGGGACTGGAAACGCGTCCGCGCGAAGCGGTGACACAGAAACTGATCGAGGACCTCCTGGAAGCCCGGCTGGACATGGCAATCGTGGCGCTTCCGGTGTCTGAAGCGTCGCTGGAAGAGGTTCCGCTGTTTTCCGAGGAATTCATTCTGGTCCGGCCGATGGAGGATGCGGGGATGCCGGTGCCGAGCGCTGGCAAGCTCGGTGAAATGCGCCTGCTGCTGCTCGAGGAAGGCCATTGTTTCCGCAATCAGGCACTGTCTTTCTGCAGTACAACGAACGCGCCGCCGCGCGTGCTGATGGAGGGCAGTTCGCTCTCGACGCTGGTCCAGATGGTCGGCGCCGGCATCGGCGTCACGCTCATTCCGCAGATGGCTGTCGATATGGAAACGCGGCAATCCACCGTCTCGGTATTTCGGCTGGCAGAGCCAAGACCATCCCGCACCATCGGCATGGTGTGGCGCAAGAGCAATCCGCTCTCGGCGCAGTTTACCCACATTGCCGAGATCGTCCGCGAATGCGGCCTGCAAAAACTCGGCCGTGCTGCCGATGCAGCGGCATGACGGTGTCGACGGCCAACTCGGATCTGTGGCCTCAACTCTTCGCAGCACTCCCAGCTTTACCCTCGCAAAGCCGGTCGGCCATGGCAAAAAAGGCAAGCTTCATCTTGCTGCGTTTGTCCGCGCCCTCGAGGCTTGAAACCGGTACCTGAAAACCGAACACGTCGTCCGGCTCGGCGGAACGTTCCCGCCAGAATGCGTCTATGTCGGAAAGCAACATTCTCTGCCGCCGCGCGCGACGATAATTGATCGGATGTCTGGCGTGGGAGACTGCGAAATAGGAACCCGCTTCCGTCTCTATTAGACCTTGCAGCAGCATCAAAACGGCATCCTTCGGGCGAAGACCCGCAAGGTCGCGCGTTACTGCCACCATCTCCTGCTTTGCGGCGCGTGGCCCCTGCATGCCGCCAACGGCAATCGTCCTGTACCCTCCCCCATCCTGCGTCACGAAGATAAACTTCGTCGTCCACAAGGTGACGTCGTCACGGGTTCTGATCAGCCGAACCGCGAGAGCGCCTTCGTGGCGGCCGCCACATAAATCCGCAAGAGCAAGCGTGCAGCGATATTCGTCAGCACGGCCGCCTATGGTGCCGATTTCGATCGTTTTTCCACTCCAGAGCGCAGCCATAACCTCTCTGGAAAAACAACCGCTGGCGATGGCGAAATTCTTCATGAGAAAATCCAGCCGTCTTCCATAGGAGATTTTGCCGACGAGGAATTTCGACAGGGGTTTCTGAAGAAGCTCGTCATGCGGCGGTGGCAGTTTTTGCGTCGCCGAGAATCGGGACAGAAACCGCCACCACCGAAGAGTTACAAGCGGATGAGCCAAAAAACGCATCCAGAAAAGGAAACCCCGTTTCCAGTGGGCGCGCATAACGAAGGTCACAACGCTCCAGGCCAGGGGAAAACGGAGGAGTTCCATCCCATCGCCAGTCATGGTTTGCGCAGCGATGACCGGCTCGGGTTTCGCCGAGTTTTTTTCCGCAGCGAATGCGGCGATTTCAGTATGCGACATCGTAAAATTCCGGGGAGTATGACTGTTTGGACTGGGGCGTGGAGTGATTTGGCCGGGACTGTGCGCGCCCAGGATGAACCGAATATGAAATCGGATTGGTGCTCTGCTGCGATCATAGGCGCTGCAGCATTGCCCGAGGTTCCGGGCCGCCGACGCGCATTTTACGCGCCGGTTTCTCGCCGGAAATCCGGAAGAAAACGATCCGGTGGGTGCGTCACTGTGAGTACTCCGGTTGGCACGGTTGATCCCGTGCCCACACATTATGACCGCGAACGTTGCGGCAGCATTACAATCGCCGCGACCGGTCTACAGCGCGCAAAGCGCTATCAGAATCGAACCCGGAACGTGCTTCCAGAGGGGTTGCTTTCCAGCACGATACGGCCGTTATGATTGGCGACGATCTTCTTGACGAGGCTGAGGCCAAGTCCCGCGCCCGTGCTTTTCGGCGTGACCCGATAGAAAGGTTCAAATATCCGCTCCTGCTGGTCCTCGGGTATGCCCTGCCCCTCGTCGGAAATCGCGATTTCGCCGTTTGCGAGAACCGAGACATGGATCAGCCCCTTGTTTCCACCATGGTCGATGGCGTTGCGCACGATATTGCTGATGGCGCGCGGCAGGGCGAAGGGGTTGCCTTGCATGTCGTATTTTTCGATCTGCGTTTCGAAGGAGATGTCGTAACCTGCCGAAAGCGCAAGCGGCGCGAGCTCTGCCACCACCGTACGGGCGATATCGACCAGGTCCACCACCTCGCGCCGGTCGTTCACCTGATCGTTTCGCTCAAAGGCCAGAAGCTGTTCGGCGGTTTCACCGAGCCGCGCGACATCCTCCATCAGGCGCTGCTGGTCAGGTCCGGGCAGGCCCTCTATCCGGGTCTGCATGATTGCAATCGGCGTCCTCAATTCGTGCGCGGCATCGATCAGAAAACGTTGCCGCGCCTGGAACTGCTCTTCGAGCCGCTCGAGAACGCTGTTGAAGGAAACGATCAACGGAACGACTTCGCGCGGCACATCTTCGACAGGAAGCTTCGAACCCGGTCGTCGCGGGTCGATCTCCGGTGCTTTTTTGACGACGGAACTCAGGCCAGCAAGCGCCCGGCGCACGATGTGTGGCACGGAGAAAAACACCGCAGGCAAAAGAACCGCCAGGAGGGGGACGTAAATCGGATAGGTGCCGGCAAGAAGCGTCAGAAACGACGCTCGTGCATTAGAGGTTCCGCCGAACATGATCCTGACGGGCCCCGACGTCGTCTCGATACTTTCAGCCGAAGCGACCTCGGATATGCCGCTGCCGCCGCGAATATCGGCGTCCGTCATCAGATGAACGTAGCGCGCCAGTTCGGCATAAACAGCCGGTACGGTGCCGAAGGTGGCCGCGTGACCGTCAGGCGTCGAGACCACGAACCACAACGTCTCATTCTTCGCCTTCAAGGCACGTAATGCCGGCCCCTCGGTAACGACTAGACCCTTTTGCGGATCAAGCGACAGCGACTCGTCAAGCGTCGCCGACAAATCGTTCCAGAGCCCGATATTGGGCGAGAGCTTCATCACCCCGTAAACGCAGAGCCCGACGATGACGACAGCGATCATGGAGGAGACGACAATGCTGAGCTGCCAGCTCAATTGCCACCACAAGGAGGGATTGGACTTGCCCTGCGCCTTCATGTGTCTTCCCTGAGCAGATAACCGATACCGCGAATATTATGCACGCTGACCCCGGCAGAAGCGTCGAGCAGGCGTTTGCGCAGTCGCGATATATGCGCATCGAGCGCATTGGACTGGATTTCCTCCTCGTAGTTGTAGACGGCGGCCTCAAGCGTCGAGCGCAGCACGGATTTGCCTTTTCGTTTCGCCAGCGTGATGAGGACCATCAGCTCGCGCCTTGGCAGATCGAAGGGAAGCGAGTTGATCGTGACGCTGAGATGAAGCGGATCGATCACGATGCGGCCTGCAGCGATTTGCGACGGGGCGATGCTTGCCGGCCTTCTCAAAACCGCGCGCAGCCGCGCCAGCAGTTCGCCGACGAGAAACGGCTTGCCGAGATAGTCGTCGGCGCCGCCATTCAGCCCCTCGATCCGCTCCTCCGGTTCGTTCATCGCCGTCAATAAAATGATCGGCGTATCGATACCGGCGCGGCGCAGCTTTGGAATGAAGGTAAGTCCCTCCCCGTCCGGCAGACGACGGTCGAGCAGAATGGCATCATAGACATGCTGGCGCGCCAGCTCCATCGCATCGCCGAGCCGCATCGTATGGTCGATGACGATCCCCTGCTTGCCGAGCGTCGTCGACAGCGCATCCGCCATTTCCTTTTCGTCCTCAATCAACAGAAGTCTCATTTGCCACCGTCCCTTCGCCCCCTCCTTGTCTGCCAGAAAGGTTGCGACAGTATTGCGGCGCAGAAGATGCGGGCGGGTAATGCTGCTGCAATTATGAACACTTATCCAGAAGCCATCAGCCTGCAAGACAGGCGACATGACCGCTCGATCGGCGGTCACAGGATGAGTTTTGCCTGGAAGGAATATGTTATGTGGGTGAAAAGAACGATCAAGGCGGGGATCGCGCTTGCGGGCTGCGCTCTCGTCGTCACGGCTCTTGATCCGGCGCGCGGAAGCGTCGATGCGAACGAGCGCGTGAAGGGAATCGTGGCGTCAACCTCGATGAGCCCGGCCGGTATCCCGTTCGAACTGACGGCTGCGGAAATCGCAAGGATCGGCACACGAGCGATGGCGGAGCGGCTCAGCATCAGTGGCGAACTTCAGCCGGTCAGCCGTGTCGTAATCCGCGCCCGCGAGGCTGGAAAAATTCTGGATATGAATGTCAGGGACGGGCAGGCGGTGCGGGCGGGCGACCTGCTGGTACGGTTCGAAACCGAGGAACTGCAATCGACACTCCTGCTGCGGCAGAGCGACCGGGATGCAGCCGAGGCCGAACTCACACTGGCGATGCAGGCCCTCACCCGAACCGAACAGCTGGCGTCAAAAAACATCGCATCGGCTGAACAGCTCGACAAGGCGAAGAGCGATGTCGTTGTGAAAACGGCAAGGCTTCAGAGCCTTTCGGCGCAGGTGGATATCGCCCGCCTTGCCCTTCGCAATGCCGAAATCCGCGCGCCTTTTGATGGCACCATTACCCGCCGGCAGGCAGAAGCCGGCTCCCGCGTCAGTGCCGATGGTGAACTCATGACGCTGGTCGATACAAGCATGCTTGAGGCGAAGGTTCTCGTTGCCACGCGCGACATCCCACGTGTCGCCGTTGGCCAGACCGCCGAACTCGATATTGACGGCATCGGCGGCCAGCCTCTCAGAAGCACCGTTGAGCGCATCAGCCCGGTTGCCGAAGACGGGACGCGCTTTGTCGCCGTCTATCTGCGGCTTGCCAACCGCGACGGCCGGCTGTGGGGAGGAATGTTCGCCAGCGGGTCCATCCTCGTGCGCGAAAAAAACGATGCGCTTGTCGTTCCTGCAATCGCGCTTCGCAAAGACGAAACCGGCTATCACGTCCTTAAAGTCCTGAACGGCCACCTTCGCCGCCAGACGGTGGCTGTGGGATCGCGCTGGAACGATGGCAGCCTGATCGAGATAGGCGCCGGTCTAGAGGACGGTGAGACGATCCTGACCGCACCGCTTCCCGAATTGCAGCCCGACATGGCCGTTACCGTCGACAAGGCAGGCTGAGATGTTTCTGACCCGCATATCCGTCTCCCACCCTGTTTTCGCCACCATGATGATGGTGGCGCTTCTGGTCATGGGTCTTTTCTCGTTGCAGCGGCTGGGGCTCGACCTCTACCCCAATGTCGACGTTCCGGTCGTCGTGGTGTCCACCGCTTATCCGGGCGCCACGCCGGAAACGGTGGAGACAGAATTGACGCGCCCGGTCGAGGATGCGCTGAACGCCATCGGCGGTCTGGACGAGATCACGTCAACCTCCTACGAGGGACGCTCTGTCGTCGTCGCAAAATTCAAGCTCGAGGTTAAGAGCGCGACCGCGGCACAGGAGGTGCGCGACAAGATCGCCGCCATCGACGCGAATTTCCCGCAAGAGGCCAAAAAGCCGGTCATATCCAGGTTCGATCCCGCCGCCGAGCCTATCCTGTCGGTGGCGATAAGCTCGACGTCGCTCGACATACCCGCACTCACCACCCTTGCCGACCAGAAGGTGGTGCGGCAACTGACGACCGTTCCCGGTGTCGGGCAGGCAACGCTGGTCGGCGCCCGCAAGCGGCAGATCGACATTGTGATCGACGATACCCGTATGCGCGCGCTTGGGATCGGCATCAACGAAGTGGTGAGCGCGCTACGCACCGGCAACAGCAACAGCCCGGCTGGAAGGCTTGTCGATACCGTTTCCGAACGCACGATCCAGGTGCAGGGCCGCATCGCAGAACCGCAGGCGCTGCTGGACATGGTCGTCGCCCGGCGCGGTGGCGCAGCCATTTATCTTCGCGACATCGCCGCACTCTCCGAGGGGGCTGCCGACCCCGAAAACCGTGCCCTCTATAATAGCCAGACTGCGCTGGCGATCGACATCGTCAAGGTTCAGGGTGCCAACACGGTTCAGGTTGTCGCGGATGTGAGAAAGCGCCTGGACGCCCTCAATGCCGACCTTGTTCCGCAAAACGTGCAGTTGCGAGTCATTACGGACACATCCATTCCCATCCGGGAATCCGTCACGCAGGTGCAGACGACGTTGATAGAAGGGGCGGCACTTGCCGTGGCCATCGTCTTCCTGTTCCTCAATTCCTGGCGCAGCACCGTCATCACCGGACTGACGCTGCCGATCGCGATCATCGGCACGCTTGCGGTCATTGATGTTATGGGCTTCACGCTCAATACACTGAGCCTCCTGGCGCTGACGCTTTCCATCGGCATTCTGGCGGATGACGCCATCGTTGTGCGCGAAAACATCACCCGTCACCTTCACATGGGGAAATCCCATATCCGCGCAGCACTCGACGGCACGAACGAAATAGGACTTGCGGTTATCGCGACAACGGCGACAATCGTGGCGGTCTTCCTGCCTGTCGCTTTCATGGACGGCATCGTCGGTCGGTTCTTCTATGAATTCGGCATCACCGTTTCAGCTGCCGTGCTGATCTCGCTTTTCGTCGCCTTCACGCTCGATCCGATGCTATCGAGCGTCTGGTACGATCCGGATGCGCAACCCAACGCCCGGCGTGGGCCGGTGGGCCGGCTGATCGCCCGTTTTGATCACGGCTTCGAATGGCTCGCCGATCAGTATCGGCACGTGATCGGTTGGACATTGCACCACCGCCTCGTCACCCTGCTCGTCACATCAGGCATTTTTGTCGGCAGCCTGCTCATGGTGCCGTTAGTCGGTGCGGAATTCGTCCCGAATACGGATGAAGGCCGCTTCCAGATAAACGTCACGGCACCGGTCGGCTCCTCGCTGGATTACACCACGGCGAAGGTGCGGCAGGTCGAGAAGGCACTCCAGGAATTCCCGGAAGTCGAGATGCTCTATTCCACCGTCAATACCGGCGGCACCGTCGGTAAACATCGCGCCGCCGTTCTGGTGGGACTGGTGCCGCTGGAGATGCGCACCCGAACTCCGGTCACGCTGGCCGATCCGATCCGCAAACGCCTGTCGGCCATATCGGGCATAGAGGTCGCGATCCTGCAAAACGGTCTTGGCGGTGGCGAAAGCCCCGTCCAGCTCAGCATTCTTGGCGACGACCGGGCGATCCTCGAAAAGATCGCCGACGGTCTGATGGAAGACATGAAAAAAATCCCCGGCCTCGTGGATGTGACCTCAAGCACCCGCGACGTGACCTCCATCCTTTCGGTACGCCTGAAACGCGAGGCGGCAAGCGATCTCGGCATTTCCCGATCCGATCTTGCCGCAGCGCTCTCGCCGCTCATCGCCGGTGAGGACGTGTCGAAATGGACGGATGTGGGCGGTAACAGCTACGACATCGTCGTGCGCCTGCCCGGCGAGCGGCGTGCCGACACGACGAGGATCAGCGAGTTGATGATCGCCACCAGCCGCACGGCATCCAACGGCTCGCCCCTGTTGGTACGTCTGGATCAGGTCGCCGATATTACCACCGTGGAAGCACCCGCCGAAATCCGCCGCATCGACAATCGCCGCGAGGTGCTGGTTTCGGCCAACATATCCGGACGAGCGCTTGGCGAAGTGACAGACGTTTTGAAAACCCTTACCGCCGCCCGCGACCTGCCGGACGGCTACCGTATCCGCTTCGGCGGCGACGCCGAAACCATGGAGGAGACGGTTGGCCACATGGTAACCGCGCTCGCAATGGCGGTCATCTTCATCTACATCGTGCTCGCCTCGCAATTCGGCAGCTTCCTGCAACCGCTCGCCATCATGGCGTCCCTGCCGCTATCTCTCATCGGCGTCCTCGTCGGGCTCTTGGTTGCCGGCAGCACGATCAACATGTTCTCGCTGATCGGCTTCATCATGCTGATGGGCCTCGTTACAAAGAACGGCATCCTGCTTGTCGATTTCGCCAACCGCGAAAGGAAGCGTGGACTTTCGCTCAACGAAGCGCTGGCGAGCGCCGGCATCATCCGCTTCCGCCCGATCATCATGACGACGCTTGCGATGATTTTCGGCATGATTCCGCTCGGGCTGGCTGTTGGCGGTGGCGGGGCGCAGCGCGCGCCGATGGCGCACGCAGTAATCGGCGGCCTCATCAGCTCCACCCTGCTCACCCTGATCGTCGTGCCAACAATCCTGTCTTACATCGACAGCATCACCCGGCGTTTCGCCCGCCTGCTACCGAAGGCACCGGACGAGATGGGGGAGACGGGATCGACCGAACGTCCATCTTCACCATCCTAGGTTCGCCGGTGACGATTGCCGTTAGGACTTTTCTTCGGTCAGGCGTTTCCTCTTCCCCCTCGGGCGGAAGTCGACCAGAAGCGATTTCAGTTCGATTTCCCGGACGCGCCTTGCTGCCTCGTCCGGGCGAACCCATTCCAGAAGGCGTTCGCCGCGCTCCTTGAAACTCGTTTCCTCCCCGGTGATCTCGATCTGGAAGACATCGACAACGCAGGGAACGACATCGCCATTGTCGAGCATCTTGAGATAGGTGTAGCGGCCAACGGCGTCCTTCCTCACGCGGCCGCGAACGCCCGCTTCCTCCCACGCCTCGATCGCGGCAGCCTCATGCGGCTTCTTGCGTTTCATCGGCCAGCCGCGCGGAATGATCCAGCGTGCGCTGGTGCGGGAGGTGACGACGAGGATTTCGATCTCTTCGCCGCTTCCGGTATAACGGAAGCATAAGGCGGCATATTGCTGCCGGAAAGAGCCGGTGAACAGCTTTTCAGGAACAGCAGCAAGTTGCTGAAGCAATGTCAGGGAACGCGCCGGACGGGCTTTCCGGCTTTTCTTCATGGATTTCATATCCGTTGATACTGCCGATTTTCCGGGTTGCATCAATGCCCCGCGTGCATTTATGACAGTTTTATGACAATCGCTCCCCACAACTAATAAAGCGCCATTGAGGGCCAATTCGCATGATGAGCATTTTTCGCAAGCTGATGCCGCGCGAAGACCGTTTCTTCGACATGTTTAGCAAACATTCGGAAACGGTCGTCAAAGCCGCCGCAGCTCTGGACCACCTTCTGAGCGGCGTCGACGTCGAGAAAAACTGCGACCTTATCGTCGCCCTCGAAGACCAGGCGGATGATATTACCCGCGACGTTCTGCTTGCGGTGCGCCGCAGCTTCATAACGCCCTTTGATCGTGGCGATATCAAGGACCTCATCCAGTCCATGGATGACGCCATCGACATGATGCACAAGACCGTCAAGACGATCCGGCTGTTCGAGCAAACCGAATTCGACCCGCTGATGCGCGAGATGGGCCACGAGATCGTGCGTGCGGCAAGCCTCGTCGCCGAAGCCATCCCGCTTCTGGAAAAGGTCGGCACCAATGCCCAGCGCCTGTCGGTGATTGCCGAAGAGGTTACCCGCGTTGAAGGGCGCTCCGACGAACTTCATGACCAGGGCCTGAAGGACCTCTTCCGGCGCCATGGTGCGACCGGCAATGCCATGGCCTATATGATCGGCAGCGAGATCTACGGCGAACTCGAAAAGGTCGTCGACCGCTTCGAGGACGTGGCGAACGAGATCAGCGGCATCGTTATCGAGAACGTCTGATGGATGTCGCGCTTGCACTGCCGCTGCTTGTCGGCCTTATCGCCATCGCGCTGTTCTTCGATTTTCTGAACGGTCTCCACGACGCCGCAAATTCCATCGCCACCATCGTCTCCACCCGTGTATTGCGCCCGCAATATGCGGTGGCATGGGCGGCCTTCTTCAATTTCATCGCCTTCCTGTTCTTCGGCCTGCATGTGGCCGAAACGCTCGGCACCGGCATCATCGATCCGGCCATCGTCTCCCCGCAGGTCATCTTCGCGGCATTGATGGGCGCCATCGTCTGGAACATCGTCACCTGGATTTTCGGCATTCCCTCCAGCTCGTCACATGCCTTGATCGGCGGTCTCGTCGGTGCCGGCTTTGCGAAGGTCGGTTTCAATTCCATAGTCTGGTCGGGTCTTCTGAAAACCGTGGGCGCGATCTTCATGTCGCCGGCCATCGGCTTTTTCCTGGCACTGCTGCTGGTGCTTGCCGTCTCCTGGCTGTTCGTGCGCCAGACGCCCTTCGCCGTGGATCGTACGTTCCGCATCATGCAATTCATTTCCGCCTCGCTCTATTCGCTCGGCCACGGCGGCAATGACGCACAGAAGACCATGGGCATCATCGCTGTGCTGCTGTTCAGCCAGGGGCATCTTGGAGAGAGCTTCTACGTGCCGTTCTGGGTGGTGATCTCGTGCCAGTCGGCCATGGCGCTCGGCACACTGTTCGGCGGCTGGCGCATCGTTCACACCATGGGGTCGAAAATCACCAGGCTGAACCCGATGCAGGGGTTCTGCGCCGAAACCGGCGGTGCGCTGACACTTTTTGGCGCGACGTGGCTCGGCATTCCGGTATCCACCACCCATACGATCACCGGCGCCATCATCGGCGTCGGTGCCGCGCGTCGCGTCTCGGCCGTGCGCTGGGGCCTTGCGGGCAATATCGTCATTGCCTGGGTCGTGACCATGCCGGCCGCTGCCCTGATATCCGCATCTGTCTATGGTCTTACATCGCTGTTCGGCTGAGACAGAGTCCCGCCCTCTCTGCCAAAGCTCCCGGAACAAAAGCCACCCTGTGGTTGTTGATCCGGGAGACAACAGGCGACAAGGCGGATCGCGGATCATGGCACGGCAGGTTTTCTGGAAGGGCTATCTGAAGCTGTCGCTGGTGACGGCCGCAGTTTCGCTGACGCCTGCCACGACCGAAAGCAACAAATACCGCTTCCACGTTCTCAACCGCAAAACCGGCAATCGCGTCGAAAGCCGCTATGTCGACAGCGTTACCCACAAGCCGGTGGCCGCAAAGAACCAGGTAAAGGGGTTTCCCCGCGCCGAAGACGATTATGTGTTGCTGGAGGATGACGAGATCGATGCGGTCGCGCTCGAAAGCACCCGCACCATCGACATCCAGGCCTTCGTGCCCACAGGCTCTATCGACTGGATATGGTACGACCGGCCGCACTTCCTGCGCCCGGAAGACAAGATCGGCACAGAAGCCTTCAGCGTGATCCGGGAAGCCATGCGGGCAAACGGCGTTGTCGGCATTGCGCGGCTTGTTCTCTATCGCCGCGAAAGAGCGGTTCTGCTGGAACCGTCAGGCAAGGGCATCATTCTGTGGACCCTGCACTATGGCGAGGAAGTGCGCGAAAGCGTCGACGCGCTGGATCCGAAGATGAAATTCGAAAAGCCGCTGCTGGACGCGATGGAAAAACGCATCGGCAAACAGATGACGGGATGGAAACCCGCGCTGGTGCAGGATCCGATCCAGAAAAAGATCAGCGCTTTGCTGAAAACGAAGAGCAAGACCGTCTCTTCCCCGGAAAAAAAGACCGGCACGAAAACCCGGACAGGCGGCAATGTCATCAACATCATGGATGCCTTGAAGAAAAGCCTTGCCTCGGACAAGAAAGGCTGACGCTCATCGGGCCTTTTTCGGCAGGGGTCGCGCGGCAGCGAAAAAGCCGTCCCATGGATCCTTCTTCAGGGCAGAAAGGCGCGCGCCGATATTGCTGACCGTGAAGTGTGCCGGACCTATCTCATCTGAGAGTTCCGTCCATTCGATTGGCGCTGAAATGGCGGCTCCCGGTCGGGCACGTGTCGAATAGGGCGCAACAGCCGTATTGCCCCTGCCATTACGCAGATAGTCGAGGAAGATGCGGCCCTTGCGTTTCGCTTTGGTTGCCACCGCAAGATATTTCTCCGGCTCTGCCTTGGCCATGTCATCCGCCATGGTCTTTGCAAAGGCCTTCAACGCCGGCCATCCCGCTTCCGGTTTCAAGGGTGCCACTACATGCAACCCCTTGCCGCCGGAGGTTTTCACGAAAGCGGCCAGACCGGCATCTTCGAAACGCCGCTTCAGTTCCAGTGCCGCGCCGATTACCTCCTGCCATGACACGTCCTCGCCGGGGTCTATATCCATGGTGATCATGTCAGGCTTTTCCCAGTTCGCGGTTGTCGCCCCCCATGGGTGAATTTCAAGCGCAGCGGACTGGACCAGGGCCATCATGCCATCGAAATCCGTAATCCTGATCAGTGGTTCCCCGCCCTTGTCCTTCGGATCCTTGATCTGTTCTATCGCCTTGTTCACACCGCGCCATGCGTGTTTCTGGAAGAAACGCTGACCATCGATCCCTTCAGGACAACGCAGCAGCGCCAGAGGCCGGTTAACGACAAAGGGGGCCATATAGCGCCAGACCTGAGTGTAATAATCGGCAAGCCCTTCCTTGGTCACGCCATCGTCCGGCCAATAAAGTCGTTTCGGATGGGTGAACTTGATCTTTGACTGCGGCGTCCCTTGTTCCGACACGGCTTTATCCTCGCGTTCGATTTCGCCCGCCGGCTTGTCTTCCCGCAAGCCGCGGAATGATGCATGGCGCAGATTGCCATCTCCGGACCAGGCACGAAACTCCACTTCTGCAACCAGTTCCGGCTTGACGAAATAGAGGTCGCGGCGCGCAAGTGCCGTTAGCTTTTCGCCGAAAGGGCTGTCATCGATGCCCAGCGGCTTCAGGCGGCCAAGCAGCATTTCGGCAATGTCAGCGGTATAGCCGGTGCCGACGCGGCCGACATGACGCAGCTTGCCGTCCTCATAAACGCCGAGCGCCAGCGAGCCGATGGCATTATCCGACGCGGATGACAGCGTGTAGCCGCCGATGACGAACTCCTGCCGCATCGAGCATTTGGATTTCACCCAGTTACCCTTGCGGCCCGAGACGTATTTGCTGTCCTTGACCTTGGAGATAACGCCCTCGAGGCTGAGGCGGCAGGCATGATCGAGAACAAGCCCGCCGCTTTCCTCGAAATGTTCGCTGTAGCGAAGATGCGGGTTGCTGGCGGGCAGCAGCTTTTCCAGTAGCGCCTTGCGATCCGTCAGCGCCGCACCGCGCAAATCCGTGCCATCCAGATACAGGAGATCGAAGGCATAAAAAACGAAGCGGTCGCTGCGCCCTTCGCTCAAGTCCTGTTGCAAGGCTGAGAAATCCGAGGCGCCGCTGTCCCGTTCCACCACGATTTCGCCGTCGATCATCAGCGTTTCGGCCGGCAGCGACTTGAGCGCTCCCGCCACGGCATCGCCGAACTTTTCGGTCCAGTCCAGTCCGCTACGGGTCAGAAGCTGGAGTTTGCCGTGGTCGATACGGACCTGCAGGCGATAGCCGTCGAACTTGATCTCATGCAGCCAGCGGGAGCCTTCCGGTGGCTTGGGTTTCAGCGTCGCAAGTGCCGGCGGCACGAAGGATGGCAGCGCCTGTTTGCGGGCACCTTTCGGCAGGGCATGCGCCTGTTTTTTGCCCGAGGAAGAACTAACGGTCTTTTTCGATGCGGGCTTCGAATTCCAGGTGTCCTTCGGCTTGGCGGCAACTTCTTCAACACTTCGGCCAGTCTTCACGGATTCCGGCCGCTCCTCCAGAATATCGGCGCCGCCATCATGCCTTGCCTCTTCGTCGTCGCCCTTGATCAGCAGCCAGTTTTCACGGCTTTCACCGGGCTTTCCATGCATACGCACAAGATGCCAGCGGCCTTTAAGCTTTTCGCCCTCCAGTTCGAATTCGAGATGGCCTTTGCGGTAGCCTTTCTTCGCGTCGCCAATCGGGCGCCAGACACCACGATCCCAAAGAATGACAGTGCCGCCGCCATATTGACCTTTCGGGATTACGCCTTCGAAGTCGCCGTAGCTTAGAGGGTGGTCCTCGACATGCACCGCAAGGCGCTTGTCCTCCGGGTCAAGGCTCGGCCCGCGGGTTACCGCCCAGCTTTTAAGGACGCCGTCCATCTCCAGCCGGAAATCGTAATGCAGCCGGCGGGCATCGTGCTTCTGTATGACGAAACTCGATCCCTGCGCATCGACCTTGTCGCCCTTCGGCTCCGGCGTCTTGTCGAAACTGCGCTTGGCGTTATAGCTCTGCAAACCCATGGATCAGCTCGCTTTCCGGGAGGATTTGCGCCCCGCACCAGCGGTAGATTTTCCGCTGTCGCCGTCACCGGCGCTGCGGCGCAAAGCCTCCTTCAAGTCGATGATGTTATCTTGCTTGCGCGGCGGCTGTTTGCTGATTTCCCTACCCTCGATCTTCGCCTTCACCAGTTCCGCCAGCGCATCATTGTAACGATCGGTATATTCCGCCGGATCGAATGTGCCTGCCCGTTTCCCGATGATGTGACCGGCGAGCTCAAGCATCTCTTCATCGAACTGAATATCGGGAATGGACTTGAAAACGGTGGTTTGCGAGCGAACCTCGTAGCCGAAATTCAAGGTCGTCGCCACGAGCGCCTTGCCGCTTGGACGGATCAACAGCACGCGGTTTCGGCGAAAGAGTACCGCTTCGCCAAGTGCCGAGACCTTCTCGTCGTCCATGGCTTTTGCCAGCAGCGTCAAAGCCTCTTCGCCACCCTCCTGCGTCGGCGCCAGATAATAGGATTTATCGAAATAGAGCTTGTCGATCTCGTCGTGGCTCAGAAAATGCCTGATGCGGATGACCTTGTCGTTTTCCGGCATCAGCGTTGCGATCTCATCTCCCTCAATGACAATATGGTCGCCATTGTCGAGTTCATATCCCTTAACCTGATCCTCGCGGTCGACAGCGTCGCCGGTATCGCTATCGACATATTGCCGTTCGACGCGATGGCCGGTCTTTCGGTTGACGATGTTGAAGGAGATCTTTTCCGATGAAGTGAGCGCGGAATAGAGACCGATTTCACAGTTGAAATCGCCGAATGTCAGATGACCCTTCCAGCTCGCTCTCCGGTTCATGATCGCCGCCCATGGTCGTCTTGAGAGGATTGGCCTCTGCCCCGGTCCGCAGCAAGGATACGCTCGATAGCGGGAACGTCCGCATCGGCCAGCACCGGCACAGGGTCGGATGCCATCGCCTCCAGCACCTCAGGCGAAAGCCCGCCATTGCGGATGACCCATTCCATGGCTTCGCGCGTTTGCCGCTCGGCCTTCAGCTGCGCATAAAGCGCCAGTATCAGCCGCTCGCGGACATCGAAGGGCTTCACATCTCTGTCTGAACGTTCTGTCTGTCGTTTCATGTCAAGTCCTCAAAGCCGATCAGGCAACGCCCCGGCCTCCGGTCACACCATAGACCTCGCCATTGATGAAGCTGCCATCCTGCGAAGCCAGCAGCACATAGACCGGAGCCAGTTCGACAGGCTGGCCTGGACGGCCAAAATCGCTGTCCTTACCGAAATTCCTGACCTTTTCGTCCGGCTGCCCGCCGCTTGGCTGCAAAACCGTCCAGAAGGGACCAGGCGCGACGACATTTGCCCGCACGCCTTTTTCGATAAGCTGTTTGGCGAGCGCTTTCGTATAGGCAACGATGCCGGCTTTCGTAGTGGCATAATCAAGAAGAATGGGAGACGGCTCATAGGCCTGTATGGATGCGGTGGTAATCACCGACGATCCGGGCTCAAGATAAGGAACGGCGGCCTGCGCAATCCAGTGCAGCGCGTAGAGATTGGTCTTCATCGTGCGGTCGAAATCTTCAGTCGACAGCTCGGCGATACCCTCGCGATATTGTTGTCTCGCGGCATTGATCACCAGAATATCGAGGCCGTTGAGATCACCTACCGCTTTTTCAACCAGTTCGCGGCACCATGCCTCATCGGTAATATCTCCGGGTAAGGCGACCGCCACGCGTCCTTCCGCTTCGATAAGTGCAACCACCTCTTCGGCGTCCGATTCTTCCTCCGGCAGATAGGATATCGCGATATCTGCACCCTCCCGCGCAAATGCGATAGCCACGGCGCGACCGATGCCGGAATCACCGCCGGTTATGAGCGCCTTGCGCCCGGCAAGCTTGCCGCTGCCGCGATAGGTCTTTTCACCATGATCAGCGAAAGGCATCATGTTCGTGACCAGCCCCGGCATTTCCTGAGTCGGCGTTGAAAAGGGTGGGCGCGGATACTGGTTGCGCGGGTCCTGCGGCTCAAGGCGGTCTGTCATTGGTTTCTCCCAGAGATAGAATTCCATCCTTGGTGCGTCTCATGACCAGCGAATTCATCATCGGAAGGTCAGGGCTGTCGTCTGCCGCCGGCTGCGGCGGTGACACGGACGCACCACACACAATCCTAACGATCTGCGTTCGCTCTCGTTCCATTGGCGTAGGAGAATGGAATTACGACGGCATCACGCCGCCGCACTCCTCTTTCAGACGGAATGTTTCTTCCGCTTGCCAGTGCTTGCCGCCGCGGCAGGAGCCACATCCGGCCTGCCGAAGAGATAACCCTGCGCCTGCGCGCAACCTTCATCGACAACCATGCGATATTGCGCGTCGGTTTCGATACCCTCCGCCGTCACTGGCAGATCGAGGCTGCGACCGAGGCCGATCACCGCGCGCACGATGGCGCGGGCATTATCATCCTCGCTCATGGCGGCGATGAAGCTGCGGTCGATCTTGATCTTGTCGAAGGGGAAGCTCTGCAAGTTGCTGAGCGATGAATAGCCGGTGCCGAAATCATCCATGACGATGGCCACACCCAGCGCCTTCAACTGGTTGAGGATGATCAGCGTCGCCTTGCGGTCCTTCAGCAACGCGGCTTCGGTGATCTCGAGTTCCAGCCGGTTCGGCGAAAGGCCGGACTGCATGAGGACCGTGCATACGACATGGCCGAGATTTGCGAGCGAAAACTGCAATGGTGAAACATTGACTGCGATTTTCAAGTGCGGCGCCCAGGTGCTCGCCTGGCGGCAGGCCTCGCGCAGCACCCATTCGCCGAGCGAGATGATGATCCCGCTTTCCTCTGCAATCGGAATGAAGACATCCGGAGGTACGACACCCCGTGTCGGATGCTGCCAGCGTACCAGCGCCTCATAACCAACGACCTGACCACATTCGACGGAAAGGACAGGTTGATAGTTCAACACCAATTCGTTGCGGTTGATGGCGAGCCGCAGATCCGTTTCGAGCTGGCGGCGCTCGCGGGCCTCCTGATCCATCAGGGGATCATAAAAGGACAATATTCCGCGCCCACCCATCTTGGCGCGGTAAAGCGCCAGATCAGCGGCGTGCAAGATGCTTTCGTTGCTGTTGCCATCCCGCGGAAAGACAGCGATGCCGATGCTGACGCCGACAGCGGTCGGGTCGTTGGCCGCATTCATTCTTAACCCGAACATGGCAAGGATTGTCTCGGCAAGCAGACGTGCCTCCTCCGATTTGGTGTGCCGGGCAGTCAGGATAACGAATTCATCGCCCCCGAGACGGGCGACGATATCTCCCGGCCTTGCGCATTCATCGAGGATGGTCGCAACTTTTTTCAGCACCCGGTCGCCCTCGGCATGGCCGAAAATGTCGTTGACCGCCTTGAACCGGTCGAGATCGAGCGCCAGCAAGGCAAACTCATCCTCCGCGTCGCAATGTTCGATCTGCTGGTGCAGCCGCGTCTGGAACATGGTGCGGTTCGAAAGGCCGGTCAGCACATCGTGGCGGGCCAGATATTCGATCTCCCTTTGCGCCTCCCGCTTTTCCGTCAGGTCGCGGATCGCCAGCACTTCGCAAGGATGGCCGCGATACTCGATTGTGCGCACGGCAAGCTCGAATACCTGCGGCCGATCGGCGCGTTCGCGGATTGCCTCAACCGGCGCGAGGCGCGGCAGATAGGTGGGCTGTCCGTCCATGGCCTTGAAGAGATCATCTGGATTTTTACCCATCAGCGATACCTCATCGCTGCCGACAAGCCCGGCAAAACGGGTGTTCAGCTCAACAATGCGGCCATCACGGACCACGGCAAGACCATCCAGCGTCGCATCCACAAGCCCCTTAAGATCGACAAGGTAACGGTCAACGAGAGCGGCGGTGGCAGTGGCTGCGAGGACCAGGAAAGTCACGCCCGAAACGGCAGCAATCATGATTACTCTGGCGAGATTGTCGGGATCCGGGCCAGCGACGGACGGATCCGGCGACAGGATCGTGGCCGACATGGCGGTGAAATGCAAAGCGCAGATTGCCAAGATCGAACATCCGGCCGGAATGACGATGCGTTTCCATGCGGCGAAGCGAAGGAACAGGAAAAAGGCCAGCAGAAAAAATACCCAGGCAACGGCAAAGCCACCCAAAACGGGGCCCCAGCGATAGCTGATCGTGGCGGCCACATCCATGCCCGCCATGCCGACGAAATGCATGACGGCAACCGAAAGGGTAACCAGCGTTCCGACGATAACGGGACTGTAGCTCGCCTGCGAGCGCGCCCTGAGCGCCAGCCAGAACCCCAGAACGGCCAGAACCGCCGACAGCGCCGTGAACTGGAAATCAAAGCCGATCGGGACTGAACCCTTATAAGCAAGCATGGCAACGAAATGCGTGGCCCAGACGCTGAGCCCCGCTGCAAAGGCGGCAACCAGCACCCAGTAAGGCTTGCGGCCAGCCGGGCTTTCTTCCGCACGCAACAACAAATGGAAAAAAGCATGCATGCCAAGCAGGCAAATAACCGCTGCAAGCAGCACGATCGCATGATCGTGTTGTACCGCAACGCATTCCAGAACCGTGAACATGATGCACTCTCCCAGCCTCGAGAACCGCCCACGATCGCACTATGGAGTTGGTTTATTTATAAATCTCTAATGCAACTTTGGATAATTGATCGATCTCATCGACAAAGAGCCAGGAGACGCCGGGCCGACGCGCCAGCCCATAAAGCTCTTGCGACCGGCCCAATAAACGCCAAGAGAGAAAGCCTTTATTTCCAGCTTCGAAAATCGTCCCCGGCACAACCGAAAGGTGCCGGACCATCAGCAAAACGCTCCTGCAGACGCGCGCAGCCCCACTCGTTGAGCGCCGCGGGCATCATGTTGTTGAGGTCCATGCCCGGAGAGTTGAATTGCGAAGGCGCGCTGGTGACGTACCACAGCCAGTACCCCAAGGTTGCAACGACGATAAAGGCGACAATTGCAACGAACGTTGCCAGCCGTCGCGCAAGGCTTGGGGCTTTTGTCACCGCCGCGCCGGGGGCGGGTACACCCTCCTGCCCACGGTTCGCAAGCACCGGTTCGAGCGAAGCAAGTGCTTCCGCTCTTTCCTGTTCCGATAGGTCAATTCGCTCCAGCTGATCGTCAAGCAGAACAGGCAGCGGGGTTTCACCGTGCCAGACCGCCAGTGCGACATCGTGTTTCCCGGTGTGGCCGACGACGACCGGGATTCGCCCTCTCTCCAGGGAGGTAAAGGATTGCCTCTTCGTCTTCCCCTCCCTGACCGTATCGGCATAGGTCACGAAAAGACGGCTGCGTTTTTCGGCGACCGCCGTCAGCGCCACCGGAATAACAGTCAATGGCGCCGGGTGCCGCAGACGCAGACGAGCCCGCAAGGTGCGGATAAGTGTAAGCAGCAGTGCGAAACAGCCGAAACCGAGCAGGGCAACGAACACGCCCAGGGTTATGATCCGGTTCCAGAGCATATCGAGGCCAAGTGAAATCGTTGCAAGTTCGGGATTCTTCGCCGAAATGACCAGACCGGTTTCATAGTCACCTGAATGGAAATCGACGAACATAACCTCGACATCCTTCTTGTAGCTCACACCGCCATGGTCGTAGGAAAGCTCCGCTTCGCAATTCGTGAAGATCGCCTTGCGGGTCTTGCAACTGCCGTTGATATCGCCGCTTTCGATCTCCAGCGGGTCGCGGCTGATCTGATAGTCGCGCAACACACCCGGGCCTTCGGCCACGAGCAGGACGACTGTAATCACCAGCAGCACGGGAATGGAGAAATAATAGGCCGCCGGTACCGAAATGACACCGCGCTTCAAACTGAGCGGCCTTGCGGGAAGTTTTATTTGTGGGAAGCTCATGGTGCCAACGCATTTAGTGGAATGTGAGCGAGCGGGGTTTGGGAATCCCGCTCTGGGAAAGGGTCGATCGCTGCACGGTCTAACCCGCTAAAGCCATCGCGAAAACCCCAAGAATTCAAGGATGCGGGCGTAATAGTTCGCACGGCGGCCCTGTCTTAATTGGCCAGCAAGCAGTCGGGGGCCCCACAAAAAAACGGGCGGTAAATTCACCGCCCGTCACATGTTTTCCGTCTAGTGGTTTGCAGTCACTGCTTCGTCACGTTTTCCAGTCGCGTCGTCTGGCTTGGGTGACCGACATAATCCTTGACGCGCGACGTCAAAACGATCGGCTCGTATCTCTCGAAGAGAGGCAGAACCGCTGGCTTCTGCGCGACGAACATTTCCTGCATCTGGGTGTAGATTTCCCCACGTTTCTTGGCATCGGGCTCAAGGGAAGCCTTTGCGGTCAGAGCCGTCAGTTCCGGAATGTCCCAGGCAGAGCGCCAGACGAAATTGCCGGCATTGTTGGCAGCAAGCGAGTTGTCGGGGTTACTGGAGAACTGCTCCATCGAGCCGAGGACGTTGGGCATATAGGCGCCCGTCTGCGGAATGAGCAGATCGAAGTCTCGCGCACGGTGAGCGGCAATCACATCCGAACCGTTACCCTGCTGAATGTTCACCTTGATACCGACCTGGCTCAGCGATGCCTGGATGGCCGTAGCAAGATCGATACGCGGCGTTTGGGCAATTGTCTTCAGATTAAGCGTGAAGCCATTCTCATAACCGGCTTCCTTCAGAAGAGATTTCGCTTTCTCGACATCAAGCTTCCAGTCGGGGCTTGGAATGGCATATTCGAAATTCTCCGGAACCGGCACCGTGCGCGCCCTGCCATAGGGGCCCATGATGGTCTTTTCCATTCCCTTGTAGTCGATGCCGTAAGCAATCGCTTCGCGAACCTTGGGGTTGGAAAGAGGCTCCTTGCCGGCATTCATGGACAGGACGTAGAAACCACCCGTCGGCACGCGCTGGATCTGAAAACCTTCCTTGTTGTTGAAGGTCGCAAGGTCGGATGCCGTCAGCGCGCTGGCAATGTCGATGTCGCCTCGCTCCAGCATCAGGCGCTCCACCTGGCTTTCCGGTACATGCCGCACGATCACGCGACGCATTTTCGGGCTGCCGGCTACATAGTCCTTGTTGGCCTCAAGAATGATGATTTCGTTCGGCGACCAGCGATTGAGGGTGAAGGGTCCTGAACCGGCGGAATTTGTTCTCAGCCACGCATTGCCCCAGTCGCCATCAACTTCATGGGACTTGAGCTCCTTGCTGTCGACGACACTGGCAATGACCATCGCCAGACGATAGAGCAGCAGTTCGGATGTCGTTTGCCCTGACAGTTCGATGCGGACCGTCTTCTCGTCCGGGGCGCTCACCAGCTTGTCGACATTTTCCGCGTTGTAACCAACGCGCTTGAGGTTGGCGGCCGCCGCCTGATTCATCTTCAAAAGGCGGCTGAACGAATAAACCACATCTGCGGAGGTAACGGGATTGCCCGAGGCAAAGTTGGCGGCGCGAAGATGAAACGTGATGCCCTTGTCATCTGTCTCCCAGCGCTCTGCCAGCTGCGGCGAAACCTTTCCCGAGCCATCGACCGAGATCAGCCGATCGTAAAGATTGGCCATGATTTCGTTGGCTTTCGCTTCGGTGGCCTGATGGGGGTCTAGCGACAGCACCTGGGCAAGCGACGTCCCGACGACGAGCTGGTCGTTGGGGGTCTTGGCCGCCACCGGCGACGCCTGCACCAACATGGCGCCCAGAACGGTGGTGAATGCGAGACGGATCATCGATTTTTTCATACCTGCTCCTCCTACAGATCGGTAATTGCAAGCCGGCAGCGCCACGTGCGCCAACCGGCCTGAAACAGTCAAAGATGGTTGTTATTAAGCGCTTCGATGAGCGCGGCGATGTAGCCGTAGCAAAACGCAAAGGCGACACCGACGGGATCGCGGCCCGCAATCGTCGGCACATGATCGGGCATGATCATATAGCGATAGCCGAGTTCATGGTAGAGCTTCAGCGAACGGACCATGTCCATGTCACCCTCGTCGGGAAACGTTTCCATGAACGACAGCTTGCCGCCGCTGATGTTGCGGAAATGGACATTGAATATCTTGTCGCGGCTGCCAAACCAGCGGATGATCTCGTCGATCTCCTCGCGCGGATTGTCGAGCATCTCGCCGATCGATCCCTGGCAGAAATTCAGTCCGTGATAAGGGCTTTCCCGCATCTGCACGAATTTCTTCAGGCCCTCGACGGTGCCGAGCACCCGGGTGACACCCTTGTAGCCGGGCGGGGTGTAGGGGTCATGCGGATGGCAGGCGAGCCGCACCTTGTTGCTTTCGGCAACCGGCACCACGCGTTCGAGGAAATAGTCGATGCGTTCCCAGTTTTCGTCCTCGGATAGAACACCGGCAAGGCCCGGAGCCGCATCATGGTCCGCCTTGTCCCATCGCCAGGCTTCATTGAGCGAACCACCGCGCCCGCGCTCCATTTCAGTGCGCGGGATGCCGATGAGATTGAGGTTGTATTTCGCCGCCGGGATGCCGGCCCTGGCGATATCCTCAATCATTCTGCAGACGGCATCGATCTGCCGGTCGCGTTCTGGCCCGGCAAGCAGGATATCGGGAAACGATGCCTGTTCGATCGGCCTTGATGGCAACGGCAATTGCACCATGTCGAGCACGAGGCCAAAGCTCTCGACCTTGTCGCGGTGGCGCTCAAAATCCTCAAAGGTCCAGCTTGCGGGTGCACCAGGCGGATCTGCGTTGATATTCCTGACGCCAAGCTGCGCCCAAACCTTGAAATCCTCGTCATCGCGCGCTGTCACCTGGGTGCCGACATACATCGATTCTCTCCTCACTCCATGCTAGTCATCATATGACATCGCACGAAATAAGATGAGTGTCGAGATGCTATTGCGCCTCGGAAAGCAACCTGTATCGACGCTGGCTCGCAAGCATATGATCACGCATGGCTTTCCGCGCGGCATCCGGATCCTGCTCTACGATGGCGCGCAGGATTGCCTCATGCTCGGCCTGCACTTTGCGCAGATAATCCGCGTCGCCCGTCTCCGGCAGGGTTGGAAACTGACCGCGCGGTATCGAGCGTGACCCGAACTGGCGCAGTGCCTCGAGATAGAACCGGTTGTTGGTCGCTATCGCAATGGCCGTGTGAAACTCGTAATCGGCACTGACGGTGCTTTCGCCTGCATCGATGGCCCGGCCCATTTTCCGATGGGCTGCGGAAATCGCCGCTTCTTGCTGGGCTGTGCGGCGATAGGCGGCAATTGCCGCTGCTTCGCCTTCGGTTGCGAGCCGAAACTCAAGCATTTCCAGCGTTTCTGCAATTGTGCCAACTTCGGATTGCGTCAGCTTCACACCGGCCCACTCGCTGACATTGCTGACGAACACGCCCTTGCCGTGGATGGGAATGACATAGCCGGAAGAGCGCAGATCCGCGATCGCCTCGCGAACCACTGTGCGGCTCACGCCGTAGGTGCGCTCAAGCTGCGGTTCCGTGGGAAGCTGATCGCCGTTCTTCAGTTTTCCACTGCGAATTTCTGCACTGAGATTATCGATGATCTGTTGTGCCCGCCGCTCCCGCGGCTTTTCCCTATCGCCCATCATGCCACTCTTCCCTCTTGCAGAAAACGAATCCCTTCGTTACTCATATGATGACGTGGCGTTACGTCATATGTTTTCATGTTAGCTCAGGGAGGAGTTGGGATGAAGTACCATCAAAAGTTTTTGCAGGGTAGAATTGCTCGTCTGCGGCGAGCCGTTCAAAAAGTGGCATCGCTGACAGCGTTTTCGCGTGGAAGTGCGATTTGCGATGACTGAAATTTCATTGCGCGGGCTTGGACATCGCTTCCTGCAACTTGTCGTCAGCCTCTTCATCCTGCTCTGCATCACCTTCATCATTGGCCGGGTGATGCCGACCGATCCGGTCGGGGCAATCGTCGGTGAGCTTGCAGATCCCAAGGCCTATGAAGCCATGCGGGCTCGGCTTGGGCTTGATCTCCCTCTCTACCAGCAGTTTTTCATCTATCTCCGCGGCCTGCTGCACGGCGATTTCGGTATAGCTATCCTGACCGGAAACCCGGTAACGCGGGACCTGGCGCAAGCCTTCCCGGCGACGCTTGAGCTTGCAACGCTGGCAATCATCATCTCCACCGTCATCGGCGTCCCGCTCGGTCTCGCCGCGGCCCTGTTTCGCGACACGTTCATCGACAAGTTCGCACGTGTCTTTGCGCTGGTGGGGCATTCGATACCCGTATTCTGGTTCGGTATCGTCGGGCTCGTGATTTTTTATGCGAATCTCAACCTTGTCGCCGGGCCCGGTCGCGTGGACGTCTTTTACGAAGGCCTCGTGGAGCCGAGAACAGGGCTGATGCTGGTCGACACTCTTCTAGCAGGTGAGACAGAGATTTTCTGGAATGCGCTCGCGCATATCATGCTGCCGGCGATCATCCTTGCCTATATGGCAATGGCCTACATTACCCGCATGACCCGCGCCTTCACCCTCGAACAGCTCAGCCAGGATTATGTGATCGCGGCGCGTGCGAAAGGCGTCAGCCCGGCGCGCACCGTAACCCGCCATGTACTGCCGAATATCGCGGTGCAGCTGATCACCGTTCTCGCCATCTCCTATGGCAATCTGCTGGAAGGCGCCGTTGTGACCGAAATCGTCTTTTCCTGGCCCGGCATCGGACAATACATGACGAACGCACTGCTTATCGGTGACATGAATGCGATCCTCGCAGCCACGATCGTCATCGGCTTCATCTTCATGATGCTCAACTTCCTCGCAGACGTGGCCTACACCACGCTTGACCCGCGGACACGGGAGGTCGCTCGATGACCGATATAACTCAGAACACTCCCGTGCGGAGCCGCAGCGCGTTGTCTCGGATATCCACAACGACGGCGCGGACGCTGCGGAAGCTTGGCGACGAGCCGCTTGGAATGTTCGGCTTTGCCATTCTCGCCATTCTGGTCGTGGTTGCTATTTTCGCTCCCCTGATTGCGCCATATGATCCGGTGCGCCAGGTGCTCGACAATGCGCTTCAGCCTCCCAGCTGGGCGCATCTGGCGGGGACCGACGAATTTGGCCGAGACATTTTCAGCCGCCTCGTCTATGGCACCCGCATCACGATCCAGACCGTCTTGTCGGTCTCGGTCATCGTCGGCCCTATCGGCCTTGCAATCGGTGTCATGGCCGGTTTCTTCGGCGGCAGAACCGACGCCATTCTGATGCGCGCGACCGATATTGTCCTTTCCTTCCCTTCGCTCGTTCTGGCACTTGCCTTTGCTGCTGCAATGGGAGCCGGTCTCGGCACCGCAATCATCGCGATCTCGCTGACCGCCTGGCCGCCCATCGCGCGTCTGGCGCGTGCCGAAGCGCTGGTCGTGCGCAACACCGACTATGTTGCGGCCGCACGCCTCTATGGGGCCTCGCCGATGCGCATCCTGTTTCTTTATATCGCTCCGATGTGCATTCCTTCGGTCATCGTCAGACTGACATTGAATATGGCCGGTATCATCCTGACGGCCGCCTCGCTTGGCTTCCTCGGTCTTGGCGCTCAGCCGCCACTTCCTGAATGGGGGGCGATGATTTCCAGCGGCCGTAAATTCATGCTCGATTACTGGTGGGTCGCCGTCATGCCCGGCATCGCGATCCTTTTGACGAGCCTTGCCTTCAACATCGCTGGCGATACGCTGCGCGACCTACTGGATCCGCGTCATGCCCGTTCCTGATAGCTCTCCCATTCTTTCGGTCCGCGATCTTAACGTTCGCTTTGGCCGCAACGCCATCCCCGCCGTCTCCAATGTCAACTTCGACGTCGGGCGCGAGCGTGTCGGTATCGTCGGCGAATCCGGGTCCGGAAAGTCCACGACCGGTCGTGCCGCCATGCGCCTTCTGCCCAAGAGCGCCACGGTGACGGCAGAACGGATGGATTTCCTCTCCGAACCGCTGCTTGAAAAATCCGAGCGCCAGATGGGTGCTATCCGCGGCAGCGAGATGGCGCTCATCATGCAGGACCCGCGTTATTCCCTCAATCCGGTCCTGCCGATCGGAAAGCAGGTGACGGAAGCGGCCGAGCTGCATCTGGCCCTCAAGGGCAAGGCCGCCAGAAATGCCGCGCGCGACATGCTGCTGCGCGTGCGCATCAACGATCCTGACCGCGTGATGGGGCTTTATCCCCACCAGATCTCAGGCGGCATGGGACAGCGCGTGATGATCGCCATGATGCTGCTTGCCAAACCCAAGCTGGTCATCGCCGACGAACCGACCTCAGCACTCGATGTCAGCGTCCGTAAGGATGTCCTTCTGCTTCTGGACGAGATGGTGCGCGAAAACAATTCGGGCCTCATCCTCATCAGTCACGATATCCGCATGGTTGCGGCCTTTTGCGAACGCGTGCTGGTCATGTATGGCGGACGCGTCGTGGAGACGCTTTCCAAGCTCGAAGATGCGCAACACCCCTATACACGGGGCCTGATCGCGGCCATGCCCGATCCTCGCAATCCGGTCCGGCGCCTCAAGGTGCTGGATCGCCAGGCAATCGATGCGGAGGTGATGCGATGATCACGGTAGAAAAGCTGGATGTCGTCTACGGCACGAAGGAAAACCGCAATCACGTCGTGCGCGACGTCAGCTTTCGGGTCAACAGAGGCGAGACACTCGGCATCGTTGGCGAAAGCGGTTGCGGCAAGTCGACATTGCTGCGATCGCTTGCCGGCCTTGAATCCGGCTGGACCGGATCGATCTCTTTCGAAGGCAAGCCTGTGGGTAAAGTGCGTAGCCGCGACGAGCTGAAGCTGGCGCAGATGGTGTTCCAGGACCCCTATGGTTCCCTGCACCCGCGCCACCGCATCGGCCGGGCTCTTGCCGAACCGATCCGCTCCATGGGGCTTGGTGACGGCTGGTCGAAGGTTTCGGCCGCACTGCAGCAGGTTGGCCTGCCCGCGCATTTTGCCGAGCGCTTCCCGCACGAACTGTCTGGAGGCCAGCGTCAGCGTGTTGCGATCGCCCGCGCGCTTATCCTCAAGCCGCCGATCCTGCTTCTCGACGAGCCGACATCCGCTCTCGACGTCTCCATTCAGGCGGAAATCCTGAACCTGCTGGCCGATCAGCGCGACGAGCAGAACCTCACCTTCGTTCTCGTCAGCCACGACCTGTCGGTTATAGCCCATATGTGCGACCGCGTTCTGGTAATGCAGAATGGTGTTTTTGTCGATGAGTTGACCAAGGCCGATCTTGAAGCGGGCATCACCCACGCGGCCTATTCAGGCGAACTCTTCGAAAGCAGCTTTCTTTGAAAGCCGTCATGGGGTGAGCCATGGGAACAGCTGGACTGCGAGGTTTTCCCTGGCAGTCCAGTATCTGATCAGGCCCTCGGCCCGCTCAAGAGGCAGAGGGCCTCGTGATCAGTTCAGCCGCGCTCCGTCTTCACTCGAAAACAGATGGACGCTGTTAAGCGTCGGCGAGACCATGATGCTGTCGCCGACTGCCTGCCCTATGCGTTCCCGAAAGACGCCGAGCACCTTGGTATCGCCGAGTTTCATGGTGACCTGCGTTTCCGATCCTAATGGTTCAACCAGCATTATCTCGGCAGGCACGCCGCCGGCATCAAGTAGGAAGTGTTCCGGGCGGATGCCGTAAACGGCCTGTTTGCCGGCGAAGCCGGCCGCGGAAACTGGCAAGGGCAACACGATACCTGCGGTTTCAAAACCTCTTTCAGTTGTCGCGCCGGTCAGGAAGTTCATCGATGGCGAACCGATGAAGCCCGCAACGAACTGATTTGCCGGGCGGTCGTAAAGTTCGAGCGGCGTGCCGATCTGCTCGACCCTGCCACCATTGAGAACCACGACCCTGTCGGCCATCGTCATCGCCTCGACCTGGTCGTGCGTCACATAGATCGTGGTGGTCTTCAGCTTCTGGTGCAGTGCCTTGATCTCGCCGCGCATGACGACGCGCAACTTCGCATCAAGGTTTGACAGGGGCTCATCGAACAGGAACACCTGCGGATTGCGCACAATGGCGCGGCCCATCGCAACGCGCTGTCGCTGGCCGCCGGAAAGCTGGCGCGGATAACGGTCGAGCAGCTGCGCAAGGCCAAGAATATCCGCTGCCCAGTTCACCTTTTCAGCAATTTCCTGCTTGCTCGAGCCGCGGTGCTCCAGCGAAAAGCCCATATTGCTGGCCACCGTCATATGCGGATATAGGGCATAGGACTGGAACACCATGGCAATATCGCGGTCCTTGGGATCGAGATCGTTGACGACCCGTTCGCCGATCCTGAGCTCACCGCCGGTAATCGTTTCAAGACCGGCTATCATCCGCAAAAGGGTCGACTTGCCGCAGCCGGAAGGCCCAACAAGCACAACAAACTCGCCGTCCTTAATGGCGAGATCGATGCCGTGAATGGTTTTCACCGCGCCATAGCTTTTGCGGATGTCGGAGAGAGTAACGTGAGCCATCAATCGGTTTCCGGTTCTTCAGCCCTTGAGGCCGGTATGGGCGAGGCCTTCGACAAACTGCTTCTGGGCAATCACGAAGACGATGAGCACGGGCAGCGAAGTCAGCGTCGCTGCGGCAAGCTGGATGTTCCACATCGGCCCGCCATAGGCGTCGGTATATTGCGTCAGCGCCTGCGGCAGCGTGAACATCTCGGCGCTGGAGAGAAAGACGATGGGTTCGAGGAACAGGTTCCAGGAATGCAGGAACGTAAAGATCGCGACCGAAGCAAGCGCCGGCTTCGCCAGGGGCAAGGCAATCTTGCGAAATATCTTGAAACGTCCAAGACCGTCGACGCGCGCGGCCTCCTCCAGCTCTCCTGGCAGCGTCACAAAAAACTGCCGCATGACGAAGGTGGCAAACACGCTTGGCGCCCCGAAAATCGGCACGAGGATCAGCGGCCAGTGGGTGTTGACCATGCCTGCCTTCAGGAACATCTGGAAGAGCGGCACGATCGTCACTTCGGACGGGATCAGCAGGCCAAGCAGCACGATCATGAAGATCACATTGGCGCCCGGAAACCGGATCCGTGCGAAGGCATATCCTGCCATTGAGGAGACAATCATCGTGCCAATCGTCACGACAGCAGCAATATAGGCGGAGTTCCAGTATTGCCGCACGAAGGGTTGCAACTCGAATACCTTCGAGTAGGTCGTCCAATCCTGGTTTTGGGGAAAGAACTGCGGCGGGAAGGCGAAGATGTCGCTGATCGGCTTGATCGACGATGTCACCATCCACCAGGTTGGAAAGACGAAGGGGACAAGCAGCACGCACAGCAACCCGTAGAGCGCCACCTGCATGCGGGGGGAAAGGTCAGCTTTCATAAAAGACGATCCTCTTGCGCATCTGCCACTGGGCAAAGGTCAGCACGGCAACAATCAGAAACAGCAGGATGGACAGCGTCGAGCCGTAACCGAAGAAATGGAACTGGAAGGCCTGCTGATAGAGGTAGTAGACCAGCACCGTGGTCGACAGACCAGGCCCGCCCTGGGTCAAAACCGCGATCTGAGCAAAAACCTGTAACGAGCCGACAATGGTGATGATCGAGGTCAACAGGATCGTCGGGCTGATCAGCGGCAGGGTAATGCGACGGAACTGTTTGAAGGCTGGCGCGCCGTCGATGCGGGCGGCCTCGTAGAATTCCTTCGGCACGCCCTGAAGTGCCGCCAGAAACAGGATCATGTTGAGCCCGACATTCTTGAAGACCTGTACGACGATGACCGAAATCATCGCTGTCGTCTCCTCGCGCAGCCAGTTGGGGCCTTCGATGCCGACCATCAGCAACATGCCGTTGATGCCGCCGTTCTTCTGCAGCAGGAAACCCCAGACGATCGTCCAGGCAACCAGAGACACGACGACGGGCGAGAAGAACAGCGTTCTGAATATCGCTATGCCGGCAAGCTTCTGGTTAAGCAGCACGGCAAGCAGCAGCGCCAGCGACAGGTTGAACACGACGAGGCCGGCGGAGAATATCCCGGTCGCGCCCAGCACCTCCAGAAGATTGCCGTCTTCGATGAGCATCCGGTAGTTCTGCGCACCGGTATAGGTGAAGGTATTGGCGAGCACGTTCCACTCATGCAGCGAATACCAGAACACCAGCCCGAGCGGGATCAGCACGAAGATGATGATCCCGATCAGCTGCGGGGCGATGAACAGAAAGCCAGCGAGACTGTCGCGCCGCGCGATGGTCCAGAACGCCGATGCAGGGCGATGCCGGGGACGGGTAATCTCCTGCGCGACAGCCATGGCTTTCTCCTCAGCGCTTCAGGAGCGGCGCGATCTGGCCGCAGATTTTTTGAAGCGCTCCCGCGACATCGGCCTCCGGCCGCCAGACCGCATCGAGGTTTGAGCGCACGATCTGCTGGATCTGGGCAAAGCCGGTGTGGCCGGGCATGACCTTGCCTGTGGCGATGCCTGATATGACGACCTTTTCGATCTGTTCCTGGCTGAGCAGCGGATTGGTTTTTTTCAAAACCTCCGCATTCAACAGCGACTTGCGTGCCGAGGGGAAGAACTGGCTGAGCTTTGCCGAATTTTCCGGATTGGTCATGTAAGCAACGAATTCGGCCGCCGTCTGCGCATTCTTGCCAGACTGCATGACGCCGATGCCGGCCTGCCCGATCAGCGCGTATTCACCGGCAGGTCCTTTCGGCAGCGGCACTAGGTCCCAGCCGAAAGGCTTGTCCTTCGGCAAAAGCGAGGCCCGGCTGATCTGGGTAATGGTCATCGCGGCATTACCGGCAAAGAAATCGACCGTCTCGCCGGGGCCGGGCATGGCCTTCTTGCTGAAGATGGCATCATGGATGAACGACACCGCATCCGCCATCGGCTTTTCCGACATGGTGCAGGTTGCGCCATCCGCGCTCCAGGGCGATGCGCCCCAGCCGTTCCACACGGAGGTCAGATATTGCCAGTTTTGGTAATTGAAGTCGCGGACGACAAGCCCGCCCTTGCCGGATTTCGCGACCGCCGAGGCGGTGGCGATGGCGTTTTCCCAGGTCCATTCGCCGGCAGCGATCATCTCCGCCGGGGTCTTTGCACCTGCGGCGTTGATGAGATCATTGTTGACGAAGACCGCAAAGGGCGAGGTCGAGAACGGATAGGCGAAGAGCTTTCCGTCCTGCGACCAGCGTTCCGTGGCCCCGGCGCTGACTTCGTCGAGATTGTAACCCTGTGCGGCCTTCAGCGTGTCGGTGAGCGGATAGAGCGCGCCTGATTTGACGAAATCATAGGCCGAGGTCTCGAAAATCCAGGCCATATCAGGCGCATTGCCGCCCGCAATCTGGGTCGTGAGCGCAGTGGTATAGGTGTCGAAAGGCAGGGACTCATAGGTCACGCTGACATTTGGATGGTCCTTTTTGAAGCCGGCTGCGATGTCGTTGAACAGCTTCAGATGCGCCTCGTTGGCACTCCAGATCGTCATGCGCAGCTTGACCGCATCCTGCGCCGCCGCTGCCCCTGCCAGCGCAAACGAGCCGATAAGGGCCAGCGCGCAGACCGTGGTTTGCATTTTCCAATGACTATTCATTCCCAGTCCTCCTCCAAAGATGGGTTCGATCGAACGACAGTCCGCCGTCCTAATAGGCCGCGATATCCGGCCAGCGTATTTCAATGCCCTCGCGGGTCAGCGCCGTCTGGAAGGCATGAAGATGGTCATCGTCTTCCTGCACCTGATGCGGTGTGAGACCTTTTTCCAGGCAATAGGCCGCCAGCATTCCGGCCACTTCGCCGATATTCCATTCGACTGGATGCAGACGGTAGCAGCCATTGGTGATATGCGTCGTGCCGATGTTCTTGCCCGCCGGAATAAGGTTCTTCACGCGCTCGGGTATGAGTGCGCCAAGCGGAATCTCGAACGGGCAGGAAGGCACATCGATATAGTTGTCGCCACCGGTCGATGGGTGCAGATCGATGCGGTACATGCCGATGCCGATGCTGTCGCGATAGCGGACAGCCCCCCTGTCACCGCGAACCGTGTAGGAAAGATCCTGTTCGACGATGCGCGTGACCGGCTTGATGCGGCGGCTTTCCCGGATATAGGGCGCCATGGCAAGGCCGTGTTCGGTGCCGGTAATATCGCCTCTGAGGCGCAGGCCGCGAAAACCCTGTCCGCCATCAAGGCGCGGCGCTTCGGTCTGCAACCAGTAAAACACCGAATAGGAAAGTTCGGCCGCCGCCTTCAGATGCCGCGCCTTTTCTTCTTCCGACACATCGATGATGGTGCCGTCCATGTAGTCGATCATCGGCCAGTTCACGAGGCAGATGTCGGATTTATAAAAACCTGGCGCAAAGTTCTTGCGTGCCGCGATGCGACGGAAAATCCAGAGGTTTTCATCGCCACCGCCCTTGCGCTGGTCGGCATCGACCAGCAACGGATCGTCGTCCGGATTGGGCGTGAAGGAGCGGGTCGTGTGTTCCAGCGTGCGCGGATGCGGCGCGGTGAAACCGAGCATCGGCCCACCCCAGAAATGCGGCTCGTACTTGCGCCAGTAGTCGTAATTATCAGGCTTGTCGATCGTCTGATCGCCGTCGACATGATCGATTGCAAAGCAGATCGACACGGCCTGCACATTATCAGGCTGGGCGCTGGCCGGCGCACTGGGCTCACCCGTGTCCGATTGCGCCTCGAACCCCTTGGCATATTCCGTGCCCGTCATCGGCAACAGATCGCCAAGCTCGGTGGCATCAAGAATGTAGTCGGCGGAAATGACGATCTCAGCTCCGCTGTCGCGATGCCGCACGGTGATCGCGCGGACCCTATCGCCGTCCACATCGGCAGCAACCGGCCGATAGGGCTTGAGCACTGTCAGCCGGTCGGCGCCGATATAGGGCATAAGCATGCTTTCCATCACCGCAAGGCTGACGCGCGGCTCGGCGCAGATGCGGCTGACCCAGCCGCCACCCGGATTGAGGTCACTCCAGGAGCGGGCGCCTTCCGTCAAAGGATAATGGTCGCGGTAATATTGGCGCACGCCGTTGCGCAGCGCGCGATAAGAGCGGGTGATACCGAACTGCTCGACCCAGCTATGTTCGTCCGATGGCACGGCCTGGCTGGTCAGCTGACCGCCGATCCAGTCATATTCCTCGGTCATGATCACGCGCTTTCCGGCGCGTGCGGCACCGAGGGCCGCCGCCACGCCGCCAAGGCCACCACCGACCACAAGAATGTCTGCTTGCATCTCTTTCACGTCGTCTCATCCGTTTTGTTGACTGGGGACTTATCTGGGGAGGCCACTGGAGCCGGCCCCAATGTTTCACCCTTGACGGGTTGGCACTTGAGAAGAATTTGACTTCCCGGGCTGCCGGTCTCGATGCGGTTCACCAGCATTGCAGTCGCCTGCCGGCCCATCTCTTCACGGGGAATTTCATAGGATGTGAAACGCACCGGGCTGCGGCCGGCACGAATATGGCTGCCAAGCACGACCATCGAAAACACTTCGGGCACCCCAATTCCGCGCTCCCGTGCCAAAGTCTCGACGCGCACCGCATCCGCCAGTTCTATGAAAAATGCCACCGTCGCGCCGCTTTCGATGATCGCGTCGAGGATCTTTTCGGCAGGCCGGTTTACCGCCTTTATGTGCAATGCAAGCGTCGCCGCCGTGCCGAGCGCATCACTGAAACCTCGCCAGCGGTCGGCAATCGATTCCGCCGGACCCGCAGGGCCGATATAGGCGAGCTTGGAATGCCCGAGCATCATGGCATCTTCAACAAGCTGCCGTGTGCCCGCGGCATAGTCGCCGCCAACATAGGGCACGGGCCCGCCAGCATCGTCGCGTCGGCCGATCGCCACGAATGGATAATCTTCCGAGACCAGCCGGGTAAGCTCCTTGCGGTCGAATTCACGGCCCAGGACCAGGCAGCCATCGGCGATCCGGAGCCTGTTGCCCTCGGAAAAAATCTTGCGGTTGTTGCCGACGCCGGCACTGGTCAGCAGCAGAAGATCGTACGCCTGCTGTTGCGCCTCTTCCTCGATGCCCAACAGGAACGGCGTGAAGAAGTCCGCCTGTGCGCTTGGAAAGGCAGGCTCGTAGGTGAAGACGCCGAGGATGCGATTAAGCCCCTTGGCCATGCGGCGCGCGATCGGGTCCGCGACATAACCCGTCTTGCGAATGACCGCCTGTACGCGTTCGCGTGTTTCTGCCGGGATACGGGCGATCGCGGTCGGCGCGCCGTTCAGAACAAGCGATACCGTGGCCTGACTGACGCCGGCAAGCTTCGCAATATCGTTCTGAGTAAGGCGTTTATGGCTGGTCACGCAATGCCCTCCCCGACACTCGTTGACTGCTAATACGTATTAGCTGTTAATGCGTATTAGCACGACTTCCCTGCTCTGTGTCAAGAGGCGAAAGACACGCTTGTGGAGAGATGTTTTGACGAAGGCTTATAACGTGGCCAGCCCGGCCTTATGACGGCCGCGCTGGGTTATGGGCTTTCATACCATCGGTAAATGGTGCCCGCTGGGGGTTCAGGGTGCCGAAGGCGTCTTTGCGTCTGCAAGCTTTTGCTGGAGAAGCCAGGTCCACATCGCCTCATCGCCGAGCACTTTTGCTTCCACCTCTTCATGGTTCGTATCTTCAAAAACCGTCAGCCGCACATTACGTTTAAGTTCCTGGAGACGCTGAACGAGGACAACAGTATCGGACAAAGGAATCACCTCGTCCCTTGAGCCGTGAAAGGCCCAGAATGCTGTCTTTTCATTGGTGCGGTTGAGGTAATGGCGGATGCCGCCACCGGCAATTGGGACGACCGCAGCAAAAGTTTGTGGAAACTGCTCGGCCATTGACCAGGCGCCGAACCCTCCCCGGCTATATCCAATCAGATAGATACGGCTGCGGTCCACCCGATGATCCGCCACAACGGAAGCCAGGACGCTTGCGACACGTTCGATCGGATAAAGCAGTTCCTCACTCGGATTTTGTGGCGAAAACACCATGAAAGGAAAATCACGGCCCCCTTCGATCAATTTTGGCAGACCGCTGCGGCGCAGCTTTTCGACGTCGCTCCCGCCCTGATCGCCGCCATGCAGCCAGACCACGAGAGGATAGGTTTTGTCCGAACCGGCATAGTCTTTGGGCGTATAAAGCAGATAATTGATATCCGACGCGATCGTGGCGTCAGACCTCATGGCCTTCTGCTCGGCAAAGGCAAATGTCGATGTGGCCAGTGCCGCAACAGCGATCAGGCATAGTTTCAGATGCTTCATGCTTTTGTCCTCCCAACAAACACGTCTTCCAAGACGCGACTGGTGAACTCATCAGCCGCCGGGTTGGTTCAGTGGTTTGAAAAGAATGCCGGTCAACACGCCATGCGGAACCCGATTGAGGCTGCGAATATCGATCAGCCAAGTTTGTCCACCGCAGTGTGGAGGACAGAGACATGCGTTCATTATTTGTTCTGGCCTGCTGTTTGAGTTTTTGCTAATCATTGCAACAAGAGTGCTTTTGAAAAATGCCGTCGTCGTGCGGATAGGAAAATATCAAGGATGCAGGCATGGCGGTTGCCTATCTGGACAAACTGAACGAGCAGCAACGCAAGGCCGTGGAACATGGCGTTGGGCCTTCAGGCGGACACACGGCTGGACCGTTGCTGATTATCGCCGGTGCCGGTTCCGGCAAGACCAATACGCTGGCGCACCGGGTGGCGCATCTGATCGTCAATGGCGCCGATCCTCGCCGCATCCTGCTGATGACGTTTTCACGGCGTGCCGCTTCCGAAATGTCGCGCCGTGTCGAGCGTATCTGCAAGCAGGTCATCGGCGCCAACGCCGGAGCCCTCACGGATGCGATGGCCTGGTCCGGCACGTTTCACGGGATCGGCGCCCGCCTCTTGCGAATCTATGCGGAACAGATTGGACTGGACGTGGATTTCACGATCCACGACCGCGAAGACAGCGCTGATCTGATGAATCTTGCCCGACACGAACTGGGTTTCTCCAAAACCGAGAGCCGTTTTCCGACAAAGGGCACCTGCCTTGCGATCTATTCGCGCGCCGTCAATTCACAAACGCCGCTGAAAGAAATCCTGCGCCAGCACTATCCATGGGTGTCCAGCTGGGAAGAAGAACTCAAGCAATTATTCGCCGCCTATGTGGAGGCCAAGCAGGCCCAGAACGTTCTCGATTACGACGATCTTCTGCTCTACTGGGCCCAGATGGTCAGCGATCCCGACCTTGCAGGCGATATCGGCAATCGTTTCGACCACGTGATGGTCGACGAATATCAGGATACCAACCGGCTGCAGGCCGCGGTGCTGATGGCACTGAAGCCGGGCGGTCGCGGGTTGACCGTGGTGGGTGACGATGCCCAGTCGATCTATTCCTTCCGGGCAGCAACGGTGCGCAATATCCTTGATTTTCCGGCATCTTTCAGCCCGGCTGCCGATATTATCACCCTTGATCGCAACTATCGCTCGACACAGCCGATACTGGCTGCCGCCAATGGTGTTATCGACCTTGCCCGTGAGCGATTCACCAAAAACCTCTGGACCGAACGACAGTCACTCGAGCGGCCGAAGCTCGTGACAGTAAAAAGCGAAACCGAGCAGGCGAACTTCGTTATTGACCAGGTGCTGGCCAATCGTGAGACCGGCATGACGCTGAAGCAACAGGCCGTGCTGTTTCGAACCTCCAGTCACAGCGGGCCGCTTGAAGTTGAACTTACACGCCGCAATATTCCCTTCGTCAAATTTGGCGGCCTGAAGTTTCTCGACAGTGCCCATGTAAAGGACATGCTGGCGGTATTGCGTTTCGCGCAAAACCCGCGCGACCGCGTCGCCGGTTTCAGGCTACTTCAGATGCTGCCGGGTATCGGGCCGAAGAAAGCCGGCAATATTCTCGATACGATTGCGGCAGACCCGGAACCTCTGCTCGCCCTTGCCGAAATTCCGCCGCCACCCAAAACCGGTGATGACTGGGTATCCTTCGTGCAATTGCTGGCGAACCTGCGAAAATCGCACGACGGCTGGCCATCAGATATCGAGCAGGCGCGGCTCTGGTACGAGCCCCACCTCGAACGCATCCATGAGGATGCCGAGACGCGGAAGGCCGATTTGCTGCAACTCGAGCAGATTGCCGGCGGCTATCCTTCCCGCGAACGCTTCCTCACCGAACTGACACTCGATCCGCCGGACGCAACCAGCGATCAGGCAGGCGTGCCGCTGCTCGATGAGGATTATCTGACGCTTTCAACCATTCATTCGGCAAAAGGCCAGGAATGGCGTTCCGTCTTTATCCTGAACGTGGTCGATGGCTGCATACCCTCCGATCTGGGTGTCGGCTCCACCCATGAAGTCGAGGAGGAACGCCGGCTGCTCTATGTCGCCATGACGCGCGCCAAGGACAGTCTGTCACTGATAACCCCGCAACGGTTCTTCACCCATGGCCAGAACGCGCAGGGCGACCGGCATGTCTATGCCGCTAGAACCCGCTTCATACCGGCAACTTTGCTGCAGTTCTTTGAAACCGCCACCTGGCCCCTGGTTTCGGCCGCAGCCTCCGAGCGCAGCGCGCAGCAGATCCGCATCGATGTAGGCGCGCGGATGCGGGCGATGTGGAAATAGGGAAGATCGTACAGGCTGGAACGATGGACAACACGGCTGTTCGAAAGATCATCCATATCGACATGGATGCCTTTTATGCATCGGTGGAACAACGCGACAACCCCGCACTTCGCGGCCTGCCGGTCGCCGTCGGCGGATCGGCCGCACGAGGCGTGGTGGCTGCGGCAAGTTACGAGGCGAGAACCTTCGGCGTCCATTCAGCCATGCCGTCCGTCACTGCCAAACGGAAATGCCCGGATCTGATCTTCGTGCCGCCACGCTTCGAGGTATACCGGCAGGTGTCGCAACAGATACGCGAGATATTTGCCGAATATACCCCTCTGATCGAGCCGCTATCGCTCGACGAAGCCTATCTCGATGTCACCGAAAACCTGAAAGGCATGGAGATCGCCACCGAAATTGCGCTGGAGATCCGCGCAAAAATCAAGGCGGTCACCAGCCTCAATGCATCTGCCGGCATCTCCTACAACAAGTTTCTGGCCAAGATGGCAAGCGACCTGAACAAACCGAATGGCCAGGCCGTCATTACGCCGAAGAATGGGCCTGGCTTTGTTGAAGCCCTGGCCGTCAAGAAATTCCATGGCGTAGGACCCGCCACGGCGGAGCGGATGAAACGGCACGGCATCGAAACAGGGCTCGATCTCAAGTCGAAATCACTCGGTTTTATGCAACAGCATTTCGGGAAGTCCGGCCCTTATTTCTATAACATCGCCCGCGGTATCGATGAACGGCAGGTCAAGCCCGATCGCATCCGCAAATCTGTCGGCGCCGAGGACACATTCGTCGAGGATATCGACGATCTCAATGTCGCGAAGGCGGAGCTTGGCCCTTTGGCTCAGAAAGTCTGGCGTTATTGCGAGGCCCACGACATCACGGGAAAGACGGTGACCGTGAAAATCAAATATTCGGATTTCAGCCAGGCGACACGCAGCAAAACAGTGTCGGGAGCCGTGTCTGATCTCGCAATGATCCAGGAAATGTCAGAGACCCTGCTTGCCTCCGTCTTTCCATTCAAACGTCCGGTAAGGCTGTTGGGGATTACCCTTTCCTCGCTGAGCACCGAAGAGAGTGAAGAGGAAGCGCAGCTCGCGCTTGGCTTGTGATGCCCCTGTCCCGAAAACGAAAAAGCCCGCCGCGGGAGGAGGTGCGGCAGGCTTTCCGAAATTTCGAACAACGGCTGGGAGGAGGAGTGCCATTGTTCACAAGACAACCCTTGGGAGGAGGATAGGGTCATCTCAATCCGAAGCTTTGCGGGAGGAGGTGCATCGCTTCGATGAAAACAAGATACCCCGTTTTACCGCATATTAAATAGGCTTTAATGCAGCGCAGCCATGCAAGAAACGCACGACGTCATCTAGCAACGCGTGCTGAGAGGCCATCAGCAACAGCACTGCGTCAAAATGGATGCCCTCCACGCGACCTGCAAGGCGAGCCTCAGGATCAAGGCCGCGCAATTCTCCTTCAATGCGATACAGCACGCCGATTCGTTTGACGCCGTCTTCGGCAATCGGTGCTGATCCATTGCGAGTGATCTCCACCAGCTTGCGCCGAGCATGGGCCCAACCATAGGCAAGCCTGATGTCCGGACCGACACGGCCTGGCGCGATCAGCCTGTTGTATCCGGCATATCCATCCACCTGCAGGACGCCTGAGAAGCCCTGCAGTATCCGCCTGGCATGAATGCCACCGCGCCCGCGAGCGTAGGTGAAGGCCACGCCGGGCGGAGCACCGCCGCCCCAAGGTCGATCATCCCGCGCCAGCGCCCAGAAGTATTCGGTCTTGGTCTTACGCTAGCCGGGATCGAGAACCGGGGCACAGGTCTCGTCCATGAACAACTTGGTGGAGCGCTTCAGGTTGGCGATCAACGCATCGAAGACGGGACGCAATTCGAAAGATGCTCGACCGACCCAGTCAGCCAGCGTTGATCGGTCGAGATCGATGCCCTGACGGCTCATGATCTGGGCCTGACGGTAAAGCGGAAGGTGGTCTGCATATTTGGAGACCAGCACATGGGCGATGGTGGCTTCCGTTGGAAGCCCTGCCTGGATCAGCCGTATTGGAGCTGGAGCCTGAACGACACCGTCAGTGCAGGCGCGGCACGCATATTTCGGGCGACGGGTAACCATGACGCGGAACTGTGCCGGGGTCACGTCCAGCCGCTCGGAGGCAACCTCGCCAATATAATGCAGGCAACCGCCGCAGGCGCATATCAGGCTTTCCGGCTCGATCACCTCCTCGACACGCGGAAGATGCTTTGGAAGGGAGCCGCGATTGATGGCGCGTGGCTTGGCAATCCGGTTTCTAGCAAGAGTGTCCGCCTCATCCTCGGTATGGACCACGGCCATAGCCGTCTCCAGGTCTTCCAGCGCCAGGTCGAATTGGTCAGGATCGGTCTTCTCGGACTTGCGTCCGAAGGCCGCCTGCTTGAATGCTGCGAACAGCTTCTCAAGCCGTTCGATCCGCTCATCCTTCCGGGCGATATGCTCATTCTTCCTGGCTATCGCTACGTCCTTCGCCATCTCACGTGCTTGTGCCGCAATCAGCATCGCCTTCAGGTCGGCAACATCATCGGGAAGCTCAGTGGCATCAAGCATGGCCGGAAGCTACCAAATCCCGAGCCGATTTGTCTTTGGAATTTGCGGTGCTGAGTCATCGTGCCGCAGCTATTCAATGGCCTCCGGCCTGCTCGTCTGGACGGCATGAACCCGCCGCCAATCGAGGCCTGCGAACAGGGCTTCGAACTGGGCATGGGTCAGTGTCATCAGCCCATCTTTGATGCCTGGCCAAGTGAAGGTGTGCTCCTCCAGCCGTTTGTAGGCCATGACGATCCCAGAGCCATCCCAGTAGATCAGCTTCAATCGATCCGCCTTGCGTGACCGGAACACGAAAACCGTACCGGTAAACGGGTCCTTGTGCAGTTCGTTCTTCACCAGCGCCGCTAAGCCATCATGACCCTTGCGGAAGTCCACAGGTTTGGTCGCCACCATGATCCGCACGCGGTTCGACGGAAAGATCATGTCGCAGCCGCCAGGCAACGAGCGATGGCAGCAATCCGGTCCACAGATGCCCCTTCCTCAAGACGGATTATGACGGGACCGAGAACGATCTCAGGGCGGTTAACCGTTTTAGGCGGAGGTTCCGATACTGGCAGTTCGACGATCAATGCCGCGAACTCCACCACATCTTCCGGTGCGGGCAGGACCAGCTTGCCCTGCCGCGCCATCGTCCGCCAGGTGGAAAGGCTGTTGGCTCGCAATCCATAGCGCTGGGCAACTTCATTGACCGTCGTGCCAGGCCTCAAGCTTTCCGAAACGATTTTCGCTTTGACCTCGTCCGGCCATCGCCGATGAGCCTCACGTACAGCCTTCCTTGTTATGAGAAACTCCAATGTAGTCTCCATGGAGAAATTCCCGTTCTTCATCCATGGAACGTCGATCACAGATCAGGCGACGGCGCACAATGTGGGGGCAGAACACCGGTTACGTATGCTACCCCTGAGCATCAAGATCATCCAAAAATTCCATAAGAATAGTTACATGCTCTTGGAGCCAATCTGACGCCCAATCGGTAGTTTTTGCATGTAACGATTTTCTATACGATTGTATATTCTTTTGCCAAGGCGCTGGGATGGCTTCTCTATCCGGATATAAGTACAGTAAGACAATAAGAATGTTGCCAGACTTACCACCAAAAGTGAGAGATATACCGAAATCTTTCCACGCAGTGATTGACCATAATTATCAAGGTAATAGATCCCCGCATACATGACGGGGCCATGCATCAGATATATGGAATAACTAATTCTGCCGGTAAATGACAAAAACGCCGATTTAATTTTGAAGAAATGAATGGAAAAGAAAAATACGGCGAAGGCTGCAAAATAAGAGCCATATAAACGGGGCACCATATCTGGCTCAGCGTGCGTTCTGACGTAGGCTTCATTGAAGCCTGCCATTGGGAACACAAATAGCCATCCAATTGCTACGATCCAGTAGGCAAGCTCTGCAAATCCTTGTAGCCCCTGCTTTTCAAAACGAGCGCGCGCCAAGGCGCCCCAGAACATGAAGCCCAACAGCATGGGATATTCGCCGAGCTTGCCTTCAAACATTTGAAATTTATGAAGATATTCACGATCTATGAAAGTAGCCGTCAGGACAAGCGCCAGCAGCGCCAAGACGTTGGGGTTCTTTACGCCCTTCAACAGGAACAGCGCCAGGCACATTCCATAGAAAACCAGCTCGACAGCGAGAGTCCAGTAGGCGCCGTTTATAGGCTGAACGGAGAAAAGATCCGGCACCATTGTCGCGTTGAGAAATATATCTGTCGTACTAGGATACTTGCCGGATGCCCATTGCTGGGCGATTAGGGCGAAGAGCAACGAGAGCCAAAAGAGCGGAAATAGTCTGAAAAATCGAGACAATAAAAATTTCACGCTCCCGTCAAATCTTCCTCCCGACAAGCTACCTGGTATCACGAATCCACTTATTATAAAGAAGATCGTAACACCCATCCGACCGAAATCGAATTGATGCGCGATTTCTGCGATCCATCTGCCTCCGGCCTTCCCCTGCTGCGCGAAGCCGACGTAAAGCTCGGAAATGTGAATTATCAAAACGAGAAGCACCGCGATGCCGCGAAGAACGTCTATGAACTGATATCTCTCGGACTCTCTCACTTACTCTCCTCTCGATCGAGCATTTCATCCGGCAGTTGGCTGCCACAATATCAGGCTCATAAAGGACGTTGGATATGAGAACAAGCTTACAAGTCCCCTATTATCTCCCATAGCCGCGTAACACACCGCTTCCAGCAATGGGTAAAACACGTCAAGATTGAAGGAACTGGCCGTACTAAAGGTAGATATCAGCGTAATGCGTGGGGGTGGCCACGGTTTCCGCGGGCGAAACGATAGCGCGGTGGCTGATAGTGAAACTCTGCCGTGTACGGAGACAAAAACTTGTCTTCCAGACAATCATCTGAAACAAAGTAGGCATTCACTCCGATAATATCACAACCGACAAGCGACATGGCTTTGCTGCGACCAATCAACTCCATAGTCTTTAAGGAGCCGCCAAATAGGTTGGTTCCATCCCAAAGCGAATTTGGATCATAAGGCACTTCGTATTCGATACTTGGGTGGATGTGCGCGTTGTACTCAATACATGCAGCTCGGGCGCTAATCGGTATCGCTTTCCATACGTGCGAGGTATTTTGATCGATATCGACGCTCATAAAATCGACTTCCGCGCCTATGCCAGTGCCTTCCAGAATCCCCGATATGTTTTCAGCGGCGACAAACGCTTGCTCTACAATAAGCCGTCCGTCTCTAATCTCATTGGCAAATTTCTCTCTAATCTCAGCCACGTGACGGGAGCTTCCTTCGATCCACACACCTCGCCACCCCATTTCGAGCAGAAACCTGGTCGTATTTTGATTGCCGTTCTCAGTGCCCAATTCTATGAACGTTTTATGCTTCACGCCTATTCTGGCAAAAATTTCAGCGATCGCAGAATCTTCATAAGTCTGGGAAAAAACGTGAGCGTTATGTTTGGCAACAAATTTCTCGCCATACCTGCGAAGTAGAGCTTCGCAAAGCATATCTTCGTAATAAATAGCTGAAAGCTCTTTATTTATGAACGCGTTTTCATTTGCTTGCCTTATCCATTCGGCAATTTCTTTTAGATTAACGTCTGACAGGGCTGTATTGTCACCGGCGTTGAAAACTTTCCGCCATCTCTTCAGGATTGAAGTTCGAAGCCTGCTAATGTTCATATTTTAAGACCCTAAACCAACGTCCAATGAGAGAACCAGGCCGATTTTGCGTGCGCCAGGCGCGGCCTGGTTTCGAAACTGACTACTTCCAGAAACCTATCGATTACAGACATGTCTCCAATGTAACTGAAGCCTATCACTGAGACCGGATTTTCTTTTTCAAGCGATCCCACATGGACGACAGACCACGTCGTTCCAGTTTCTCCCGGAAAAACCTCACTTCTGCCTTCAGACGCTCAATCTCGTCTCTATTCTGTTCATTGTGCGTTTTCAGATCAGCCAATTCCGTCTCATTCCGATGGGTTTTATCTATGAAATCGTCAATCACCCGATAACTATATGGATTACTATCTGGATATGTTTTGCGTACAAACTCCAGAAACCCGGTCGAGGTGGCGCCTTCCTTGGGCTTGCGCCCGAGCACAGCATAATCGGGGAACAGTTCCATCATTTCCAAGAATGCGGCTGCTGACCCTGTTTGATAACGGAGATTCGGCTGATTGATGCCGATACATGTTGCCTCGGAGAAGCCATAGAACTCGACGACAAATTCGAGATACTTAGGAGGCAACGGGTGAACATGGGTTGGATCCGAGTAAAAGCGGTTCGAACCGACAAGTATGTTTTCAGGATTGGGAGTCTCGAAGATCACAAGGCCACCGGGCTGCACTACGCGATGCGCATGCTTGACAAAATCGTGCAGCACATCTGGCGGAAGGTGTTCTACGATGTGAAACCCGGTTATCAAAGTCACACTATTGTCTGGCTGGCTCGCAATATGGCTAAGACAATCACCAACCTCGACACTTAAACCATCCGCCTGAGCCGGAGAAAGCATATCGTCGTTCGAGTCGACGCCCAAAACCTGCCAGGAGCGCTCGGACAGCAAACGTAGCCACTCGCCACGCCCGCATCCATAATCGATCGCATTCCTGGGTAGTAGCTCCTGCTCTAGAAGCTCAATTGTCTGATTGTAGATTTCCAGACGTCCACGAATTTCGCTTCGACTGCCCCTATGCCTGTTTTCAAACTCATAATAGAAACCTTTTTCGATCACAGCAGGCACCTTCCATCTCGCAACAACACAGTTCAGCCTCGACGCGCATTGGCTTGCGAATTCGTGACGCCAGAATTTCTATATGTTCGTGTACATTGAAGGCAAGTCACTATGAGACCAACCGTGACACTGCAAACAAACTTCCTTACACACTAGTATCAATCATTCGGCATCATGCGCCGACAATGTGTTTCTAATCGTATCAATAACCACGTCGACAGATATTCCAGTCATGCATTTGTGAGCGGCAACACAATCTTCGATGCGCGCTATATGGCAGGGCGAACAGGCTAGCGGTTTTCTGACGATGGCAACAGACCTTCCCATTGGTTGCCATATATTGTGATCGGCAACACCGCTGAACACGACAACAGTTGGTACGCCTATTAACGCCGCAAGGTGGGTGGCACCGGTATCTGTGCCGACAAAAATCTGCGCATTGGAGATGACCGAAGCAAGGTCCACCAAGGGGAGATTGGCAATCAAATCCAACCCCATGCCCTCTGGGATCGCGTTAAATATCGCATCGCGATATTCAGATTCCGCGTTACCACCGACAACGACTATCTTGAAATCGTCTTCCGATACAAGCCTGCGCGCGAGCTCCGCAAACTTCGAAGGAGCCCATTTCTTGGCCAATGTCCCTCCGCCGGGAGCAATGACCACATATCGAGAGCCAACGAAGGGATTATTGAAGCTTCCACTCGCTATCAATGCAGAGGTCGCGTCGGAGCTGTCAAATCCCTTTAAAGTGTTGACGACATGGCTACTCAGCAACATGAGACGATGGATGTTATGCGCGTTTTGATATAGTCCGCGGGGAACCTCCATCGGCGGCAATGAAATATTGAGGGGCATGAAGTGTTTTTCAAAGCCCTGAAAGCCTGCCTTTACGGCGGCCTGAATAAACATCAGAAGCGGCCTTGTATCTGGGTCATGCCTCAGATCGATAGCCAAATCGTAGCGATCAGGTACTAGCCTTTTTATGTTCGCGTAGTTTTCAAGTTGGGCTTTCTGAACATCCTGCGAGAGTTCCGCAGAGAATTTGTATTCGATTACTGAATCGAAATAGCCGCTTGCCCTGGCCAGATCACCATTCGTCGGCGAACAGACCAACGTGACCTCCGCATCAGGCCACGCTCTTTTCAGCACATCGACGGCGGGAAGCGACAGAAAGAAATCACCTATATGGTCAAGCTTCAGAATAAGTATCTTAGGTTTTTGACCAAAAGGGGTTAGCCCACAGGTAGTTCTATTCTCGACCACAACGCCGTTTTCAGGCGCCGAAGGAGAACGAAGAGGCTGTAAATCAGGCGCCTGACTTATATGTTTTTTTTTTCGTTTTGCCTTAGCTTTTTTTATTAGCGATAGCACCAAACCGGCGAAAAGAGACCATGGATAAGTAATCGGTAAAAATAGGGATGTCTGTTTTCTGAGCGCCAGAACACGCCGCTCAGTTTTCAAAAGGCGGCGAGACGCATCCTTTGCGGAAACAGCGGTTTCGGACAGAGACGCTATCATCGCTTCCGCCGTGCTTGCTTGGGCCTGCAATGTATAATGCATCTGCCAGATGTCCGAGAGATCGTGATCCGCCATCTTGGCCCCATCCGTGGCTTGGGGCGACCCGATAGTGAACTGCAAATTCTCGGATTGCGTTACGGCCCGAATGTCGTCGATTGCTCTTCTAACTTCTCTAATAAAAGAGTTCTCGACGTCGAAGTCACGACAGACAACGATCGTTAAGTAAGTTGAGGCGGATATACGGCCTTCAGGCTTCGCGTGCCCATCGTTGCCGCCAGAATAAGGCATTAATATTTTTGCTAGAATACGTAAGTTAAACGTGTCTAGAACAAAGCGCCAGCGATGCAGCGCTTCGTCTATGTCGCTTCCAGCAGTTTGTCGATCTAATTTCAGTTCAAATATCAACAAACCGTTTGGCAAAAAACTGCGCTCGACATCGCTCACGCACTTGTGGATGTTTTCGAGGCTATCGAGTGTTGACGAGCGCTTAAAAAATACGTCGAACTGCAGCGTCGCTGGAGAAGTCTCCGCCTTCTCGGATGAGCTTCCCCCACCCGATACAAGCGACCACATCTGGGGATTTATCGCAGAAAACTCCACGCCATCCACGCCATCAACGTGGACAGTGCACAATCCGCTTTTGCTCGCTTCGACGGCTTGGAAGATTGGCAAATAGTGAGTGCCGGCAGAGGTCTGTGTTTCCCTCCATTTCGCGTAAGCGTCTTGGTAGTTCGAGAATTCAGTGCCGTTCAAGTTAAGCAACCGCGTACTTTCCATAACATCACAACCAAGACGTTAGAGTTTTTTGCTTGAAACAAAATCAAACAAGTTTTTTCCGGAGAACAACGCGCCTTGAATGGCGGCCGCAACAGCAGCCTCAACATCCGACGCCTTGTCGCCGATGAGAACGCTGCGCTCCCGATTCACGTTCCATCGCATGATGATATCTTCTATCATTCCTGGAGACGGTTTTCTCCAATAGTGATCACCCCGGTATTTTTCGACCGTGGCATTCTCGTGGAAAGGACAGAGGCGTTCATCGTCAATAGATGCGCCTTGTTCATGAAGCAACTTCCCAATATGAGCCCGCAAGATGATATAGTCGAGATCATCGTAATAACCGCGACCGATGCCAGACTGGTTTGTTACGACAAATACCCGATATCCCCGATCTCTGAAAGAACTTATAACTTCCGCTGCCCCAGGGATAAGTCGGACGTCCTCAATCTTACCAGGATATCCCGTGTCTTCGATAATCACACCGTCTCGATCTAAAAAAAGCGCGGGTACGCTTTCGGTATAAGGCTGCAGCAATCTGTGCATTTCTTCGACAGCACAGACGATATGATAAAGAGACGACGCGGGCGCATGCTCCTCGACTGGGGTACCATCTTCGTGGAAACGATCCACCCAAAGGCCGGGTAGAACTCCCTTGAAAAAACCCTGCAAGGCACCGGCCGCCTCAGCAACCTTTGCGTATGCCACTTCTCTATCTTCGAGAGTTATCGCCGTCTCGGCCATCATAAGCCAAGCTTTGATCCGCTCTGTTTGCGGCCATAGACGAAATGCTTTGTCGTTGAGCGTCAGATCAAAATTCAGACCGTTGCGAGCCAGACCACGGGACTCATCGACACCTTTCTCGCCAATCTCCACGAGTTTGCGCGCAGCGATAAGAGCGTCTTTCCGCCCTACCATCTTACCCCATCGCGTGAGCAACCATGCCCATTCGAATTGGTGCCCCGGCTCGATTGGCGCCAGGGTGTGGTGCTGCATTACCGACCAGTCGTGATTATAATATTCACGAAGAGCCCCGTTTTCAGGCGAGACAAATGCCGACAGGCACAATTCGCCTATTTCATTGAGGCACGACAGCCAGCGTTCAGGCTTTTTTACCGAAGGATTTTCCATCCATGCAAGAAACGCCTCAAAGAGATGCATATGCGGATTGGAACGCAGAGGCACGATAGGCGGCGCGGCCTCTTCAAAACCTGAGGCCGGATGCTTCCAACCTGCGATCATCGCCTCGAGACAATGCAGCGCGGCTTCGGCAATGGCGTCCTCGTTTTCAAGCGTGTCAGCAGCATAGCTCAGACCGAACAACGCAAAGGCATGGTCATATAGATCGAATGACGTATTCCTGACCCCACTCGCCAAATCGACCGTAGTAATCAGGGAACCGTCCGCATTAAAACAGTGCTGTTGAAGAAAGTCCCATCCGTGCTGAACCACCCCTTCAGCATCGCCGGCCCAACCCATTCTCTTAGCCGCAGAAAAGCTATAGATCTGACGGCAAACGACCCGCGTTCTTCTCGCCGCTTCAACTGCAGCACCGCTTCTATCGATTTTTTCGAAAAAGCCACCACTCACATCATCTCGCCCAACCGAGGACCATAGTGGAAGCGCCGCTTCGAAAAGCCATTTTTTGAGTTTCAGATACTCATTCTGAGCGGATTCGAAGCCCGGCTGTGTCATCAATAATTATCCTTAACCAGACTGGTTTGGCTGACATGAGTGATAGCTATCCAAATCCGTTTTCGAAGGACGCCATTCAGCGGTTGCAATTTTGAGGGTGTTCAATCCAGCTTCATATGAGCGCATACAGTCTTTTCGCATCAATTATGTCTACTGCTAGCGATATCTGTCTTCGCGGCTTAGATACGAATTGATGTAATCGTCAAGCCCTTCTTCGAGCGATGATTGGGGACCGTTATATCCGATTGACGCGACTTTCGACATATTTGCCTCGGTAAAGTACTGATATTTACCGCGGATCGCCTCCGGCATTTCAATGAAATTAATATTCAGCTTCTTGCCGAGAAGATCGCCCATGACATGAACGATGTCTGCAAAAGATCGTGCCTTGCCAGATCCACAATTAAAGATCCCGCTATATTTCTGATTGTTCAAAAGCCACAAGATGAACGATGTGCAATCTTTCACATATACGAAATCCCGACGCTGTTCTCCATGTTCGATATCAGGTCGATAAGACTTGAACAGGGATACCTCGTTGGTGGCCTGCACGACGTCAAAGAGTTTGCAGGCGACACTGCGCATATCATCCTTATGATATTCATTTGGCCCGTAAACATTGAAAAATTTTAGGCCAGCCCACTGCGGAGGGGCATTCTCACCACGCGCAACACGTTCGATGAAAATATCATCGGTCGTCTTTTTGCTCCAGCCATAGGCATTCAGCGGTGCAAGAGAGGCGCGTGCCGATGCAGCCTCGTCGTCATCAAACCCCTCCTCGATGCCGCCATAGGTCGCAGCGGAAGAGGCGTAAATGAAAGGAACGCCATGCTCAGCACACCAGTCCCACAACATTACAGAATAGTTGATGTTCAGCTCGATCAGTCTGTCTACATCAGCTTCCGTGGTGGCGGAAATCGCGCCCATATGTATGACGGCTTTCACATCCACTTTAATGCTGCGAAGATAGTCGGGCAGTCCTTCGGGTGACACGTAAGCTGCGATGTTACGCTTTGCGAGATTGCGCCACTTATCGCCACGGCCAAACCAGTCAACGACGGTAATCGGCCCCAGACCCGCCGCCTCCAAATCAGCGACAATGTTGGACCCGATAAATCCAGCAGCTCCGGTTACAATATACATCAAACTGCCTCTTTTTTGCTGCGCGCAATCGTCGCCGTCGTGCTTTTTCCGGGCACTATTTCGAATGTAACGACCTTGCCGCCATCCGCCATCACGACATCCGCACCAACAATGTTGTCGATTGTATAGTCCGCCCCCTTAACCAGCACATTGGGGCGTATCGTCTTAATGAGTTCAAGCGGTGTGTCTTCGTCAAACACCACCACCGCGTCGACGAAAGCCAATGCGCCCAGAAGTTCGGCGCGATCCAGTTCGGTATTTATCGGTCTCGATGGACCTTTAAGCCGCTTTACCGAGCTATCTGCATTAACGCCAACGATCAGACGATCACAATTATCCCTCGCAAACTGCAGAAGCCTGATGTGGCCAACGTGCAGGATATCGAAGCAACCGTTCGTAAAGCCGACCTTCAGATTATCGCCCCGCCAATCCTCTGCCAGCGCCTGGACATCTTGCCTGTCAAAAAGCTTGTCCGAAGGGCTGACTTCCCCCGACGAGGTGTCGTGAGACAAGGCATCTCGGAGTTCGGCAGCAGAAACAGTTGCCGTGCCTTTTTTCCCAACCACGATGCCAGCAGCTGCATTCGCAATCCGTGCTGCATCAGCACGTGAAGTTTGGGAGCCCAGGCCAACGGCGAGCGTCGCAATTACCGTGTCGCCGGCACCAACGACATCGAACACTTCTTTAGCTTCCGTGCGAATATGGAAAGGTGGATGGCCTCGCTCAACAAGGGTCATCCCTTTTTCCGCTCGCGTAATGAGGACCGCCTCGATGTCGAAGCGCGACAGGATCAACTCGCCAGCCAATTCAGCTTCCTCATCGGTATCCGGCCAGACACCCGTTACGGCCTGCGTTTCCTTTTGATTGGGTGTTACAATCGCGGAACCTGCATAGCGGGTAAAATCAGACGTTTTTGGATCGATAATGACCGGTTTTCCCTCAGTACGGCACGCAGCAATAATTGCTTTCACAACCCTTTCGCTTAACAGACCTTTGGCATAGTCCGACAAAATGACAACGCTGTGAGATGCGATCAAGGAAAGCGCAGTAGAGATGACACGATCCTCTTCCTCGTGGGAAATCGGAGTGGCATCCTCAAAATCAACGCGCAACATTTGCTGGCCGTGACCGAGGAAACGCGTCTTGATAGTTGTCGGGCGCTCATCCAATGTCACGAAGGGCGCCGAAACACCATGAACATTGTTCAGCAACTCAAGCAGTTTGCTGCCATTGTTGTCTTTGCCCACCGCTCCCAGCAATGTACAACTTGCTCCAAGAGAAGATATGTTGCGCGCAACGTTAGCTGCGCCACCGGCAAAATATTCCTCTGATCGCGCGCACATAACCGGGACCGGGCCTTCCGGGGAAATGCGGCCGACATCGCCGGAAATAAAGCAGTCCAGCATTACATCGCCAATGCAGAGAACCTTAACTTCAGAAAATCTCAAATAGTCCAACATCACCAGTTATTCATCCTGTCGCTGTCCTACACGTGAGCCACAACACACGCAAAACGGAATGCCCAATTCAACTGCTCTGCAAATTGCAGAACTGCCATCGCCCCCGAGACGATTCAACTGAATCGAATTAGCTGCCCAATGTGCCCCAATTGCGCTTAAGACATTTACAAGGGCATGATTATCATAATTTTTACGGCGACCCTACAACTCCATGAATCGAACTTTTGTCTGTCGTAAATCAAAATTTACAAAAGCAAAAGGCCAACCAACTTAGCCATCACGTCTAAAAACCATCAGGAACATCGAAAAACGATCGACTATATGCCTTAAAGAACATTTTCTTCTGCCAGCATTTCATTCAGACGGCTCAGACAGTTCTTGAACATTATTTGCATGCATCAAGATCTTACGGATTTAATTGACTCAAGAATTCCTTGCGCAACATCTTTCCAGGTCCGCATTTGTGGACGAGAAAGCGCGATGGTTTTTTTCCACTCCGAATATTCCGCAGGATTTTCCAAAAGCTTCTGGAGCTGACCCGCTAGCTCTTCCGGTCTTTCTGGATCGAAATAGCGCCCCAAATCTCCTCCTGCCTCTCGAAGTGCAGGAACATCTGCAGCCAGAGCCGGCGTTCCACACCACAATGCTTCACTTACCGGCAGGCCCCAGCCTTCCATTCGACTGGGCAAAAGAAGCGCGTAAGCCTTTTCATACAGCGCGCGCAATTCCGCCTGGTTAGGATTGAAAACGAAGTTAAACTTTCCGGATAGCGGCGCAAATTTCTCTTTCTTAAGAAATTTTTCCACTCTTTTACGGCGCGCACCCGCCAAGACAAGTTCAGGCACCTGAATGCCCCGTTGATGCAAGGAGAGCATCGCTTCAACGACGCACTCAAGGTTTTTCCTTCCGTTGTAGATACCCACGCATAAGAGATACGGCTTTTCCGGGCCATGTTTATCAACCGGCTCGTTAGTCGGGCGCAATTCATGACATAAGGGAACGGCAACAACAGATGACACGGCCGGCAAAATCCCGGCTTCCGAAAAATGCCGGACTTCTGACGCGGTAAACTCCGAGTTGGTCAGAACCATAGACGCAGCCGTGATCGCCACCTGATTGTCATAAATAAAGTTTCTCGGGAACGAAAACTGATTTCGATGGGTGAAATCATGCAAGGGGATCATGTCATGAAGAAGCGGGATGAAAATCGGCTTGGTGCCATTTTCAGCGAGAGCCATCAGATAGTCTGACATTATCTTCGGACGCCCAAGCGCAATCAAGATTTGCCCGTCGAGGTCTACATCCTTAACCGCCCCAACGGGAACGGTGGCCCAGCGCTTCCTGTTGCGATGCTGAACGATCTTGTGCAGAATCCGGTAAAGCGCGTTTTTAATAACGTTTTTATCATATAAATTTTGACGAAGGCGCAAAGGCGTTGCCGAAGAAGGAATATTCGGATCAAGTACGCCCGTTGGAGACGCATCGCCTACGCGTGGGAAAACCTCAAAGAAACGCCGATGCAACGGTGAGTATATGACGTATCGAATGGACGCGTCAAGCTTTGTAAGCTCGTATGCAACTTCCATTACGGTTCGCGCTATACCGTAATATTTGAATTTCACGCCGGAATTCAAATACAGTTCTGATAAATCAAAAAATACATCGGACATTCACTGACCTGCCTGCTTTGAACTGGCCCGACGACGGTCATCGGGGATGCAACCAAAAATTCTCCTGCAATCAGTGAATGGGATAATGCACCGTTCACCAATAAGCCAGAACGTTTCAGGCGAGAGCTTTCGCGACTTCGCGTCGATATAGATTTTAGCCAGCCAGCTTGTCAATCACGCAGCGAGTCAAACGCCCAGAGCCACATTACAGTTGGAAAAATGCCGCACTTGGAATTGCCAGCGCCTTGTAGACGTACATTGGGGGTTCGCCACGCGCAGTACCTCCCAATCTGTTGCTCTGAGTAACGATATTCGCTCATCGTTATTTATGTTCCGATCACGCCTTTTCATGGCCGCATCAACGCTCAATGTTGACACTTTAGATCGCTAGGCTTATTGGCGTGGTCTCAAATAAGTCGGGCTCTTTACCTACCAGAGCCTTTCGCGCATTTTTGCTAGGGCGCGAGAGAGATTATCGAGCTTGGCACGGCAGCGAGTGGAAACTGAGAAAGCCATCCCGCATGAATAACATGCAGCTGAATGTGCAATTTGGAATCTGTGTGGGCGTCGACACCAAATAAGGATATTTCTGTGATCGGATCGTTTTTGTCGCCAAACGACAAGAAGTTGCTGGTGCGGCTTTTCAAAGAGAACTTCAAAAAACATGTCGGTTGGTACAGTGCGGCAATTGTGGCGATGGTTGTCGTTGCCGGCACAACCTCTCTCAGCGCATGGATCATGCGCGATATCGTCAACAGTGTTTATCTGAAGCAGGGTTTTGACGTTGTTCTGGAGATTGCGTTTGCAGTGGCTGCAATCTTCATTGTCAAAGGTCTCGCCACCTTCGTACAGAGCTACTATCTCAGCAAGGCAGGCAACAGTATTGTTGCCGAACAGCAGCGCAAAATCTATGACAGGCTTCTAAAGCAGGGCGTTTCGTTCTTTCAGAACCTGCCATCGTCGGAATTGCTCGTTCGCGTTACGTATAACGCGCAGGCTGCCCGTAGCGTCATCGATACCATTGTCACATCCTTTATCCGCGATCTTCTTTCGCTCATCGGCTTGATCATCGTAATGTTCGCCCAGAATTTCCTTCTGAGCGCGATCTCGATGATCATAGGACCGCTGGCGATTTTCAGTGTTCGCCTGGTTTTGCGGCGTGTGCGCCACATCATGGAAGCGGAACTTGCTTCGCTCGGCGAGATCGTCAACGTCGTGCAGGAAACCAGCATTGGGGTTCGCGTTATCAAGGCGTTTTCGCTTGAAAAGCTGATGCGCCAGCGCATGAACAAGGCGGTATCCGATGTCGAGCAACGCGCCAATGGCATTGCGAAGCTTGAAGCGGCGACCAGCCCGATCATGGAGACACTGTCCGGTCTCGCCATTGCAGTCGTCATCGCCGTATCCGGTTACACCGTTCTTGAAAAAGGTGGTTCGCCGGGCGACCTGATGGCCTTCATTACTGCCCTGCTTCTCGCCTATGAGCCAGCCAAGCGTCTGGCACGTATGCGTGTCCAGATCGAGGGCGGTATGATCGGCGTGCGTATGATGTTCGAGGTTCTGGACGCTCCGTTGACACTTGCCGAAAAGAAGGATGCCCAGCCGCTCCCCAAGGCAAGCGGCAATGTGGAACTCAAGAACGTCAGCTTCGAGTATGTTGCCAACCAGCCGGTTCTGAAGGACGTCAGTGTCCTCTTCGAGGGTGGCAAGATGACTGCGCTGGTCGGGCCTTCCGGCAGCGGCAAGTCGACGATCATCAACCTCATGATGCGTCTTTATGATCCGCAAAGCGGTTCGGTCGAGATCAACGGAATGGATTTGCGCGATGTGTCCTTCGCAAGCCTGCGCGAGCATGTTTCTTACGTGGGTCAGGAAACCTTCCTCTTCTCGGGAACGGTGAAGCACAACATTTCTGTCGGTCGTGACAACGCTACCGATGAGGAAATCATCGCTGCGGCCAAAGCGGCCAACGCACATGATTTCATCATGAGCATGCCCGATGGTTATGACAGCAAGCTTGGCGAAAACGGTTCCGGTCTGTCCGGTGGCCAGCGTCAGCGTGTTGCCATCGCCCGCGCCATGCTGAGAGATGCGGACATATTGATCCTCGACGAAGCAACGAGCGCGCTCGATTCCGAATCCGAAGCGCTTGTCCGGGACGCGCTTGAGCGGTTGACGTTTAACAAGACATCGATTGTCATTGCTCACCGGCTCTCCACGATCAACCGGGCCGACAAGATTGTCGTCATGGATAATGGTCAGGTTGTGGAGCAGGGAAGCCGTCGCGAGCTGCTTGCAACGGATGGTCTCTACAAACGCCTGCACAGCATCCAGTTCGATGCGGACGTGGCCTAAGTCAGACAGTTATCGGGCGGCATTGCCGCCCGATCCATATTAAACTCCCCTTATCAGGTGCCCCCGACCGATTGACGCCGATTACCAGGCGATTTCCATGTCGCTCGCTGCCCTCATCAGAAGCGGCAGAATTTCTGCCACACGCTCATCGGTCAACCGCGTGAGCGGCGCGGCAACGCTCATGGTGCCGACAACTTCCTTACCTTGACGGATGGCAACCGCGATTGCCCCTACCCCCTCCTCGGCTTCGCCAACCGCGCGCCCGTAACCGAGGCGGGAGACGGCATCGAGTTCCTTGTTTAGTGCCTCGATGGTGTTGATGGCATTGGCGGCCTGCTGTCCGGGTTGGCCCAATCCGGCGTCGAGAGCGATCCTTAGCGCCCGCTCCCTGTCGAGGCTTGCCAGCCATATCTTGCCGTTCGCCGTAGCGTAGGGAACGATGCCGGCGCTCATATCAGGCTCGAATACCAGACCGGAACGGCGGCCGCGCGCCGAGCCGACCCACACGAGAGTGTTGTTCTGCACGGCGGTCAGGCGAACGAGTTCACGGGTGCGCTCCGCAAGATCGTCGAGGATCGGCTGGCGCAGATCCGATACCTGCAGGCGCGCCAGCTGTTTCTGACCCACCAGCGCCATGCGCATGGTCAACGCATAACAATCGCTTTCCTGGCTCTGCCACGCCCAGCCGTTGTCGATGAGCGATGTCAGGATACGGTGGCAAGCGCTTTTGGGAATATCGAGTTGGTGTGCGACATCGGAAAGCTTCAGCGGCTCCTCGGCCAAGGCAAGAAGCTCCAGCATGGCGATCGTCCGCTCGACACCGCCGCTTGGTACATTGATCGTCTTTTCCATCTCACTCTCCGGTCGACGTGCACGGCCACTATCGGGAGGGAACCCCAAGGCGATGCGAAAATAGGCTGTTGCGGCGTCTTTGGCTTCAACGAAAACCAGGAGACGCCGCCGGTTCAGGCATGGCGCTGCAGAATGCCGCGCGATAGGAATATCTCGGTGATCTCCTCGGATTTTTCGATAAATTCCGGCTCGCGCCGTGCCGCCAGTCCACGCGGACGCGGCATGTCGATCTCCAGCACTTTTTCAATTCGGCCCGGCCGCGGCGTCATGACTATGACGCGGTCCGCCAGAAGAACCGCCTCGTCGATGGAATGGGTGATGAACACCACCGTCATACGATTTTTCAGCCAGAGCGCTTCAAGGTCGATACGCATCTGTTCGCGCGTCAGCGCATCCAACGCACCGAAAGGCTCATCCATCAGCAAAAGCCTGGGCTGAAGCAGAAGCGCACGCGCAATGGATGCGCGCTGTTTCATGCCGCCGGATAGTTCGTGCGGATACCGGTTGGCAAAGTCTTTCAGGCCGACGGATTGAAGAAGCGCCAATGCGTGGGGTCTCAGTTCCTCACGGTTTCTGCCTGTCATTTCGGCCGGGAACAGCACATTATCGATAATCGTTCTCCAGGCCAGAAGCACGTGATTCTGGAAAACGATGCTCATGCCGGGCGGCGGGTTATTTGAAACATCGCCAAAAACGGAAATCTTTCCGGTGCTGGCGTGCGAAAGCCGTGAGATCAGCCGCATCATCGTTGATTTGCCGCAGCCGGAAGGGCCGACAATTGCCACGAACTCCCCGTCGCCAATCGTCAGGTCGAGCTTTTCCAGCGCCACGACCGGCGCATCCGGGTGCCCGAAATATTTACTGACACCCTCCAGCAAAACGCCCGCCTCATAGGTCTTCCTTTCGGTTTTCTTCTGCAACATGCACTCCTCCCGCTGCATTCCAATCCTCTTGTCCTGCCTGAATTACCACTTGACGAAACATCAGTCCATATGGAACATTGTTCCAATATTAGAATTGCACGGTGAACGGCCGGGCAATTTCGGGAGGAAACATGTTTTCGAAAGTCATGGGGGCCGTCAAAGGCCAAGCCCACACGATGGCCAGTCTCGTGGGCGCAGGGGTCGTGTGGGAGATTGCGGTGAGAGCGCTAAAGGTGCCGGAATACATTCTGCCGGCCCCGAGCAGAGTGTTTGCGGACCTTTTTAACAATATACCGATCGTGGTCACGGCATCGCTTTATACGCTACAACCGATGGTGCTGGGGTTTCTGGTGGCGGTGGTCATGGGAACGCTTCTTGCGCTTCTGGTGGTCTATTCGCGTCCCTTCGAGGCGATATTTTACCCGCTGCTGGTGATCCTGCAAATCATCCCGAAGATCGCCATCGCACCGCTTTTCATCATCTGGGTCGGCTTCGGCCTGCCGTCCAAAATCCTGCTGGTCTTCCTGCTTTCCTTTTTCCCGATCGTCGTCAACTCCATCGTGGCCTTCAAATCCATCGAGCCGGAGGTCTACGATCTCGCCAAAAGCTATCGGGCCGGACGCCTGAAGATTTTCTGGAAAGTGGAACTGCCGGGCGCCCTGCCCTCCCTTTTTGCGGGATTTAAGGTCGCTGCCGCACTTTCTGCCACTGCAGCCGTGGTGGCGGAGTTCGTCGCCTCCGATAACGGGCTCGGATATCTGCTTCTGAATTACAACGGCAACATGAACACCAGCATGACCTTCGCCGTCATCATCGTGCTGAGCCTGCTTGGCCTGCTTCTATACGGGATTGTGGAATTGATCGAGCGCTTTGCCATCCCCTGGCATGTTTCCCAGCGCCGAGATGATTTCACCGTGGGCAAGAGCACGACCTGAACCAGGACTTTAATTAAAAAGGGAGGATAAAATGTTTAATACAATGAAGAAAACACTGGCGGGCGGCGTGCTTGCCCTTACCGTCGGCCTGGCGGGTGTGCAATCGGCCGCAGCCGAAGACAAGGTGACGCTCCGCCTCAATTTCCTTTTGAGTGGCGTCCACACCATCTTTTATTACGGCGCCGAAAAGGGCTTCTACAAGGACGCCGGCATTGATCTGCAAATCGGCGAAGGTCAGGGTTCGGCACGCACCGTGCAATCCGTCGCAACCGGCGGCGATATGTTCGGCATTGCCGATGGCGGGAGCGTGATTGCCGGCGCTTCGAAAGGCGCGCCTGTCAAATCCGTGCTTGGGCTGCTCAATACCTCGCCTTATGCGATGACGTTCCGGGCGGATTCCGGCGTGAACTCCATAAAGGACGTGGAAGGAAAGACGGTCGCCGCCAGTGCCGGCGAAGCATCTCTCGCCCTCTTGCCAGCCATCTGGAAGAAAAACGACGTCGACTCCTCCAAAGTCAACATTCTGAATGTGGATGGCCCCGGCAAGATCATCGCCATCATGCAGGATCGCGCAGCAGGCATCCTCGGCGGGCTTGAAAACCAGGTGGTGGTTCTGAATTCCAAAGGCCTGCAACAGAAGGTGTTTTCCTTTGCGGAACTCGGTGTGAACACGCAGGGCCTGACCATCGTCACCAACACGAAGCTCATCGACAACAACGAGGACCTCGTCAAACGTTTCGTCGCGGCATCGCTGAAATCCATCGAAGCGGCCAAGGCCGATCCTGATGCGGCGGTTGCGGCAGCGGTCAAGGAAAAGCCTACCGGCGATCCGAAACTCCTCAAAGAGCAGCTTGAAATCTCGCTCAAGCTTCTGCCGTCGCCCACGGCACCCTCCGCACCGCTCGGAGAAATGGCTGTTGCCGACTGGCAGCAGACACTCGACCTGATGAAGGAATATCAGGACATCAAGACCGATATGCCGGCAAACGCCTTCTTCACCAACGGCCTGATCGCCAAATAAGCACGGATGCTCCCAGTCCGGCGGATGCCGCCGGGCTGGCACGCGGAACAATGGTTTAAAACATGTCCACATATTATGATTTAGAGGGCAAGGTGGCGGTTGTTACCGGCGCTGCGGGCGGCTTTGGCACCGCCATCAGCCAGCGCCTTCGCGACTGCGGAGCGACGGTCGTCCATTGGGACCTGCCAGCCTGCGTAAAACAACACCAGTTTGCCGGCCTTACGTCATCCGGTGTCGACATTACCGAACCTAAAAGCATCGACGTGGCTGCCGCCGAATTGCGCAGCCAAATCGGCAGGCTCGATATTCTTGTCAACAATGCCGGCATTGTCGGCAATATCGCGCCGCTTTGGAAAATCCCGGTGGAGGAATTCCGTCGGATCATCGACGTCAATCTCATCGGTTCGTTTCTTGTCTGCCGTGCCCTCGTACCGCTGATGATCGAGACGGCGAAGAGGAGCCGCGCAGGCCGCATCGTCAATGTCGCTTCGATCCAGGCAAAAGAGGGCATGCATCAGGCCGCCGCCTACAGCGCCGCCAAGGCGGGGTTGGTGGCGCTGACGAAAAGCCTCGGCAAGGAACTGGCGACATCGGACATCCTCGTCAACGCCATCACACCCGCCGCTTCCTTGACGGCGATGAGCATCGACGCGCCGAAGGAACGGCTGGACGATATTCTCTCGCGCATCCCGATGCGCCGTTTTCTCGAACCCGCCGAGGTCGCCAATATGGTGGCTTGGCTCTCTTCTTCCGAATGCAGTTTTTCGACCGGCGCGGTTTTTGACCTGTCCGGCGGTCGTGCAACATATTGAGGTAACCTATGTCTCTTTTGGGAAAAGCCGTCGTCGCCATCTGGAACGACATCTTGCCGGAAGGCCGCGAAAACTTCATCGAATGGCATAATCGCGAGCATATTCCGGAACGCGTGGCGATCCCCGGCTTCCTGCGCGGACGCCGCTATGTCGCCGAACAGGGCACGCCGGAATATTTCACGCTCTACGAAGCGGCGGACGCACAGGTGCTGGTTGGCCAGCCCTACCTGGAGCGGCTGAACAGCCCCACGCCCTGGACTAAAAAATCGACCGCCGACTTTCGCAACACGACGCGCGGCGTGTGCAACACCGAATACTCCCATGCATGTGGTGACGGCGGCTTTATCGCCACCTTCCGGTTTGATGCCGCCGATGGGCGGAAGGCAGCGTTGCGATATGCGCTATCACAAGCGCTGACCGAGATCGGCAAACTGAACGGCGTCAGCGGCGTGCACCTGTGCATTGCGGACAATGGCGCAAGCAGCCTTGCGACAGCAGAGCGAAAGGGTCGGCAGGTGGGCGTGCCCAACTGGATCATCCTCATCGAAGGCGGATCCGCCCTTTCCGTAACGAATGCCAGCGACGCGTTGGCACATAAACTGTCGAAACAGGAGCTGACGGGGTCGGTGGAAAGCGGGCTTTACCGGCTCGAATTTTCGCTGGGCGAAAACGCCCTTCAGCAATCGGCAGCATAAGGAAAACAGCATGAAACTTCTCCGTTGTGGGCCATCCGGTCATGAAAGGCCGGCAGCAATCGATGCCGATGGAAATATCCGCGATCTCTCTTCCGTTATCACCGACATCACCGGTCAGACGCTTTCGCGCCGTTCTCTGGCTGACCTTGGCAAAATCGATCTCTCGTCACTTCCCATCGTGTCACCAGATGTCAGGATCGGCGCCTGTGTCGGCGCAGTCGGAAATTTCGTGGCAGTCGGCCTGAATTACAGCGACCACGCACTCGAAACCAACACGCCGATCCCGGAGGAGCCGGTGCTGTTCAACAAACACACCTCCTGCATTTCCGGGCCGAATGATCCGATCGTGCTGCTGAAGGATTCGGAAAAAACCGACTGGGAAGTGGAAATCGCCTTCGTAATCGGCGAGCCCGCCTACAATGTCAGCGAAGAGGACGCGCTTTCCGTCGTCGCCGGTTATTGCGTCTGTCACGACGTTTCGGAGCGCGCCTTCCAGATCGAGCGCGGCGGCCAATGGACAAAGGGAAAAAGTGGCCCTGGCTTCGGCCCGCTAGGCCCATGGCTCGTCACCCCGGACGAAGTCGACGATGTGCAAGACCTCGGACTCTGGCTCGATGTCAACGGCCAGCGCATGCAGACCGGATCGACCGCGAAGATGATCTTTCCTATCGCCACTCTCGTCTCCTATATCAGCCGCTTCATGCGCCTCTTGCCAGGTGACGTGGTTACGACCGGCACACCACCGGGCGTCGGCCTTGGAATGAAGCCGCCGGTCTTCCTGAAAGCCGGAGATGTCGTCGAACTTGGCATTGATGGCCTTGGCAAGCAGCGCCAAATCGTGACAGCATTCGGCCAATAGACAGAATGAGGGATGATGACTGGATGACGGCGATCGAAAAACTGGCCCAGCGCCTTCTGAAAGCAGGCCTGAACAGCAGCAAAATTCCGCTAGCGTCAATCGAGGTGGATGGCCTCGTTCCAGACGGCCTTGAGGAAGCCATGGCCGTTCAACGCGCTTTCGTTGAAGCTTCAGGCAAAACGGTGGGGGGCTGGAAGCTGGCGATCCGGCCGGACGGGAACGCGGTTGCTGCGCCGATGGTCGATTGTTATGGCGTCTATGAGGATAACGTCGCGTCTTTTACTGGAAGAGACGTTGAAGGCATCGAGGTGGAAATCTGTTTCACCCTCGCCTCCGACATACCCGCGGCAACCGCAACCCCGCTAAGCAGGGCCGATATATTGACGCATATCGACGCCGTTCACCTCGGCGTCGAGCTCCTCGGCTACCGGCTGGTGGAAAAGAACCAGGTTCCCTTCCCGCTTTTTCTGGCGGATCGCCTTGCCAATCGCGGATTTGTTCTCGGGCCGGAAATCAACACGGCAATCGTTGATACCTTTGCCGACAATACCGGGGATCTGCCGCATCTGACGGTGACCGAAGGTACAGAGCTTCGTTTCGATGCGGTGGTGAAACACCCAAATATCGATCCGCTCGCCCCGCTTATCGCTTTCGCCAATTCCCCCCTCAACAGGGATGGAACGCTGAAGCGCGGACAGATCGTCACCACCGGCAGTCTTTGTGGTGCGATAACAAGCGACCTTGCCGCCGAAACCTATATCGATATGAAAGCGGTCGGGGCTTTGACACTTTCATGCTCTTGATCGTCGCCTTCGGCCATCGACGCGGATAGTGCTTCCGCGTCGATGGCGATTTTGGTCGAGACGTTACGGATCTAAGGCGTCATGTTTCGAAGAACCCCTTTCGGGCTGCTTCATATCCCGTCGGCCAATCTTCGTCCGGCGATCCTATCCGGTTTTCGTCGTCGCCGTCGTGTCCACGCGGCCCGAAAACCAGTTGGCCAGCAACGCGCCGGAGATATTGTGCCAGACGCTGAAGATGGCGCTGGGCACAGCTGCGAGAGGCGAGAAATACGCTGTCGCAAGAGCCGCACCGAGACCGGAGTTCTGCATGCCCACCTCGATGGCGATTGCCTTGCGCTTGGTGAGTGAGAGGCCGGTCGCCTTTGCCGCGAAATAGCCGAGCAGATAACCGAGCCCATTATGAACAACCACGACCGCAAAGATCATCAGGCCGGACTGCACGATCGCGCCCTTCGATGCGCCGACAACCGCCGAGACGATCAAAACGATACCGATGACGCTCACGAGCGGCAAAGCCGGCACGGCCGCCTTGACGACACTTGGCAAAAGCTTCTGCAAGGCAGCACCAAGGGCCAAGGGAACCAGCACGACCTTGACGATGCTCAGGAACATTGCCCAACCATCGACCGGCAGGAACTGGCTGGCAAACAACCAGACGAGGAAGGGCGTCACCAGAGGAGCAGCGAGCGTCGTCACTGACGTGCAGGCGACGGAGAGGGCGACGTCGCCCTTCGACAAATATGTCATGACATTGGAGGATGTCCCTCCCGGGCAGCAACCAACTAGGATCACGCCTGCTGCCACTTCCGGCGGCATCGGAATGATCCGGGTCAGCAGGACCGCAAGCAGCGGCATGATGAGGAACTGGCCGAGCACCCCGATGGTAACATCGACCGGGCGCTTTACGACTTCACGAAAATCGTCGACCGAAAGTGTGAGCCCCATGCCGAACATGATGATCGACAGAAGCGTGACGATCCACGGTCCAATCTGCTTGAACGTATCTGGAAAATAAAAGCCGAGCACGGCAAACAAGATGACCCAGACCGCAAAGGTTTTGCCCACAAAAGCCGAAACGGCTGCCAGCGATTTCATGTCTACACTCCCAAAATGAACATGAAACCCCCTCTAGACTCCTAGGGTGCTCTGTCAAGGTCATTACGCCGTTGCTACAACCTCGCGGTCAAAACGATACGTCGCAAATCCCGGAAGATCGAATACCTCTACGTCAACAAGCTCAGTTGGCCAAATCTAGCCAACATTCACCGCAACATCTGCCCCACCAAATATGAAGCCAGATTGGCTGCAAAACTCATCGGGACGCAACCATATCTAGCGCGACTCGAATTTTCATTTGTCCTTGCTTACGGGAATGCTAATCTTATCAGCGACTTCGATCCGCCTCCCCGAAAAAGCGCGCCTGGGCGCATAAGGATCATGACGGCCTATGTCAATGACGCCAAAGGTCTTGTTTGGAACCGAGGCAGGTCCATAAGCCGCATCCCGTGGACTTCATTTCGGTTCATCTTCACTATACGAGTGGCGTCGGCACCACTGGGTTACCAGTCTACAGGGCGTCTGCGGACGCTTATCGCGGCAAGCGCCAGCAGCGTTAAGAAACCTGGGTGATGTAGACAAGCGAGCCGCGACCGAATCCCGTTTGCTCGAGGAAATGACGGCCACCCATGCCGACCAAAACGAGACGATGAACAGGATTGAAAGAATAGGTTGTACCCTGTGGTTCATCACGCTGCGGTGGCTGCGACCTGAGCTCAAACGAGTTTGTGCTACGGGTGAAGCTCAGTCGCTGGCGTTCGCGGCCTGTTCGAGCTTTTCGATGTGCTCGCGGCAGAGCGTCTCAACCAGCTTGTGAAGTTCCGCGGTCCGCTCCAGAAGCCAGGTGAGCGCCTCTTCGGAAACCTCGAAACGCTTCGAATAGCGTGCCTTGACGTAGGCCTCATTCAGAATGTTGTACCACGTGGTAAATCGCTGACGGTCGCGCGGCCAGATGTCGATCAAACGGTGATCACGACCTTCGGAAAGTCCACGCAGGAATTTGAGATTGTGCGACGCAGGGGAATAGTTTGTCAGTGTCAGGAGGTAGCAGTTGTAGGCGCTCTCCACTGCCTGATGGAGATTGAAGGCCGCTAGGTGCAGGTTACCTTTCGCAACGAGATATTTTGCCACATCAGCGAAATCTCGCGCATCCGGGAAGTGCCGCAAAAAATGATCTTCTGCCACCCTGAGTGCATCGGCAGGGCTGAG
>NZ_KB906080.1:0-254800 GCF_000381165.1 Agrobacterium sp. 10MFCol1.1 | reverse complement strand
GGATTTACGCTGGTCGCGATAAATCCAATAGGGATTTACGCTGGTAACGCGGGGTGGAGCAGCCCGGTAGCTCGTCAGGCTCATAACCTGAAGGCCGCAGGTTCAAATCCTGCCCCCGCAACCAATATATTCAAGACTATCAACAACAAAGCCCTCCCATCCCGGAGGGCACCTTGCGTTTAGGGCCTTGGATACCGCAAATGAATTGCTGGCGGTATAGCCACGTGGGGCTCTGATAGCGTGCAGCGGTCGATCCATTACGCCCACTCGAGCTTCGCGGACCCAACAGGCTCACGGCCCCTATTCATTGAACACCTCCATCAAAAGTTCTTCTGACCCCATCAAACAGCCTATCGTGCTAGGTCTAAGGCAACCGAAAGTGACCCCGATCGTGCGGGATTACCGGGTGGCTTTGGACAATGCCGAGTACGCTTATGGACCTGCCGAAGATAAAGACGCTGATTGATTTTGTCGGACGAACGAACGTCACCGAACTCATGGTGACAGAGAAAAGCGTAACTGTGCGGATATTCAAAACCGCACCTCGAACAGAGACAGGCAGCAATATCCCGGTCAAAGCAGGGGATGACGCGCTGATCGATCGGTCGGAGTCGATCCTTCCTGCCACCACATCGGCCACCTCCGTTCATGCCCCGATTTTTGGCGTTTTGCATCGCGCTTCTGCGCCGGGACAACCTTCATTTGTCGAGGCTGGAGATGTGGTTGAGGAGGGGCAGGCCCTCTTCATCATCGAAGCCATGAAAGTCTTCAATAAAATTGTTGCGCCACGCGCTGGCCGGATCACCTATCTGACGGAGGTTGATGGTGGCGAGGTTGAGGCCAATGATTTGCTGGCGGAGATCGCGTAGTGACGGAAGGTCTCAACACCACATCGGATATGCCGGGTTTCGACACGGTCCTGATTGCCAACCGGGGTGAAATTGCTGCACGCATTCAGCGCGCCTGCCGCGAATTGGGCTTGAAGACCGTAGCCATCTGCTCTGAGGCGGACAGGCAGGCTCCATATGGCCAAACGGCTGACACCTTCCTTTGTGTTGGACCGGCGAATGCTGCCAAGAGCTATCTCAATCAGAATGCTATCTTAATCGCTGCCCGTCTGACGGGTGCGGGTGCGATCCATCCCGGTTATGGGTTTCTGTCCGAAAATGCCGCCTTTTCTCAGGCTGTCGAAGATGCCGGTCTCGTATTCATCGGTCCCGACGCAAGGTCGATCTCCACGATGGGCGACAAGATCGCTGCCAAACGGGCAATGATTGCGGCCGGTGTGCCATGTGTACCGGGACCGGATACAGCGCTTCCCGAGGATGCCGCAACGGTTGAGCGTATCGCGAATGAGATCGGCTATCCAGTCATCATTAAGGCTGCGGGCGGTGGTGGCGGGCGTGGCATGCGAGTGGTGCAGGAAGCTGCCTTGCTTCATGAAGCCATTAACTTGACGAGGGAGGAGGCAAGGCAGGCTTTTGGCTCTGCTGTCCTCTACATGGAGAAGTTTCTCCAGCATCCCCGTCATATCGAGATACAGGTCTTGTGCGACACGCACGGCAATGCCGTCTGGCTTGGTCACCGCGACTGTTCGATGCAACGTCGTCATCAAAAAGTGGTCGAAGAAGCGCCAGCGCCTGGAATTTCGGTCGATGTGATCCAGCCGGTTGGTATGGCTTGCGTCGAGGCTTGCCGACAGATCGGCTATCGCGGGGTGGGAACTTTCGAATTCCTGTTTGAAGACGGCAAGTTCTATTTCATCGAGATGAATACGCGCTTGCAGGTCGAACATCCCGTCACGGAAATGACGAGCGGCATCGACATCGTTCAGGCCCAGATCAAGGCGGCGCAGGGTAAGCCTCTGGACTTGCGGCAGGCAGATGTTATCTGCGACGGACATTCTTTCGAATGTCGTATCAATGCCGAAGATCCCGATAAGTTTCTCCCCTCGGCGGGCATCGTGACCGATCTTGTGCTGCCGGAAGGAGAGGGGATTCGCGTCGATACGCATATCCATGTCGGCTACCGGGTGTCACCCTATTACGATTCCTTGATCGCCAAGTTGATCGTACATGCGCCGACCCGTGCTGAAGCCATGGTTAGGATGCGCCAAGCGCTTGCGGGTACACGGGCGGAGGGTATTTCGACCAATCTTCCGCTCCTGCGCGCCCTGTTTGAGGACGAGGCTTTTGCGCAGGGCGAAACAGACATTCACTATCTTGAACAATGGCTAAAAGAACGGAGCGCGGCATGAGCAGGCCCGACTTTAGCGACCCCGTCTTACTCACAGCTTTGACCGATATGCTGACGGATGCAGGCGTGGACGGCGTGGAAATCACGACGCCTGAGGGTCAGGTACGCATTATTGTTTCTGCCTCGGCAAGATCTGCAATTTCCGTCGCCGGCACTGTTTGCTCACCAAAGGCCGCTGTTTCGAAAGTGGTGGTAAAAGCGCCGATTGCCGGTCTCTTCTGCTCTTCTAAGCCTGCTCTGCCTGCAAAAATGCAAAATCTTCCGCGTTTGGTTGCTGCAGATGACGTGATTGGATTTATCCGGATCGACCACATTCTCATCCCCGTTGTCGCGGGTCGTAACGGTTCGCTCGTCAATCAGCTTGCCGTGCAGGATGCTCTGGTTGGTTTTGGTGATCCGCTGTTCGAAATCGAGCTTCAATCATGATTGCGACATCGAACACTCTAGCCCCTCGTCACGAAATCCAGCCCGTCATCAAAGGCCAGGCGCGCGTTTCGTTCATAGGCTCCCGGTCATTCTTGCTCGAAGCATCCGGCGAATTTGATCTGCCAGCACAACGCTGGATCTGGGCGCTTTCGCAAACGGTAAAAGTCTGGGCAGGTGTTGCGGAAGTCATTCCCGGCATGACGAACCTTCTGGCGATTTTTAAGGAAACGCCTGAAGATCCAGAGTCCATCGTGTCTCAGTTGCTCGATGCCTGGGATAAAGCAGCCAGTCTGGATATTGTCGGGAAGACAGTTGAAATACCGGTACATTATGGGGGTGAATACGCTGCCGACCTTCCAGCCCTCTGTGATTTTTCAGGGCTGAGCGACCGCGAAGTCGTGCGGATTCACCATGAGGCAACCTACCGCGTCTTCGCGCTTGGGAGCGCGCCGGGCTTTGGCTACCTGCATGGTCTTGATGCGCGCATCTATATGCCCCGAAAAACCGTGCCATCGATCAAGATGGAAAAGGGTTGCGTGACGATCGGTGGAATGCAGACGGGTGTGGCGATGTTGACCGGACCGAATGGGTGGAATTCCATCGGTTACGCCGATTTGCAGATGTTCGATCCCGCCTCTTCTGCGCCAGCTCTTTTGGCACCCGGAGATACGGTTCGCTTCATACCTACAGGGATCGAGCTATGATCGAGATTATCGAAACCGGCCCCTTCAACACCGTGCAAGACCTCGGTCGCCCCGGTTACCGTGACATCGGGGTTTCTGCTGGCGGTGCCATGGATCCTCTGTCGCTTAAGATCGGCAATATTCTGACCGGTAATGCCGCAGATGCTGCCGTCATCGAGGTCCAGACTTTTCCATTCAAATTGCGTTTTACGAAAACAGCAACATTTGCCGTTACCGGGACGGATGGGCGCCCGTTGCTTGACGGGAAAGAGCTGCTTTCCTGGTGCGCTCATATCGGCAAGGAAGGTCAGATACTGGAACTGAGGCAGCCGCCGAAACTCGCCCGCGCCTATGTCGCAGTTACGGGCGGGGTGGACGTTCCGGTTTTGATGGGATCTCGAAGCACGGCACTGCGCGGCAGTTTCGGCGGTCACGATGGGCGACCGCTTGCAAAAGGTGACAGGCTGGAAATAGGGGCTTCCGCCGATCTTTTACCGCTGCCATCAAACGGGCTTGGTGTAGTTGAGCCTTCCGTGGCTTTAAGCGATATTTTCCCGCCTGTGGTGGACGGCGTTTTGCCGATACGTGCTATTCCGGCCGGTGAACAAAAGCTGTTTGCCAATGATGGCGAGGAATTCTGGAGCCAGATCTGGCGCATATCCTCCCGCAGCGACCGGACCGGTTACCGGCTGTCGGGTGATCCTATCAAACCGACCGAAACCATCGAAATGCGTTCCCACGGTGTGATGCCGGGCGTTGTACAGGTGCCGCCAGGTGGCGAGCCGATCATCCAGATGAGCGATGCAAATACGGCGGGCGGTTATCCAAAGATTGCCGGCGTGATCGAAGCCGACCTGTGGCGGTTAGGACAGGCACGCGCGGGTGGGAAGATCAAATTCGTGAAGTCCAATCACGAGGAAGCGCGTGTGGCCGAGCGGGCAGTTGCGAAATACGTCGATGATGTTCGCCAGACCTCACAAATGGTCAAGCGAGCGCTGAATGCGATGGGTTGACGGACAACCAGGGAGCAAAGGGAGGAAACGATGAAGATCGATCTGAACTCCGACATGGGCGAAGGCTTCGGTCCTTACCGGCTCTGTGACGACGAAGCGATGATGAAGATCGTATCGTCGGCTAATATTGCCTGTGGTTTTCATGGCGGCGAGCCAGATACCATGGCGCGAATGGTTCGCCTTGCCAAAGAAAATGGCGTTGGCATTGGCGCGCATCCGGGATTGCCTGATAGGGCGGGCTTCGGCCGACGCGAAATGCCCTTTCAGCCGGATGAGTTGAGACAGCAGATGCTCTATCAGCTCGGGGCCTTGATCGCGATTGCCAAAAGCGAAGGCGTCGAAGTCGGGCACTTCAGTTTTCATGCGGCCATGGGCAATATGGTCAATCGCGACCCGGCGCTTGCCGATTTGATGATGAATGCCATTTCTGCCGTTGATCCGAAGCTTGTGGTGTTCGTAACGCCGGACAGCGAAATCGAGAGAGCGGCAAAACGCGCTGGATTGAAGACCCTGGCATTGTTTTTGGCCGATCGCGCCTATGACGCCAAGGGAAGCCTTGTCGCGCGGGGTCTTCCCGGCGCGCTGGTCAAGGATGAACCATCGGTGCGCGCCCGTGTCCGCCGGTTCCTGACCAATGGCACGGTCGAAGCCATCGATGGCACGATCATCACAATGCCGGCTCGCTCCATCCTCGTCCACAGCGATACGCCCGGTTCGCTGGAGCTGGCGCGTATCGTGCGTAGTGAAATCAGCGCCTCCGGCGCAACGCTCGCGCCTGCCGCAGAACTCGCGTCTTAATGGGCCTCTGGTTGGCCCGTTCTCTAAATCTTACTGAAAGATCATGCAGATGCCCTCTACATCAGACCGCCTGAAAAACGTTTCCATCTCCGCTTCCGCCGCCATGACCCAACGCGCCAGAGAGCTCGCCGCGCAGGGTGTCAAGGTGGTCAGCCTCTCCTCAGGTGAACCGGACTTCCCGACGCCTGCTCACGCAATCGAGGCCGCGCACGAAGCAGCCCTTGGCGGGCAGACGAAATATCCACCGATGGATGGCACGCCTGCGCTCAAAGCCGCGATTGCCAGAAAGTTCAAGCGGGACAATAATCTGACATACGATGCCAGCCAGATCATCGTTTCCGCAGGCGGCAAACAGGTAATCTTCAACGCCATGCTTGCAACCTGCAATTCGGGCGACGAGGTCGTTATTCCCACCCCGTCATGGGTCAGCTATGCGGATATCGTCAAATTCGCAGGGGGTGTTCCCGTCGCTGTGCCGTGCGTCGAACAAACCGGTTTCAAACTGCGTGCCGAAGATTTGGAAGCTGCGATTACGCCACGTACGAAGTGGCTCATTCTCAATTTTCCCAACAACCCCACCGGCGCCGCCTGCTCCCGTGCGGAGATGAAAGCAATCGCAGAGGTTATGCTGCGTCATCCCCATGTCTGGATCCTGACTGACGATATTTACGAGCATCTTGTCTATGATGGCTTCGAATTCGGCACAATTGCCGATGTGGAGCCGCGGCTTTATGACCGCGTTCTGACAATGAACGGCGTGTCGAAGGCTTACGCCATGACGGGATGGCGTCTGGGCTATTGCGCCAGCGGCTCGAAGGAACTTATCGCCGCAATAAGCAATGTAAACGGTCAGAACGGCGGCGGCATTGCCACTGTTTCGCAGGCGGCAGCGATTGCAGCGCTGGACGGTCCCCAGGATCTTCTTAAAGAACGCGCCGCTATCTATCGCGACCGTCGCGATTTTGTTCTGAGCAAACTCGGCGAGATTGACGGTTTGCGCTGCCATAAGCCGGAAGGCGCCTTTTACCTCTATCCCAATATGTCTGGGCTTATCGGCAAGACCACCAAGGGCGGACGCAAAATCGAAGGCGATGTGGATTTTGTGATGGCGCTGGTGGATGAGCATCACGTGGCAACGGTACAGGGCGCCGCCTATGGTATGAGCCCATACTTCCGGATCTCTTATGCAACGAGCATGGAGATGTTGAGCGAAGGCTGCGCCCGCATTGCGCAGTTCTGCCAGGATATGCGTTGATCCTGAAAACGATCCTTTGGCTCGGCTGCCGGGCCAAAGGATACTCTAAAGTTTCAATTTTTCCGTCAGTTCCACCAGGATATCCTTGACGGCAAAAGCCGGCTCAGACAGCGAATTCTGGTCGGACATGCAGAGCGACAGTGTTTCTTCGATCCGTGGCGACAGCAGCCGGCAAATAAGTGGTTCGCTCGTTTCCGAGACGATCCGGTTGGCTATCGCTTTTGGCATGATGGTTGCGCCGAGACCACTGGCAACGGCGCGGGCAAGCGTCCTGACGATTTCCACTTCCGCGACGACCTTCAGATTGATCCGGCTGCGGGTAAATGCCGTGTCTACAGCGCGCCTGACAAAATTATACGCGGGTGGCATCAGCATGGGCATGCCATCAAGCGCGGCGATCGGCACCGGTTTTGAATCCGCTTCGATTGCGAAATCGCGATGTGCGACAAGATAAAATTCTTCGCTGAGCATGGGCTCGAATTTTACGCCCTTGATTGGTCCGACGCCGTGGATCAAGGCCAGTTCCAGACGTCCATTCATGATCATCTGGCTATAGGTTTGTCCCACACTTTCCGTCAGGTGGATCAATATCCCCGGATGTCGCTTGCGCGTTTCCGCCAACAGCTCCACGGAAAGCGTTGCAGCGCTGCTGAATGGGACGAGACCGACAGAGACGCGTCCCGCAATTGAGTTACCCGCCGCCGATACGTCAACCTGCGCCTGTTCCATCTGGCGCAATATGATCTGTGCATGGCGGTAAACGGCATGTCCCGCATCCGTCATCGTCACGCCCTGCTGGCTGCGGATGAGCAATTTCTGGCCGAAATGATCTTCAAGCGCGGCTAGTTGCTGGCTGAGTGCCGGTTGCGCCAGATGCAGAATATCTGCGGCGCGCGTGATGCTGCCACTGTCTACGATGACGATGAATGATTTGAGACGTCTTATATCCATGCTTGGCGCAGCTTACAGGCTCGCACGCGTTTTGCAATCTGGGCGCCAGAGCGGAAAGCTCCTGCCTGGAACAAGAACATCCCGGAATCCCGTCTCTAATTGCCTGTTTGCGGGTCTCCATAAAACTTACTTATTACTCCAAAAATAATCGGTCTTAGGCAAGCAGGGAAAGCTTCGCTAGTGTTGATGGTAACAAAAAAGGGGATCAGAATGCCATTCTCCGATTACAAGACCGCTTTGGTCACCGGTGCTTCATCCGGTATCGGTGCCGCTGTCGTCGAGCGGTTTTGCCGCGAAAACATTGAAGTCCACGCGGTTGCCCGCAGCGCCGGCGCCCTGAATGAACTTGCCGAACGCACCGGCTGTATACCGCACGCGATCGACGTTACCGATCGCGCTGCAATTGCCGATCTTGCAAACAAGGTGCAGTTCGACATTCTCGTGAACAATGCCGGCGTCGACAGGCCGAAGAAGTTCCTTCAGGCTGATGCGGAGGATATCGACCTTTTGATCGATGTGAATCTCCGTGCCGTTCTCCACATTTGCCGGCTGATTGTTCCGGGCATGGTGGAGCGTGATCGCGGGCATGTCGTCAATATCTCGTCCATCGCCGGAAACTATAATTTCGGTGGCAACTCGACCTATCATGCCGTTAAAGCTGGTGTCGCGATGCTTTCGAACCAGTTGAGGCTGGATGCATTCGGCAGACGCGTCCGCGTAACGGAGATCTGCCCCGGCCGCGTGGCGACGGATATCTTCACTCACGTTCACGGCAACGATCCGAGCGTGCGCGAGCGCTTCATCGATGGTTTCGAGTTGCCGAAAGCGGAAGATATTGCCGACGCGATAGCCTTTGCCGTTGCCGCGCCAGTTTCCATGAATATCGGCCATATGGAAATCACCCCGACATTGCAGGTTATGGGCGGACTTCAGACGGCCAAACCGCAGACTGTGGCGCAAGCTGACGCAGCGAAGGAACAAAAGCCGTGAGCGGTTTCGACCTGTCGGCAATCCTGAGCGACCCGCAGTATATTGCAATGCTCTGGCACGGATTGCAGATGACCTTCGTCATCTTTATCGGGTCCTGGTCTCTCGCCATGACGCTTGCGCTGGTCCTGTTATGCGTGCGGTTTTCATCGTCGCGTTTTGCTGATCGCGCCGTGGCGGCCTATGTTTCCTACCACCGCAATGTGCCCACACTCGTGCAATTGATGCTGTGGTACTTCGGGATATTCACGCTCCTGCCTTCAGGTTTGACGGACTGGCTGATCGGTCACAATGCCGAAGCGATCTTTGCCGTGGTGGGTCTTGGTCTCTGTCAGGCAGCCTATTTCAGTGAGGATCTGCGTTCAGGCCTGCGCTCCGTCAGCCCGGGACAGATGGAAGCGGCCAAGGCATTGGGCCACGGTTATCTTTCCGCGATGCGCTTCATCATCATGCCGCAAGGCGTGCGCAATGCCCTGCCGCCGCTCATCAATCACAGTGTCTCCCTGTTCAAGAACAGCAGCCTCGCCCTCATTATCGGCGCTTCCGAATTGACCCATGCCATCAAGGAAATTGAAAATCTCAGCTTCCAGACCTTCGAGATCTATCTTGTCGGAACTGTTCTGTACCTCTTCTTCTCGCTGTTGATCATGGGTGCCGGTGCGTATCTTTCGATGCGCCTTGATCCGGCGTGGAGGGCACGCGGATGATCGGCGATATGATTACCATCGTTCATGACAACTGGTTGCTGCTGCTGATCGGGCAATATCCGAACGGCCCGCTTGGAGGGCTTGCGAACACGATCATCCTGTCTGCCCTTGCCATCGCACTGGCCTTTCCTGTCAGCATCCTTATGGCGATGGCGCGCCTGTCCAAGTGGCGGCTCCTGCGGTGGCCGGTAACGGGGCTGGTCTATGTCACGCGCGGCGTGCCTTTGCTCATGCTCATCCTTTGGAGTTATTTCCTCGTTCCGCTCTGGACCGGCGCAGACGTGCCGAGCTTCGTCATCATGTTGACGACGCTTGTCATCTATCAGGGCGCATTTCTCAGCGAAGTCGTAAGAGCGGGTATTGTCGCTCTTGGTGCCGGGCAGATGGATGCGGCGAGAGCGCTTGGCCACAGCTATCTCGGTGCAATGCGCTTCATCATCTTGCCGCAGGCGCTTTACAACATGATCCCCAGCATGATCTCGACATTCGTCGCCACGATCAAGGATACGACGCTCGGTTACGTCATCAACGTACCCGACCTCACCTTTGCGGCAAGTCAGGTCAATAATCAGCTTCTGACACAACCATTCCAGGTCTTCCTCATCCTCGCGGTTGTCTACTACGCCATTTGCTGGAGCTTGACGTATCTCGCAAATGCCGTCGAGCGGCGTATCGCCAAACGCCGTGCCGGTGTGGTCGGTCGCCGGCAACAGGCATTGCAGGCGCAGGCGAAAATCATAACGGAGCAGCCATGACAAACACGGCATCATCAACACAGCAGACCATCCGCATTTCCAATGTCTGCAAGAGTTATGGCGACTACGAAGTTTTGAAGAATGTCGACGCCGAAGTTGCGCGGGGCGAGGTTATCGTCATCTGCGGCCCTTCCGGCTCCGGCAAATCCACATTGATCCGTACCGTCAATCGTCTCGAAGAGATCAACAGCGGATCCATCACGCTCGATGGGCAGGATATTCACGCGGCAACCAAGACAAAGGAACTCAATCTTCTGCGCAGCAGAGTTGGTTTTGTGTTCCAGAATTTCAATCTCTTTCCGCACCTGTCTGTTGTCGAAAATGTCACGATTTCCCCGATCCGGGTGAAAGGTGTCGCACCTGATGTTGCCCGCCAGAAAGCTTTGAAGCTTCTGGATCGGGTAGGCCTCTCCGACAAGGCTGGCGCCTATCCGGGGCAATTGTCCGGCGGTCAGCAGCAGCGCGTGGCAATTGCGCGTGCGCTGGCCATGGAGCCGCCCGTCATGTTGTTCGATGAACCGACAAGCGCTCTCGACCCGGAAATGGTTGGAGAGGTGCTGGCCGTCATGAAGGGGCTCGCGGCAGAGGGCATGACCATGCTTTGCGTGACCCACGAAATGGGCTTTGCCCGTGAAGTTGCCGACCGCATCTGGTTCATCGACGCCGGCGAAATTCTCGAAAAAGCGACGCCGGAAGAGTTTTTCACAGCACCACGCCATCCGCGCGCGCAGCGGTTCCTTTCCGATCTGCGCCACTGATACCAATCAATCATAAGAGGAGAACTGACCATGAACTGGAAATGCCTGACACTTACCGTTGCACTGGCTGGAACCGCTCTCGCGTCACCAGCGGCGGCTGATCAACTCGATACGATCATGGCGAACAAGGTGCTTCGTTGCGCAACCTTTGCTGATGTCGTGCCATTCGCGGCACCCGATCCGAAGACCCGTGAAATGGCCGGTTTTGACGTTGATCTTTGCAACGCGATCGCCAAGGAACTGGGCGTTAAGGCCGAAGTCAAACCGGTGTCGGTGGAAGCCCGTGTGCCGGAAGTCAAGCTTGGCCGCGTCGATATCACCGTCGCCAATCTCGCCTACACACAAAGCCGCGCCGAGCAGATTCAGTTCAGCGATCCCTATTATCTCGCCAAGGAAATGCTGATCGTGCCGGTTGATGATGCCGGCAAGAAGAAGTCGGATTACGAAGGCCAGCGTGTCGCCTCCACCAAGGGCTCGACCTCTGAAATGTCTATCAAGCTCAACAAGTCCGAGCCGCTGACCTTCCAGGATACTGCCTCTGCCTATCTTGCCGTTCAGCAGGGCAAGGCGCGGGGTATGGTGGCCAACACCATGACCACCACCAAGTTCGTCAATGAATCGAAGACCAAGGGCAAACCGATGCGCATGATCGAGGAGCCGATGCTCTATCAGCCGATCGGTGTCGGCATGGCAAAGGACAATCCTGCCCTCACAGCGAAGATCAATGAAGTGCTGCGCACACTCGACGCCTCCGGCGAGATAAACAAAATCTGGGACAAGTGGCTTGGCCCGAATACCGAATACAAAATGACCCGTACGGACAAGGTCGTCCCGCTCTCCGAGCTGAAATTCGACCCGATCCCCTGATCCCGCCTGGCTTCAAGCCACGGCAACGATTGACACATGACAATTAAACTCAATGCGAGTGGCGGGACGTTCCCGCCGCCAGCCTTACCGTGGGAGGTTTTATGATCCACATTAAAGATATAGCAGAACGGCCAAGCAAGGCAGACATCGAAGCCCTTTCGAAGTTTTCGCCGGCAACCATCCACGAGGCACAGGGTCGCAGGGGCGCACTTTCCTCCCGCATCAAGCCTGTCGATTACCGCATGAAACTGTGTGGTCCCGCCTTTACCGTCAAATGCGCGCCGCGTGACAACATCATGTTGCAGCTGGCCATTAATTACGCCAAGCCCGGCGACATCATCGTGGTTTCAGCTGGTGAGTACGAAGAGGCTGGTTCCTTTGGCGACGTGCTGGCAAATGCCTGCCTTGCAAAGGGGATCGGTGGTCTGGTGACGGATACCGGTGTGCGTGACACCTTGCAGCTTCGAGACCTTGGCTTCCCTGTATTCTCGTTCAGCGTCTGCATCAAGGGTACCGTCAAGGAAACGATTGCCGCAGTAAACGATACGATCATCATTGGCGATGAGATCGTCAATCCCGGCGACATCATTGTTGGCGATGCGGACGGTTTGGTGGTTGTGCGTCGTGCTGACGCTCAGGAATCGGCACGTCTTTCGCAAATTCGCGAAGATGCTGAAGCGGGCTTCATTGAAGCTTACAAGCAGGGCAAATCCGTTATCGAAGTTAGCAATCTGGAGCCCGTCCTGAAGGCAAAGGGGCTTGTCGTTGATATCTGATTTTTGCGTGGTGCAGCGAGGCGCGTTTGGCGTTTTTGGACTTTTAAAACCGTCGCAACCATAGCTACAATCAATGCAAACAAAAGCCCTCCCCCCGGGGAGGGCTTTTGGCTTCACGTCTGACGAGACCATCGAACTCCAGGAAGCCCCAAGGGCGGCCCTTCTTGCGCGCTGCGTGTCCAAGGATCCAGTACCGGCGGATCGCGGTTTTTTATGCGTTCCGAGCTATGAAGATACGTCCGATCGTGTTGAGCAGAATCTGCGCAGCCAGAATGGCGGTGGAGCCGGTGTGATCGTAATCAGGCGCGACCTCGACCAGATCAATGCCGACGATCTCGCCACGCTTTGCAAGACCTGCAATCAGTTCCAGTACCTCGTAATAGATGAAGCCGCCATGGCTCGGGGTCCCGGTTCCTGGCGCGATGGACGGGTCGAAGCCATCGATATCGATCGAAAGATAATAGCGCTTGCCCGCGGGGATGCGCTCCACTACGGCGTCCACGCCGAGTTTGCGGATCTGGCGCACGGAGAGAATATCCGAGCCCTGGGAGCGGGCATAGTCGTATCCTTCCTTTGCGGTGGAGGAGACGTTGCGGATACCGAGCTGGGTCATTCCGGTGACCCACGGTTTTTCCGAGGCGCGGCGCATGGGGCTGCCATGTCCGAAGCGGACGCCGTGACGCTCATCGACGAAATCCAGATGCGCGTCGATCTGCACCAGATGGATCGGCTCCTGATCGCTGAAGGCATTGATGCAGGCGATGTTGATGGAGTGGTCTCCGCCAAGCACCACAGGCAGTGCGCCGGCTTTAAGGATCTTGCGGACGCCGAACTCAATATTCGCGTGGCTGTTCACCGTATCGGTATGAACAATGTCGGCGTCGCCTATATCGACGATCTTCACGCCTTCCAGATATGTGACGTCGTCCTCGTGATCGTAGGCGCCCGCGTGGCCGAAGGAAAACAGGGTGGAGGCCTCACGGATGCTGCGCGGCCCGAAGCGGGCGCCGGGGCGCCATTGCGTCCCAAAATCGAACGGGGCACCGAGGACCGCCACATCCGCATCGATCGCGTCCCAGTTTTCGACGTAGGGACTTTTGGCAAAGGTGGAAATACCGACGAATGGCAGGTTCAATCGTCCGCCGTCATAGCCGTGGGCAGTCATAGAGATGTCCTTTCAGATATCAAAGTGCGCGCTTGCGCCAGGTTTGCAGAAATTGGGAAAGGCGTTCGCTCTTCGGATTACTGAAAAGCGTCTGCGGCGCGCCTTCCTCAACGATCTTGCCGTCATCCATGAAGACGACACGGTTGGCCGCATGTGCGGCAAAACCCATTTCGTGCGTGACGATGACCATGGTCATTCCTTCCGCCGCGAGCGTCTTCATGACGGAAAGCACTTCACCGACAAGTTCGGGATCGAGTGCCGAGGTCGGCTCGTCGAACAGCATGGCGCGAGGGTTCACCGCCAGTGCGCGGGCGATGGCGACGCGTTGCTTCTGCCCACCGGACAGGCCGTCGGGTCGGCGGTCAGCGAAAGCGGCAAGCCCGACTTTATCCAGCATGGCGCGGCCGCGCTTTATCGCTTCGGCCTGGGGAAGGCCATGGACGAGCCTGAGCGCCAATGTCACGTTTTTGATGACGCTCATATGCGGCCACAGATGAAAGTGCTGAAAGACCATTCCAAGCGGGCGGCGCGTCTCTGCCAGTTCTTTCGGACCGGCGCGTTCGCGGCCAAGCGGGGTTTCACGCCAGCCGATCAGGCGGCCGAAGACATCGACATCACCCGCGTCATAGGGATCGAGAAATGCAAGCGAGCGCAGAAGTGTGCTCTTGCCCGATCCCGAAGGTCCGATGATGCACAGGACATCACCCATATGAATGTCGAGATCGATGCCTTTCAGAACGGTCTTGTCACCGAACCTTTTCTCCAGGCCGCGCGCGGAAATAACAACTGTTCGTTCGCTCATGTCAGGAGCCTTCGGTGGAAAGGCGGCGTTCGAGATAGAGGCCGAGCCGCGACAGGATTTCGACGATTGCCCAGTAGAGCAGGGCAATGGTGAGATAAGGGGTTACGACCGCGAAGGTGATCGAGCTGATCGTACCGGCGACCTTGGTCAGCTCGCTGAGCGTGATGACGGACAGAACGGCGGATTCCTTGACAAGATTAATGGCCTGGCCGACCGAAGCCGGCAGTGTCAGTGCCAGCGCCTGCGGCATCTGGATGTGGAGAAAGGTGTCGCCGACGGTAATGCCCAGCATTCCCGCCGCTTCGATCTCGCCTCTTGGAACGGCATTGAAACCGGCGCGGAAAATCTCCGCAAAGGGGCCAGCGCCATAGAGGCCGAGACCGACGATGCCGGCGGCATAGGGGCTGAGGATCAGCCCCAATTGCGGGCCGCCATAATAGAAAAGAAACAGGATCAGCGCGAGCGGCGCGCCGCGGGCAAACTCCACATAAAGCCTTACCGGCAGGGAGATGGCCATGTACCGCGACCGTAGCGCCGCAGCCAGCACGATACCGATGATGACGGCCAGTGCGATACCCGCAATGGAAACTGTCAGTGTTGTGAACAAACCGGCCGCATAGAGAGGAATATCGTTCAGAAAGCCGGAAATCATCGCGTCGCTTCCTTTGTCAGGTGCCGTTCGACAAGGAGGCCTATTCCCGCAAGCAGCGCTCCAACCGCGACATAAAGCAGGAGAGCCGAGAGATAGGCGTCGAGTGGCCGGAAGGTGGTGGCCGCATATTGCTGGGCACGGCGCGTCAAGTCGGTGACGGCGATGACCGAAACGAGTGAGGAGTTCTTCACGAGAGCCTGTATCTCGCCGACAAGTGCCGGCAACATGGTTCTGAAGGCCTGAGGCACTTCAATGTGCAGGAATGTACGACCTGCGGAAAGGCCGAGCATGGCGGCGGCTTCCCGCTCTCCCTTTGGAATGGATTGCAGGCCTGCCCTGTATATCTCCGACTGGAAGGCGGCTGTGTTTAGCGCCAGCGCCACAGTTGCGGCAGCAACCGGCGTCAGATCCAGCCCCAGAAGTGGCAGGACGTAGAAGACGATCAGCAGCTGGACTAGAATGGGCGTGCCTCGCCAGAAGGAGATGTAGAGACCGGATGCCAGGCGGGGCAGGCGGCCGCTGCGACCGCAGGCCGCGAGGAGAAGGGCCAGCGGCGCTCCCAGGAGAAGCGCCGAAAGGCTGACGGTCAGCGTGGTGAAGAGGCCGTCCAGAAGAACCGGCCAGATGGCAAAAGATATCTTGTCCATGACCGGTTCGACCTGCCGGTCACTCAGTCGCCGGCAGAGTGGCGGGCAGCTCCATCTGCGCGCCGAACCATTTCTTCTGGAATTCGGCCAGTTTGCCGGATGCATTGAGCTTTGCCAATTCACTGTCCATGAAGGCATTTAGCGTCGCACTGTCAGTATCGTTGCGGCCCGCCCATGAGAAATAGGTCTTCGGTCCGAAGGTCGGCAGAACGACTTCAAAAGCATCCGGCCGCTGGCGTGCAGCTTCCAGAAGGTTTGGAAGCGAGTTGACGACGGCGCGCAGGCGCCCGGCACCGAGGTCGGCATAAGCTTCTGAGAAATCCGTGTAGCTGGAGACCGTCGTGGCATCCTTGCCGGCCGCCTTCAGTTCGGCGGAAAACGTCTCAAGCGCCTTGAGCTGCGCGGAGCCCGCCTGCGAGCCGACGGGCTTACCCGCGATATCTTCCGGCTTGGAGATCTCGGCATCGCCCTTGCGTTTCAGGATTGCCATCGTCGCATCTGCAACGGGTGCTGAGAGCTTGTAGGCCTTCATGCGTTCCGGCGTCACGGTGACCGAGGTCACGACATAATCGAAGCGGCTGGCGGCAAGGCCTGGCAGGATGCCCTGCCAGGGCAGATCGAGACGCTTCAGCTCAACGCCCGGCAAGGCTTTCATGACTTCTTGCATGATGTCAGCGGAATAACCGACGATCTTGCCGTCCTCGACAAATTCGAACGGCGCAAACCGGGCCTCGGTTGCGACAGTGAAAACCTTATCGGCCTTGATCTTTTCCAGAAGATCGGCGGCATGGGCGGATGCGCCGAGGCTGACGGCGAAAGCTGCGCAGAGCGTGAGAGATTTCAGAGTGGGCAGGTTTTGCATGGTTTCGTTCCCTTATTGGTTTGTGATTGGGGAGGAGGAAACCATGGACATTATTCCAGAAAAATAGGAAACTGATGGAGTTTATATTTGTAAAATTGATGTAACGGTCCCCATGCAGCTCGCGCAATCCGACCTTCGTTCTCTCGCCGTCTTCCGCGCCGTCGTGGAGCACAAGAGTTTTCTCGGCGCGCAAATCACGCTCGGGCTGAGCCAGTCCGCTGTCAGTTTCCATATCAAGGCGCTGGAAGACAGGCTCGGTTTCAAGCTGTGTCGGCGAGGGCGATCCGGTTTTGAATTGACGGATCGCGGCGCGCTCGTGCATGAGCGTTCGAAAGTGCTGTTCCTGGCGCTGAACGCCTTCGAAAGCGATATCGGTACGCTCAAGAACCGTATTACCGGTACGTTGCGACTGGGACTTGTGGACAACACGATTACCGATCACGACCTGCCCATTCACCGCATCATCGCCCGCATCAGCGAAAAGGCGCCGGAAGCACGTATCGAGCTGGTGATCGACACGCCGGACGCCCTGTTGTCGGAAATTGCCAATGGCGGCCTCGACATCGCACTTTTACCGGAAACGCTGCCGTATCAGGGCCTGAAGCTTTCGCGCTTCAGGGAAGAGGCGCATTCACTGTATTGCGCGAAGGGACACCAGCTCTTTCATCTTCCCGATGCCGAACTTTCCGTCGAGCGCATCGAATCCTTCGATTTTGTCGTGCGGCCCTATGCCAATATGCGTGAGCTGCAATATTTTCCGCAGGCACGGGCGCGCGCTTCGGCCTCCAACATGGAGGCTCAGGCGATGTTCGTGATGTCCGGCCACTATGTTGGGTATCTGCCTGATCATTATGCAGATGATTGGGTCCAGAAAGGAATTTTCCGGCCGTTGATGGCAGCAAAGACCCGTATCCAGTCCACCTTCGTTATTGCCACGCGGTCCGCTGAAAAGCCTTCGACGGTGCTCGATTTCTTCATTCGCGAACTCGCCGGTTTCGCATCAGAGGCGTTTCACAAGAACGCGCGCAAGGCGTAGAGCATACGCCGCTGATAGCCCGGTCGCCGCGAACGCCTACGTATGTTCCAGGGGGCAAGTGTGATCTCGGAAGAAATTGCCTTGCCGATGGCATCGCCGTTCGCTATCCATACTTCAATAATTCAAGGATTATTGAAGTATGGACCAGCATCAGGCTCTTTCGGCATTTGCTGCCCTCTCTCAGGAGACGCGCCTCGCGATCGTTCGAGCACTTGTCGTTGCCGGTCCTGACGGACTGGCCGCCGGTGCAATCGCCGAGCGCATGGGCGTCTCGGCAACGAACGTGTCGTTTCATCTCAAGGAACTGGAGCGGTCTGGCCTGGTCTCGCAACGACGAATATCGAGGTCTATCCTTTACAGCGCCAGCTACGACACTTTGGCCGAGCTTGTGAAATTCCTGGTAGAAGACTGTTGTGCTGAACATCCGGCGATTCTGGAGAATGTCGAGCGAAGCGATGGATGCGCCAGTCCGGCCGGCACTTCCTCCGGTGGGGGCAATATCATTGCATAATTCGAAAGTACCTGCTGGCATCGTCTCAGCGCTTGGCCTCACGCAGATCATCGGTTACGGCACTCTCTATTACAGTTTCAGTATTCTTGCGCCCGGCATGGCGGAAGACCTCGGCCTGACATTGGCGGAGGTATTTGGCGTCTTCTCGGTGTCGCTATTCATCGGAGGTCTGTCGGCAACCTATATCGGCAGGCAGATGGATAGGATCGGAGCCGCCACGGTGATGACGGTTGGCTCAGCCCTTGCGGCCTTGATGCTGTCGCTCTGTGCCTGGTCACCGTCAGTCGCAATCTTCGCCGTTGCCATCATCCTGCTCGAGGTATCGTCCGGAATGGTGCAGTATCAGGCCGCATTCGCGACGCTGGTCGAAAGCGATCCCAGAACCGCCGCCCGCAGCATCACCTACCTCACGCTGATCGGCGGGTTCGCATCGACGATCTTCTGGCCGATCTCGGCCGCGCTTTCCGAATGGATGTCGTGGCGTGAGATCTATCTGGTCTTTGCAGCGCTGAACCTGTTCCTTTGCATGCCTCTACACGTCTGGATCATGCGCGTCGGCAAGACCGGACCGAATGCGGATGCGGCTGTCCCTCGCGAAGCCATAATCGGAGCAATCCCCCACGATGCGCGCCGCCGAAGCATGATCATGGTGTCGTTCGCCTTCGCGCTTCTCGGATTTACGCTTGCCGCGATCCTCGCGCACATGGTGCCGATGCTCGGTTCCATCGGGCTAGGTGGCGCGGCAGTAGTTATAGGATCTCTGTTCGGTCCGGCACAGGTCGCAAGCCGCCTGATCAACATGGTCTTCGGAAAGAACCTGTCGCCGCCAGCGCTCGCCGTCCTGTCGGCGGTGCTGATTGTGTTCGGCATCCTGATCTTGCTGGCAACGCGAGACTGGCTACCGGGGGCAGTCGCGTTCGCAATCTGCCTCGGGCTTGGGTCAGGCATCAACAGCATCGCGCAGGGTAGCCTGCCACTCTATCTGTTCGGATCGGAAGGGTATGGCGCGATCACGGGCAAGATGGCGGCAGCTCGACTGGCGCTCGGAGCCGGGGCACCCTTCGCGTTCGCGGCGTCCATGGAAAACTTTGGCCTGAGCCTGTCACTCATTGGAAACGCATGTCTCGGCGCGGTCAGCATCACGGCATTCGTTGCGGTGGCAGCATCCTGTCGGCGGCCAGCCACCGCAACAACCTAGGTCGTCAGATCGATTTCAGGGAGACCCGCTTCTCCAACTCGACCGCTTCTTCCTTCCGCTCGCTGTAGCGGTCGGTCAAATAGGCCGAGGCATCGCGGGTCACGATGGTGAACTTAACCAGCTCCTCGCAGACATCCACCACCCGGTCGTAATAGGGAGACGGCTTCATCCGTCCGTTAGCATCGAACTCCTGATACGCCCTTGCGACCGACGACTGGTTGGGGATGGTGATCATCCGCATCCATCGCCCGAGGATACGCATCTGGTTCACAGCATTGAAGGACTGGCTGCCGCCGGAAACCTCCATGACGGCGAGCGTCTTGCCCTGTGTCGGGCGAACAGATCCGAGCGAGAGAGGAATCCAGTCTATCTGCGACTTCATGATGCCGGTCATCGCGCCGTGGCGCTCGGGACTTACCCAAACCTGCCCTTCCGACCATTGCGAGAGCTCACGCAATTCCTGCACCTTCGGGTGGCTCACGGGTGCTTCGTCGGGCAAAGGCAGGCCCTTCGGATCGAATATCCGAACTTCGCATCCAAGCCGTTCGAGCAGCCGCCCTGCTTCGAAGGCAAGCAAACGACTGTAGGACACCTCGCGTAGCGAACCGTAGAGGATCAGAATGCGGGGCTTATGTGTCGAAAAGGCCGGACGCAGAGCATCGAGATCAATCGCGTGCAGGTGCTGGCCCTCAAGTGCGGGGAATGTGTCAGGCAATGCGCTTTCCTTCATCATCGAGGACCTGTTCGCCGTCTTCTTTGGTAAACGGCCCCTTGAATGCGTCTGCCGGAAGTATATCCAGAACCACTTCCGAGGGGCGCGACAACCGCGTACCCATTGGGGTGATGACGAATGGCCGGTTGATCAGGATTGGCGTCTCGAGCATGGCATCGATCAACTGGTCATCGGTCAGTTCAGGATATCCAAGCCCAAGCACCGTATAGGGCGTGCCCTTCTCGCGGATCGCCTCGCGGACGGTCAGCCCGGCGTCGGCGATCATCTTGACGAGTTGCTCGCGGCTCGGCGGGGTTTTCAGATACTCGATCACAGTGGGTTGAATACCGGCGTGCTCAATGAGTGCGAGGGTGTTGCGCGAAGTGCCGCAATCCGGGTTGTGATAGATGGTGACGTCCATGCTCATTGCCTTTCGGTAATTGTGTTTCGGGAAACGGCTGGGGCCGCCTCGTACCAATCCTTCGAGCGGTTCACGATCCAGACGACCGAGAGCATGACCGGAACCTCGATGAGGACACCGACAACGGTTGCCAGTGCTGCGCCTGATTGAAAACCGAACAGGCTGATAGCGGCCGCAACCGCGAGTTCGAAGAAATTGCTTGCACCGATCAGTGCCGACGGACCGGCAATGCAGTGCCGTTCGCCGCTCATCCGGTTCAGAAGATAGGCGAGCCCGGAGTTCAGATAGACCTGGATAAGGATGGGGATTGCAAGCAAGCCGATGACGGCTGGTTGGGCGATAATCTGCTCGCCTTGGAAGGCGAAGAGAAGAACCAGTGTTGCAAGCAGCGCTACCAGCGAAATCGGCTGCAGCCTTGCGAGAATGCGATCGAGCATCCGTGACGTTCCGTCCGCCATGAGCCGGTGCCGGATGAACTGCGCGAGGAAGACGGGCACGACGATATAGAGGGCAACGGAGAGGACGAGCGTGTCCCACGGAACGGTGATTGCGGACAGGCCAAGCAAAAGGCCGACAATGGGAGCAAAGGCGATGACCATGATCGCATCGTTGAGTGCGACCTGCGAGAGCGTGAATAGTGGTTCGCCGCGTGTCAGGTTAGACCACACAAAGACCATGGCAGTGCAGGGCGCTGCGGCAAGAATGATCAGTCCCGCAATATAGGAGTCGATCTGGTCAGCGGGAAGATAGGGGCGGAACAGCCAGCCGATGAAGAGCCAGCCCAGCAACGCCATCGAGAACGGCTTGACGGCCCAGTTGATGAACAGCGTGACGCCGATACCCCGCCAGTAGGTGCCGACCTGCGTGAGAGAGCGGAAATCGATCTTCAGCAGCATCGGAATGATCATCAGCCAGATCAGGATTGCGACCGGGATATTCACCTTGGCAATCTCGGCCGCGCCAATGAGCTGGAAGACGCCGGGCAGCAAATGGCCGAGGGCGACACCGACGATGATGCACAGAAACACCCAGACGGTTAGGTAACGTTCAAATGTGGACATCAGGCGGACTTTCCCGCGTGTGGAGTGCAGCAGGGCGTCAACTCGGCGATCAGCGGAGCGCAAAGCTCTGCCGATCCACCACAACAATCCTTCAGGAGAAACAGCGTCATGTCGCGAAGCTGTTCTATCTGCGCGCGATACATGATGATTCTGCTCTGGCGTTGCGATGATACGAGGCCCGCGCGTGACAGAACATTGAGATGCGCGGACATGGTGTTTTGCGGCACCACCAGCGCGCGCGCGATGTCACCCGCCGGCAAGCCTTCCGGTGCGTGCCGCACAAGCAGCCGAAAAGTTTCGAGACGGGTTGGCTGCGCAAGCGCCGCCAAAGCGAGAATAGCCTGTTCTTGTTCCATATATCCAGATTAATGGAAATATAGGCATAGTCAATGTGTTTTTGCGGGTGTTACCAAACACCACAAACTCCAGGGGATCATTTTACGAATATCGACAGAAACCCATTTCGGGCCGGTTTTTAGTGCGGGAAAATCGTCGGCCCAGTCGCTTCGGCGACTTGGTATTATTGTACATGCGAGTCCGCCTGCATGAGTGGGACGCCACCCATGCAGGCTTGCTTCAAGGCATTGCCGACGAAACCGGCAAGCGTTCTGTTCGACTCACGCGCCCGAACGGTCTCTCTGTTCGCGCCATACGGCGAAAGCCTTCTGGTGTTCGTCCTTCGTGCAGGGATAAAGACCGATGATGGTTGCGCCGCCCTTCACCTGTTCGACCACGAAATCCTCGTAAGCGGTCATTTCCACCGCTTCTGTCGCGATTTCGTCGGCAATTCCGGCGGGGATGACGATGACGCAATCCGCATCACCGACAATGATATCCCCGGGGAAAATCGGGGCATCGCCGCAGCCGATCGGTCCGTTGATTTCAATTGCTTCGTGTTTCGTGAGGTTTGTAGGGCTGGATGGTCGGGTGTGGTAGGCTGGAATATCCAGCTCCGCAATCGTCGCAGCATCGCGGAAACCGCCATCCGTAACGACGCCGGCAGCACCGCGCACCATCAGGCGGGTGATAAGAATATCACCAGCAGATGCGGCGCTCGGGTCTTTGCGGCTGTCCATGACCAGTACGTGGCCGGGCGGGCAGGTCTCAATGGCGACGCGCTGGGGATGTGCTGGGTTGCGGAATTCCACCAGCTGGTTGCGGTCTTCGCGGGCGGGCATGTAACGCAGCGTGAATGCAGGCCCGACCATGTTCGCGCCCTTGTGGCCAAGCGGGTGGACGCCCTGAATGACCTGGTTGCGCAGGCCGCGCTTGTAGAGTGCGGTTGCGAGGGTGGCGACGGAAACCGTCATCAATTTTTCCCTGGTTTCTGTATTCATCTTATTCTCCTCGAATAGCGTGAGTGTCTGCACATCAGTTTTTGTGGATCGGTTCGTCTATGAAAACGCCGCCCTGGTATTTCGCGATTGCGGCATCCGGATCAGGGCGAGGGACATCCCGTTCGATATCGGCCCGGAAGCGTGCGGCATTATCCCGCCGCTGCCAGCCGAGAAAATCGACGTGGGAATTATCCCACCAGCTGTCGTCATTGGCAGAGACGCCCCAGATGACCAGGCAACCGAGTTTTGGCGCGTGAAATACGGCCTCTACCAGGGAGACCAGATCGTCATGGCTGAGCCAGGTGGATAACATGCGCCAGTTGGTGGGCTTCTCTTCGCAGGAGCCAATGCGGACGATGGCCGTTTCCTGTCCGAATTTGGAATGGTAGAGGCTCGCCATTGCCTCGCCGAAAATCTTCGAGACGCCGTAAAGGCCATCCGGCAAAAACGGCGTCTGCGGCGATAGCTGCTCACCCTGCGGATAATATCCGATGGTGTGGTTGCTGGAGGCAAACAGGATGCGTGGCATGCCAGCAAGCCTTGCTGCCTCGTAAAGATTATAGACACCGCGCAGATTGGCGGCCTCGATGGGATCGTAAGCCTTTTCGACGGAGATGCCGCCGAGATGGACGATGCCGTCGCAATCCTTCACCAGCGCATGGACGGCGCCACCGTCCTCCAGAGAGCAGCGGATGATCTCTTCATTCGCTGCCGCCGCACCCATATCAACCACATCCGAAAGGCGGATGATCTCCGCGAGGTGGCCGAGCCTGCCGCGCAACATGCTGCCCAGCTTGCCGCCGGCGCCCGTAATCAGCAAACGTTTCATCATTTTGCGCGCTCCCGTCTCAGAATATGTCGGGTTCGCCAGCGGTGCGGCCGAAATCCGTCTGCAGGAAATCGAAATCGCATCCGGCATCCGCCTGGGTAACGTGTTTCGAGAAGATGTAGCCATAACCACGCTCGTAACGCGGCGGCGGCGCCTGCCATGCGGCCCGACGCTGGGCGATCTCCTCTTCGCTGACCAGCATGTCGAGACGGCGCTGGGGCAGATCGAGCCGCACGATATCGCCGGTCTTCAGCAGGGCAAGCGGCCCGCCGACGAAGCTTTCCGGCGCGACATGAAGAACGCAGGCGCCATAGGAGGTGCCGGACATGCGGGCATCGGAGATGCGCACCATATCGCGGTGACCCTTCTTGATCAGCGCCTTGGGGATGGGCAACATGCCCCATTCGGGAAAGCCTGGGCCGCCAAGCGGGCCCGCATTACGCAGAACCAGAACGTGATCGGGCGTCACATCCAGATTTTCATCGTCGATTGCCGCCTTCATCTCGGGGTAGCTATCGAAGACCAGCGCCGGACCTTCATGGAAATGGAGTTTCGGATCGCAGGCGGCGGGCTTGATCACAGCACCATCCGGGCAGAGATTGCCGCGTAGAACGGCAAGCGATCCTTCAGCGTAAACAGGGTTATCCAGCGAGCGGATGACGTCGTCATTATAGACCCGCGCGCCTTCGAGGTTTTCGCCCATGCTGCGGCCGGTAACGGTGAGCACGGAACAGTCCAGACGGCTTTCGATCTGCTTCATCAGGGCTCGCAGACCGCCCGCATAATAAAAATCCTCCATCAGGTAATCTTTGCCGGAGGGGCGGACATTGGCGATAAGCGGCGTCACGCGGCCGAGTTCGTCCAGCTCGTCCAGCGTCATCGGTACACCGGCGCGGCGCGCCATGGCAATCAGATGCACGACGGCATTGGTGGAACAACCGGTCGCCATGGCAACGATGGCCGCATTCCGAAACGCGGCCGCAGTAAGAATACGATCCGGGGTCAGCTCCTCGGCCACCATTTCCACAATGCGACGGCCACAGCCTGCCGACATGCGCTGGTGTTCGGCGTCCACCGCCGGGATGGAGGAAGCGCCGGGCAAAGTGAGACCGAGCGCATCGGTGATTGCCGTCATGGTCGATGCCGTACCCATGGTCATGCAGACGCCGGCGGAGCGGGCAATGCCGCCCTGCACGCCGCGCCATTCTTCATCGGTCACGTTACCGGCCCGGCGTTCGTCCCAGTATTTCCAGGCATCGGAGCCGGAGCCCAGCACCTTGCCGGCATAGTTGCCGCGCAGCATCGGCCCGGCTGGAAGATAGATCATCGGCACGCCGGCCGAGATCGCTCCCATGACGAGGCCGGGGGTGGTCTTGTCGCAACCACCCATCAGCACCACGCCATCCAGCGGATGCGAACGGATCATTTCCTCCGTCTCCATGGCGAGCATGTTGCGATAGAGCATGGAGGTCGGCTTGGTGAAACTCTCATCGACCGAAAGCGAGGGCATCTCGACCGGGAAGCCACCTGCCTGTAGAACGCCGCGCTTCACATCCTTCACACGTTCGGGAAAATGCGAGTGACAGGTATTCAGCTCCGACCAAGTGTTGAGAATGCCGATGACGGGCTTGCCGGCAAAATCCTCCTCCGAATAGCCAAGCTGCATCATGCGTGAGCGGTGGCCGAAACTGCGCAGATCGTCGGGCGCGAACCAGCGGGAGGAACGGAGTTTTTTGTCGGTCATGTCAAAGGTCCTGCTTTACGGGGGCGTGGCGACGGAGGCTTAGTCCTGCTTCAGCGTAAGCCCGCTTTTCGTATCGAAGAGGTGGATATGTTGGAGCGGCGCCGACATGCGGATGACTTCGCCAGCTGATGTCGATGTCTGCCCCGCAAGATGCAGGGTGACGTGGCTGCCGTCACCGAGGTTGCCATAGAGATAGGATTCCCCGCCGAGCTGCTCTGCCGTGCGCACGGACATGGTCACCGCACCATCCGGTGTGGGCTGCACATGGTTGGGGCGAATGCCGAGCGTGACCCTCTGGCCGGGTGCGTAGGAAAAGCCGCTCTGCGGCAACGGGATCAATTCGCCGGTCGCGATTTTAAGGGACGGCTGACCTTCTGCTACTACTTCGCCGGCGAAGAAGTTCATCTTCGGCGAACCGATGAAGCCTGCTACGAAAAGGTTTGCGGGGCGATTATAAAGATCGAGGGGAACGCCGAACTGCTCGAGCTTTCCGGCGCGCAGCACGGCAATCTTGTCGGCCATCGTCATGGCCTCCACCTGATCGTGGGTCACATAGATCATGGTATTGCCAAGACGCCGATGCAGGCTGGAAATCTCGCCGCGCATATCCACGCGCAGTTCCGCATCGAGGTTCGACAGCGGCTCGTCAAACAGGAAAACCCGCGGTTCGCGCACGACAGCGCGACCGATCGCGACGCGCTGTCGCTGGCCGCCCGACAGATCCTTCGGCCGCCGCTCAAGCAGCTGGTCGATCTGCAGCATCTTGGACACCTGTGAGACCTTCTCGACGATGTCTTTTTTCGGAGTGCCGATGTTTTCCAGGCCGAAGGACAGGTTTTCCCGGACCGTCATATGCGGGTAGAGCGCGTAGGACTGGAACACCATGGCAAGCCCGCGATCGGCAGCCGGAACCGCGTTCACCACATCGCCGCCGATGACGATATCGCCGCCGCTCAGCTCTTCAAGACCGGAGATCATGCGCAGCAGCGTCGATTTTCCGCAACCGGACGGGCCGACGAAAACACAGAACTCGCCGTGCTTGATATCGAGATCGATACCCTTGATGACGTCGAGGGCGCCATATGTTTTTTTGACCTGACGAAGCTCTATACTTGCCATTGTGTCATTCCCTCCCTTGAGGATCATTTTCCGCCGGTCGATGCGATGCCGGTGGCGATATATTTTTGCAGGAACATGAAGACCAGCGCGATTGGCGCCAATGTCAGCACCGTCATGGCCAGCAGATTGCTCCACTCTGTCGTCATTTCTCCCTGGAAGGAGTTGAGCGCCAGTTGCAGGGTGAAATTGTCGTTGCGCGTCAGCACGATAAGCGGCCACAGGAAGTCGTTCCAACGCCACATGATGGCGAGGATGGCCAGCACCGCGAGCGCCGGTGCAGACAGCGGTAGGATGATGCGCCAGTAGATTTTCCATTCGCTGGCCTTGTCCATGCGTGCCGCATCGAGGATTTCATCCGGGATGGTCAACATGTATTGGCGCAGCAGAAATACCCCGGTCGGTGTGGCCGCTCCTGGAATGATCACACCCCACAGGCTGTTGATCATGCCGAGCTGGCTGGTGATGAGAAAAAGCGGAACGAGCACGACGGTCTGCGGGATCATCAACGTTCCGACGACGAGTGCCAGAACCACGCCTCTGCCCTTGAAGCTGTATTTCGACAGTGCAAAGGCCGCCATGGAGTTCACGATCAGCATGATGACGGTCGACGTCACGGTGATGAAGGTCGAGTTCCAGAAATAAAGCGGAAAGTTGAAGCGCTGGAAAAGCTCGGTGTAGTTCTCCGTCGCCAGTGCAACCTTCTCGGCCGGGCGCAGCTCGTTGAACGGCATCTTCATGACTTCGCCGGGCTTTGCCGGATCCACCACCTGGGCGACGAGCCCGACGCGCCTGATCATGCCGAGCTTGCGGCCTTCCTTGTCGACAAAGGCCGGCAAAGGTGCGGCCTGACCGTCAATGACCACGGTTTCCTGCGCATAGGGAAGCAGGCGCGGCGGAAACCGCTGGAGGTCGGCTTCCGTCTTGAAGGAGGAGAGAACGAGCCAAAGAACGGGTCCGAACATCATCAGAACGGCAACGCCGAGATAGGCGTAAGACAGCCAGTCGGTCCAGTGCAATTTGCCGTTTCTGCCGCGTGTGCGGGTTAGAAATGCGCCAATCCTAGCCATCGACTTTGCTCCTGTTGGCCCGGAATTGCAGGGCAGTCAGCACCACGAGAACCACGGCAAGCAGCAGCGAAGCCGCCGCGGCCAGTCCGAAGTTGCGGGGTGTTCCGGCAAAACCAGTCTGATAGATGAATTGAATGATGAAGGTCGTCGCCGAACCCGGCCCACCGCCGGTAAATGCGAAGACTTCATCGAAGGTCTGTACGCCCTTGATGAGGGACAATACGAGAACCACGAGCATGGTCGGGGCGAGAAGCGGCATTGTGATCCGGCGGAAAATCCGCCACGGGCTTGCCTTGTCCAGCTGTGCCGCCTCATAGACGTCACGCGGAATGGCCTGAAGACCGGCAAGCAGGATGAGCGTGTAAAAGCCCATATGCGCCCAGACGGACAGGAATACCGACCATCCAAAGGCAAGGTTGGCCTCCAGCAGCCAGTCCACCGAACCGATACCGAGGGAATCGAGCGCAGCGTTCAGGACGCCGAAACGCTGCAGTATCCACTTCCATATCAGCGCCACGACCACCGGTGAAAGCAGCACGGGAAAGAAGAAGACGGCGCGGAAAAAACCGCGTGCCCTGATGTCACGGTTGAGCACGACCGCCGTAATCAGCGAGAAGCCCACCATGAACCCGACCTGCAGCACGACGAAGAAAAGCGTGTTCCAGACGGAGCGCCAGAAAAGATCGCGCTGACAGGAATTGGGATCGAAATAGTTCTGGCACGAGAGAAGGACCGAGAAGTTTTCGCCGCCCACGGAGGGGCGTTCCGACAGCAGGATATGCTCGCTGCCGGTCACTGAATAAGCCATGTTGAGAACGATCGGCAAAAACGCGAAGACCGCAAACAACAGGAGATTGGGTGTCAGAAACACCCATGCGATGCGCCGATGCCCGAGCATTTTCTGCAAGAGGGCGAAAGGTAGCTCTATGATGCCCATGACGGGCGCAAGAAGTCTGTACATTGATGGTCCTCCTTCGATCCGGCGCGGCGCGGCAAGGCCGCGCCGGAAGGCGATGGATCACTTCGCCTGTTTCAACGCTTCCTCAAGATCGGCCTTCGCACGTGTCATGGCGTCATCAACCGAGCTTTCGCCAACAATCGCCTGCGTGACGCGCTGGACGGAAATGTTGAACATCGCACGGTTGTTCTTGTAGCCCTGATAGGCGTAGGCGATGGGGCTGATACCAGGGACCTGATCCAGCCACGCGTTCATGGCCTTCTGGGTCGCCGGGGTTGCGCCGGTGTAGTCGATAGGCTTTGCGCCGACGGCCTTGTGAGCCGGGACGTTGCGGGTACGGACAGTGAAATCGAGGTAATTTTCGTCCTGCGCGAGGAAGTTCAGAATATCCGCGACGATCTTGGGGTTCTTGGTCTGCTTGAAGCCCACGATACCCGTTCCGCCTGGCATGCCGGTGCATGCGGCCGGTCCGCATGGCTGCGACACGACTTCCCAGTCGAAAGCATCGCCGACCTGACTGTCGAAGCGCGCTGTCTGCCAGCTGCCGGAATAATAATAGACGAGCTGACCGTTGATGAATTCCTGCGCCGCATCGCGGTAGGTATTGCCACCCTGACCGGCCCAGACGTCACGCGCCATGGTGCCGTCCTTGTTCCACTCGACGAATTTCTTCACGAAAGTGGTGAAGCCCTCGTCGACCAGGATCGGCTTGCCGTCGGCGTCGAAAAGTTTCGCACCGTAGGAAATAGCCGGACCGGCGATACGGTGACCGGAGCGGTCGATCGCCATGGGGTATGGCGAGCCGGTGGCCTTGGCCACTTCATTTGCGGCCTTCGCCCAGTCGTCAAAAGTCGCATCTTTGCCGGGAACGGCGACTTTCGCCTGATCGAACAAGGTGCGGTTGATGAAGGCGCCGGTAATGGTAAGCTGCGTCTGCATACCATAGATGCCCTTGTCGTCGGGGCCGCTACGATACCATTTCAGCACATCGCCGAAATTGTCCTGCCAGTACTTCGCATCCACGTAGGGCGTCAGGTCGAGATAATAGCGATTGAGGCCGCCAAGATCGGTGACGGTTGCGAAATCCGGGCCGCTGCCGCCGGCGAGCTGCACCGGCAGGCCTTCGAGAAGCGCCTTGTAGGGCACGATATCCGTAACGATCTTGACGTCAGGATGCTGTTTTTCGTAACGCGACAGGATGTCCTTCAGGACTTCGCAGCCGTTGCCGTCATAGGCGCAGGTGAAGCGAACTTCCTGTGCCTCAGCGGCACCGGCAAAAGATGCCGTCCCCAGGGCCAAGGCAAACGCCAGGCTGTATTTTCTGCTCATCTGGTTTCCTCCCTTTAGATGATTATGCCGTGGCGGACGCGCGCGGAGCCCAACCCTTGAGCCGCTCATTGTCAGCGGTCAGCGGCAGGCGAACGGCCGTGCCTTCCTGTACCGACGTGTAGATTGCGGTTACGAGTTCGATGGACTGCAAGCCGTCCGTAATCGTCACTTCCTTGCCCCCGCGACCCTCCATCGCATTGGCAATCGCCTCGACAAAACCGGTAAAGCCGTTTTCGCCATCTTTAACCGTTGCAAGAACGGCGTCGATCTGGTCCTGCGTGGTCGGCGCCCGCGCTGCAAAGTGCCATTTATCTTCCGCCGGACGATAGGGCAGCGTTCCGCTTTCGGCCGTGAAGCCTTCGAAGCAGAACCGCAGACGGGACGTGTCGTCGGCTGCACCAAGCGTGACCGAGCTGGTGGCGAGCGCGCCGCTCTTCATGCGGAAGCTGATGGCGGCGCAGTCTTCCGTCTCGATCCTGTTCACCCGGGTGTCGGCCATGGCGAAGACCTGTTCCACCGGACCTAGGACATGGCACAGAAGGTCGTGGGCATGGATGGCGTGACCGAGGATCGCGCCGCCGCATTCACCCTTCCAGGTGCCGCGCCAGGGAATGTCGTAGTAGCTCGCGCCACGGTTCCAGTGAACTTCCGAGCTTGCCACATAGGCTTTGCCAGCAAGTCCGGCGTCGATGAGGGCGCGCAGCTGCCGCAGGGCGGGACCAAAACGATACTGGAAAACCGGAAAGACGCGCCGTCCGGTCTTCTTGACAGAGTCCATCAGCGCATTTGCTTCCTCCAGCGAACGCACCAGAGGCTTTTCGCAGACCACGTCCTTGCCGGCCGCGTGGGCCTTCAGCATTACGGGGAAATGCAGATGCGGCGGCAGGCAGACGTCTATGAGCGAAATGCTTTCATCGGCGAGGACTTCTTCGAGATCCGCCGTGATGCGGATGGAAGAATTTTCGCCAGCCACCGCCCGTGCCCGCTCCACATCAAGATCGCAGATCGCCTTGACGGTGAAACGTTCCGGCAGCGCCAGATAACCGGTGAGATGCTGTGCGCCGATACCGGCGCCGATAATGGCGACGCCGATCATGCTGCGGTTCCTTCAGCCTTGGCCTGCGCCTGAAGCGAGAGGTCACAAACCTTGAAGACGTGTTCCTGCGTCATGGCAGTTTCCGTGCGGTTGCGGATATCGTCGCATACACGGGCGAAGTAGGGCAGGCCGGCACCGGATGCGTCGATATATTCGCAACGGTCGCCATTGACGAGGATCAGACGGTCTGTCCCCTCGGTGTTGCCGACATCGACGTATTTGCGCAGTTCGATATAACCTTCGGTACCGAGGATCGTCAGGCGGCCATCACCCCATGTCGGTAGTGCATCGGGTGTGTACCAGTCGACGCGGATATACCCATGGCCCTTGTCGCCGCGCAGCACGACTTCGCCGAAATCCTGCAGGCCCGGATCGCCCGGGTTGGCGTAATTGGCAACGGTGGCAGATACGATCTCAACTTCGGTGGACCCGGTAAAGAACATGAACTGGTCGATCTGGTGGCTGGCAATATCGGTGAGAATGCCGCCATAGGCCTCGCGTTCGAAGAACCATGTCGGGCGGATTTGTCGGTTCAGGCGGTGCGGACCAAGGCCAACCGTCTGGATGACGCGGCCGATGGCACCCTGTGCAACCAGCTCGGCGGCTTTCGTGACGCTCGGGACTTCGAAGCGCTCGGAAAAATCGACGGTCCAGATTCTTTTGGTCTTGGCAACGGTCTGGCGCAGGCGCTCAAGCTGGTCGAACGTGGTGCAGCCCGGCTTGTCGGACATGACGTCCTTGCCTGCTTCCATGGCAGCGATGGCAAGATCGGCACGCTTGGACGGAATGTCGGCAATGATGACGAGATCGATGGTTTGGTCAGCCAGCAAATCCTCCTTGGAGGCAGCACGCGGCACGTCCGGGAAGCGCTTTACGAAACCTTCGACCACGTCCGGCTCGCCTTGCGTCCACCAGCCCGCAAATTGCGCACCGGCATCCAGCATGTTCTGCGCCATGCCGAAAATGTGCCTGTGCTCTATGCCGAGAGCCACGAACTTGATTGGTTTACTCATCCTGCAGTTCCACTTCCTTGCCGGTTTCGGCTGAGTTGATGATCGCGTCGATCAGTCTGTGAGACAAAAGAGCTGCTTCACCGGTGACGACCGGCGGGCGCCCTGAAGAAATGGCGTCGACGAAATCGTCGAAAACGCCCTGATGCCATTCATGCGTGAAAGCCATGGGATCGGCGCCGCCGCCGGTGCCGGAAGCGGCACCACCGAAGGTTTCCTGGCGGCCGTCGCGCCAGTCGACATGCAGCAGGCCGGATGCGAGCCGCAGGCTTGCCTTGTCGAAATGGAGAAGAATGGATTCAGGCGCACCGGGAAAGCTTGCGGTGCTCGCGACGAGCGAGCCGACGGCGCCGTTTTTGAAACGAAGGCCGGCCGATACGTAATCCTCGGTTTCCATCTTGTGAAAACGCGTCGTTGCCGCCATGGCCTGCACGCGGGCAACAGGGCCTGCAAGGCTCAGGGCCAGATCGATCGTGTGGATTGCCTGCGATATCAGAACGCCGCCGCCGTCACGCGCAAGCGTGCCGCGTCCCGGCTCATCATAATAGGCCTGGGTACGCCACCACGGCACCGAAATCTCGCAAAGGCCTAGTTCGCCAAGCGTGCCGGATGCGACCAGTTCGCGTGCCTTTTGCGATGCGGCGCGCATGCGGTGCTGGAAAATGATACCGAGCGTTACACCCGCATCGCGGCAGAGCGCTACCAGATCGGCCGCTTCCCGCGTGTTGCGGGCGACAGGCTTTTCGAGAAGAATGTGTTTGCCGGCTTTTGCAAGCGGACCGACGATATCGGCGCGGGCATTGGGCGGCGTTGCTATGATGGCGAAATCGACATCGCCGTCACGCGCGGCTTCCTCGATTGACGCGTATACGGCCACGTGGTGACCGGTGTGTTTTGCCGCTTCGGCAGCCAGCGCTTTCGCGCGGCCGGAGCCACCGTCAACAATCGCTTTCAGGCGGATTTTTTCAGGGCTTGCCGCACAGGCAAGCACATGCGTCTTCGCTACCATTCCGGCACCAACGATGACGCAGGTCTTGATATTTTGCATTCGGGAGCCTCCTTCCCATGGCCATTCAATTGCATACCGGTATGCCGGTTGTCAACACACCAGTGTTCCGGTATACCGGTTACAGAGAAAGACATTTGGAGAGCGTATGCCAAAGATCCCGATGACAGGCGGCACGGTGCCGATGATGGAACGACTGGATTTCAACCGACCGGTTGTGGACCAGATCTATTCGGCGCTGAAATCTGCCATCCTTTCGCGGGAGCTGTTTCCGGGCCAGGCCGTGTCGGAAAACGAGATTGGCCAGTCCTTCAACTCCAGCCGCACCCCGGTGCGCGAGGCGTTGAGCCGGCTGCGAGATGACGGTTTGATCGTCACCCTGCCGAGCCGCGGGACCTATGTCTCCAGACTGTCGGACAAAAATATCCGCAGCGCGCAGTTCATTCGTGAGGCGCTGGAGGTTGCCGCTGCCCGCAGGCTCTGCCAGACCGGCATCCCGGCCGAAGCGGACCAGGAAATCCTGCATGCGCTGGAAGGCCAGCGTTTGGCGATGGAGCTTGGCGACAAAAAGGCCTTCCGTATCCATGACGACCAGTTCCACAGCGCCCTTGCCGCCGCAACCGGCCTCGAAAGGCTGGAGACCCTGTTGATCCGGGAAAAGGCTGGGCTAGACCGCCTGCGAGCGCTGGCGATTACCGACGAAGCACACATGGCCAGACTGCTGACGGAGCATGAGGCCGTCTACAATGCAATAAAGGCGCGTGAGGAGGAGAGCGCGGTGGATTATCTGCGCCAGCATCTCCGCCGCGTCCTCGGCATTCTGTCGCAGATCTTCGAAGCACATCAGGAATATTTCGAATAACGCCACGCTGCGCAATTCAACGGTTCAGATAGAAAATGACAACAGCAAATTTCGACAACGCGCCTGCGATCGATCAGGCAGGACTCCTGTGCGACGAAATCAGCATTCTTGCGGAAAGCCCGGTGTGGGACGAAAGACGTCAGGTCCTGTTCTGGTGCGACATTCTTGGCAAGAAGCTACGTTCAGCTGGGCTGGGCGGCGTCCAGTATCGTGAATGGACGTTCCCGGAAACCGTCTCCAGTCTTGGGCTCTGTCAGAGCGGTGATCTGATTGCCGCTTGCGGGATGGATATACTCATCCTCAATCCGGAAAGCGGCGCGCGGCGCACACTTCATTCCATTCCCGCACCTGAAGGCATCGCCTGCCGGCTGAATGACGGACGTGTCGGTCCGGATGGAGCTTTCTGGGTTGGTACCATGCACAATGTCCCGCTCTCGCAGATGCAGCCCTATGGAGAGCTCTGGCGTATTACGAATAATGGGGCCGAACGTATCCAGACCGGACTGACATGTCCCAACGGCCTCGCTTTTTCGCAGGACGGTTCCGTCATGTGGCAAAGCGATTCCGTGCAGAAATGGATACGCAGGCGGAATTTCGACAAAACCAACGGTGTATTTGATGAAGGTGTGCTAGTCGCACAAATGCAGGAAGAGACCGGAAGGCCCGATGGTGGATGTCTTGACATAAGCGGCCGATATTGGAGCGCGGGTGTATCTGCCGGCGTTTTGAACATTTTCTCGGAAGACGGCAGTCAACAGATCGGGACGGTAAGGATGCCTGTTCCGCATCCAACGATGCCCTGCTTTGGCGGGCCGGATTTCGGCTCGCTTTTCGTGACATCGCACCGCCATAACATGACGCAAGACAGGCTGAGCGAGGTACCTCTTTCCGGTGGCGTTTGGGTCATTCCGTCCGACATCAAGGGCTTTCCCGCATTCCGTTTTGAGGATGGCAGGTGAAGCCCAAATCGTAAGTCTTTGATCTTTGTTGCCCAACGCAAGTGATGGGTTTCGGCCAGTCTACGTCAGGCAAATTCGTCCTGTTGATCCTGTAGTCTGGCCGTAATCAGCATCGCTTCCGCATTGGTAGATATTGCGGTCGAGATCAGCGTGTTCCGTGCTTTTCCTGCAAAAGCCGGATGGTGAGGTGCTGCAGCAGAATGATGGTCTTGGCGTCGCGAATATCGCCGCGGCTGATCATCTGCATAGCGTCTGGCAGAGCGATTTCCAGCACGTCTATGTCTTCTCCCTCGTCCGCGGAGCCGCCGCCTGTGCCCACTTTATGGTTCTCGGCATATTCGCCGTAGAAAAAGGCGAGGTATTCGGTGACCGATCCGGGGCTCATATAGATATCGAACAGATGGGTGAGTTCGGAAACCTCATAACCGGTCTCCTCCATCAGTTCCGCACGCATGCGCGCTGCCGGTTCAGCGCCTTCCAGCAGCCCCGCCGGAGTCTCGATCAGCGACTCGAGGCCGCCGTTCAAGAGAACCGGCAAACGGAACTGGCGGGTGAGCAAAACATGGTCGTTTGCGGGGTTGTACAACAGGCATGTCGCTCCGTTGCCGCGATCATACGCCTCCCGGGTCTGCCGTTGCCAGCTTCCGTCCCTTAGCTGAAGTTCATACTCATATTTGGTCAGCCGTCCCCAATCATCCGCCAATACGCGTTGCGAAATCGGGCGGTAAACGCTGCTATTCATCAAGTCACCTCGTCATTATCTGTCTTTTCAAAGGCCGTGCAGCCGGCCTTCGACTTGCGTGCGTGTCTCGCCGCCGACCCATATCTGGCCGGTATCATCGCGGGTCAGGTAAATGCGGCCTTGACGGCCAAGACATGTGCCCTGGGCGGCGACATAGTCTTCCGCGACCACGCCTGTCGCAAACAGCCACTGCGCCAGCGAGGCGTTGAGGCTTCCGGTGACCGGATCCTCGGCGATGGCGCCCAGATGATCGCTGAAGAAGGCGCGAACCTCGAAGGCGGCTTCGCCGCCATTTGCGTGCGGACCAACGACGCCAACGTCAATGCGGCCGGGCCAGCTGCGGACCGGCTCAAGGGCAAGCACCTTCTCAGCCGATGCCAGCCTGATCCCCAACCAGCCGGGGCCATTGTCGATCCATGCGGCATCAACGATGTCGCGTGTCTCTATTCCCAGCAGCTGCCGGGCCTCTTCCAGCTCTGCGGGTGTCGGCGCGCCGGAACGGACAAGGGGCGGAGCGGCAAAGGAAAGTCGACCATGCGCGTGCCGGATCGTCACCAGACCGGCACCGCACTCCTGAACGATGCCCATTTCGCTTTTGGGCAGGCCGTTTTCGGAGAGCCAGGCATGGCAAGTGCCGAGCGTAGGGTGTCCGGCAAACGGCATCTCCCGGTCCAGTGAGAATATCCGGACACGGTAATCAGCCTGGGGGTGGGTGGGCGGCAGCAGAAACGTGGTTTCGGACAGATTGAACCACCGCGTCAATCGCTGAATGTCATCCGTGGTCAAGGTGTCTGCACCCGTGACGACCGCCAGCGGATTGCCAGAAAGCGGGCCGGAGCCGAATACATCGATCATATGGATAGTAAAGGTCATGGCATCGTTCTTTCAGTTCGGATCGATTGTCGGCGCGGACTGTCTATTGCGTAATCCGTTCCAGCACGCGGCTCAATGCCCGCTTCAATGCGCTCGAACCGCCATTGCCGTCAAAGTCCTGAAGAACCTGCTCGTTCAGGCCACCCTTGGTGGCGAATTCGCGGCTGAGATCGGTAAAGTCCGTGTCCTTGCCGGCAAGCAGCGCCACTTCGGAGAGGCCGGCGAAGAGGGGTGCAAGATAGGCGCGGCCCTTTTCTTCCGGCAGGCCGTTTTCGGCCAACCACTCCGTCGTCTGTTGCAGAATGCCGAAATAGGTTGCCATCAGGGCGCTTGCGGCGGCGAGAAGGTCGTATTCCGCCTTTGTTTCACATTCCACCGCATTGCCGAGCACGTTGAAGATCGCGGCGGTATCCGCATCGGAGGGGTAAACGGCCGTGACGCCTTTGCGGCGGGCGACAAAAGGCAGCGGGATCGCCTGGGTCAGGCGCACATCCGCGCCGATCCAGTCAAGCAGTGCATGTCGACCGGTTGCGGCAACGACGCTTATGACTTTCTGCCCCTCGCGAAACCGCAGCGGCCGGATGACGTCCTCGGCGATCTGCGGGCGGATGGCCAAAACGACGGTATCGCAGCCGTCAACAATCGCCTGATTGTCGCTGGAGACGATCACCTGCGGGAAATCGGCGGCAAGCCTGGCCGAGATATCCGCGCTGCGCTGGGATACCATGACATGCGGCACGGCGGAAGGCGTGCTGAGGAGCCCCCGCACCATCGCATCGGTGATAGCGCCGGTTCCGATAAAGCCGATTTTCTGGGGAAGGGACATGATGACTCCATTGCATTGATAGGAAGGACGATACATCGGTACGGCTGACGCAGGAAGGCAATGAAACAATCACGAGATTGCCGGGGGCTGGCATATCTGCCGAAGAATTGGCTTGGCAACCGGATCGGCCACTTCACATAACCTTCAAATCTCTCCGAACCAACGGGCTGCTGCCCTTGCGAATTTCTCCTTGTCCGGAGCAGACTCCGTGGCACAGGCGACGATACCATCGGGGCGCACCAGGACTGTGCTCAAGCCCAATTGGTCGACGGCATTGCCGGCGACATAGGAGATCCGGCCGTTCCAGCGACCTGCCAGCGCTTCAAGCGATGCGTCCGCGCTAAAGTGCAAAAGCAGACCTTTGCCCTCTCTCAGAAGTTCGCCGGTGCTCCTCCCGTCCGCCAGTGCGAAGTCCGGAACGCTGCAGCCCACCAGCGGATGGTTGCCGCCTAGCTCGTAGCGGAGGGAAATGCCCCATACGCGCTCGGCGAAATATGTCGCGCCATCGCGGGTCTCGATGAGATCGCGGATGATGGCTTCCAGCGCTCGTGTGCTCCGGCTTGGGCGCATCAGTGCGACCTGGGCGCGCGACCAGTCAAGGACCTGTGCACCCACTGGGTGTCGCTCACAGTCACGGTCGATGCTCCCGGAAAGCGGCGGCCAGTGTGCGCAGCGCCTCACGGGATCTGCTGTCGGTAAGGGTCGAGAACATCACGATCTCGGTGGAAGGCAGCGGCGGGAGGCTGAAACGCTGGCTGACCTCGATTGTACCGGGTGGCGCCAGGCGGCAGGAGAATGCCGAAATGGCGAGACCTGCCGAAACGGCCGCGGTCACCATCGATGAGGTGCCGCCAAGAAAGACTTCCGTCCACGCGATGGCGGCGGAATCAAGAGCACGAGTGGCGATGTCACGTACACCGCAGGCGGGCGAAAGCGCTGCCAGTCGCAGTGGCTCGCCCTGACGATGCTCGAATTGCGGGGCTGCGAACCAGCCGAAATGCTCTTGCCCGAGCACTTCGCCATCACGCCTGTCATCCTCGCGCCGGATGATTGCAGCATCGATCTCGCCGCGGTCGAAGGCATCCAGCAACGTGCGGGAATTGTCCATCCGCACTTCTATCGTCAGTCCCGGATCGTGCGCGTTGAGCCGCGCCAGCAGCGTTGGCACTTCCGGCCCTGCAACATGGGCGGCTATGCCAAGGCCAAAGCGTCGGCGCGTGGAAAAAAGCCCTGCCATGGCGCGATCATGCGCGGCAAGGAATTCGCGGGCTGGTGTTAGAAACACTGCGCCTTGCGCGGAAAGGCGCACCGAGCGCGGCGTCCGTTCAAGAAGCCGCTGGCCGAGCCGGTCTTCCAGCCGCTTGAGCTTGACGCTGATGGCACCCTGCGTGGTTCCGAGCGTTTCGGCAGCGCGGGTGAAGCTCTGCAGATCGGCAATGGTGACGAAAGCCTGAACGGCATCCACATCCAGAGTGGTCACTTTAATAATCCAAATTTGTTGTCTCTGAAATATCCAAGCATCCAATTCAGTTATGGTCAAGCTTTCACTAATTTGCCTTGGACTCTGCAAAACACGGATCGAAGCGTGCATGTCTTCTGCTGCTTCAGTCCGAACCACGAAAGGCTGAAGAATGACCCTTGCCGTTACCGCCCCAACCCGGAGTAGAAGTGCCATTGCGCTCGCCGCCGTCTGTCTCTCCGCTCTGATGTTCGGGCTGGAAATCTCCAGCGTGCCGGCGATCCTGCCGACGCTCGAGCAGGTGCTGCACGCGGATTTCCGGCAGCTGCAGTGGATCATGAACGCCTATACGATCGGCGTGACGATGGTGCTGATGGCAACCGGCGCGTTGGCCGACCGCTTCGGTCGCAAACGCGTCTTCATCGCGACCATCGTCGCTTTCGCCATTTCCTCCCTCGCCTGCGGCATGACTGAAAGCGTGGCGGTGCTGATCGGCGCACGCTTCCTTCAGGGACTAAGCGGTGGAGCGATGCTGGTATGCCAGATCGCTATTCTGTCACATCAGTTCCGCACGGCCCGCGAGCGTGGAATGGCTTTCGGCTGGTGGGGTATTGTCTCCGGCGTCGGGCTGGGTTTCGGGCCGATCATCGGCGGAGCCATCGTTGCGCTGTGGAGCTGGGAGTGGGTATTCCTCGTTCACGTGGCGCTCGGCATCGTGACACTGTTCCTTGCCGCAAGCGGTGTGGAAGAATCGCGTGATCCGGATGCAACCCGTCTTGATCTTGCCGGTATCGCCACACTCTCGGTTGCCGTGTTCTGCCTTGCGTTTTTCATCACCCAGGGACCGGAACTCGGCTTTGCCAGTTCAAAGGCACTTCTGATCCTTGGTCTATCAGTCGCGAGTTTCATCGCCTTCGTGATCGTCGAAAAGCTCACGCCAAGGCCGATGTTTGATTTCTCCGTATTCCGCATCCGGCCATTTTCCGGCGCGATTATCGGCTCGGCGGCGATGAACATCAGCTTCTGGCCGTTCATGATCTATCTGCCGATCTGGTTTCAGGCGGGCCTTGGTTATGACAGCGTCACCGCCGGTCTCGGTCTGCTTGCCTATACGCTGCCAGCGCTGGTCGTACCGCCGTTGGCCGAGCGTCTGTCGCTGCGTTATCAACCCCGTCTTGTCGTCCCGGCCGGGCTGTTCACCATCGGTCTCGGTTTCATGCTGATGAAACTTGGCAGCAGTGTCGCAGATGCGAGCTGGCTCACCATGCTGCCCGGCTGCATCCTGTCCGGTGTCGGGCTTGGCCTCACCAACACGCCGGTCACCAATACGACAACCGGTGCCGTTCCCGCTGCCCGTTCCGGCATGGCCTCCGGCATCGACATGAGCGCGCGAATGATCTCGCTTGCCATCAACATCCCGATCATGGGCTTCATTCTGGTTGAGGGCGTCTGGTCGTCGCTTAGGGCCAACCTGCCGTCCGGCGCGGATTTGCCCGCCCTGCGTTCGCTCGCGGAGAAGATCGCGGCGGGAACCGCGGGATCGTCGGTGGAGCGTGTTTCGGATGCACTCGTCCATCAGGCACTCGCGGACGGTTTCGGTCTGGTCATGCTTTATGCTGGCATCAGTGTCTGGTTGCTCGCCGCTCTGAGCTTTGTGGTTTTCGGCCCGGCGCGAAAGCTTGCCCACGGTTAGTGGTGCCCGGGCGCTGGGACGATAGTCAGGCGGATTTCAGGATTTGCAGTCCTGCCGAAGGTTGGGCGGCCGCAGTCTCCTCGCGGCTCCAGCGGCCAAAGGCGGAGCGGCCCAAAATCGCAATCGACGTATCCTCCTGCGGCGCATGGACGAGCACCGTCTGGATGTCGCGGAAATGTCGTTCGAGGCCCAGTTCGCTACCAAGACCTGGATTGCCGATGCCGCGCACTGCGATCTCGACGGCATCACGCAGCTGCCGGCCGGCAAGCAGCCTTGCCCTGATGAATCCTTCCGCATCGCCATTGTTGTTTTCGAGCGTGCCGAAAATGATCTGGCGGGCGCCGGAGACCAGAAGATCGATTTCGCCTGAAAGCGTTATGAAACGTTCCGTGCGGGCGATGGGATGGCCGAGATTGGCCGGCACACGCTCATGCGCGAAGCGGATGAACTTGGCCTGAGCGGCTTCTGCTACGCCGAGGTAAAGCGCTGTCAAAGCCAGCGGGAGTGCCGCATGCGCCCGGTTGTCCTGCTGGGCGACCGATGGATCGACGAGGTCGATGACGTTTTCCGCCGGGATTTCGACATTGGCATATTCGACATCGTGCGATCCCGTAGCGCGCATGCCGAGGCTCTGCCAGTTCTCGATGACCTTGATGCCCGGCAACCCGTTCGGCACCACGAATGTTCCCACCCGCGCCGGCGTTTCGTCAGTATGCGCCCAGACAAGGAAATGCGTGAGACCATATGCGCCCGTCACGAAGCGTTTTCGGCCCGTGATAGACCAGCCATTGTTTGTCCGGCGGGCGAGCGTCGCGGGCAGGCCACCGCGCGCCGGCGACCCCAGCTCCGGCTCGACACGCGCGGCATTGAGCAGCAACGGCCGTTGTTTGGCGTCCGTCAGAAGCCGCCGGTAGAGATCTTCGGGCCAGTGGTTTTTCGCGGCCTGGGCGAGATGGGTAAAGATCGTCATGGCGCTGATCAGCGCCACGGAAGGATCGCCCCGGCCAAGTGCCGCCAGAATGTGGGCGGTATCGGCAAGCGTCGCTCCCTGGCCGCCATAACGTGTCGCAACCGTGCTTTCGAGGAGGCCGCTTTCGTGAACGGCACGGATACCCGTCCAGGGAAACTGGCCAGTCTGGTCCGCATCCGGTGCGGCCTGTTCAAGGATGCGAGCGGTTGCGTCTAGGACAGTTGAGTCATGAGACATGCGTGGTCGAGGCTCTCTGGCTGTGGGGAATACCATTTCCCCATCAGGGGCGATTGGCTCCGTCTGCACTTCAAAAAAATGCCCGGTCAGGCGACCGGGCTGGATCGCGGCATTATGCAGCGGTCTTTTTCTTCGCATCTTCCCGTTCGCGAATGCCTTCGCGGACAAGCGGCAGGATGTAGCGGCCATAATCCACCGCGTCGTTGTAATTGTCGTAGCCGCGGATCGAGATCAGGTCAGCGCCAAGATCGATGTAGTCGAGGATGGAATCCGCAATGGTGCGTGGCGAACCGACCAGCGCAGTGGTGGCGCCGCTGGCATTGGTGGCGGTGACCGTCGGATACCAGAGGGCGCGATCATGCACATCGCCGCGTGCGGCGATTTCCAGAAGCCGTTGCGAACCGACATTGGCCGGGCGCGGCGCGTTGAGCGGTGCGCGTGTTACGTCTTTCTGGCGGTTCTCGTTCAACCGATCCAGAGTTCTGTGAGCCTTTTCCCAGGCAAGCTCGTCCGTCTCGGCGACGATCGGCCGGAATGTGACCCAGATCCGGGGGCGATCCGTGCGGCCCGCCTTTGCGGCTTCCGCATAGACCCGCTCGATCTGCTGCTTGGTTTCGGCAAGCGGCTCTCCCCACAGGCCGAAGATATCGCAGAGCGAACCACCGATGCGATAGGCGGCGTCCGAGGAGCCACCGAGCGAAATCGGAATAAGCCCGTTTGTGGGCCGCACCGCGCTGCGGAATTGCTTGAACTGGTAATATTTTCCGTCGAAGTCGAAGGGCTCTTTCGAGGTCCAGGCCAGGCGCAGGATGCGGATATATTCCTCCTGGCGCTCATAGCGTTCTTCCTTGTTGAGGAAGTCGCCTTCACGCGCCTGTTCTTCATCGCTGCCGCCGGCAATGAAGTGCACCACGACACGCCCGCCGCTCAACTGATCGAGCGTCGCGAGCGACTTGGCGGCAACTGTGGGATAAACCGTGTTCGGCCGCAGGGCGACGATGATCTTGATGTTTTTCGTGTGCGCGAGCACCGTGGCGCCCAGCGTGAAAGGATCGAAAGACGATGAGGAGTAAGGGATCAGCGTATAGTTGAAACCGTAATCATCAAGGGCGCGGGCATAGCGCTCCAGAAAAACAGGATCCACAGGTGCGTCTGGAACGGGGTTTAGATCGTTCGATGCATTGGGAAAGCTTACGCTGATAAATTCCGCGGACATGGGCGCTCCTTCAGGTTCAATGCAAGCATGTTAGGGCGCGGCGCAGGGACGAGGAAGACAGGTCTTTCTTTTTCTATCGAATATGTAGAAAATATTCCCTGCGACGGCCTTCGATATAGGACCAGCAACCGCCGCCGCGTTTCCGTCTTCAAGTCGCTGCCACGAAGTGGCAATCGCTCGGTGCCCTAACGGTTAAAAGGTGGGCGACCAGCCCAGGCTCGGAGCCACCGTGTCCGCCAGATCGGTCAGCAGTTGTATGTTTTCGGCGAGACCGAAGGCAGGCGGCAAAAACAGCACGACCTCATCGGCTGCTGCAAGGCCCGGATCGTTGAATACCGATTCCAGCACCTGATCGGGCGTGCCTTGGAAAACGGGCGAAATTTGAAACCCCGCTGGCTGGGTTGCCTGTTCGAGAGCGCCTTTGGGGCGAGATGCGGCAATACCCTTGGTACGCCGCTCCAGATCATAGGCGGCGTATTTTTCGCGAAGCTCGGCTGTGGTGCCAACCAGGATGGAGGCGGCGACGGCGACCGGAGGCGGTTCCGTTGTCCATGTCTTGCGCCATGTGAAACGGAAGGCCTCGATGATGCGGGCCTGATATTCCCCGAAGCTCTCGCCTTCTGCCTGATCGTGCTGGACGGTTCCCGAGATAAGGCCGATGCCGAGTTCCGCCGCCTGCACAGCCGAAGCAATGCTTGCTGCACCCTGCCGGATGCGCGAACGCAGTGTCGGGCTATGCGGCGTGACACGCAGTGCCGTGCCCTCCGGGTTGGATTGGCCGCCTTCGACACGGTGCAGGACATCGCCAGCGATTGCCGAGAGGAAGCGGGCCTGACGACGTCTGGCCTCTGTGCGGGCATCGGTGTCGACCGTGCCGAATACCGCGTCAAAGGCGGCGTTTGCGCCGGTCGAAATGGCAAGTTCCAGTCGCCCATCAATCAAAAGATCGGTCGTGCCGGCCGCCTCGGCAAGCAGGATCGGATCCTGATAGCGCATGGGGATCACCGCAGAACCGAGCGTAATATGCCGGGTATGCTGGCCGGCAGCGGCGAAGAACGGAAGTGGCGAGGACAGATAGTGGTCGAAATGCCGCTGATAGGCCCAGCCGGACTGGTAGCCCAGTTGTTCGGCAGCCTTGAACAGTTCGATACCCTCACGCAGCCCCTGCGCCGGCCCGGCATCGTCGCTGAAAGATACGCGGGTATTGAAGCCGAGCCGCTGTTTGGGGCGGAAGGACGTGGACGCAGTATCGATGGGTGCAGCGATGGTCATGCGATCTTTTCCTTATCGTGAACCCGCCGGGGCAGCGGCTGTGGCGCACGGGCGATGGTTGCGGCACCGGATGGGATCGATTCCAGCAGCGACGCGGTATAGGGGTGCTGCGGATTGTCGAAGATATCGACGACCGTTCCATGTTCGACGATACGCCCGCGCTGCATCACAGAAACGGTGTGGGCGAGCTGGCGTACCAGTGCCAGATCATGGGAGACGAAAACATAGGTCAGGCCGAGCTTCGCCTGCAGCGAGAGCAGCACATCGACGATGTCTGCCTGGACGCTGACATCAAGTGCGGAGGTCGGCTCGTCGAGCACGATCACATCCGGTCGGAGAACCAGCGCCCTTGCAATGGCAACGCGCTGGCGCTGGCCACCCGAAAGGGCCGTCGGCTTGCGGTTGAGAAGGTGTTCGCTCAAGCCCACATTGGCCAAAGCGTCACGAACAGTTTCGAGCCGTTCCGCACGGGTTCCGATCTTGAAACGATCAAGCGGCTCGCGCACCAGCTGTTCGACGCTCCAGGTGGGATCAAGCGAGGTAAACGGGTTCTGGTAAACGAACTGAAGATGGCGCCATGTTGAACGCAGCGACGTGCGGGAGCGACCGGTCAATTCTTCGCCAGCTACCGATATCGTGCCGGTGTCGGGTTCCTCGAGGCCAAGCAGCAGCCGAATGGTTGTCGTCTTGCCAGAGCCGGACTCGCCAACCAGCGCATGGGTGGTACCTGCAGGCACGTTGAAGGAGACGTTGTTGACCGCCGTCAACACCCTGTCGCCGACCCTGAAATTCTTGGTGACGGCATTGACCGCGATCTTTGGCGTCGTGGTGGACTCTGCCTTCAGCAGACGGAAACCCGGATCGCGCAGCCGGGCGTAGCGATCCGGATTGAGTGCCGGCACGTCCGCATGCAGCTTCCTTGCATAGGCAGAGGCCGGTGCGGAAAACACCGATGCGGTGCTTCCGGCTTCCTGAACCTTGCCACCCTTCAGGACTACCAGCGAATCCGCCCGTTCGGCGGCGATCGCCAGATCGTGTGTGATGAGGAGCAGGCTGATATCCAGCTCGTGCTGCAACCGCGAGAGCAGATCGAGGATCCGCTTCTGGATCGTCACATCGAGCGCAGACGTTGGCTCGTCTGCGACCAGAAGTGACGGGCGCGGCAGAACCGCAAGGCCTATGAGCACCCGCTGCAACATGCCGCCGGATAATTGGTGCGGGTAGGACTCGTAGACAACACCCGGGTTGTCCAATCCCACCTGCGCGAAGGTCTCGAGAATGAGGGCCTTGCGGATCGCCTTGTCAGGCTCGTCGAGAAGTGCGGCCGCCTCCATGGCCTGCGCGCCGATTGTCCGCACCGGATTGAGCGAATTGCCTGGATCCTGCGGGACAAAGCCGATGGCGCGTCCCCGCAGCGGTCGGAAGTTGCGCTCTGGCAGTCCCAATATCTCCTGATCACCAAAGGTGACGTGGCCGGTGGCATGTCCCCCGCTTGGCAAAAGCCGCAGGACCGCACGGGCGATTGTCGATTTGCCGGAGCCGGACTCGCCAATAAGGGCAAGGCTCTTGCCACGGCCGAGTTCGAAACCGACATTGCTGACGACCTCCTGGCCTCCATAGGCGACCGAAAGATCGTTGACCCGGAGAAGCGGGACAGGAGCCTGCTGCGGCTGCGGTCTGGCCGCAAAGGTAACGGGGCGGGCGATAGTGGTGGTCAGTCTGTCTTGCGTAGCCATCGGCTGATCCTGTTTACAGAGAGGACGGTCGCGATTGTGACGAAGGCGGGGGCGTATACGAGCCACGGCCATTTGAGGTAATCCTTGCCGATCGAGATCAGCAGGCCCCAGTCGGAGGCGGGCGGCGGGTCGCCGTATCCGAGAAAGGCAAGGCTTGCGATCACGAGGATCGACTCGCCGAACTGCAACACGGCAAGCGGCAGCACCGAGCGCGACGCGTTAGGCAGAACGTGGCGCAGAAGGATGAACCAGCGCGAGCCGCCGAGCAGGTACGAAGCCTCCACGAATGTCGCCTGTCTGGTCTTGATGACCTCCGCACGCGTGACGCGGGCAAAGACCGCCACGGCGGAGACGCCGGTGGCGATGGCGGCATTGATGGTCTCGAAACCGATGGCGGTGACCACGATCACCGCCAGCAGAAACTTTGGAATTGCCAAGAGCACATCGACCAGCCGGGCAAGTGTGATATCGACCCAGCCGCCGAGAAAGCCCGCAAGAAGCCCGATGAGACCGCCAGCGAAGACGCCGATCACGACCGCGACGAGTGCGCTGGAGACGGAAGAGGACGTGCCATAAACGACGCGTGCATAGACATCGCGGCCGAGGTGGTCGGTGCCGAACCAATGCGCAAGACTTGGGCCGAGCAATTTGTTCGTCGGCACCCCGACGACTGGGCTGTGACTGGTAAACAGGCCGGGCGCCAGTGACCAGGCGACGACGAGCGCGATAATGGCGAAGGACAAGGCGACGGTCAGCGGTATCCGCAGGCCTGTCAGCCTGTTTGCAGGGGTCGCACCCGGCAGGGAAGCGTTCGAGGCGAAAGTCATGGTGTCACCGCCTTGGTGGTGGAGGAATCCTCTGTAATGGCCAAGCGAGGCTTTCGCGCGCCGAGAATTTGCACGCGTGGATCGAGCAGGGGATAAAGAAGATCGGCAATCAGGTTGACGAGCACGAACACCACGGCTCCCAGCGAAACGATCGCTTGCAGGACGGGCAGGTCCTGCGTGCTCACGGAGCGCTGCACCAGGCTGCCGAGACCGGTTCGCCCAAAGACAGACTCGGTGATGAGTGAATTGCCAAGCAGTTCACCGACGGTGATGGCGATCACGGTGACGACGGGCAACGAGGCAGGCTTGAGCAGATGCTGTGCAAACAGCCGCGCCTGTCCGATGCCGCGGCTGCGGGCGACGGCCGCGTATTCCTGTTCTGCCTCCCTGTCGAGGTTCGCTATAAGCACCTCGGCGATTTGCGCAGAGAAAGGAATTCCGATTGTGATTGCGGCAAACACCGTTGCCCAGAAGCTATCTGGTTCGATAACGCGGAAGAGGCGCAGCTGAAAGCCGAAGAGATGGATCAGTATCAGACCAATCACAAAATTCGGTGTCGAGAGAAACAGCGATGGGAAAGCTCTTAGCAATCCCTGGCCGTAGCGCTTTGGTACCACCTGGGTTCCGTAAGCAACGGCCATTGCCAGAATCAAGGCGACGGCAAGTCCCGTGGATGCAAGGATCAGTGTCGATGGCAGCACTTCAGCGATGAGGGTCGCCACCGGCCGGTTGGAGCGCATCGACATGCCCAGATCACCAGTCAGAAACCCCGACAGGGACGACCACAGCTGCACGAGAACCGGTCTGTCGAGGCCCTGCGCGGCGATGATTTCCGCGATCTCCTGCTCGGTAAACCCGTTTTGCGGGTTCCTGAGCACGCTGGTGATCGGGTCGCCAGGCAGGATACTGACGACCACGAAGGTGAAGACATAGGCCAGCAGTATGACGACGACCGCCTGGCCAAGCCGCTTTGCGGCGTAGGTTAGGTAGGCATTGCTCATGCCGGTGACCTCCTTCAACGTTGCCTTGTTGTGCGCGTCAGTCGCTGATGGAGGCGGTGTAGTAGCTGGCATAAGCCACGCCGTTATACACTTCGCCCTTCAGCTTCGGGGACTGCACGTAGATCCGCTGCACGATCTGCGTTCGCGGAATGAAATAGCCCTGCTCAAGGACATATTTCTGCAGCTCATCGAGAAGCGGGCTGCGCTCGTCGACAGAGCCGGCGCCGGCGATCTTGTCGCGCAATCCGTTGAGCGTCGCGTCACGGTCGTCAAGGGCGAACCAGTTCTCGCCATTGTTGGCGTTGGTGAGAATGCTGGCGACGGTGCCTGCATCGATGAAGCTGCGCGTCACCTCATAGGTCGGGATGGCCGCACCGCCGAATTTGACCTTTTCACCAAAGGTCACGACGTCGTAAGCGCGGATAGCGACTTTCCAGCCGAGCTTGCCGAGTTGCTGGGCGATGAGTTCATCGACCGACTTGGATGTCGCGAGATAGGGATTGGAGTGGATCGTCAGCGACAGCGGTTTGCCGTCTTTGGTCCTGATACCATCGGCACCCTTGACCCAGCCCGCCTCGTCGAGCAGCTTTTCGGCCTTGGCGGGATCGTAAGCGAGAAGTGCGCTGTGGTCGGTCGCGCCCGGCACGTTGCTTTGGATGAAGGACGTGGCGAGCTTCCAGTCTGGCGTATAGACGGTGTCGATGATTTCCTGACGGTTCACGCCGGCCTGCAGCGCCTGGCGAACCTTCACATCATCATAGGGCGGAAGCTTGGTGTTGACCGCCCAGCCGTTGACGAAGCCGAGATAACGCGGCGTTGCGACGGTAAAGCCCTCTTCGTGCAGTGACTTCAGCTCCTGCGGCGAAGCATTATAGGCGACATCGGCCTGGCCGGACTGGACCGAGGCGACACGCAACGACGGTTCCGACACCAGCTTATAGGTGATGGAATCGAGGAAGGCCGGGCCGGTGTGGCCAACGGCGGCAGGACCCCAATTGTAATCCTTGCGCTTGACCAGCTTGACGTAATCTCCCTCCTTCCAGGATTCGACCACATAGGGGCCGCTGCCGGAAGTCTTGCTGAGATCGGCCTGCTGGGTGGCGGGCTGGGCGATGGTCTTCGGCGAGATCAGGATCGAGCCGTGGTAACCGAGCGTCGGAATAAAGCCGAGCGTCGGCTTCTTGAAGAAGACCTTCACCGTGGATGCGTCCACCGCTTCAGCATGGTCGTAGGTCTTGGGGAAAAGACCGATCGGGTTGATGCCTTCGCTCTTGCGTCCGGCATACCAGATGTCGAGATTGGCGACGACCGCCGCTGCATCCAGCGGTGTGCCATCGGAGAAGGTCACGCCGTTTTTGAGGTGAAGCGTGAATTCGGTGGCATTGTCGTTCTGCTCCCAGCGCTCGGCAAGCCAGGGGCTGACCTTACCGTCGGCATCGACATAAAGCAGCTTGTCGGCGACATGGCCCCAGATATGGCCCTGAAAGCTGGAAATGGCGCTGTTGTTCGGGATCCAGGTGTCGCCGAGAGAATCGATGAGGAAGGTAATGTCGCCGCCATTGCGTGGGGTATCGGCTGCCTCAACCGGAGCAGGCCCCATCGTCGTCAGAAGCGCGATTGCCCCTGCGAGAGTGGTGGTCAGCAGACCCCGACGGGAGAAGGAAAAAAGCGAAGAACGTATCGTCATTAAGAAATCCTGATTGGTCGCGTTGTTTCTTGTCTTTGTGATTTCAGGAACTATCGCCGCTCTGCGCCGGTCTTTTGCGGCCACACGAAAGGCTTCACACGACAGCGTTGCCGGTGGTTTCAATGTCCTGAAATCGGCAAAAATGTGCCTGCTTTACCTCTTGGAGGGTCCGACCGATGTTACGGCTTAGCCGTTACTTTCAGCCATTGACGGCTCGTTCGATCGCAGGCCGTGCTTGCTGATACATCGTGCGGTCATGACGCGGTCCCTTGTTTCGAAATTCGGTTCTTGATGTCTAACGTAGCAGGGTGGCCAGAAGGAGAAAGACCAGTTGTTCTTTTTCTATCGAATTAATGGATTATTTTGCCGCGGTTTCCGAAGGTGGTAGGATCAGCTTTTCCGACGCCCGAAATACGTTGGCGGTGCGATTTTTCAGGCAGTGCCGGAACACCCGTCCCCCACTTATTTTGCAAATGCCATCTTTTCGAAAATCCGCACCGGAGGCGCCTCACCGGCAAAACGTTCCACCTCCACTCTGGTAATCTGACCGGTCGATCCCTGCGCCAGTTTCGAGGTGCCGATGTCGCGCGTCAGGATGTTCGGATTGCCGTGAATGCACGTCGCTTGCTCTGCATGCCGGTCATGCGGTTCGAACCACGCACCCGTTGCCAGCTGCATCACGCCGTTGCGCACATCCGTGCTCAGGACGGCTGCGGCGAGGCAGCTGCCACGACTGTTGAACAGCCTGATGATATCGCCATCGGCAATGCCCCGGTGGGCTGCATCTTCGGGGTTGATGCGCACGGGTTCCCGGCCCTTAATCTTGGTGGAGCGGCTGAAAGCGCCATAGTCGAGCTGGCTGTGCAGACGCTGATGCGGCTGATTGCACACCAGATGCAGCGGATAGAGCGCTTCGTCTTCCGGTTTCGTCCTGCCGGGATACCATTGCGGATGGCCGCCGCAATCGTCATAGCCGAAACCCTCGATCGTCTCGGAGAAGATTTCGATTTTACCGGATGGTGTCTTCAGAGGGAAGGCTATGGGATCATCACGGAAGGCACGCGCAGGCCCTCCGTCATCCGGCTTGAGCGGAAGACCTATCTCTCCACGTTCCCAGAACGTTTCGAAATCGGGAGCCTCGTACCCACCGGCGGCAAGCGCCCCACGCGTTGTTTCATAGAGGAAGGCAAGCCATTCCCGGCTGCTGCGACCTTCGGTGAAGGTTTCGAATTTGCCGAGCCGGCGCGCGATCTCGGAGAAGATTTCATAGTCGTCGCGCGCCTCACCAACCGGTTCGATCAGCTTTTTCATCGCGATCATCAGAGGATCGCGGTCGGCGGCGCCAATGTCGTCGCGCTCCAGAGTTGTCGTCGCCGGCAGCACGACATCGGCATGCCGCGCAGATGATGTCCATGCGGTTTCATGCACGATGATGGTCTCGGGCCGTCTGAACGCTGCCCGTAGCCGGTTGATATCCTGATGGTGGTGGAAAGGGTTACCACCCGCCCAGTAAACCAAGCGGATATCGGGATAGTGCATCCTCTGGCCGTTATAGTGAAATTCCCCACCAGGATTGAGCAGCATGTCGGCGATGCGCGCGACCGGAATGAAATCCGCGACCGGGTTTTTGAACTGGTTAAGTGTCGGCAGGGGAACGGCCAGCAGGTTCTTCCCGACATTGCCCAAAGCGCCGAGGGAATAGGAATATCCGCCGCCGTCGAGGCCAATCTGACCGAGCATGGCGGCAAGAACGATCCCCAGCCAGACGGGTTGCTCACCATAATCGGCGCGCTGAAGCGAATGGCTGACAGTGATCAATGTTCTCGCGCGCGCCATGGTGCGGGCGAGTTCCCTTATAGTTTCCGTGCCGATGCCGCAGAGCCCGGAAGCCCATTCGGGGCTTTTCGCCACACCATCGGTCCGGCCGAGCAGGTAGTCTTCGAAACGCTGATAGCCGACGGCATAGCGGTCAAGAAACGCCCGATCGTGCAGGCCCTCGGTGACGAGAACATGCGCAAGTCCGAGCATCAGCGCGACATCGGTACCGGGTATGACCGGCAGCCACTCCGCATTGAGGTCTTTCGGAAAATCGTCTTTTAGCGGGCTGATCAGCACGAATCGCGCGCCGCGTGCACGTGCGCCATTCAGCTTCTGTGGCACGATATGCACGCTGTTGCCGCCGCCATGCACGTCCGTATTCTTGATCGCCATGCCGCCGAAGGCGACGATCAATTCGCTGCTGCGCTCGATTGCATCCCAGGTAACGCTCTTGCGGTCGAAATGATCGTAGGGTCCGAGCACATGCGGAATGATGACCATCGCCGCGCCGGAACTGTAGGTGTTGACGGAGCGCACATATCCGCCAAGCGTGTTCAGAAAACGGTGGACCTGGCTTTGCGCGTGATGGAAACGTCCGGCGCTCGACCAGCCGTAGGAGCCGCCGAACACGGCCTGTGGGCCGTAATCGCCGTAAACCCTTTGAAGCTCCTTCGCGACGAGGTCCGCCGCCTGCGGCCAATCGACCTCCACATAGTCGTCCGCCCCGCGTATCTGCGCGTTGCCCGGTTTCCCCTCCAGCCAGCCGCGCCTGACCGCCGGACGCCGGATGCGCGCGGCGCTATCGGCGATTGCCGGCAGATTGGCGAGCAAGGGCGAGGGGTGTGGATCGTCCGGATGTGGACGGATATCGAGCTTGCCATTCCGGTAGCTGCCGGAAAAGGCGCCCCAGTGGGAGCTGTGGGTCTTGTAATTATCCATCTGCGAAATCCCGCACGGTCAAAGCGTTTCTCGGCGGCTGGGCAAGTCTTGGCTCGGCAGGATCTTGCCCGGATTCATGATGCCGGCCGGATCTATGGCGTTTTTGATGATCGCCATGAGGTCCACCGCGTCGCCGTGTTCCTGCCGCAGATAAGCGATCTTGCCGGTGCCAACCCCATGCTCGCCGGTGGAAGTGCCGCCAACCGAGATGGCGTGCTGCACCATCTTTTTGTTGATTGCCGCCACCTCGTCGAGTTCGGCTTGATTTGCAGGGTCTACGGCGAAGACCACATGATAGTTGCCATCGCCGACATGGCCGAGAATGGCGGCGGGCACGCTGCAGTCGCGTAGCAATTCCCGGGTCCTGACGATGCAGCCGCTCAACTCGGATACCGGCACGCAGACATCGGAAGACCAGCCCTTGGCGTTCGGGCGCTGCGAGACCACGGCGTAAAACGCGTTGTGGCGCGCCTTCCACAGGCGGTTGCGGTCCTCCGGCGCATTCGCCCATTCGAAATCCCTGCCGCCATTGTCTTCCACTATGGCAGCGACCATCTCGACCTGTTCCTTCACGCCAGCTGGCGAGCCGTGGAACTCGAAGGCGAGCGTGTCCTCGACCTTGAGGGAAAGACTGGAATAGGCGTTGACGGCCTCGATCAGGCCACGGTCCATTAATTCCATTCTCGCAACTGGAATGCCGAGCTGCACGACCGTAATGGCTGCCGCAACTGCCTGTTCGACGCTTTCGAAGGAGCAAAGTGCAGCCGAGATGGTTTCGGGAATTCCGTAGAGTCGCAATGTCACTTCCGTGATGATGCCGAGCGTCCCCTCGGAGCCGACGAACAGCCGCGTTAGGTCATAACCTGCTGATGATTTACGCGCCCGCCCGCCGGTGCGGATGACCTGGCCGTTCGGCAAGACGACCGTCAGCGACAGCACGTTTTCTCGCATTGTGCCGTAACGCACGGCGTTTGTGCCGGAAGCGCGGGTTGCCGCCATGCCGCCGATGGACGCATTGGCGCCAGGATCGATCGGAAAGAACAGGCCCATGTCGCGCAGATGTGTGTTCAGTTGCTCGCGCGTGACGCCGGCCTCCACCGTGCAATCGAGATCCTCGGCGCTGATGCGGACGATTTTCGACATGCGCGACAGATCGACGGAGACACCGCCACGCACTGCCGTCAGATGGCCTTCGAGCGAAGTGCCGGTGCCGAAGGCGATGACGGGAACACCTTCAGCGGCGCAAAGCCGCACGGCTTCCGCCACATCATCCGTGCTCTCGGCGAAAACGACGGCATCCGGGATCGCCGGCGTGTGGTGGGATTCGCCACGGCCGTGTTGTTCCCGCAATGCCTGCGCGGTGGAAAAACGCTCGCCGAAACGGTTGCGCAAAGAGTCCGAGAGAGCGGGAGGCAGTGCGCTCATCGCGATACTCCGCGCGAGGAGGGCGGGAAAAGAGACATGAGAAACTCCACGGGAATGGTCTGGAGAGAGCCATGGCCGGGTTGCGGCCACGGCGTGACAGTCACCCGGTTTTCGGCGGGGATCAGGCGGCCAGTTTTTCGCCCTTGAGATGACGTTCGAGGAAGGGCAAGCTGTCCTGTCCCCAATACAGTTCGTCCTCGTAGCGGAATGTCGGAAGCCCGAACACACCGGCTGCCTTTGCGGCCTCATAATTGGCTTTCCGGATGGCTTCCACGGCATCGCTTCCGCCGCGTTCGTCCAGCGCCGCACCGTCGAAACCGGCTTTGTCAGCGATTGCGCGGCGAACTTCGGCATTGCCGATATCTTCGCCGCCTTCCCAGAAAGCTTCCTGAAGCGCCTTGGTCAGCCTCAACCAGTCCTCGCCCGCATCGATCGCGGCAATGACCATGAAGCCGGCCGGCGTGGGATCGGAAAGGGCGGCGCGATTGTCGAAGTTAAGGGACTTGCCGCGCAACGCCGCCCATCGCTTCAAATCCTTCGTCCAATAGGCGCGGCGCGCTTCCGGACGGTTGCGTGAGTAGATGGCGCCATTATCCTCGATCAGCGGGATGACATAGGGCCGTATCGTGGCGTTGTGCTCGTTAGCGAGCGCGGCGAAAGGATCCAGGCCGAGAAAGGCCCAGGGGGAGCCGATGCCGAAGAAATAGTCGATGGTCTTGGTCATATCTTGTCTCCTGAGGATATCTTGCCGGTGGCGAGATCGAACACCGAGAGCGCACAGTCCCGGGCGATGAGTACGGCATGCGGATCGCGCCCGACCGCGACGGTGGCAAGTGCGCCTTCGTAAAGAAGCGAAAGGTGGGAGGCGGCCTGATCCAGTCGCACCCCCGCTTTCGACATGACGGTCTCGAAAATATCCCGCACCATTCTTTTGTGGGTTCGAGCCACGGTGACGACGCGTTCGGAATCGCCGTGTTCGGCAACCGCGAGTGCAAAGGCACAGCCCCTGAATTCAGGGCTGTCGGCCTTCTCGTAAAGCCGCTCGAAAATCACCTGCAGCTGGTCCCTTGGATCAATCGTCGCCGTCAGAACATCCTTCAGCGAGCGAATGACACGATCGTGGCGATCCTGAAGATAGGCCGCGACAAGATGATCCTTGGACGGAAAATGCCGATAGAGAGTAGCTTTTGCGACCTTCGCTTCTTCGATGATGCGGTCGATACCGACCGCCCGGATACCTTCTGTATAAAACAGCGCTCCGGCGGCGGTGAGAATCTGGTCTGGAATGGCTTCTCTCATTTTATCGCTTCAGCTTGGTGGTTTCATGGGAAGAACGGGTCGCACGCATCATTGCGCGGCGGCGAGACCGGTTTTGTCGCGCTCGTGGAGCTGCCCGACAAAAGAGAGGATCGCGTCAAGCGGCACCGCCTTCGAGAAGGCGCCCTGATGCGCCAGCCTGCCGCCAAGAGACTGGATAGCCTCGTTATATGGTGTCGCGACGTTATGCAGACGGCCGAGCAGCACAATCTCACCGTTGAGAAAATCGATCTCGCTGGAAGCCCCCCGGGCAAAGCTCTGCCAGGTCGATTGCTGGCCTGGCTGAATGCCGCTGTTTTGAGCGATGCTCCAGCCTGAAATATCGACAGCCCGTTCAGAGGGAGAGGCGAGATTGTAGCCTGCTACCTCAAGCGTCTGGCGGGCTTCATTGACCAGCGCTTCGGCGATCGATGCTCGCAGATCGTCTTCTCCGTCGAACAGATCCAGCGCGTTGCGGACGTTATGAAGCAGTTTTGCCGATTTCCAGCGGCGGATATCGCTGCTGGTTTCCGCAAGATAATTGGCGCGTGTGAGGTCTGCGGCAATCTCCTTCGCCGTTTCGTCGGAACCGGCCGGGAAGCGCCCGATCGTGACCACGCCGACCTGCGGATTGCCGGCCGCCGCAACCGCGCCGGTTTGTGTAAACCGGGCAGGGGTCAGAATACTGGCGCCGTAGACATTGGCGAAGGTCCTGAGCGCCAGCGCTTCCGTCGCCAGACCGTTCTGAAAGGTAACCACCGGCAACTGCGTGGCTGTTAGACCTTCCACACCGGATACCTGTCGCCATGACCAGTCTGCCAGAGTGGCTGCCGCATCCTGCGTTTTGACGGTCAGCAGCAGGATATCGTCGGGCGCTAGGTCCGGCGGAGCGGATACGTCGAAGGCGTTCAGCCTTATTTGCTGCGTGCCTGAGGGGCGTTGGTAGCTCAGCCCCTGTTCAATGATGGAGGCAATTTGTGCGCCGCGTCCGACCAGAGCATATTTGATGCCGGAAAGCTCGAACTGTGCGGCAAGGCTCGCGCCAACCGCGCCTGCGCCAATGATAACGTATCGTGTCACCTTTTCCTCCAATTCAACCGGGCCGATAATGCGCCAGTATCAATTGCAGCGGTGCGGTTTGCTGGATCGATACGGGATTTCGCTCAACATCGGTCCTCCCTGATGGCGACCAATGATGACAGCTAAACTAGGCATGAGGAGCGTCTCAAGAAAGACAGGTCGTTCTTTTTCTATCTATTTTATAGAAAATAATTCGGCGTAAGGAAAATTTGCGATCACCTTATTCCCGACAGCAGTCCTGGCGCGGCGAAACCCTGGAATAAGCCCCAACGAAGCACACCGTCAGCGCGCGCGGGAGAGCATCAACTCGCCGGGATTTTTCAGGTGGCTGCCTTGAAGAGAACCGTGACGACGGTTCCGCCGTCTTGTCGCGGATCTATCTGCAAATCGCTGTCATGCGCGCTTGCGATCGCTCGAGCAATCGACAGGCCGAGGCCGGTGCCACCGGTCTTACGTGCACGCGACGGCTCTGTGCGCCAGAAGAGTTCGATGCCGTGTGCCTCGATGCCGGGGGGAAAACCCGGCCCCTTGTCTTCGATTGTTATGAAGGGACGTCCTTCCCGGACTCCGGTCGAGCAGAAGAGGCTCTTCCCGCTCGCCGCATAGCGGCGTACATTATCCATCAGGATGAGCAGTAGCTGTTGAAGGCGTTGAGGGTCGCCGCTAATTGGAGCCGTCTGCAGCGACATATCGAGACGAATTCCTGCCTCTTCGAGAAGAGGCCGTGCCGCCTCCGCCACGGCCGCGCATTCGGTAGCGAGATCGAGTGGCCGCATCTCCGTAACGAGACTGTTGGTTTCTGCCAGCGAAAGCGTCCGCAGATCGTCGACGAGACGCGCAAGTCCTTCCACATGGCCGATTAGGTGGCGAATGGCCTGCTTGTCGAGCGGAAAGACGTCATCGGCAATGCCGTGTAAACGGCCTTGCAGGATGGTTAGCGGGGTGCGCAGCTCGTGGGCTACCGCCATGGTGTTGAACTTCAACCGGCGCTCCATCATCTGAAGCTCCTGCGTCAAAGTCTCGAAACTGTCGACCAGAAATCCGACTTCGGCGATGCGGCTCGCCTTGATCTTTGCGCCTCCGCTGAAGTCGCCGGTCGCCATGCGCCGCGCCGCGTCGGCAAGTTCGCCGAGAGGTGCTGCAATGCGCCGGGAGATGAAATAACCAAGCAAGCTGCACAGGAAGACACCGAGCAATCCAAAGAGGAACACCGATTTGAGAAGTTCGCTATCTGCCTGGTCCTCCAGGCCCGGTAAAACCTCGATAAGGGCCTGAAGCTGGCTCTGATCCGGCATCACGCCCCGGTCAATATCCGAGAAAGCCTTGGCAGCATCAGGTGACAGTTGGGCAAGGATGCGCTCCTCAATGGTGTCCGAATACCAGGAAACGCCGAAATAGACCAACGCAACCGCAAAGATGAGCATTGTGGTGATTGTGATCGCCGTCATCGTGCGCAGGCGGAGCCGCCGGAACCTCATGATGTCTGCTCCCTGGCAAGTCGGTAGCCGATGCTGCGCACCGACACCAGATAACCGCCAGCACCGTGATCCGTCAGTTTTTTACGCAGATTGGCGATGTGCGTATCGACCGTGCGTGCCAGCGCATCGCTTTCCGGCAGGCAGGCATCCAGAAGATCGGCCCGCTGAAAGGCATAGGTGGGGCGACGCGTCATATGGGCAAGAATTCTGAATTCGCTGAGCGTCAACGGCAGAACGGTTCGTCCCGCATCGCTGCAAACAGCCGCGATGTAAGCTTCGGTATCTATTTCGATGGCGCCGAAACGCAGGATCCCTCCGCCAGTTGGCTGACGCGAGCGTTTTAGAACGGCATTCACCCGGGCGACCATTTCCTGCGGGTTGAAAGGTTTGACGATGTAGTCGTCGGCACCCAGGCGCAGACCGGTCAGCTTGTCCATATCTTCGGCAAGGGCGGTGACCATGATGATCGGCGTATCGCGCTCCCGCCGTATGCGTGTCAGCACATCGATGCCATCGAGCTTCGGTAGCCCGATGTCGAGAAGAATGAGATCCGGCCGCAGCATCGAGAAATGCGTCATGGCCGTCTCGCCATCCCCGGCTCTAACGGTTCTGTATCCGTCACGAATGAGATAGGCGTCCAGAATCTGCATGATGTCGGGGTCGTCTTCGACGATGAGAATGAGCCCTTTGTCCATGCTAACCTTACGAACTTACTGATATTACCGCTTTATTGCCGGGACGCTAAGCCGACGCAAAGCGCCGGGCAAGAGCCGTCTCACGAGATAGATGCGGCAGGCACGCTTTTCCTCTCAGTCTTGAGACTTCCTCCGCAGAACCTTGACATTTCTGCGGAAGAAAGCTGGCCATGCACCAGTATCTCTCCCATAAGGCCGAACAGAAATGGCCAAGCCGGCCCGAAAAACCGAAGTTCCGCTTTGCCGTCATCCCCACGGCGCGCCAGACTTTCGCATGGGTTTCCGGCAGCCCATCTCTGCTCGCGCTTTCGACCACGCTTGCAATGATGGTCTTCTTCACTGTCAGGCCGGATATCGATCTTGACGCCAGTCGCTGGTTCTGGACAGATGGTTTTCGTCTTGGCGAGGATCAATTCTTGATTTCCGTCCGCGATCTGAACCGCGCACTTCCCGCCGTTTTATTGTCCACGCTTGTCTGCCTGCTCCTTGCCACGCCATTTGTCTCCGGCGTGCGGCGTGCCATCCGCCCTCACAAACTGCTACTTGTTCTCACCTTTTATGCGCTTGGGCCGGGTGCGACCGTGCATGTGCTGAAAAACCTGTTCGGACGTGCCAGACCGCGGCATATCAGTGAATTCGGGGCAGATTTGTTTTTTACGCCCGTTCTTTCCCTCGATGGCAGCTGTTCGCGCAACTGCTCCTTTCCGTCCGGCGAAAGCGCGTCCGCAATCGCCCTGCTGGCGTTCATCATCTTCCTGCCGGAAAAATTCCGCCTGAGTGCCACGGCGATCTTGATGCCGTTCATAGTGCTTTGCTCCCTAAACAGGGCAGCTATGGGCGCACATTTTCTCTCCGATGTCCTGATTGCATGGCCACTGATGCTCGCCGTGTTCCTCTCACTGCATCGGCTGTTCACGAAGCATGCGGACACAATCGACACTGCGTTTCTGCGCTAATTCATGGGAATACGGCATAGCGCCGAACAAAGGTCATGCCCCGAGCAATAAATTTGTGTTCGGGGTTCGTCCGCCGCCTGCTCAAATCGCACATGCCCGTGCCTGTGGTCTGGTACGGGCATGTGCAGACGGTGACTGCCTTATTTCACCTGGGCGACGACCAGCTTGCCATCCGCACGTTCGGCGATGAACTCGATGTTCGCGCCTTCCTTGAGCTTGGCGAGCAGGGCATCGTCCTTGACGCGGAACACCATCGTCATGGCGGGCATATCGAGGTTTTTCAGTTCCTCATGAATGATGGTGACTTTCTTGGCGGTAGCGTCGACCTTCTTCACCGTACCTTTGGTGAATTCCTGTGCGAATGCGCCAAAGGGGGCTGTAAGCAACAAAGCGGCTGCAAGGGTAATTTTAACGATCGTCTTCATGGTCAGATTCCTTTTTTCGATTGGTTACTTGGCCGAAACTTTGAGATCGCCGCGCATGCCGGCCTCGTAATGTCCGGGCTTCAGGCAGGCGAATTCGAACATGCCGTCATTGGTGAATTTCCAGATGATTTCGCCGCTTTCGCCCGGCGCAAGGCTGATTGCGTTCGGATTGTCGTGTTCCATCTCCGGGGCCTTTGCCATGGCGGCCTTGTGCTCCAGATTTGCGCTCTGTTCGTCGAGAATGAATTCATGGTCCAGCTCGCCGACATTCTTCACGGCAAAGCGAACGGTCTTGCCCTTCTTGAATTCGAACTTGGCGGGCGTGAACAGCATCTTGCCATCAGGCGTTTCCTTCATGGTGACCTGTATGGTCTGGGTTACCTTGGATTTGTCGCCGGGTTCGCCGATCGCCATCGCTTCATGGCCGCCGCCGTGGGTGCCCGATGCGAAGGCGGGTGTGGCAAGAGCGGTGAGAAGCAGTGCAAGTTTCAGTCTGGTCATCGAATTTTTCCTTGGTTCTGGTGGGGATATGGTCTGCACGATCAGCCGTGTTTCATCGGTTTCGGCGTTATCTGTGTTTTCGGATCATTGGTCTTTTCGGTATCCGGCACGTCGCCGGTCCATTCCCAGGCCTGGGTACCGGGCGGGTTTTGGTACCAGCCGGGATCTGAGTAATCGCCCGCGGAGATGCCTTCGCGGACCTTCACCACGGAGAACATGCCGCCCATTTCGATGGGGCCGTGCGGACCCCAGCCGGTCATCATGGGAACGGTGTTCTCAGGGATTTCCATCTCCATCGCGCCCATATCGGCCATGCCGGCTGTACCCATCGGCATGTATTCCGGCCGCACCTTGCGGATCTTTTCGGTGACGGTCTTCTTGTCGACGCCGATGAAGGTCGGGACATCGTGTCCCATCGCATTCATCGTGTGGTGCGACTTGTGGCAATGGATCGCCCAGTCGCCGACATATTTGGCGTCGAATTCATAGGCCCGCATGGCGCCGACGGGGATGTCGATGCTGACCTCCGGCCACCGGGCCTCGGGCCGCACCCAGCCGCCATCGGTGCACGTCACCTCGAAATCATAACCGTGCATGTGGATCGGGTGGTTGGTCATGGTCAGGTTTCCGACCCTGACACGCACCCGGTCGTCCTTGGAGACCACCAGCGGATCGATGCCCGGAAATACCCGGCTGTTCCATGACCACAGATTGAAGTCCGTCATGGTCATGATTTTCGGAACGTAGGAGCCGGGATTGATGTCGAAGGCGTTGATCAGGAACACGAAGTCGCGATCAACAGGCATGAAGGTCGGGTCCTTTGGATGGACCACGAAAAAGCCCATCATGCCCATCGCCATCTGCACCATCTCGTCTGAATGCGGGTGGTACATGAAGGTGCCGGACTTCACGAGATCGAACTCGTAGACGAAGGTCTTGCCAACGGGGATATGCGGTTGCGACAGGCCGCCGACACCGTCCATGCCTGATGGCAGGATCATGCCGTGCCAGTGGACCGTTGTATGTTCCGGCAGCTTGTTGGTCACGAAAATCCGCACCCGGTCGCCTTCTACGGCCTCGATGGTCGGGCCGGGTGATTGGCCGTTATAGCCCCAGAGGCGGGCGGTCATGCCCTCCGCCATCTCGCGTTCCACTGGCTCGGCGACAAGGTGGAATTCCTTGACGCCATTGTTCATCCGGAAAGGCAGGGTCCAGCCGTTGAGGGTGACGACCGGATTGTAATCGGGACCGGTAGTGGGCTTGACGGGGGCTTGCGTCGCTGCCGTTTCCATCACGGCCGCTTCCGGCAGGCTGCTATTCGATGTCTTTGCCCAGGCCGCCGTGGAGACCATTGCGGCGCCGACGCCCAGAAAGTTTCTTCTATTGAACATGGTCGTTTCCTTTCTCAGTGTCCGCCACCGCTGCCGCCACCAGTGGCGGCAACTTCGGTCTCCGCGCCTGCCGTACCCGCGCCACCGCCGTAGATGGCGGGCGCAAGGCCGGCTTCCGCGAGCCAGAAGTCACGTTTGGCATTGATGGCGAGCAGGTTCGAATTGACCTTTTCGCGGCTGTCGGCGAGCAGTTCGAAGGTGTTGGTGAGCATGCCGTTATAGGTCAGCAGCGACTCCTCCTCGATCTTGGTCCGCAGCGGCACCACGCTGTTGCGATAGTGCCGGGCGATGTCGTAGTTCGAGCGATAGGCCTGATAGGCGGAGCGGGCTTCGGAGCGGATATTGACCGCTTTTTCGGCCAGCAGGTTTGCTGCGCGCATATAGGCGAGTTCGGATTCCCGCATTCTTGCCCGACCGGAATCGAAGATCGGAATGATGAATTCCAGCTCGGCATTGCCGGTCGTCTGTTTGTGTTTTTCGCCGTCTTCAAGTTCGCGTTCGGTCTCGAAGCCGGAACGAAGTTCTAGATCGGTGACGTATCGGGTAGCTTCTGTGAGTTTGAACGACCGGGCGGTCGATTCCAGATCGAGCTTCGCCATCTGCAAATCCACCCGGCGCTGCAGCGCCTCGGCCTCGATCATCTCACGTTTGGCCAGATCCTTTGGAAGCTGGGGCAGGCGGTTGGGGATGGAGTAGTCTATGTCCGCGCCCCACAGGCCCATCAGCCTTGTCAGTTCCTCCTTCGCAAGCCGGGCTTCAAGCCGCGCCTTGGCGATCTGGCCGGTCAGTTCGGCATAGAAGACCTGCTCGCGAGCCTGGCCTTCCTTGTTCAGCGAGCCTGCTTCGCCAAGCTTCCTCGCAAGTTCCGAAGCGGCATCCGCGGCTGTCTGGGCCTGCGCCAGCTGGCCGACATTTTCCCAGGCAGCAACCGCCGTGATCCAGGCGCGGCGGGTATCTGCCGCCAATTGCAACGTCTTCAGCGCGGCTGCGAGCTGCGCCTTTCGGAAGCCGGTATCGGCAATCTCGACATTCTGTTTGAGCGTGGCCAGTGCCAGAATATTGGTGACGATCACACCCTCGATCGCCTTGTAGGCCCGGAGCCCCGGAGTGCCGATCCCCGTCAATCCGATGCCGACCCTCGGATTGACCAGCATGGTCGATTGCCAGGCGGTTGCGGCCGATTCACCCAGATCGGCATAGGCCGCCTGAAGGCCCTTGTTGTTGAGGAGCGCGACCTGAACCGCCGTCTCGACATCGATTGTTTTCGCTGACATCAGCGATTTGACGCGGGTTGCGGTTGCCTGCGCCTCAGCCCGGTTCTGTATCCAGACAGTCTGCTTTCCCGTCGCCTCGGTCGCCCTGGCCGAAACGGTGGTGAAGCCTGCGTTCTTCGAGGTGTAGTCGGCGGCCGTGACGCAGCCGCCAAGAACGAGCGGGACGGAAAGGACGGCCGTGAGTTTGATCACGCGTAGCGTCATGATGCGTCTCCTTTCGGAGCCTGCGCATCGTTCTGGTTTCGCCAGGGCTTCGGGTCCACCGGAGCACGGTGCGAGTAACCTGTGACCGGTGTCTTATAACGCAGAGGGGTGACGCCGAGCGACGGGTTTGTCGCGTCTTCATACGAGGCGGCCTCGTTCATCGAGGATGTGGCTGTGCAGCCGCCCAGCAAAAGGGGCGCTGCAACCACGATGTAGATAGGGTTCATGGTAATTTCCGAACAGGAGATGCAACGGCGCGACGGCGCTAAAGCCGTTCACGCACGATCATTGCCCGAGAGGCGGGCTTTGCCTGTTCAGATATTCGGTGGACGGTGAAGCAGCGGGATCTGGCCCACGGTCTTGCTGTCGTCAAGGAAGGAACGGATGGAATTGACGACTGGTCCGCCAAGGGCGTCATGCGCAATCAGCACCGCCATGCCGAGACAGAAATCGTTGCAGCATTCCTGCTTCACGGGCTTTTTGACGCCGCTGTCGTGGTCTGCCGTATCCATATTATGGTGGTCGCTGGACATCATGGCCGAACCGCCATGGTCCATCATCGCGCCGTGATCCATCATCATGGCGGATTGGGTGGTCTGCATTTCCGCGGTATCGGGACCATGCATTGCGGCATTGACGGTGGAAACGCTGTATCCCGCCAGTGACAATATCATCACCAGTCGAAACAGCAGTGCCGTCAATTTCGATGTTCGCAACATCCCACGCATGCCCTGTAGAAGAGCCGCAGTCCTGAAGTTTGTCAATGGATATCGCTCATAACCATCAATAAATAGCACGTCTGCCGGTTCTTAAACCTCACACTGTCTCCATAAAGGCATCGTCGAGAATGAGGAGTTTACGCGCCTGCATGCGGGCATATTCCTCGTAAAAGCCCTGGGAGATCCAGAGAGCGGAACGCCCCTTCCGTCCGCTCCAGCCGATGCCGCCGATCAGTTCGGCCGCGTCAAGCTTGCGCCTGACATGGATTCGGGAAAGGGAGAGCGATGCCGCCAGTTGCGATGGTGTTTTCACATCCGTCAGGTGTCTGCCCTGTTCTGTCGGCTTTTCCCAGTCGATCCCGGCGATCAGGCGGTCCATCAGCAGCCCGCCCGCGTCGAACCAGTTGAAGATGATGGAAAGCGGGCCCGGGCAGCGCACTTCCGGATTGGACAGCAGCGCCTGCGCCACGCGCGGATGGATGTGTGCGAGCATGGTTTCGGATCGCTCGATAAACCGAGAGGCTCTGAACCCCTCATCGATGAGGTCCAGCGCCTGAAAATGCACGTCGTACCATTGGGCAAGCATCGCCAGGGTGGACGGTGAAGGCACCACGCCATCGGCCGGCTTTTCGCCGGCTTGGTGCGCCGGTCTTGTCAGGCCGCGTTTCAGCGCCTCTTTGAAGAAGGCATAGGCGACATCATGGCTGGCAATGCCGTGTTGGAGCGCGAGTTGGCCGAAATCTTCCCGCGTCAGGGCGGGTTCGTCCGTTCCGGTCTTGCGCTTTTGAAAATAGAGCGCCAACAGCGCGTGGCAAAGAAGCCGGCTCTGGCGCGTGGCGAAAAGCGCGGTCATGTCGGGCGAACCTTCGTAGAGGGTGATGCAACTTCCCGCCAGCAGCCGTAGTGCTGCCGCGAAAGCACCCGTTTGAAGCAACCGGTCGATTTCGCTGGGTGGTAGCCTGCGGCCAACGGCGGAGGCGTCCGGCAACCCGGAGATCGCGAAATCGAAAAAATTGGTCATGGGCAGCGCTCCTCGAATTGCCGGCACCACCCTCCTTGCGGAGTGTAATGAGGATTGGATGATCCATCGGCCTTACAGGGGTCGGGATGAGGCGTCTTCTCATTGCGCGCAGAGGTGACACTTTTAGGCCGTCGGCATGCCCGTGGCGCGGGCTTCGCCGGGCGTCATGCCATAGGTGCTGCTGAACACCCGGTAAAAGGTTGGAAGACTGTCGAAGCCGCAGCCATACGCGACCTGCGTGATTTGCAGGGCGGGAGATTCCAGCAGCAGGCGTCGCGCTTCCTCGATCCGCATGGAGGCGAGCGTGCGGGAAAAAGACAGCTCCGCGCCTTCGAAAACGACGTGCAGTTGCCGAAGCGAAATGCCCAGTTCCTTTGCCACTGCGGCAGGCGTGAGGTTCTGCCAGGACTTTTTGCGCATCATGATGTCCTGGGCCGCATAACAAAGCCCGGTGCGGAGTGCGGCGCGCACTTCCGGCATTGCAGGCGAAAGTCGTCCACGCGCCGTCATGGCTAATCGAGCGATATGCGTCACATCGCGCACGGGATCGATGAGCCTGCTGTGTTCGGCGTTCAGCGCGTTGAAGAGCGCCCGGAACGGCCGGGAGAAGGCGGTCTTGTCGGCGTAACGCGTGGCGAACAGGTCATCGGCCGGTCGGCCAAGCATGACTTCGTCGTCGACAGGGATCTTGAGCATCTTGTAGTGAAAATCCGCCTCACCGCCCGGTATCGCGTCATAGGGCAAGTCCGAATAGTTGATGGTGAAATCACCACCGCTAACGGCATGGATCCTGTCTCGACCGGCATGCAGCAACCCCGAACCCCTTACCTGCAAGCCAATGCAGAGGCTGTCGCCGGCAATGCGGGCAATATCGGCTTCCGTGCGGTTGACCCGGTATGAGGAAGCGCGCATTTCGCTTACGACGGCACCTGCAACAGAGCGCGCCTGAAACGACCCGCTGAAGGTCTGGCGGCGATCCGGCGCAAGCTCGATCGTTACGCCAAACAGGCTTTTGCCGCGCACTTCGCGCCATTGGTCGAAGCGGTGCTCGGGCTGAAAATCCTCGGTTGCGAAACGGATGATGGTGTTCGTGGCTTGCTCCCCCCAGATGAGCCATGTCCCCGCGGCTTATTGTTCGGTTGCGCGAAACCCAAGATGGACGAGCGGATAGGGCCGTCCCTGCCCGTCGAGGTCGGAGCGTCCCGTCGGCTTGAAACCGAGCCGGCGATAAAAGCCCATGGCCTGCGTATTCTGTTCGTTGACATCGGTTGTCAGCGCGGGGTGTGCGGCAAGCGCTGCGTGCACGAGCGTCTTGCCGATTCCTCTGCCGTGATAATCCGGATCGATGAAAAGCGCTTCCATGTGCCCTTCATGCAGAAACATGAACCCGAGAGGCTTATCCGACGCATCGACGGCGAGCGTCAAAGCGGCCTCGGGAAGAAAAGCCGTCACTTCTTCCTCGATTGCGGCGCGATCCGCTCTGTGAAGAAAATCATGGGTAGCGTCTACAGCCTTACGCCATATTTCAAGGATGCGGGCCGTGTCGCGAGCGTTAGCGGGACGAAGTGTGATCATGTCTCACCCTTAGCAATTGCGGCGTTTTTGCGCCATCGGTCTTTTCCGCAAGGCGTTTTCCCATTCGCTAAATCCCCGCAGCCAAACGCCGCAGTCTTATCTCGCATATTTCTTCGATCTCCGTTGCCTGACGTTTTTCTCGAAAAAAGTCCTTGCAAAAGGGTCCGATAAAAAAATAGATAAAAATAAGTTCTATCTATTTATTTGAAGGGAAGATCGCCGGATGAATCAGATTATCACGGAAATTGAACAAAATCAGGCGCAGATTCCCTCAATCAAAGCGGATCCTTCACTCGAAGAAGCAAAAATTATCTATAATTTACCATTTAATGACCTCCTGTTCCGGGCACAGCAGGTGCATCGTCGCCATTTCGATGCCAACGCCATCCAGATGAGCCGGCTTTTATCGATCAAGACCGGCGGCTGCCCGGAGGATTGTGGTTATTGCAGCCAGTCCGCCCGCAATCCAACAGGTCTGAAGGCTTCCAAACTCATGGAGGTGGAGCGAGTGCTGGCAGAGGCGCGCAAGGCGAAAGAGGGCGGGGCGACGCGCTATTGCATGGGGGCGGCGTGGCGCAACCCTAAGGAGCGCGACATGGAGGCGGTGGTGGCCATGGTCGAAGGCGTCAAGGCGCTCGGCATGGAAACCTGCATGACACTCGGCATGCTGACGCCGGAACAATCCGAACGTCTCGCTCACGCCGGGCTAGATTACTACAATCACAATGTCGATACGTCGGAGCGGTTCTATTCGGAGATCATTACCACCCGCACCTTCGAGGATCGGCTGGAAACGCTCGCCAATGTTCGTGATGCCGGCATGAAGGTCTGCGCCGGCGGCATTCTCGGCATGGGAGAAACGGTCGAGGACCGTATTTCCATGCTGGTAACCCTTGCCAATCTGCCGGTTCCGCCGGAAAGCGTGCCGATCAACATGCTGATCCCGATCCCCGGCTCGAAGCTTGCCAAAGCCGCTCCGGTTGATCCGATCGACTTCGTCCGCACCATTGCGCTTGCGCGCATCCTCATGCCCCGTTCGCATGTGAGGCTTTCCGCCGGACGTACCGAAATGAGTGATGAGACGCAGGCGCTCTGTTTTCTGGCCGGGGCGAATTCCATCTTCGTCGGCGAGACGCTGCTGACGGCGGATAATCCGGGGGAAGATCACGATACGGCGCTGTTCCGGCGGCTGGGCCTGAAGCCGATGGCGTTGCAAACGGCGGAAGCGGGAGAGACCCGGTGAATTCGTCGGCGCTCTCCGCCTATGAGCTGAAGCTTGCCGGTCTGCACCGCAAGTCGCGCCTGCGGGCGCTAACGCCCCGGCAGGGTATCGACTTCACCTCCAACGACTATCTCGGGCTTGCCGATGCACCCCGGCTGAAGGCGGCGATCACTGACGCAATCGAGAGGGGCGTGCCTGTGGGTGCAGGTGGTTCGCGGCTGCTTCGTGGCAACCATCCCGAACATGAGGCGCTTGAAACGGAGGCGGCGGTATTTTTCGGCGCTGAGAGGGCGATCTATTTCGGTAGCGGATTTGCCGCCAATGTCGCACTTTTTTCCGCACTGCCGCTACGGGACGACCTCGTTCTCTACGATGCGCTGATCCATGCCAGCGTGCATGACGGCATTGCCGCCGGCAAGGCGAAGGCGGTCGCTGTGCCGCATAATCAGGTTGAGGCATTCGAACGGGAAATAAACCGATGGCGGCAGGCGGGCGGCAAAGGTCGCCCGTGGATCGCGGTGGAGAGCCTCTATTCCATGGATGGTGACCGGGCGCCGGTTGCTGCCCTTGCCGACCTCGCCGGGCGACATGGCGGCTTTCTCGTCGTCGATGAGGCGCATGCCACCGGCGTGTTCGGGCCGGGCGGGCGCGGCCTGGCCGCTGAACTGGAAGGTCGGGGTAATGTCGTGGCGCTGCACACCTGCGGCAAGGCGCTTGGCCTTTCCGGCGCGCTTATCAGTCTGCCTGCGGTTCTTGCTGATTACCTCACCAACCGCGCCCGCGGTTTCATCTATTCGACCGCGCCGTCACCGCTGATGGCGGCGGCTGTGCGGGAGGCCTTGCGGATCGTCGCCGACGAGCCCTGGCGGCGCATCCGTCTGGAAGAACTGATAAATTTGGCCAGCGAACAATTACGATCTCAGCTGGCCGTGACGCCCGGCGGCTCGCAGATATTGCCGGTGATGATTGGTGACAATGCGCGTGCACTGAAGATCGCCACGCGTATGCGAGACGGCGGCTTCGACGTGCGCGCTATCCGCCCGCCAACGGTGCCGGAAGGCACGGCACGCCTGCGCATATCCATTACGCTCAATGTCGAGGAAAGCCAGATCGCCGATATGGTCGGGCTGCTCGCCCTCGCCATGGAGGAGGAACGATGAGCCTTCGTTTCATCGTCTCGGGCACCGATACGGGTATCGGTAAGACGGTTTTTTCTGCGGCGCTTACTCACGCATTGCAAGCCCATTACTGGAAGCCGGTGCAATCCGGGCTCGAGGAAGAGACAGACAGCGAGGTGGTGGAGCGGATGGGTGGCGTGCCGCGCGCGCGCATCCTGCCGGAGGCCTATCGCCTGAAAATGCCGGCCTCACCGCATCTTTCGGCCCGCTTCGACAATGTCACGATCGAGCCCGAGCTTTTGCTGCCGCCGGAAACGGATGGGCCGCTGGTGATCGAAGGGGCGGGCGGTCTGCTGGTGCCGCTGACCGACACATTGCTGTTTGTCGATATTTTCGCCCGCTGGCGAATTCCGCTGATCCTGTGCGCCAGAACCTCACTCGGCACCATCAACCACACGCTGCTGTCGCTCGAGGCGCTGCGGCTGAGAGCCATTCCGGTGCACGGCGTGGTCTTCATCGGTGATGAGAACCGGGAAAATCAGCGCATTATCGCCGATATCGGCCGAGTTCGCTCGCTTGGCCGCTTGCCTCGCATACCGGAGATGACTGCCGAGGCGCTGCACCATGCATTCGCTCAACAATTCGATCTCGCTGATTTCCTGGAGGTGCCGGCATGAGTCGTTCCCGCGTCTGGCATCCTTTTACCCAGCACGAGCTGGAACCGCCGATGAAACGCATCGTCTCGGCGGAGGGCGCCTATCTGGTCGATGAGGATGGCCAGCGGTTGTTCGATGCAATTTCATCCTGGTGGGTCATCACTCACGGCCACCGGCACCCGGCAATCATGTCCGCCATCCGCGCAGCGACCGAGACCTTCGACCAGATCATTTTCGCCGAGTTTTCGCACGAGCCGGCCGAAACGCTGGCCAAAGGGCTGATCGAACTCGCGCCTGCCGGCTTGGAACATGTGTTTTATTCCGATAGCGGTTCGACCTCGGTGGAAGTGGCGCTGAAAATGGCGCTCGGTTATTTTCACAATTGCGGTGAAAAGCGAGATCGCATCGTGGTCATGGAGCACGGCTACCACGGTGATACGATCGGCGCCATGTCGACGGGCGAACGCGGCGTGTTCAATGCTGCGTATGAACCACTGCTATTCGGCGTCGACCGACTTGCTTTTCCGGAAGCGGATTGTGAGCAGGAGACGCTCGACATGTTCGAAAGCTTTTGTCGTTCGGGCCGAGTCGCCGCCTTGCTGATCGAGCCGCTTGCTCTAGGTGCCGGTGGCATGAAGATTTACCGCGCGGACGTTCTCGCCGGACTGAAACAAATTGCCGAACGCTACGGTTGCCTTGTCATCGCCGACGAGGTGATGACGGGCTGGGGCCGGACAGGAACCATGTTCGCCTGCGAGCAGGCGGGAGTTTCCCCGGATATTCTGTGCACCTCCAAGGGGCTGACCGGCGGCTCCCTGCCGTTGGCAGCGACCTTGTGCAGTGGCGAAATCTTCGACGCACACTTCTCGACCGATCGCCGCAAGACCTTTTTCCATTCGAGTTCCTATACCGCCAATCCGATTGCCTGCGCTGCCGCTGTCGCCAATCTGCAGGTTTGGCGCGATGAGCCAGTGGTACAGCGCATCGGCCAACTGCAAGAAGTGCTGCGCGACAATCTCGGGCGATTTGCGGATGACAGGCGCTTCACCAGCATACGCCAGATTGGAACCATCGCAGCGCTTGACCTCGTCGTGCCCTCCGGCGGTTATCTCGCGGAGGCGGGGCCACGCATGCGGCAATTGTTCCGCGAGCGCGGGCTCATCATCCGCCCGCTCGGCAATGTGCTCTATCTGATGCCGCCCTATTGTTCGACGGCGCAAGACCTCACCCGCGCCTTTGACGCCATGGACGAAGTGGCCTCGATCGTGACTGAAGCCGCTCCGGGAGAACCCGGCGCGGCCGCGATCAAAAACCGTCTCCGAAAGGCCTGGACAATGCAGACCCGTTCTTCCCGCATGGCTGGCTTCGGGCATGCCGTGCCAGCGCGATGTGTCCGCAACGCCGAGATTGAGACGCGTCTTGGGCTGGAGGCTGGCTGGATAGAGCGTCGGACGGGGATCCGCACACGTTATTGGGCGCAAGAGGGCGAGACGCTGAGCGGCCTTGCCGAAAAAGCCGGCCGCATGGCACTGGAAAACGCGAGAATTGGCGCCGAGGATATCGCACTGACATTGCTTGCGACGTCCACGCCAGACCATCTTTTGCCGCCTTCGGCCCCGCTGCTTGCGCACCGGTTGGGCCTCACACAATCCGGGGCGATCGATCTTGCCGGGGCCTGTTCCGGTTTTCTCTATGCGCTCACTCTTGCGGATGGTTTTGTCCGCACCCACGGCCGCGCGGTGCTGGTTGTTGCCGCCAATATCTTGAGCCGTCGTATCAATCCGGCGGAAAGGGCAACTGCGGTTCTGTTCGCCGATGCTGCCGGCGCCGTCGTGCTTGTCCCCTGCCGGGATGCGCAGCGCGGCCTTTTGTCTGCCGATCTCGTTTCGGATGGGAGCGGTTACGACCTGATCCAGATCGCGGCGGGCGGCAGCAGCCAGCCTTTTTCCAATGATACAGAGGCTGAAGATACCCTGATGACGATGCGGGACGGCCGCGAGGTCTTTTCCCGTGCCGTCGCAACAATGACGCAGACCTCACAGCGCGCTCTGCAACGCGCAGAAATGACGGCCACCGATATCCAGCGGTTCGTGCCGCATCAGGCCAATGCCCGCATGTTCGATGCCGTCTGCGGCAATATCGGCATCGACCGGCAAAAGACGGTACGTACAGTCGAAACCTTCGGCAACTCTTCTGCCGCCACTATTCCGCTTTCGCTTTCCGTTTCCAATGCTGAGCGGCCCATCACGGAGGGTGAAACGCTGTTATTGACGGCGGCAGGGGCGGGGATGACTGGGGGGGCGGTGGTGTATCGAGGCTAGGCCAGCTGGATACGGAAATGTCTGAGTCGGATCGAGCCGCGCGTACAACGTTGGCAGATATAGGCAGAGCGCGGTGATGCAGCTCAAGTGCTCGAAACAGTTTGATTTTGTTTGGAGAAATTTGGCTGGGGAACCTGGACTCGAACCAAGATTAACGGAGTCAGAGTCCGTCGTTCTACCATTGAACTATTCCCCAAAAGCCCGAAGCGGGTTACCGCGTTCGCTTTGGTGGGTCGTCATATAGATGATTTCTTGCGGGGCGCAAGTCGAAAAAATCGAAAAATGCGTTTTCGTCGCTCTTTTGCGTCTGTCTCCTGCGTCAGAGCCGCGCACGGGTGGAGCGTGGGGTGGAGAGCAGAAGGCTGGTCTCGCTACCGGTAATGCCAGGGACAAGGCGGATACGGCGGAGCACCGCGTCGAAATCGCTGAGAGTGGCGGCGTTAAGTTCTACGATCAGGTCCCAGCGACCGTTCGTGCTGTGAATTTCGGATATTTCCGGGAAACCGCCGAGCGTGCGGATGACGCGGTCCGTCACATGGCCTTCAATCTCGATCATCATGATGCCGCGGATCGCCGCCTCCACCGCATCGGCACGCAGGATGACGGTGTAACCGATGATAGTGCCGTCATTTTCCATTTTTTCGATGCGTGAGCGTACCGTTGCGCGCGAGGTTTCCGTCTCGATCGCCAGATCGGAAATGCTGCGTCTGCCGTTATGCCTCAAAAGGGTCACGAGCCGTTCGTCGAGATCATCCATTGGTAGCCATTCTGATAAATAGATTTGACCAAATCGATAGCCTATTTCGATAATATTGCCAATATTTGATGTTCATTCCGCCATGTCTGTGTGGTTTAGTGAGGTTATCGGTTGATAAAAGCGAGGGCTCAAATGGATATCAGGCTGATCGGTGCGCCGTTGCAAATCGGAGCCGGGCAATTGGGGTGTGAGATGGGGCCGAGTGCGTATCGCATCGCCGGTCTCACGCGGGCGCTCGAAGATCTGGGCCATCGGGTGGTGGATACCGGCAATGTGACGCCGGCGCCGCTGAGGGAGTTTAACCACCCCAATCCGGCGGTGCATCATCTCGCTGAGACGGTGGCCTGGACCGAGGCGCTGACGGAGGCCGCCTATCGAGAAAGTGCTGCTGCCGTTCCGATCTTTCTTGGCGGCGACCACGCAATTTCCGCGGGAACCGTCGCCGGCATGGCGCGGCGGGTGGCGGAGAGTGGCCGGCCGTTTTTCGTGCTCTGGCTCGATGCCCATACCGATTACCACACGCTTGAAACGACGCGCAGCGGCAACCTGCATGGCACGCCGGTCGCCTATTTCAGTGGTCGCGACGGATTTTCGGGTTACTTTCCGCCGCTCTCCCACGCAGTTCCTGAGGAAAATATCGGCATGATCGGCATCCGCAGCGTCGATCCAGCCGAGAGAGCCGCACTGGAAGACAGCGGCATCACCGTTCACGACATGCGCTCGATAGACGAACATGGTGTCGCGGTTCTGCTGCGCGCGTTCCTTGCGCGGGTGCAGGCGGCAAACGGCCTGTTGCATGTCAGTCTCGATGTCGATTTCCTCGAACCGTCGATCGCGCCTGCGGTCGGCACCACGGTTCCGGGTGGGGCGACGTTCCGTGAGGCGCATCTGGTGATGGAGATGCTGCATGATAGCGGGCTTGTGTGCAGTCTTGATCTCGTGGAGCTTAACCCGTTTCTCGATGAGCGCGGCAGGACGGCGACGCTGATGGTCGATCTGGCTGCCAGCCTGATGGGCAAGCGGGTTATGGACCGCCCGACACGGGCCGGCTGAGGGGGATGATGCAATGACGATTATACCGAACCTTAATATCGTACCTTTCGTCAGCGTCGACCATATGATGAAACTCGTGCTGCGCGTGGGGATCGATACGTTTCTGCGCGAGCTGGCCGACGTGGTGGAAGAGGATTTCCGCCGCTGGGAAAGTTTCGACAAGACGCCACGCATCGCATCGCATTCCCAAGAGGGCGTCATCGAGCTGATGCCGACCAGTGATGGAACGTTGTATGGCTTCAAATATGTGAACGGCCATCCGAAAAACATGAAGGAGGGCCGCCAGACGGTGACCGCCTTTGGGGTGCTTTCCGATGTCGGCAACGGCTATCCGCTGCTATTGACCGAAATGACCATTCTCACGGCGCTGCGCACCGCTGCTACTTCGGCTGTCGCTGCAAAACACCTTGCCCGCAAAAATGCCCGCTCGATGGCCATCATCGGCAATGGCGCACAGAGCGAGTTCCAGGCGCGGGCCTTCAAGGCCATTCTCGGCATCGACACGGTGCGGCTTTTCGATATCGACCGGACCGCCAGTGAAAAATGCGCCCGCAATCTTGCCGGGCAGGGCTTTACCATCGAAATTTGCGATAGTGCGCAGAGCGCAGTGGAGGGTGCAGATATCATCACCACCGTCACGGCTGACAAGCAATATGCGACAATCCTGACCGACAACATGGTTGGTCCCGGCATTCACATCAATGCCGTCGGCGGCGATTGTCCCGGCAAGACGGAACTGCACCGGGACATTCTGCTGCGGTCGGACATTTTTGTCGAATACCCACCGCAGACGCGCATCGAAGGTGAAATCCAGCAATTGCCCGAAGACTACCCCGTCACTGAGCTATGGCAGGTCATATCGGGTGAAAAGCACGGGCGGGTAAACGACAGGCAGATCACGCTGTTCGACAGCGTCGGTTTCGCGACCGAGGATTTTTCGGCGCTGCGTTATGTGCGCTCGAAACTGGCCGCCACCGGGCTTTATACGGAACTGGATCTGCTGGCCGATCCGGATGAGCCGCGCGACCTGTTTGGAATGCTGCTGCGTTGCGAGGCGACTCTCGCCTGAGAGGACGTTCAACGGGAATGACGTCAGTCAGCCCGCCTGCGTTCCCTGCGGGCAACGGCATGTTCCCGCCAGATGGTAAAGAGACCGGCGGCGATCACGATTGCAGCACCCAGAACCATGTTGGATGTCACGACCTCGCCATAGATGGTAACGCCGATGATGGAGACGAGCACGAGCTGGTAATAGGAAAACGGCTGCACGGAGGCCGCATCCGCCAGCTCGAATGCCTTGATCAGGCAATAATGGCCGCTCATGCCGGTAATGCACAGCGCCAGCATCCAGCCCCAATCCTGGGGTGCGAGGCTAACCCAATAAAACGGACCCACCAGCGTCAGTGCTGCCGCACCGGCCACGCCGGTATAAAAGAAGCTCGTCATCGCTGAATCGCTCTTGCTGCCAAGGCGGGTCAGGACGCTGTAGAGCGCAAGCATGAAGGCGGCGATGAAAGTGATCAGCAGGCGGTTGTCGAACCCTTCGCCATCAGGTTTCAGAATGACGAGAACGCCGATGAAGCCGACAAAAATGGCGCACCAGCGCCGCCAGCCCACATGTTCGCCAAGCAACGGCACGGACAGTGCGGCGACGATCAGCGGCGCCGAAGCGAGGATGGAGTGGCTGTGCGCCAGCCCGACAACGGCGAACGAGAAAATGGAAAAAACAATCTGCACGGCAAGAAGGACGCCGCGGCTGATCTGCAGCCACGGACGGTTTGCCATGACAGCGCCCCGAATGCCGCCAGAGGACCTTGCAGCCATCAACAAAACGAAGACGGCGAAGGCCCAGTATCGAAGCATTGCGACGAAGACGGGCGGATAAGAACCGCCAAGATGTTTGGATATGCCATCCTGCGCTGCAAAGATCGTGAATGCTATGAGCGCATAAAGATAACCGGTCTTGGGTGATGGCATAAATAAACCACTGTCCGGCTGTTGCCGGCAAAAAGAGGATTCGGCGTGAATAAGGTGAATAGCAGCCATATGGTCTGGCCGTATCTTGTCAGACAACCTTATTTTCCGAATAGCTGCCATGCAAGTCCGAAGACTGCCTCTGCCCGGTCAAGTTCACGGGTGGCGCCGATGCTGGCGAAAGCTTTGCGAATAGCTTTTTTCCTGTCCGCCATGCGTTAACGCACCGCGGACAGGATGTCGGTTACGGAGTGATTTCTGCGTCGATCAGCCGATCGTCACGGCCGCCTTCGAGGTGACGGATTTCAGCGCAGCGTCGGCCAGTTTCAATGCGATCAGCCCATCCTTGATGGAGGGTGAAGGAGCCACATTGTTTTCGATGCAATCGATGAAAGCGGTAATTTCCGCCGCGTAGGCCGCCGTATAACGCGTCATGAAGAAATCATGCAGCGGCGGGCGGGTGTAGCCCTCAGCATTGGCGATCTCGATGGAGACCGGCCGCTGGTTCTCGGCCGCAGCCGAACCGAGCGAACCATGCACTTCGATACGCTGGTCATACCCATAGGTCGCGCGTCGCGAATTCGAAATGCTGGCTTGCCTGCCGCTTTTCGTCGTCAGAATGATGCTGGCGCTATCGAAATCGCCGAGTGCACCGATCTCCGGATTGACGAGAACGGAACCGGTGGCGAATACGCTTTCCACTTCCTCGCCGAGCAGGAACCGCGCCATGTCGAAATCATGAATAGTCATGTCACGGAAAATGCCGCCGGAAACCTTGATATATTCGGCTGGCGGCGGGCCGGGATCGCGGCTGGTGATGGTCACCATTTCGACCTTGCCGATGCGGCCATCCTCGATTGCCTTGTGCACGGCCTGGAAATGCGGATCGAAACGCCGGTTGAAACCGAGCATCACCTTTGCACCGGTTTCCTCAACCACCTTGGCGCAAGCTTCCGCACGGGCCACATCCAGATCGACGGGTTTTTCGCAGAAGATGGCCTTGCCGGCACGGGCGAAACGCTCGATCAGATCGGCATGGGTGTTGGTCGGCGTGCAGATGATGACGGCGTCGATCGTCTTGTCAGCCAGAACCTCGTCGATTGTGCTGACCTTGCACTGCGCTTCGCGGGCGATTGCTTCCGCAGCACCGGCAACGGCGTCCACAACGGCCACCAGCTTCGCACGGCTGTCGGTGGTGATCGCCTTGGCGTGGACCTTGCCGATCCGTCCAGCGCCGAGCAGTGCCAATTTCGTAACCATCTTTCCTCCGGTTCCTCACACCCGTCTTCCACTCCCGGAAAGACAGAATATGAACGCAAACAATGTTTCGATATGGAATATATGTTCTATTTTGCTAGATCGACATCGGAGGCGTGTCAAGCGTTTTGACGACGGGCAGGGCAGCCGAAATGATCTCTTCGGGAGGTTGCGCAGGACGGGTGAGCGCTGCGTTGAGAAAGCGTTGAAACGGGAACAAAATCCTGACCGGCAATCAGTTGACAGGGGGTGCGACGACCTCCTGTTGGGGAAGCGCATAAACCTCGACCGGGGTTTCAAGGCCGCGCAGAAGCCATGGGCCGAGATTGTCCAGCTTGTCCTCGTGTCCGGCCATACGAACAAATTCTTCGGAAAACAGGACGTTGCGGCCGGTTTCCTTGGTCAGGGTTTCAAGCCGTGATGCGATGTTCACGGCCGGACCGATGACGGTAAAATCGAGGCGGGTTTTCGAGCCGATATTGCCATACATGACATCGCCGACATGGACGCCGATGCCGTAACCCAGAGGGTCATGGCCTTTCTGGCAATTGATGTCGTTGAGGGCAACGAGACTTTTCTGTGCGCTGGCAATGGCTTTCAGCAGGTTTTCACAAGCCTGTGGATCGCTGAGCGGGAAAATCGCCAGCAGCCCATCGCCCATGAATTTCAGGATTTCACCACCGAATTCCTCGATCGGATCGCACATCGCGTCGAAATAACCGTTCAGCAATTCGATCACATCATCGCGCGGCCAGAGGTCGGAAATATGGGTGAAGTTGCGCAGGTCGCAGATCAGGATCGCCGCGCCGACCGTTATGCCGCTGCCGCGCGTCGTTGCACCATTGAGGATTTTTTCGCCCGCATGCGGCCCGACATAGGTCTCCAGCAGGGTGCGCGTCATGCGGTTTTTCAGGCGAATTTCGCTGACCAGCGCGAGCGCCGGTAGCAGGTTTTTCAACGCAAGGACTTCCGCTTCCAAAAAGCCACCGGGCCGATCGCTGGAAAAAGTGGCGACATGGCGCTTGCCGAACGTATGTTCGATCGGCCAGGCGAAGTAATCCGTCAGCCCGTCGGCGCGCAATTCCTCATAGATCGGATAAGCGGATGACTCGATCTCGTCTCCGGTCAGCCGGTGGCGGATTTCGGTTGCGCCCTGATGGATGTCGTTGATGGGACTGTTCAGATATTCGGGCGAGCTCTCCGCCCCATAGCCATAGGTGGTGATCTCGGCCGACGATATGCCGGCCTTCCACAGGATGCGCGCGCCAAGCCATTGCGGATGACGAATGCGGAAGGCAAGTGCGCCCCGCGCTATGGAAATTCCACTTTCGCGCAACCTGCTACACAGCTCGAAGAATATCTCATCGATAAAGCGCTCGTCCTTCGTGCCGGTGACGAGCCAGTCGAGAATTTCCGTTTTCTCCGTTGGCCACAATTCATCCAATGCTGAAGAAACCCGTTCTTCGGTGTTAAGGCTGAGTGTCATGGCAGGATTCCGGAAATTATTGGTGCTCTCGCGCAGGCGGGCCACATGGCGAACATGTCCCGTGCGGACATCATGTGGTGCCGGATAACGGAAATGTTAAGAGAGCGGAGCGGAAAATGTTCCGGAGAGACTTGTAGCGTTCAAACCGTCACGCGCGCCGCCCGGATGTTGCGTGAACATCGTCCCCGGCGGCGCTGAGATTTGGTTCGGATCGTTGTGAACGATCAGATAACGGTTTCGACTGGAATATGCAGGGCGGCGGCAACGCGCCTGATGCGCAGAGGATCGCTGTCTGAGCCGTCTTCCAGGGCGCGGATTTCATTGGCTGTCAGGCCGCAGGTGATGGCAAGCTGATCGACCGTATATCCGGCGAGATTGCGCGCCATCAGGACTTTTCGGGCGAAAGGAGCATCTGTTTCCTGATCGGAATCGAGTTGTGAGACTGAAATTGTCATTTTTTGCATCTCCCTCATGGTGGACACTTTAATGCGGATGGCAAAGAAAGGTTGCCGGAGCCGAATGCGACCGCGTTACCGGAGAAAAATCGTGTTGCAACGCAGCGAGAACATAGCCGCTTCATTCACCTACGCAATAGTTAAATTTTGTTAAGATTCGTGATCGCAGGATTCCCGCGGGATTCATCGTAGGAACAAGGGGTTGAGAAAAATACTATTTTTCCGGGGTTTAGGCGGATGAAGACTGGCGGCTTGTGCTACAGCATGCCCCAGGCACGGAAGCGGCCGCGGCCCGTAACCTCCCTCAACTCCAGTTGATTGGCGAGCCCTATCGCGCCCTGCGGCGTGGTGCCGAGTTCCCTGACGATCATGGCCGCCGAAACCACCGGCCGGGAGACGACAAGCTCCACCAGGTCTGGAAGACGCGAAGACGAGCGTCGGCCGGCCAGCTTGCGCATCATGCGTTCTCTGGCGTGGGTCAGCCTGTCATGTTCCTTCATGCTGGCCAGCGCCGCCTCGTAAAAGCTGTCGAGAAGGGCGACTAGGCGTTGCGTCTGGTTTCTGGCGTGCCGGCGCTCGCGCGGGACGGCACGAAGCCCAGCGCTGAGCGCCGGCAGGTGGTCGGGAGAGACAGCCCCGTCGCGCAGAAAAGCGGCGGCCATGAGCCTGCCGAGCCAGGGGCTGCGTTGCAGAACCTCGATCATATTCCAGGCATCCAGCAGGATCGCGGTGCGCAGGATTGGGGGCAGCTCCTCCGTCTGGCCAAGGACCTGCCGCCATTCCTTCAGCCTTTCCTCCTCGTCCCAGTCGGGATCGTTGATCATCGGATGGGCCTCTTCCCGATGTGTCACCGGCGCAAGTGTGGTGCCGGCGGTGATCGCGTCCAAGGTCGCGGCGCTTCGCGCCAGAAGTGCGTCCAGCTCGGAAAAGGCCCCGTCCAGCGGTGTCTCGCCGTCTGCATCAGACTCTTCGTTGCCGGAATGATCCACCGTTTCCGGGGTAAATGCCGTCGCGTCGGCGGCAATTCCCATTCTTCCGCGCAGACGGGAAAGGCCTGGTGCAGTGAAGGCCCAGCCTGGCGCGTTTGAAAAAATCAGCCGCCTTGAGCGGACGATCCGGTGCGCCGCCGTCATTTCATGGGTTGGCGCCCGCACATCCATATGGGCGTCATGCAGGACCAGATCTTCCATATGGACAAGTTCGCCATCCACCCACATGGAGGAAATCGCGTCGGTAAAGTCCTGCCTTTCGATGAAGCCGTGTTTCATCGGCGACCGGCTTATCCTCTCGTCCAGTCGTGCCAGCGCTTCACCCGCGCGCGCGGCGGGGATGAGAAGCTTTTCGATATGGATGTCCGATGTATCGTAAATCATTGATATTTTTTAGTTTGAGCACGGCCGGGTGACAAGGCGTATTAGAATGGTCCGGCGCGGAAGATGGCGAGTAGACGCTGCCATTGCCATGCTGCGATGCGGCGTAAACTTGCGCATTGCAATATGGCGGGTATATACCCCCTCCGAGAGCGACAAATTATCACACCTTCCGTTCGCCCTTCCACCTCCAGGCGAGATGAATTGGAGTTTACCGTGAATATTATGGCAAATGGTCCCGCTACGGCACCGGATCAGAAAACCCGTTTGAAATCCATTATCGGCGGATCGGCGGGCAACCTCGTCGAATGGTACGACTGGTACGTTTATTCGGCCTTCACCCTTTATTTCGCGCCGGTGTTTTTCCCTTCCGGAAACCAGACCGCCGAATTGCTGAGCGCGGCCGCCGTTTTTGCCGTCGGATTTCTGATGCGGCCCATCGGTGCGTGGTTCATGGGAACCTATGCCGACCGCAAGGGCCGCAAGGCCGGCCTGACCTTGTCCGTTACCTTGATGTGCCTCGGCTCGCTGTTGATCGCGATTACACCCGGCCATGAGACAATCGGCATTGCAGCGCCTGCCATTCTGGTGTTTGCCCGCCTGCTGCAGGGCATCAGTGTCGGCGGTGAATATGGCGCCAGCGCGACCTATCTCAGCGAAATGGCCGGCAAGAACCGTCGCGGCTTTTTCTCCAGTTTCCAGTATGTGACGCTGATTTCCGGCCAGCTTCTGGCGCTGGCGGTGTTGCTGGTTCTGCAGCGGGTTCTGACACCCGAGCAGCTCGGCGCTTGGGGCTGGCGCATTCCCTTCTTCATCGGTGGCGTTCTTGCAATTGCGGTGTTTTACATCCGTCGCGGCCTTGCCGAGACGCAGTCCTTTGAAAATGCCAAGGCGGGCAACGCGGACAAGCCGAAATCGAGCGGATGGGCGCTGTTCAAGCACTATCCGCGGGAAGCGATGATGGTCATGGCGCTGACATCAGGCGGCACGCTCGCCTTTTACGCCTACACGACCTATCTGCAGAAATTCCTCGTCAATACCTCCGGCTTCAGCAAGGAAAGCGCGACCGAAATCACCACGGCAGCCCTCTTCGTCTTCATGCTGTGCCAGCCGATTGCCGGTGCGCTGTCGGACAAGGTGGGTCGCAAGCCGCTGATGGTCGGCTTCGGCATTCTTGGAACGCTGTTCACCTATCTCATCTTCACGACGCTGGCGACGACAACCGACCCGATCATGGCTTTCGCTCTCGTTCTGGTCGGCCTGTTGATCGTCACCGGCTACACTTCCATCAATGCGGTGGTGAAGGCGGAAATGTTCCCCGCCCACATCCGGGCGCTCGGTGTGGCTCTGCCCTACGCGCTGGCGAACACGATTTTCGGGGGAACGGCAGAATTCGTAGCCTTGAAGTTCAAGCAGATCGGCCACGAAAACTGGTTCTTCTGGTACGTTACGATCATGATTGCGCTGTCGCTGGTGGTTTATGTGAAGATGCGCGATACGCGCGACCACAGCCATATTCACGAGGATTGAGCGGCCACAATTATACCAGCGAAAGCCCCGCCCCCTGGCGGGGCTTTTGTTTTCAGCGGATTCAGGCGTCTTCGACCGGAAGCACGATGCGGGCCTCAAAACCGTCCTGTCTGCCGGGTGCGGGGGAGGATAGCACGAGTTCGCCGCCAATCTGTTCCATCAGGCTTCTGACGATAGCGAGGCCAAGCCCGGTGCCATCAGCCTTGGACGGGCCTCGGACAAAGCGCGTCGTCAGTTTGGGAAGAAGCGCCTTGTCGATCGCCGCGCCGGAATTGACGACGCGGATCGTACCGTCCTCTTCGGCCAGTATGTGCACCGGGCTTTCCGCCGGACTGTGGATCAGGGCGTTTTCGAGAAGGTTGCGGATGATGATGCCGAAGGCATCCGTACCCAGCTTGCAGTTCAGGCCGCCTTCGCAGCGATTGGTGAAGCGGATGCGCGACGTGCCGATCGCCGTTCTGCTCATATCGTCAATGATGAGTTCGAGAATGGGGATGAGGTCGGTCGCCGTGTCTGTTACCCCGATCCTTGCTTCCGCGCGCGACATCTGCAGCAGTTTTTCGGCGAGATGGCCGAGATGCATCAGGGCTTTCTCGATATTTTCCACGCGCGGTGCAAGTTCAGGCGGAATATCGGCGTGCAGCCGCTGCGCCTGCGCCAGCGCGCCGGCAATCGGCGTGCGCAATTCATGGGCGCTGTTGGCGGTAAACTCCCTTTCCGCTTCGATTGTCGATCGCAGCCGCCTCAGCAGCAGATTGACCGAGCGGGCAATCGGGTGAAGTTCAGCCGGAAACGGCAGGGTTTCCAGCGGCGCGAGATTGCCGCCGTCTTTTTTCCCGATCTCGTCGCGCAAGGTCTGTATCGGTTGCAGGGTTTTGCGCACCACAAAGATAACGGCAAAGATGCTGGCGGGGATAAGAATGAGAACGGGCAGCAAAATTGCAGTGCCGGCTTCCTCGATTGCCTCACGCCGGTTGGCGAAGGCATCTGCGACCTGAAGGAAGTAATTCCCGTCCGGTGTCGCCACCGTGTAGATGCGCTGGGTCGCCGTTTCAGAAAAACCGGGGTCGAGAGAGACCTCGAAAGGTTCGGTCGAACTGTCATGCGAATGAAGGACGACCTGTCCTTCCCGGTCGCGAACCTGATAGGTCAGATATTCCGCCGCATGTGCAGACTGGTTGAGTTTTTGCGAGGCGGGACCCGTGTTGTTTTCCCTGAGATCGTCCACCAGCAGTGGCAGCAGTCTTTCGGCTGTTTCCTCAACGCCAGCGTCGAAAATTTCAGCGAACTCGTCCTGCATCACCATGACGCCCAACCCGCAGGCGATAAACCAGGATATGGCGACAACGCTCGTCAGCGCCGTGACGAGCTTGCGGGTCATGCTGGTTGGTCTGGCCATTTCTGTCTACCTGATGGTGTAGCCGACGCCGCGCACGGTCTCGACGCGGTCATGGCCGATCTTCTTGCGCAGCCGGCTGATATAGACCTCGACCGTATTGCTTTCTATTTCCGCGCCGAATTCATAGAGCGTGTCGTGCAGTTGAGATTTAGAGACGACCGCACCGGGATGCTCGACCAGCTTTTCCAGCACGGCCCATTCTCTGGCGCTGAGCGTTTGCGCTGTTCCGTCAACGACGATATTGCGCGCCACCTGGTTGATTTCGATGCCGGGCAGGCGAATGACGGGGGCGGAGCGCCCCTCGTACCGCCGCGAGACCGCCAGCATGCGTGCCGAAAGCTCGTTGAGATCGAAGGGCTTGACCAGATAGTCGTCCGCACCGGCATTCAGTCCGGCAATCCGGTCGGACACCTGGTCGTGCGCCGTCAGAATGATCACCGGCGTCGAGTCATCGCGGTTGCGCAGTGATTGCAAAAGGGTGATGCCATCGCCATCCGGCAGCCGCATGTCGAGCAGGATGAGCCCGTAGGCCATGGTCAGCGTCGCCGCCGTGGCGTCGTCGAGCAACTTAAACCAGTCGACGGCGTGGCCTGCCGCGGCGACATGGTCTCGCAGCGCCTCTCCCAGCACATGATCGTCTTCAACAAGCAGAACCCGCAAGACAGCTCCTTTATCGCGTCGTCTTGCGTATCGCTTTCACGGGATAAGCGTCAAGCACTGTATGTTCAGCTATTCTGGCGCTGGGTGCAGCCGCCGAACACGTCCTGCGCGGAATCGTAGACGGAGGTGGAGACGTTCATCATTCCAAGGATACTGTGGAAATAATTGTCGTGCGAGCGCCCGCCCTTTGCTGCGCCTTTTGCAAGGCATGCGCGATCCAGCCCCATTGATTTGGCGAAATCATCATCGAACCAGACGAGAAACGGCACATGGGTCTGCTGGTCGGGTGCCAGCAGATAGGGTGCGCCGTGCAGATAGACGCCGTTTTCGCCAAGCGATTCACCATGGTCAGAGGCGTAGATCATCCCCGTCGCCAGCGTGTTGGAGCGTGCCTTCAGCTTGTCGATCACGGTCGACAGGAAATGATCGGTGTAGAGAAGCGTGTTGTCATAGGAATTCACGATTTGCGCGTCCGTGCAATTGCCAAGCTCAGCGGTTCGACAGTCCGGGGTGAACTTCCGGAATTCGTCTGTGTAACGCAGATAGTAGGTCGGCCCATGGCTGCCCATCTGGTGCAACACGATGACACTGTCCTTCTTGACGTTATCGAGCCATGCGTCGAGCTTGTCGAAGAAGATGTCGTCGCGGCATTCTCCGCCGGTGCAGAAGCGGGTGTCGTTGGTTGAAGGCAGATCGAAAAAGGGAATGCGGTCGGCCACGTTCTTGCTGCCGGTGTTGTTGTCCAGCCAGGTTGCACCGACACCGGCATGGACAAGAACATCCATGACGTTCTCGTTGGCGAGCGCCTTGTTGTGGCTATACTCAGAACGCGGGAATTTCGAGAACATGCAGGGAATGGAAATCGCCGTCGCAGTGCCGCAGCTGGTTGTATTAGGGAAATAGATCACGTCGCGCTTTGCCAGTTCCGGGTTGGTGTCGCGCCCATAGCCGTTCAGGGAAAAGTTCGCAGCGCGCGCGGTCTCACCAGCCACGATGACGGTGATGCGTGGCTTGTGGATGCCACCCAGCGCCGGCAGGATTTTTGCATCCTTGCCGATCGGGCTCACCTGTATGTCAGCTTCCTTTTCCGCCTGCGTCAGATAGTGAATGGTGGATATGATCGGCGACAAGGGATTGACGCTTTTGACGATATCCTTGTGCTGGCGCACGGCGGTGGTGAATGTTTTGGAATTCGCAAAGCTGATGATGCCGGCAACGGTGAGGCAGATCAGGATGCTGACGGTGTTCCACAGCAGCTTGTCGATGATCGGCCGATGCCGAACCCGGACGGCGGCGATGACGAGCGACGGCACCAGCCCATAGATGGTCAGATGCCAGAAAAGGCCAGGTGTCATCAGATTGCCCGCTTCCGCCCGCGTGGTCTCCACGGCGTTGCGGATCATGTCGCTGTCGATGATGATGCCGTAGCGGTCCATGAACCATGAAGCCGCAGCGGCCGCGAATACCAGCAAGATAAGAAACGGCTTGATGAGATATTTGGCGGAAAAAATGGTGATGAGCGCACCGAAAAGCGCCGCTATGGCGACATAAAGCCCAACGATGGCGACCGGATAGGCGGAAAGATAGGTGTGAACCTTCGACCAGAACGTCTGGTTTGTAAAAAACAGCAGATAGGCCCCCGTCAGCAGACAGAGCGGCACGCTGCCTATTTCCGGACGAAGAATTACAGTCCCAGTCGTTTTCGCGGTAAAAAGCGCCACTATCAGGTCCCACCAGATTCAGAACGGCGGGTATCAGCAAAGAAAGTGCGAACACCCGTATTTAAACTGGCTCAGAGGCCAGTGGATGGCGGTTGCATCATTTAGCTGACATCAACCTGAATGATTGTCATGAATCTGTCATGTTGCGCCGCGCTCCATGCGGCGGTGGACGTGGTTTCATGTCGATGACCAAGCTCTCGAGCGGATATCAATTAATTCAGCCCGACGAGGCCTGTCGCCGTGGTGCGCATTGAAAACACGCGCGTGGCCCGGACCGGTAGCAGGCTGCCCGCAGCCAGGTTCTGGAAGGTCACCGTCGCCCCGGACAGCAGGGTTAGGCAGAGATGACCACCATTGCCCACATAGATGGCGCGCGTGGGGGAAGGAAGCGGGTTCGTATCATCAGGAACAACCTCGAAAGCATGGGATGCCGGGGATTCGAGGCCTGCGGCGTGGTGTTCGTAAGTCTCAGCCATTGCTGTCTCCCGTAAATCGAAATCTGCCGCGATTATACGGTGCGCCGCGGCTGCGGGGAAAAGCGGGAACAGAAAATATCCGGACGGGATTTAGGCCTTGCTTCCGGTTTGCCGAAAAGAGCGCCATTCTTTCCGTAATCTCATGTGGTTGCGTCGCTTGGCCTGTTGCCACCGATGCCGCGGAAACGGACGATGACGGGTTTTTCGTCCACGGGATCGGCAGCCGGGTCGTGGATATTCAGCGCATGGGCGGGTGCGGTCGCGTCAATTGCGGGTATGGAGAATGAAGGCCCTGACGGCGGGAGAGGCTTCCGTTTTCCGGTGGGCGATGGCGAGGTCGGAAGTCGTGGCGCTTGCTGCAAGCGGCACGTAGCGCACGCCGGGCAACCGCAGACAATCGAGCGAGCGCGGCACCAGCGCCACACCGAGGCCGATCGCCACCATGCTGGTAATGGTGGTGTAATCCCGGCCTTCCGGGCTTATCGTTGGCTGGAACCCGGCCTCGTTGCAGGCTTCTATCGTATTGTAATGAAAGCCGACATCCGGCGGCTGCCGCGGTGTGATGAAGGTCTCGTCGGCAAGGTTCTTGAGGTCGACCTGCAGCGCAAAGGCCAGGGGATGGTTTTCAGGAAGTGCGGCCACCAGCGGTTCGCGCAGAACCACATGGGTTGTGACACCTTCCGGAACGGGCGCAGGCGGGCGGATGAAGGCAAAATCCAGATTTCCGTCGGCGATCTTGGCGAGTTGCAGCCGCATCTCCATCTCGATCAGTTGCAGTTCCACATCGGGATGAGAGGCGCGGAAACTGGCGATGGACTGGATCATCAGGCCGGAATAGGCGGCCGAAGCGACATAACCGATGGAGATGCGGCCCGTCTCGCCGCGATCGACGCGTTTAAGCGCCGCAAGTGTCGCCTCGGCATTGGCGAGAATTTTGCGGGCATCCTCATAAAGAAGCTGGCCAGGCGTGGTGAGCTTCACCGATCGCCGTGTCCGGTCCAGCAACGGCATGCCGACGATCTGCTCGAGCGCCATGATCTGCTGGCTCAAACCCGGCTGGGCAATGCCGAGGCGGGCGGCGGCGCGCTCGAAATTGCGCTCATCCACCAGCGTGGTGAAATAGCGCAGGTGCCGCAGCTCGAACGCGTCCGCCCGGTTTGCCGGTTTCCTGCCCATCATCACTGCCTTTCCTGACGGATTTGAATAATTCCAAGCTATTATCCGTAAGAATTTTCATAATCAGTAGTTCTGAAAAAATCCAGTTTCACTTATTGGATCACAATCCGCTCCTTGCGTAATAAGATGACTTAAATTCTCCAGAAAAATAACCGTCTCATGGCGGCGCGGTTGATGAAGGGTCTTGGCGTGCAGGGAAAATCTAAACACATTTCCATTCTGGCGGGCGGTTGCGCTGCCATCGCCTATGTGGCGTTCGTGACCTCCGGCGTTGCCCTTGCGCAGGAAGCCGGAACGACGGTGCTGCAGACCATCACCGTGGACGGCGCGAAAAATCAGGACTCCAAGGCGCCGGTGAAGGGCTATGTGGCAAAAACCAGCGCCAGCGCCACCAAGACGGGGCGATCCCTGATCGAGACGCCGCAATCGGTTTCCGTCATCACCAGGGATCAAATGGATGCGCAGAATGTCCGTAATCTCAGCGAGGTGCTGAATTATGTGCCTGGCGTCGTCGCGCAGCCGTTTGGGGCGGATCCACGTTTCGATGCGCCGCGCATTCGCGGCTTTCAGGGTAACCAGCTGCAGTTCCTCAACAGTCTGCGGCTGATGCGCACGGCCGGTGCGCCGTCTTATGAGGTCTACGGTCTGGAGCGGGTGGAAGTCATTCGCGGGCCGGCCTCGGTGCTTTACGGTCAAGGTAATCCCGGTGGCCTCATCAATCTCATCAGCAAGCGGCCGACTTTCGAGCGTTTCGGCGAAGTCGGAGCGCAGATCGGCAGCTTCGATTATTACCAATCGATGTTCGATATTGGTGGGCCGGTCGCGGATAGCGACAGTTTTGCCTATCGCCTGACCGGCCTTGCCCGCAACGCCCATCTTCAGACGGACAAGCTTCAGAACGATCGTTATTTCATCGCCCCGGCGCTGACATGGCAGCCCGACGAGGATACGAAACTGACGGTTCTCGCCTCCTATCAGCACGACAATCCGAGTTCGCCGTCTGGCCTGCCGCCGGCGCTGACCTATCTGAGACCAGGCAATATGCTGGACCGCAGCTTTTATGTCGGCGATCCCTCTTTCGATACCTCAAGCCGCAAGTTCACTAATATCGGCTATGAGTTCGAGCACCGTTTCGACGAGACCTTCACCTTCCGGCAGAATGCGCGTTATTCCAATTTCGACTGGTCCTACCGCGCGCTCGGCATGTCTTCGACCAGCGGCGGCATGATCGGCAATCTCATCCGCCGCAATGCGACGTTCCAGGATGAATTGCTGAACACCTTCAACATCGACAACAGCCTGCAGGCGGAGTTCTCCACGGGACCAGTCGACCACACCCTGCTTGTCGGGCTGGATTACCGCTATTTCGACAATAACGTCAAAACCGAATTCTGGGCCGCAACGCCGCTCAATCCCGTCAATCCTGTTTATGGCGGGCCAATTAGTCTCACCTCGCGCACGCTTTATGCCGATGTGAAGACGGATATTTCCCAGATCGGTCTTTATGCGCAGGACGAGATGGCCTTTGAGAACTGGCGGGTCACCGCCGGTCTGCGGCAGGATTGGGCAAGCACCGGCGGCACGACGTTCAACGGAACGACCTACCGCACTCTCGACAAGGACGACCATAAGCTGACGGGCCGTGTCGGGGTCAGCTATCTCTTCGATGGCGGCATCGCGCCGTATGTCAGCTACGCGACCTCCTTCGAGCCCGTGCCGCAGCCGGCTGTCGGTGATGCGCCGAAACCGACCACGGGCGAACAATGGGAAGCGGGCATCAAATATCAGCCCGAGGGCTTTGACGGTTTCTTTTCCGCGGCGATCTACGATCTGAAACAGAAGAACGTCACGACGACGGTGGGCGGGGTGACGCAGCAGATGGACGAGGCGCATGTGAGAGGCCTCGAACTGGAAGGCGTCGCAAGCCTTGCAGACGGGCTCGACCTGCGGGCGGCCTATACCTACATGGACAGCGAGGTCTCCGGCCGTGTGAACAACGGCAAGGAGCTGGATAGTACGCCCCGGCACGCCGCCAGCCTCTGGCTCGACTACACCTTCCCGGAAGATACGGCGCTTGAAGGTTTCGGCATCGGCGGCGGTGTCCGTTATGTCGGAAAACGTTATGGCGATGCGGCCAATGCCTTCGAAATGAAGGGCCTCGCCCTGCTCGATCTCGGCGTGCATTACGAGAAGAACGGCTACCGCGCCTCGCTTCTGGTGCAAAACTTGACTGATAAAGAATATATTTCTAGTTGCTCCACTTTCGGATGCTATTACGGTGACGGCAGAACCGTTATGGGCAAGCTGACCTACCGTTGGTAACGCCATATTAAAGTGAAGCAGCAGGGGCATGACGCGTAAGGATCGATGGATTTCCCCCCTCTGGGGGCGGCGGGAATTTTTAAGCCTGCTCGCCGCCTCGGCTCTTGCGGGCAAGGCGCGGGCAGCAGTGACGCCGCGCATCGCCGCCATCGACTGGGCCATGCTGGAAACATCTGTGGCGCTCGGCGTCATGCCGGTGGCGGCGACCGAACTCATCCAGTTCCGGTCCGGCGCGGTCGAGCCTGATATCCCTGAAACCGTCGCCGATCTCGGCCTGCGCGGCGCTCCGAATTTCGAGCTTCTGCAGCTCACCCGGTCGGAGCTCATTCTGATTTCGCCTTTCTACACACGTTATACCGGCAGGCTGGAAGCGATCGCCCCCGTCTTTTCACTGCCCTTTTACGTGAAGGGTGAGCCGCCTTTCGAAAAGGCGCTGGCGGCGGTCACCGCGCTTGGTGAAAAGCTCGGGCGGGCCGAAGAGGCGCGCAAGGTTCTGGGTGAAACGGAAGCGGCACTGCACGCCATGCGGGCCCGTCTTGCCGGGTTTTCCGCACGGCCGACCTATGTCATCAACATAGGCGACGCCCGGCATTTTCGTGCCTTTGGTGCGGATAGCATGTTCGGGGATGTTCTTGGCCGTCTGGGGCTGACCAATGCCTGGGTGGATCGGTCGCAATTCACCTTCGCGGCCCCGGTGCCGCTTGAAAACCTCGCCGCCTCATCCGATGCGCGCATCGTCATCGTCTCCGATATTCCGGTGGAGGCGCGGGAAACTCTGCGCAACAGTGCCATCTGGCGTGCGCTTCCGGCCGTGCGGGAAAACCGGGTGGTGACGCTTGCCAATGTCGGCCCCTATGGCGGCATCACCGCCGGCATGCGTTTCGCGAGGCTTCTGACCGAAGCGCTCTTGGCACGGGGAGAAGCCTTGTGACGGCGCGGCCTCTCCCGCTTTTCTTCGGGCTTTTGTTCATTCTGGCCTGCGGTCTTTCCCTGCATGCCGGGTTGCTGCGGCTGCCTTTCGGTGCGTGGCCCGGCCTGCCTTTTGATGCCGCCGCTATGTCGATGGATCAGGTCATCCTCGCTTTCAGCCTGATGCCGCGTGTGGCGGTCGCCATTCTGGCGGGCGCGATGCTGGGTCTCTCGGGCGCGCTTTTTCAGCAATTGCTGCGCAACCCGATCGCTGATCCCTCGACGCTCGGCATCTCGGCTGGCGCGCAACTGGCCATCGTCATCGCCACGCTGTTCTTTCCCTCGGTGCTGGATGGCAACCGCGCACTGGTGGCGCTTGCCGGCGCTGCCGCTGCCGCCGGTATTGTCTTCCTGCTTGGCTGGCGACGCTCCTTCGAACCGGTAACCACGGTGGTGGCAGGGCTCCTGGTCGGCATCACCGCCGCATCCGTTTCCGCGGCGCTGACGCTCGCGCAGGGCGAATATCTGATGTCGCTCGTGGTCTGGAATGGCGGCTCGCTCAGCCAGCAGGATTGGTCGAACGCCCTGTCTCTCACCTTTCAGCTTCTCGTGGGGCTTGTCCTGACGGGCCTGCTGGTTAGGCCGCTGACGGTTCTCGGTCTCGGTGATTCCGGCGCGCGATCGCTCGGCGTATCGCTGTTTTCGATCAGGCTCGCCGTCGCCGCCGTCGCCGTCATGCTGGCCGCCTTCGTCGCTTCGGCGGTTGGCCTCGTCAGCTTCATCGGCCTTGCCGCCCCTGCGCTCACCCGGGCGCTTGGCGTGCGGCGCTCCTCTTCGGTGCTCTTCGTTTCCCCGCTTCTGGGCGGCCTGCTGCTCTGGTTCTGCGACGGTATCGTGCAACTTCTGGCAAACAAGACGGCGGAAGTTTTCCCGACCGGCGCGGTGACGGCCCTGATCGGCGGCCCGCTGCTTCTCTGGCTGCTGCCGAAAATCCGGCCGACCGACGTGCATCGCGGCGAAGGCGTCGATCTCGCGACAAGACGCGGGTTTACGGCCCTGCTGCCGATGCTCATCGTCATGGCCGCGCTGATCTTTGCAGCACTCGCCATCGGCAGGGGGCCTCAGGGCTGGACGATGCTGGGGGCGGGTGACCTGCAAAGCCTTCTGCCCTTCCGCTGGCCCCGGCTGATGGCGGCCATCGCCGCTGGCGGTCTTCTCGCCATGGCGGGTGCTCTTTTGCAGCGGCTCACCGGCAATCCGATGGCAAGCCCGGAGGTCATCGGCGTCAGCGGTGGCGCGGGTCTTGGTTTTGCCGCCGCCATCACGCTCTTTCCGGCCGCCGGGCTGTTCGAACTGTTTTGCGGCGCCGGCCACGGCTCGGCAGCCGTCATGATGCTCGTTCTGTTCTTTTCGGTGCGCCGGCATCTGGCGCCTGAAAAAATACTGCTCGCCGGCATTGCCATCAGTTCGCTCTGCTCGGCGGTACTTTCGGCACTGCTTGCCATTGGTGATCAGCGGGCCTGGCAAATTCTCTCCTGGCTCAGCGGCTCGGGTTCGACGGCGACATCAGGTTCGGCGATCTTTCTTGCGGTGCTTTCCGTCGTGCTCCTGGCCGCTGCCCTGTCGGTGACGCGCTGGCTGGTGATCCTGCCGCTTGGCCGGGATGTGCCGCTCTCACTAGGTCTGCCGCTCGCTACGGCGCGTATTGCAGTCATCGCCGTGGCCGGCATTGCCACCGGTGCGGCCTCACTGCTGGTCGGTCCGCTGAGCTTCGTCGGGTTGATGGCACCGCACATTGCGCTTCGGGCCGGTTTCACCACACCGCGCGACCACCTGTTTGCATCGTTCCTGTTCGGTGCGGTGCTGATGGCGCTTTCTGATCTCGGGGCAAGAACCGTGACCTTTCCTTACGAGTTGCCGCTTGGGCTTTTTGCGGCTCTGGCCGGTGGGCCCTATCTGATCTGGCTTTCAGGCAGGCGATGATGATTTTTCTGAACGATTTACGGAGATGAGAACAATGGGTCAGGCCGCACCTGCCGTGGATTACGACGATATCCCGCTTTTCTCTCTGGAAGCGGTAACGATGGAGGTTCCGGGCAGGACATTGCTGCATCCGCTGACGGCAAGCTTTGCGACCGGCAAGACCATCGGTCTTATCGGCCATAACGGTTCGGGAAAATCGACGCTGCTCAAGATACTCGCGCGCATGCAGGAGCCGACGGCGGGCAAGGTGTCGTTCGAGGGGCAGCCGCTGGGGAGTTGGGGCAACCGCGAATTTGCGCGAAAGCTCGCCTATCTTCCTCAATATACGCCGGCTGCGTCCGGCATGCTGGCCAAGGAACTGGTGGCGCTTGGCCGTTACCCCTGGCACGGCGCGCTCGGCCAATTCACCAAGGCGGATCAGGAGAGGGTGGACGAGGCTATCGAGCTGACCGACACCGTGGCCTTCAGGGACCGGCTGGTGGACACGCTTTCGGGTGGGGAGCGCCAGCGCGTGTGGCTGGCCATGCTGGTTGCCCAGAACGCCGAAAGCCTGCTTCTCGACGAACCCATATCGGCGCTCGACATGGCACACCAGCTCGAGGTTCTCTCGCTGGTGCAAAGATTGTCGCGGGAAAAGGGTCTCGGCGTCATCGTGGTGCTGCACGATGTCAACATGGCGGCGCGGTTCTGCGATGAGATCGTCGCACTGCATTCCGGTAGGCTTATCGCAAGGGGAACGCCGAAAGAAATCATGACGCCGGAAACGCTGGAGCGTATCTATGGCGTCCGTATGGATGTCATGACCCATGCTGCGACCGGCTTTCCCGTAGCACTGCCGCTTTGACATCGTTGCAGCAAAACAACGCCCTGACGTACTCGCCTTTAACAGGAATTCCGCAGGCGTTTCCCGCCCTAACAATGTCTTAATGGCATCCTACCGCCAGTAGACATTGTTAACCGTTTTGCTTTCCTTGCACCCAATTCAGTTGTTTTGGATCGATTTCGGGGAACAAACGTTAACAGTGCGGAATTCAATATCCGGAGAGGGCAAGAAGGGCTGCTGCGGGTAGGAATAAAACAGGAGAAAATCAGATGAAAAAGGCTGTTGCCGTAACTTTTGCCGCATTGACGATGGGTCTCGGTGGAACCGTGTCCGCACTCGCCGCCGACCTTGCAAGATATGAGCCGGCTCCGCAGGAGCAGGACGAACGCAATGGCGTCAAGATCGGTTACCTCACCTGCGATATCGGCGGTGGCGTCGGTTACGTAATCGGCTCGGCCAAGGAACTGGATTGCACCTTCCAGTCCACCATGGGCGCGCGTCGCACCGATCATTACACCGGCGCCATCCGCAAGATGGGCGTTGACCTTGGCTTCACCACGCAGGGCCGTCTGGTCTGGGCCGTTTTCGCCCCGACAGCGGGTTACCACCGTGGTTCGCTCGGCGGCCTTTATCAGGGCGCCACGGCTGAAGTGACCGTTGGTCTCGGCGTTGGCACCAACATCCTCGTTGGCGGCACTTCGGGCTCCATCCAGCTTCAGACGGTCAGCGTAACGGGTCAGGTTGGCCTCAACCTCGCCGCAACCGGTACGTCCGTGACGCTCACGGCGATGAACTGATCATCGGCGTACTGCCCGGCGTATAAAGCCGGGCATTCTGTCGCATGTTAAAAAAACGCCCTCTTCGTTGTCAGACGGAGAGGGCGTTGTATTATGCGGGGCATGATGATCTCGGCATTCAGAACGCTTCCGGCTTCAATGGCTTTTTTCCTCTGTATCGCTGCGCCGGCATTGGCCGAAGGCGATGCGGTGCACGGGGAAAAAGTTTTCAGCCGCTGTTCCACCTGCCACAGTATCGATGCGCCGCGCACCCGCATGGGACCGCATCTGATGGGCGTGGTGGGCAGGCCGATAGCCTCCGTAGCTGATTACGGCCATTATTCGCAGGCGCTGAAGGATGCCGGTGCCGCGGGTCGGGTGTGGACGGAGGAGGAGCTGCAAAGTTTTATCTCGAGCCCAAAAAAGGCGATCCCTGGAACCTCGATGCGCTTTTTCGGGCTGTGGAGCGAAACGGATATTGCCGATCTGATCGCCTATCTGAAAACGCATCCGATGCCGCAATAACCCTTAAAGCGGTGCTTCCGAAACGATCTCTTCTGCCTCTTCCACCGTCATCGCCATCACCTTCGCGCCGATTTCGAAGCCGAAGCCGTTGCGGGCGAAGGCAGAAAATTCCTTCGACTTGCGTTTTTCATCAAGCTCGACACGGCGAAAGGGGCCGAAGGCGCGCTTGCGCGCAAAGATGACGGCCGCCACCAGATCGTTGGTTTCCTGCAGTGCGACTGCGGCCGTTTCCCGATCAATGCCCTTGATCTGAAGTTTTTGCGCAAGCCCGCGCTTCGACTTGCCGCTGCGCTGGCCACTTCGCACGGCAATTTCTGCATAAGCCGTATCGTCGAGCGCCTTGATGCCATAGGCGAAGGTCACGGCGAATTCGCCAAGCGCCTTTATCTGAGCGGGGCTGATATCCTCGAATTTTTCCCGTGCCTTGCGGGTGATCGCATCGCGCAGCTGCTTTTCCGTCATCATGCGCTGTTCCAGCCGGTAGAGAGCGGAATTGCGCGCCCATGACAGCATGCGGCTGGTGGGTTCGATAGCCTGCGTTTCGCCATCCAGTGCCATGTCGTCGGTCAGGAAGGGGCTGGAATCATCGGTCATCCCGCTTTTATAGCGCAGTGAAGCCGTCTTGCCAGTTCCCGTCTGCTACATGCCCTCCGGTTTTTCCAGCGTATCAGGGCGTCTGCGCGCCGGTTGCGGCGACGTAGACCGAATAGAGCGATTTCGTTGCGGTGATGAACAGGCGGTTTTTCTTCGGGCCGCCGAAGGTGAGGTTTGCGACCGTCTGCGGCACCTTGATCTTGCCAAGCAGCGTACCGTCAGGCGAAAAGCAGTGCACGCCATCGCCGGCACTGGTCCAGAGATTGCCCGCTGTATCCAGACGGAATCCATCAGGCAAGCCATTGTCGAGATTGCAGAATTCCCGGCCGTTTGTGAGCTTCACGCCGTCCACGACATCGAAAACGCGGATATGGCGTGGGCGGGATACATCATGGCTGTAGGAACTGTCTGCGACATAGAGCTTGGTTTCATCAGGCGAGAAAGCCAGACCGTTTGGCTGCACGAAGTCATCGATGGCGATCTTGATTTCACCGGTTGCGGGATCGAGCCGGTAAACATTGCGCGTCTTCTGTTCGGGTTCCGCCTTGTAGCCCTCATAATCGGAAAGAATGCCGTAAGTGGGGTCGGTAAACCAGACGCTGCCATCGGATTTCACCACCACGTCATTAGGCGAGTTCAGCCGCTTGCCGCCGTAGCTGTCGGCAAGAACGGTGATCGAGCCGTCGACTTCGGTGCGGGTGACGCGACGGCCGCCATGTTCGCATGAAACCAGCCGTCCCTGCCGGTCGCGCGTATTGCCATTGGTGAAGTTGGAGGGGTGGCGGAATACCGAAATCCCGCCATTCGGCACCCATCGCAACATGCGCTCATTGGGAATGTCGCTGAACAGCAGGCAGCTCAGATCAGAAAACCACACCGGGCCTTCCGCCCAGCGGCAGCCGGAATAAAGCTCTTCCAGTTCCGCATTGCCGACAATCAGAAGGCGGAAGCGTTCATCGTGGATTTCGTAAGGGGAGGCGTTGTCTGTGGTCATGAGCGTGGTCCGCTTGAGGGCTTTTCGTTCGGGGTTCAGCGTGTGGCCTTGGGGCCGCTAGCCAGAAGAATGACGGAAATGATGATGAGGCCGGTGAGGATGAGGCGGATGCCCGCGCCGAAACCATAGGTGTTCAGCATCGAGACCACCAGGAACATGAACAGCGAAGCGCCCCAGATACCGGGTACGTTGGAATCGCCGCCCGCAACCGCCGTGCCGCCGATCACCACCACCGCGATGGACATCAGCAGATATTCCGATCCCATGTTGAGTGCTGCGCCGCCGGAGAAGCTGGCGAGCAGATAACCCGCGATCGCCGCCAGTACCGCGCAGAGCACATAGGTGACGAAGCGTGCTCCATCCACCGGAATGCCGGTCATGCGGGCGGCGAAAGTGCTCTGGCCGATGGCGGAAATCCAGCGTCCGTAAAAGGTGCGGTCGAGCAGCAGCCAGGCGATGACCGAGAGGACAAGGGCGACGAGGGCAACATTCGGAATGCCGAGAGAGCTCGACGTGGCAAAGGTGGCGAGTGTTTCCGGCGGCTTGATCCGCAGGCCGCGGTTGGACCAGATGGCGATAGACTGCACGATGAAGCTCATCGAAAGCGTCGCGATGATCGGTGGGATGCGCAGAAGCTTGATCAACGTATAGTTGCCGATGCCGATGGCGATGCCGATCAGGATGGCGATCAGCAATCCCGGCAGGATGAGACCATCGGACACATCCATGAATTTGAGCGCCAGCGTGCCTGATAGCGTCATCGTGGCGGGAACGCAGAGGTCGATATTACCCGGCCCGAGCGTGATGACGAACATCTGGCCGATACCGACGATCACGGAAAAGGCCGCGAAGGTCAGGGCTGCGTGCGACAGGCCGAAGGAGCTGGCGCCGCCGGTGAACATGACGGTAACGATCCAGACCGCGGCCGTTGCGGCGAACGACCAGATCCATGGTTTTTTCGAGAGAGACGAAAGCCCGTTCATTGGTTTTTCTCCCGCTTTTCGAGACGGTTGAGCAGGATGCGGAGCGCCAGCACGATGATGAGGATCGCCCCTTGTGCGCCTATCTGCCAGTCCGGCGAAATGCGCATGAAGGACAGGAACGAGCCGGCAAGGGTGAGCGTCAGCGCGCCGATGACAGCACCGATGGGCGAGACCCGACCGCCGACGAATTCGCCGCCGCCCAGAATAACGCCGGCAATCGACAGCAGCGTGTAGCGAAGCGCGATATTGGCATCTGCCGATGTCGTTAGCCCGACGAGCGCTATGCCCGACAACACCGCGAAGAAACCGGCCAGCGCGAAGGTGGCAGCACGTATGCCGATGACCGACCAGCCGGAGCGCTCGACGGAGCGGAAGTTACCGCCGACGCCGCGCATCAGCACGCCGAAGGAGGAGCGCATGACGATGTAGTGGGCAACGACCGCAATCACGATGCTGGCAACGATGGCAATTGGCACGAGCGGCGGTTTTGCCGTCATCAGCGCCCGGATGAAGGCTGGCGCCTGGCCGCCGGGTGAGGGGAGGATGAGGACGGCAAGGCCGCCCCAGACAAAGCTCATGCCAAGCGTGACGACGATTGAGGGCAGGGCGCGGATGTGGATGATGGCGCCCAGCATCGCATAAACCGCAATCGCACCGGCGAAGATCGCGATACCGAGCAGTGGCGTCGTTTGCAGGAAGGTGGCGGTGACGCAGGCGCAGAAACTGACGAAGGTACCCATCGACAGATCGAGATCGTTGACGGACATGATCAGCATCTGCGCAATGGTGGCAAGTGCAATCGGCACCGCCAGATTGAACAGCAAGTTGAGTCCGTTATAGCTCATGGCGCGTGGCTGCATGTAAAAGACGGCGGCGAGCAGGAAGGCGAGCGAGGCGGCGGGAATGATGAGACGAAGGGCACTGGCGGAGAGTTTCATGCGTGGTCCTCTCCGGAAAAGGAAGCGGCCAGCACATTCTGTTCGGTGATGTCCTCTCCCACCAGTTCCGCCTGAATGGCGCCGTCGCGGAAAACATAGACCCGGTCGCAAAGGCGGATTTCATCCATCTCGGTGGAGTACCAGATGAAGGTGCGGCCGTGGGAGGCTTCGGTTCTCAAGATATCGTAGACCTCCTGTTTGGTGCCGATATCGACGCCGCGCATCGGGTCGTCCATCAGCACGGTGCTGGCCGTGGTGGCGAGCGCACGGGCGAAAAGCACCTTCTGCTGGTTGCCGCCGGAGAGCGAAAGGATTTTGTTGCCCATGTCGGGCGTGCGAATTTCGATGCGCTTTTTCCACTGCGCGCCAAGCTCGGTTTCCTTGCCCCTGTCCACCATTCCGGCGGATGAAATATCCCGCAGCGAGGCGATGGAAAGGTTTTTGAGGATGCTCCACAACGGGAAGGTGCCGTTCAGACTGCGATCACCCGCCACGAAGGCGATGTCGGTCTTGCGCGCGGGCAGCCAGCTGCTGTTGCGGGCAAGGTAGAGATCGAGTAGCGCTTCGGTCTGCCCGTGGCCGCCGAGACCGGCAAGGCCGATGATCTCACCGCGGAAAGCCTCGAAGGCGAGGCCTTCGCCCCGGCGCGCCGGCATCGAAAGCACCTTCTCTCCCGCCTTGCGGTTTTCGCCCTTTTGCCTGTCCTGTTCCTTGACGACGCTGCCCATGGCTTCCACCAGCGTGCGCGTCGTGAACTCGCCCGCTGCCCGATCAGCGACCACTCGGCCGTCCTTCATCACCACGATGCGGGTTGCTGTCGACAGAATCTCGCCGAGAATATGCGAGATCAGCAGCACGGAGCCGCCGGTGCGCACGAAACTGCGAACATAATCCATCAATTGTTCCGCAAGACCGGCATCGAGCGAGGAAGTCGGTTCATCGAGGATCACCAGTCTCGGCGCATCCGGGGTTCGACAGAAATTGATGGCGATTTCGACCATCTGCCGCTCGGCGATGGAGAGTTCCGCGATCGTCAATTCGCAATCGATACCGTGGCCGGGAAAAATTTCGTCCAGCGTATGCCGGATCATGGTGAGGGCACGTCCGCGCCAGTTCCGCCCGTTCATCGCGGCATGCATGATGCGGACGTTTTCGCTAATCGTCAGGTTCGGGCAGAGCGACAATTCCTGAAACACGCAGCGAACGCCGCTGGCCCGTGCTGCCGCGATTCCTTGACGGCCTTGTTCGCCGCGATAGGAAATGGACCCCTCATGCGGCGTCAGCCCGCCATTGATGACGTTGACGATGGTGGATTTTCCCGCACCGTTATGGCCGACGAGCCCCAGGCATTCGCCCGAACGGATGACGAGATCGGCCCCATCAAGCGCCTTTACCGCGCCGAACACGACCTTCACGCCGCGCGCGGCAACGACTTCTTCCGCCTCGATGATGTCATTCATGAGCATTCACGCCAGTGATCTGAAACTTGGATAATATAGGTGGCAGTTGCGGCGCCCGTTCAGGGAGCGCCGCAATCGCTTGTGTCCAGGAAATTGTCCTGCCTATTTGGCGGAGGCGATGGCCTTCTGGGCGTCTTCCTGTGAATATTCCACATTCGCGACGCCGCCCTTCTGGGTGTTCTTGAGGTTTTCCTCAAGATTGCCCTGATCGATGCGCAGGAAAGGTACGGTCAAATCCTTTTTGACATCCTTGCCGTCGAGGATTTGCTGCGCCACCCAGAAAGCGAGCGTGGAAACGCCGGGGGCGATGGAGACCGACATGGTCTCGTAGCCGCTGGCATCCTTCTGCTGCTTCCACCATTGCAACTCGTCTTCGCGGTTGCCCATGACGATGGTGGGTGTCGGACGTTTGGCGGCGGCAAAAGCCTGTGCTGCACCGTAACCGTCTCCGCCCTGCGTCACGACTGCCGCAACTTCGGGAAGGCTCGGCAGAATGCCGGCGACAGCGCGCTGTGCGACGTCCTGCGCCCAGTCGCCATTGACCGAACCGACAATCTTGAACTGCGGGTTCTTGGCGACGGCGTCGACGATGCCGGCATGGATTTCATCGTCCACCGAAACGCCCGCGAGGCCGCGGATTTCGAGCAGGTTGCCACCCTTCGGCATCGCCTTGGCGAGATAGTCGATCTGGCTTGCGCCCATCGCCTTGAAATCCACGGCGATACGCCAGGCGCAAGGTTCGGTGACGATGCCATCGAACGAGACGACGGTAATGCCGGCGTCGCAGGCTTCCTTCACGGCACCGTTGAGGGCGGTGGGCGAGGCGGCGTTGATGACGATGGCGTCGTAACCCTGAAGAATGAGGTTCTGGATCTGCGCCGCCTGTTCGGTCGCCTGATTTTCGGCTGTCGTGAAGGCGTCAGCGGCAGCGACCTGCTTGTCTGCAACTGCCTGCTTGGTGATTTTGTCCCAGCTCGTCAGCATTGCCTGACGCCAGGAATTGCCCGCGTAATTGTTCGAAAGCGCGATTTTTTTAGCCGAGGTATCGGCGTGAGCGGTGATCGGCAAAGCTGCGCATGCGACAGCGGCCGATGCCAGAAGCATCTTTCTGAAAGCCATTGATTTTCCTCCCTGGTGGCTTGCCCTTTTTGAGCTCGGAACCCGCTTTCCCGCAAATCTCCTCGGCGGCAGGCGGAATTCCTTTGCACTGGAGCTCCTTTCCCCAGTAAAAGCGAGAATGACCAAGAAGGTTTGGCTTGTACAGGCGGATAACGGCAATCTTCCTGCGGGTTTCCGCAGAAAGGATGCGGGAACCCGCAGGACGAAACGCCACCGCCGGGCGCAGAATAGCCGATACGGGGCAGGTCGCGCCGCCACAAGTTGACAAGGCAGGCGCTTGGGAGGGTGTCCGCACATGCTGGATACGCCGAAAAGCGCTCTTTTCCATCACTACATGGGCATTTCGCGGCTGCTCGCCGGGCAGCTCGAATTCAACGCGATCATTCAGGCGGTCGCCACCGAAATCACCCATATCATTCCTCACGTCCACATGGATGTCTGCATCAAGCAGCTGGATGACAAATTTCACATCGCCTATGAAAGCGGTCTGGCAAGCGCCTGGAGCCGCCAGCCGCCCGCCCTTCTGTCCGGCAGTCCCATCCGTTCCGTGCTCTCGGGCGAGGTGGAATATCTTTTGAGCGGCGATGCCTGCGCCGATCCGCGCTTCCATTTCGAAGGCGCATTTTCCAGCCCGATCATCGAGCTTGATCTGCATAGCCGCCTGCACGTGCCGATGAAGGTGCATGGCGACATTATCGGCGCGCTCAGTTGCTCCTCGCACCAGTCGGATGCCTATACGATGGAGGATGTCGCCAATGCCCGCGCGGTTGCGGATTTGCTGGCGCCCTATTTTTACGCCATCCGCGCCGCCGAACAGGCCAAACGGTCTGCGATCGAGGAGGCGCGCGCCAATGCCCGCGAGGAGGGGTTGCGGCTGGGTGCCCTGCAATTGACCGAAGCGCTGGAGGCCGAGCGACAGCGGATCGGCATGGATTTGCACGACCAGACGCTGGCGGACCTGACGCGGCTTGCACGGCGCATCGAGCGGATGAGCCACGCACCGGACGTGTCGGGCGAGATGCTGGAACCGGTGGTGCGCAGCCTGCAGCACTGCATGCAGGATCTGCGCGAGATCATTGAGGAGGCGAAACCCTCCATCCTGCAATTGTTCGGCGTCGTGCAGGCCATCGAGACCTATGTGGATCGCTCCGTGCGCGACAGCGGCTCTTCTATCGACTGGTCGGTTACGGACGAGACGGACGGTCTTGTTGAGACACTCGACAAGACCGTTGCCATCTCGCTGTTCCGCATCGTGCAGGAGGCGGTCAACAACGCCATCCGTCACGCGCAGCCGGAAACGATTGCGGTGACACTGTCGTTAACGGATGGCGGGTTGCGGGTGACCGTGAGCGATGACGGTAGCGGCCGTGGCGAGGGGGCTGTCTCTGGTGGACTAGGCATCGGCAACATGAAGACGCGGGCACGGCTGATTTCAGCCAGATTCGATATTGGTGGCAATGGCAAAGACGCTGGAACCCGCATTACCGTGACGTTGCCGGAAGGCGCTTTCGACCGGCGGGAGGAAATATGACATGGATGTGCTGATCGTTGAGGACGATGCGCTACACCGCGCCTATCTGAACGAGGCGGTGAGAGCCGCCCTGCCGGAATGCGACAAGGTGCTGGAGGCGGCAAACGGCAGAACCGGCGAAAAGCTGGCGCGGGAAAACCGCGCCGCCCATATCGTCATGGATTTGCAGATGAACGAACGCAACGGCATCGAGGCGGCGCGCACCATCTGGAAGGAGCGGCCGGACACCCGCATCCTGTTCTGGTCCAACTATTCCGACGAGGCCTATGTGCGCGGTGTTTCCCGCATCGTGCCCGAAGGTGCTGCCTATGGCTACGTGCTGAAATCAGCATCTGACGACCGGTTGCGGCTGGCGTTGCGCAGCATCTTCATCGAGGCGCAATGCGTGATCGACAGGGAAGTGCGCGGCCTACAGGAAAAAAGCCTTGGCAAGGCGCATGGCTTCACCGATTCCGAATATGAAATCCTTGTTGATGTTGCGCTGGGCCTGACGGACAAGGCGATTGCGCGCCGCCGTAACCTTTCGTTGCGCAGCGTGCAGAACCGGCTGCAAAGCCTCTACGAAAAGCTGAACGTCCATCAGGCGGCCGGTGATGACGAGGCGGAAGGCCGTTATAATCTTCGAACCCGCGCCGTCACCGTCGCTTTCCTGCGCAAGCTGTTGAATTACAGCGCGCTCGAAAGGGCCGAGCGGGAATTGGGCGAATGGGCGACTGGCCGCTGATTATCACGGCAGGAAGGCAAGCAGACGTCTTTCATCGGCCCTGAGGCCCGAGACCGGCTTTGCGCCCACCTTCAGAATACGGCCAAGCTTCTTCTGCGCCTTCTCCTCCGTCGCTATATCGAGAACGGTAGGATGTACGTAGCTCTTGCGGCAAATGGCGGGTGTGTTGGACAGTTCCGTCGCCGCTGCCTGACACATACCCTTGATGCTGGGTTTTTCACCCGCAGCCACATGTTCCATCGCATGACAGAAGGCCGCAAGCGTTCCGCCCCAGGTACGGAAAGTCTTGGCAGAAATGCCTTGTCCGCCGACGCGGGAAAGATAGGCGTTGAGATCGCTTGAATCGACGGAGTGAACCCGGTTTTCACTGTCCTGCCAGACAAACAGCTCCTTGCCGGGCAGATCGGCGATTTCCTCGAGGATTTTTTGAAGGCGCGGGTGGCGCAATTGCCGTTTCACCTTCTGCCCGCCCTTGGCTGCAAAGCGCAATTCGATTGTCTCGCCGAAGGACACGTGGCGCTTGAGCAATGTGGTTGCGCCATAGGTACCGTTGGTTTCAAGATAAGAACGGTTGCCGACGCGCAGATAGGCGGCATCGAGAAGCAGCGTCAGGGCCGCCAGTGTCATGTCCTGACCGTGATCCTGTTTTGCAATGTCAGCCATGGCGCGTCGCCGGATGGCAGGCAGCGCCTTGCCGAAGCTTTTCAGCTGAAAGAACTTCGTCTCACCGCGCAATGCGTGCCAGTCGGGATGGTAACGATATTGCTTTCGCCCGCGCGCATCAAAGCCCGTTGCCTGCAAATGCCCGGATGGGTCGATGCATATCCAGACATCTTTGTAGGCAGGCGGGACGCCGAGCGATTTGATGCGCTTCAACTCCACGTTATCGGACAGAAGTTCGCCGCCCGGCAACCGGTAACAGAAACCGCGCCCGCGCCTTTCTCGGGCTATGCCCGGCTCCTGATCGTTGACATAGGCAAGTCCGATTTTGGCAAGAAGGCGGGTGGGCGGTTGTGGCATCGTTTTTTCCGGCAGGTTTAAGGTTGCAGGAAACGAGAAACAGGCCGCCTTCGTTCCGGCGGCCTGCTGTTCCGGTCATGACTTTCTCAGCCGGCCTTGGCGATCCGCAAAATTTGCGAGTTGCCGCCGCCGCGCTCTTCGGTCACGGCATAGACGGCGCCATCCGGACCCACTTTCACATCACGAATGCGCGCTTCCAGCGGCAATCGGCTTTCCGTCGCAACCTTGTCGCCGTCAATGTGCAGGATGACGAGGCCCTGGCTCACCAGACCGCCTACGATGAAGGCTCCCTTCCACTCGGAAATCTGGTCGGCGTCGTAAAAGGCCATGCCGGACGGGCCGATGACGGGGTCCCAATAATAAACCGGCTGTTCCATGCCTTCCTTGGCGGTGGCACCTTCGCCAACGGACCGACCGCTATATTCGACACCGTAGGTGATGACCGGCCAGCCATAATTGAGGCCCGCCTTCGGCAGGTTCATCTCGTCGCCGCCTTTCGGGCCATGTTCCACTGTCCAGAGCCTGCCCTGTCCATCCAGTGCTGCCGACTGGAGGTTACGGTGGCCATAGCTCCATATCTCGGGGAGGGCGTTCTGCTGGCCGGCGAAGGGGTTGCCCTCGAAGGCCTTGCCTTCGGCATCAATGCGGAAGACCTTGCCAAGCCCGCTCGACAGGTCCTGCGCCTGCACACGCGGCGTTGCGTCTGAACGTTCACCGACGGTGACGTAGAGCTCGTTGTTCTGGCCGAAGACCAGGCGGGAGCCGAAATGCTTATCGCCATCATAGGTCGGCATCTGGCGGAAGATCACCGAGACGTCTTCCAGTTTTGCTGCTCCACCCTCTTCGGTCAACTTGGCCGATGCGACGGAGGTGCCGTTGCCGCCATCCCGTGGCTCGGAAAAAGAGAAGAAGATTTTACGGGAGGTTTCGAAATCGGGAGCCAGCGCGATGTCGAGCAGACCGCCCTGTCCGTCGGACGCTACCTCCGGCACGCCTTCGATCGCTGGGCCAGCTTTGCCGTCTGCGACGATGTGCATTGCGCCTTCCTTGGCCGCCACGATCATGCGGCCATCGGGCAGGAATTCCATCGACCAGATATGCGGTAGGCCCTCGGCAATGACGGTTTTTTCGACATCCGGCTGAGTGGCGGCTTGCGGCGCACGGGTCTGACCCTCGAAAGCCGGTTTCTGATCCGGCGCATTGGGCCGTTTCGTCTCGACTGCCGGGGCGGTCTGTGCGTGGGCGGCGCCGGCAAGTGGTACGGCCAGCAGCGCGAATAGCATCGTCGAACTCAGAAATCGGTTGTTGCGGAACATGGGTCTCCCTTCCTTTGTCTGCATCAGGCAGAGAACCATTTGGGGAGGAATTCGTTTCTTGCGATAGTTTCAAGAAAACTTGATGAGGCCGTGTACGGGCTGCATCCTCTTTTTTCATCCATGTAAACTTACAGGGAACCGCAAGCCCACGCCTACGTTTTCCTCCTGGTTACACGGAGGGCGCCGCCATGCAGATCATCGACAATAAGAACATAGACGGGAACAGAGCCAAGCCAATTCTCAATGTTGCGGAGTTTTGCCGCCGTTACCGGCTGGACAAGGCCGAGGAGACACGGTTGAGAAGGCTGTTCGGAGAATTCGCATCCCGGCACGAGCTTTTGATGAACGCTCAGCGCAAGCCGAACTTCCGCTGATCATTCCTCCGGATCGAGAGATTTACCGAAAATCATGAAGACATCATATCGGGTGTTCTTTCCCACTATCTGGTGCGAAGGCTTTCGAATGCCGGGCATCTGTTCGGCGCGCAGAGGCCATTTTAGAACTACCCGCTTCGTCGCATGTTCAAGCGCAGCCTCCATCAGCTCTACCTGATCGGGATCGGATCCCACCAGTTCCCGCAGCACCCGCATTTCCTTTTTCACCAGCGCCGTGTTGTGGCGCGGCGGATGCATTGGGTCCACGATCACCACCTCCGGTGAAAGTTCTTTCAGCAGAAGCCGGGAATCGCCCTGCAGCAGCGTCATGCGGGAGGCAGCCTCGGCATAGGCTCCACCCGCCTCCAATGCGCGGCGAATGCCGTCAGCAAGGTGGGCGTGCATACCGGGTGAACGCTCTATCAGTGTGACGTCCGCGCCGAGAGATGCGAGCAGAAAGGCATCGCGCCCGAGCCCTGCCGTTGCATCGACGATTTTTGGCGTGCGGCCTTTGGTGAAGCCCGCGGCTTTCGGCAGAGCCTGTCCGCGCCCCTCGCCGGAACGGAAACGGTGACCGACAGCACCGCCAACAAAATCCACCACGAAGCTTTCGTCTTGTTCTTTCATCGCAGGCCTCAGAAGGGGCAGGGCACGGTATAGGTGACGTCGCGGCCATCCGGGTGACGAAAGCCCACCGCCTCGGCATGCAGCATAAGACGCGGCGCGGCGGCGAGCGCTTCACCTTCTGCATAAAATTCATCGCCAAGGATAGGGTGGCCGAGAGCCTTCATATGCACCCGCAATTGATGGGTGCGGCCGGTGAGAGGGGCAAGTGCGAGCCTCGTGGCGGGAAGCGGCAATCTTTCCAGCACGCGCCAAAGGCTTTGCGCCGGCTTGCCATGGTCGTGGTCCACCCGGTGGCGGGGCTTGTTGTCGGGGTCGATCGCAAGTGGCAGGTCCACCTTGCCCTCTTCACCCTCGACTTCACCCCAGACGACGGCGACATAGGATTTGCGCGTCTGGCGGTTCTCGAACTGGGCGGCGACGGCCGCGTGCGCCTTGCGGTTCAGGGACATCAACACGATGCCTGATGTATCCTTGTCCAGCCGGTTGATCATCAGTGCTTTTGGAAACTGTTTCTGCACGCGCGTCAAAAGACTGTCGGAGAGCGCGGGATCGCGTCCCGGCACCGAAAGAAGTCCGCTCGGCTTGTCCAGCACCAGTAGATCGTCATCCCGGTGCACGATGGTGAGCCACGGTTCAAGCGGCGGATTATAGACGGGGTTGGACAGCACAAGTGACATTGCGCTTCCTTAGCACAAATCGGGCATGGGGCCAGATGCCTGCTCCGCAATATGATCAGTCGGGAATATGAAGATTGACGCGGCCACTGGTCAGATCGCTGATGAGCCGTGTCAGACGCTCGGCTTCCTCTACGGGAACCGAAAGCTGCATATCCGCGCCGGTGCCGGTGAAGTCCTCCTTTTCCACTCGCAGGTTTTGCGTGGCGGCGAGGCGCGATTTTACCAGGGCCAGATCAGAGAACGGGCAGCTCAAGGTCGCGCTGACATAGGCGATGACCGGTGACGTCTCTCCAAGCCTAAGGCAGGCCGCCGCCGTGCCGCCATAGGCGCGCATGAGGCCGCCGCTGCCGAGCAGAATGCCGCCGAACCAGCGGATGACGAGGACCGCGACATTGTCCAGCGCCTGGCCATCGATAGCCTGAAGGATTGGCTTTCCCGCCGTGCCGGAAGGCTCGCCGTCGTCACTGAAACGATAGGTCTGGCCGGTTCGCCATGCCCAGCAATTGTGGTTTGCGTCGAAGTCAGAATGCGCCGCAAGGAAGCTTTTCGCATCCTCCTCGCCAGTGACAGGTGCTGCAAAGGCAATGAAGCGGCTTTTCTTGATATCCTGCGAAAAGGTGACGGGTCGGTCGAGCGTGAACATGTGCGCTTCAATATCGCATATATTCGCGCGCGGAAATCGGTATAAGGCCACAATGGTGAAGATGCGATGGAGCGGGTTTTGAAGAAGGCAAGGCAGGTCGCGATTGTCGGCGGCGGGCCAGCGGGCCTGATGGCGGCCGAAGTGCTGTCTGCGGCTGGCCATGCCGTAACGGTGTTCGAGGCCATGCCAACCGTCGCGCGCAAATTGCTGATGGCCGGAAAATCCGGTCTCAACATCACCCATGCCGAAGACTACGACATTTTCCTCCACCGTTTTGGCGACACGGAGCAAAAGCTGCGCGTCGCCCTCGATGATTTCACGCCCGGCGCGCTGCGTCACTGGGCGCAAGGTCTGGGGCAGGAGACCTTCGTCGGCACGTCGGGCAGGGTGTTTCCGACCGTCATGAAGGCCTCGCCGCTGTTGCGGGCATGGCTTGCCCGGCTGGAGGCGCACGGCGTTGTCATCAAGACGCGGCATCGCTGGATGGGTTTTTCCGCAGACGGGCTGGTTTTCGCGACACCGGAGGGCGATGTCTTCATGAAGGCCGATGCCGTTCTTCTGGCGCTCGGCGGCGCAAGCTGGCCGCGTCTGGGTTCGGATGCCGCATGGGTGCCGGCACTCGCGGCTGAAGGCGTGGAGCTTAACCCTTTCCGCCCCGCCAATTGTGGCTTTGATGTCGATTGGAGCGATGTCTTCCGGCAGCGTTTTGCCGGTGAGGCGTTGAAATCCGTCACCACCATTTCCCCGGCCGGAGCGTTTCAGGGTGAGTTCGTGGTGACGCAGCACGGCATTGAGGGCAGCGTCATCTATGCCCATTCCGCCGCACTTCGCGACCAGCTGGAACACACAGGAAAGGCGACACTCGCTGTCGATCTGGCGCCGGGACGTACCGTGGAGCGCCTTGGCCGGGATCTGGCAAAGCTTGGCCGCAAGGAGAGTTTTGCAAACCGGTTGCGGAAGGCCGTGGGCCTCTCCGCCGTCAAGGTCGGACTTCTGCGGGAAATCTTTCACGATATCTCGGCGATGCCGGATGATCTGGTCGCCGCAAGAATCAAACATGCGGAGATACCGCTTGCACGGACGAGACCGATTGCCGAGGCGATTTCATCGGCTGGGGGCGTTGACTGGCAAGGTATCGATGAGAACTACATGCTGAAAAAACTCCCCGGCATTTTTGCTGCCGGGGAAATGCTGGACTGGGAGGCGCCGACCGGCGGTTATCTGCTGACCGCCTGTTTTGCCACTGGCAAGGCCGCCGCCAGGGGCATGACCAAATGGCTCGACGGCTTGGCCTAACCGGCCTCGGCCAGTTTTTTTTCCGCGCTTGGCGTGGTCCTGACGAGGCAGCGCATGATGGCATCCGTGGTGACGGAGCCGAGTGACTTGCCGTTTTCGCCAATGATGACGGCACTGCCGACATCCTCCCTGACGAGCGCGCGCAAGCCTTCCTCGACGGTCATGTCCGCATCGAGCTGAAGACGCGACTGGCCGGAAAACTCCGGCTGGACGATGGCGCCGAGACGAATGACCCGGCCACGGTTGACCTCTTCCACGAAGGCTTCGATATAGCTGTCTGCCGGACTCATGACAATTTCGGCGGCCGTACCCTGCTGGATGATCTCGCCGTCGCGCAGAATGGCGATCTTGTCTCCCAGCCGAAGGGCCTCATCCAGATCGTGGGTGATGAAGACGACGGTCTTCTTCAGCTCTTTCTGCAATTCCAGCAGCACTGTCTGCATGTCGACGCGGATGAGTGGATCAAGTGCCGAATAGGCCTCGTCCATCAGCAGGATTTCGGCGTTGTTGGTCAGCGCCCGGGCGAGACCCACGCGCTGCTGCATGCCGCCTGAAAGCTGGTTCGGATAATGGCTCGAAAATCCTTCCAGCCCCACCCGCTTGATCCAGACGTCGGCTTTTTCTTCCCGCTCGCCCTTGTCGACGCCCTGCACCTCAAGGCCATAGACGACGTTTTGCAGCACGTTGCGGTGCGGCAGCAGGCCGAATTTCTGGAATACCATCGCCGTCTTGTGGCGGCGGAATTCCAGAAGTTCCGCTTCGTTGAGGCGACAGACATCCGTTCCGCCATAAAGGATTTCTCCCGCTGTGGGGTCGATCAGGCGGTTGACGTGGCGGATCAGCGTCGATTTTCCCGAGCCGGAAAGGCCCATGATCACGGTGATCTGCCCGCCCGGCATGGTGATGTTGATGTCGCTGAGGCCGAGCACGTGGCCGTGCTTGGCGTTCAGTTCCGCCTTGGACATGCCGCCCTTCACGGCGTCGATGTAATTCTCCGCCTTGGAGCCGAAAATCTTGTAAAGGCTGCGGATTTCGATCGATTGACTAGCCATGCGCCACTTCCCGGTGTTTTTGCAGGCGAAGGCCGTAGGCCTGGCTGATGCGGTCGAAGATGATGGCGATGCCGACGATTGCCAGGCCGTTGAACACACCGAGCGTGAAATACTGGTTGGCGATGGCTTTCAGAACCGGCTGGCCAAGGCCCTGAACACCGATCATGGACGCGATGACGACCATGGCGAGCGCCATCATGATTGTCTGGTTGATGCCTGCCATGATGGTGGGGAGTGCAAGCGGCAGCTGCACCTTGAAAAGCTTCTGGCGCTTCGAGGAACCGTAAGCGTCTGCCGCTTCCAGCACGTCCCGGTCAACCATGCGGATGCCGAGATTGGTAAGCCGGATCATCGGAGGAATGGCGTAGATCACCACGGCGATGACGCCCGGGACCCGGCCGATGCCGAGCAGCATGACGACGGGAATGAGATAGACGAAACTCGGCATAGTCTGCATGACGTCGAGAACGGGGTTCACGATACTCTGCAGGCGGTTGGACCGCGCCATGGCGATGCCAATCGGCAAACCGATCACGATCGAGAGCACGGCGCAGACGAAGATCATCGAGATCGTCTTCATCGTGTCTTCCCACATGCCGAACCAGCCGATGGCAAAGAGAATACCGCAACATAGTCCAACAATGGTGGCGCTGCGGCTGGCAAACCAGGCGAGTACGCCGACAATAAGAATAACGACCGGCCAGGGGGTGCCGATCAAAAGCCTTTCCGCCCAGATGAGGAAGCTCTGGAGCGGTGTGAACAGCCCCTCTATCGTGCCGCCATAGGCTCTGGTGAAACCCCGAAACCCCTCGTCGATCACTTTCTTCAACGCACGCAGTGCGTCATCATTCATGGTCGGAAATTTGAAAAGCCAATCCATATCCTGTTCTCCACGACGAACCGGGGCCGGCGGGCAATATCCGCCGCGCTCCGGAACTTAAAAACGGCCGGGCGCCGCCATTGGCGGGCCAAGCTGTCGACCACATATGTCGTGCCGCCCTTTTAGAGGGCAGCCTTGACCTTTTGCGCGACGTCGGGGGAAACCCAGCCCGTCCACAGAGCCTCGTTTTCCTTCAGGAAGTGTTTCGCACCATCTTCGCCGGTTGCCTGATTGTCGGTCATCCAGGCGATCAGCTTGTTAACGGTGTCGTTGGTCCAGGCGCGTTTGTTCAGATAGTCCATGGCCGGGCCGGCGCGGTCGGCAAAGGTCTTGCTGACCAGCGTCTGCACGTCGTCAACCTGCCATGCATTGGGCTTCGGGTCCGCGCAATCGGCAACCGAGGTGCAGCGCTTCCATTCGGCAGAGTCATATTCCGTGCCGAAGCCGAGCTTCACCATCTCATATTTGCCGAGCAGCGAGGTCGGAGCCCAGTAATAGCCTACCCACGGCTGTTTCGCTTCGTAAGCCTTGGCGACCGAGCCGTCGAGACCTGCGGCGGAACCGGTATCCACCAGGGTGAAGCCAGCCTTTTCACCACCAAAAGCCTTGAAGAGCTGGGCGGTGACGACGGTGCCGCCCCAGCCCTGCGGGCCGTTGAAGACGGCGCCCTTTGCCTTGTCTTCAGGCGAGGGGAAGAGCTCGGGATGCTTGAAGAGATCAGGAATGGTCTTGAGATCGGGGTTGGCATCGGCGACATATTTCGGGATCCACCATCCCTGCACAGCGCCGTCCGACAGGATCTTGGCGGCGGCCACGACCTTGCCGCCCTCAAGTCCCTGTTTGACGATTTCCGGCTGCAGGCTGACCCAGGCCTCCGGCGCGATATCAGGCTGGCCCTTTTCGGCCATGGAGGTCAATGTCGGTACGGTGTCGCCTGTGACGATTTCAGCGCTGCAACCGTAACCCTTTTCCAGAATGATCTTGTCGAGATTGGCGGCGACTTCAGCGGATTGCCAGTTCATGCTGGCGATCGTGACGTTTCCACAGTCCGCAGCAAAGGCTGCACCGCCTGTAAGGGCGAAGCCGGCGGAAAGAATTGTGGCACCCAAAAGTATTTTCATTTTTGTTCCCTCTGGTCGCGGTGTGCGAAGACCCGGGCGCTGACGGCACCGCGACCGCCAGCACCCGCATTGAGCGTTAATAATTACTTTGTTGCCGTTCCGTTTGCGGCAGTTTTTGGCGTATTGAGGATGGCAATCGTCAATCAATCATCACGCTTGTGGGGTGCTTCTGCGAAATTTGCGGCGTGCGAATTCCCCAGTCTTGCCGGTCGCGCTTCTGAAAAGCCGTGAACAACAAGCAGAAGTTTCTGTTTTCTTGGACATTTATTCCGTTCTGTACTACGGAAAATTTCGTCTCTTTTTTGTGGTGATATTGAATGACCAATCTTCGTGCTGCCCCGGTATGGCCGATCGGCGGCGGTGAAACGGGTGAGCTTGTGCGTGGCTTCGACTGGTCGAAGACATCGCTCGGTCCGATTAGCGACTGGCCGCAGAATTTGAGGCAGAAGGCCAATTCCGTCGTCAACTCTCCCATTCCGCAGGTGCTGATGTGGGGTGCGGATCATGTGATGATCTACAATGACGGCTATGCGGAAATTGCCGGCAATTATCACCCGCGGGCGCTGGGCGGAACGGTGCCAGGCATCTGGCCCGAGATATGGGACTGGAACAGCCGCATCCTGGAGGCTGGCTTTCGTGGCGAGGTCATGGCTTATCGCGACCAGCCGATGACGCTGATGCGGCACGGTCAGCCGGAAGAGGTGATCTTCGATCTGTTCTATACGCCGATCTACAATGATGGCGGCGCGGTGGACGGCGTCCTGTGCACGGTGCTTGAAAACACCGAAAAGGTGAAGGCCGTGGAGGCGCTGGAGCAGAGCCGCAAGGAGCTGAGCCGGCTTACCAATGCCCTGCCAATCCTGGTGGGATATGTCGATCGCGACTATGTCTATAAATTCGCCAATGACGGTTATCTGGAGTGGTTCGGGCGCAGCGCCGAGGAGGTGATCGGCCGCAGCGTTCCTGAAATTGTTGGAGACGCGTTCTTCAGTTCGCGCAGGGCCTATCTCGATCGTGCGCTCGGCGGCGAAAAGATCGTTTCGGATACGGTGATCAGCAGACCGGATGGCAGCAAGCGAGCCGCCGAAATCCGTTATGTTCCCCGCTATATCGCAGATGGTTCGGTTGACGGCATTTATGTGCTGATCATCGATATCGAGGACCGGAAACGTTCCGAGCACGAAATCGTGCTTAGCAATAACCGTTTCCGCGCCGCTGTTGATGCGGTCCACGGCGTGCTTTGGACCAATACCGCCGACGGCATGATGCTGGGTGAGCAGCCTGCGTGGGGTGCACTTACCGGGCAGAGCTTCGACGAGTATCAGGGGTTCGGCTGGGTCGAAGCGGTTCATCCCGAAGACAGGGACCATTCGCTGGAAAGCTGGACAAAAGCCGTTTCCGCGCGGGCGACCTATATTTGGGAGCATCGCGTTCGCCGCCATGACGGCGTCTACCGCACATTTGCGATCCGTGGCGTTCCGATTTTCGACAATTCCGGTGATATTGCGGAATGGGTGGGTGTCCACACGGATATCACCGAACAGCGGCTGGCCGAGAACACGCTTAAAGAACATGCCAGCAATCTGGAACGCGAGATTCGCCACCGCATAAGAGCGGAAGAGCAGCTTCGCCAATTGAATGAAGGGCTGGAAGCGCGGGTCGAGACGGAAATCGCCGAGCGCCGCCAGACCGAAAGAGCGTTGCAGCAGGCGCAGAAAATGGAATCCATCGGCCAGTTGACCGGTGGCGTCGCGCATGATTTCAACAATCTTCTTCAGGTAATCGCGGGCAATCTGCAATTGCTGTCAAAGGACGTGATTGGCAACGAGCGTGCCGAACGGCGGCTGGAAAATGCGCTGGCCGGCGTTCATCGCGGTGCCAAGCTTGCAAGCCAGCTTCTGGCCTTTGGCCGCCGTCAGGCGCTGGAACCGCGCGTTATCAACATCTCCCGCTTCGTTACCGGCATGGACGATCTCCTGCGCCGTTCGCTTGGTGAGGCGATCGAGGTTGAGGTCATCACCTCCGGCGGCCTGTGGAATACCTATGCCGACCCCAACCAGGTGGAAAACGCTCTCCTTAATCTGGCGATCAATGCGCGTGATGCCATGGAAGGGCACGGCAAGCTGACAATCGAGGTCGGCAATGCGGTTCTCGATCGCGATTACGCGCGCAAGCATTCGGAAGTCTCGCCGGGGCAATATGTCATGCTGGCTGTTACCGATACCGGATCGGGCATGTCGCCGGACATTCTGGAAAAGGTGTTCGAGCCGTTCTTTTCGACGAAACCGGAAGGCAAGGGCACCGGTCTCGGCCTTTCGATGGTCTACGGTTTTGCAAAACAGTCCAGTGGCCATGTCAACATCTATAGCGAGGTGGGGCAGGGCACGACGGTGAAGATGTATCTACCGCGTTCCGCCGCCGACGAGGACAGGGAAGTGGTGATACCGACTGGCCCCGTCGAGGGTGGCACGGAAACGATCCTTGTGGTGGAGGATGACGAGGAGGTGCGCAGCACCGTCGTCGAGACACTGAGCGATCTCGGTTACCGCGTGCTCACTGCCCGCGATGCGCAGGCTGGTTTGACGGTGGTCGAAAGCGGCATTCCGATTGACGTCATCTTCACCGATGTGGTGATGCCGGGACCTTTGAAAAGCCGGGAAATGGCGCGCCGGGCGCAGGAAAGGTTGCCTAATCTCGCCGTTCTCTTCACATCCGGTTATACGGAAAACTCCATCGTGCATGGCGGCAAGCTGGATTCCGGGGTGGAACTGCTCTCCAAGCCTTACACGCGCGAAGCGCTGGCGCGGCGCATCCGCCATGTCATCGCCAATCGCAAGCAGGTTTCTCTCGCCAAGACGAGGCCGGTATCATCACCGCGTCATTCCAAAACCCCCGAACCCGCGCAGGTCGTCGGAGACGAGACCAGATCGGTTTGCGTGCTTCTTGTTGAGGATGACGAGTTGATCCGGATGAATTCGACCGAGATGCTGGCCGATAACGGCTTTGCCGTCGTCGAGGCCGGAAATGCTGTGCAGGCGCTAAAGGCGATCGAGACGGAAGAGATCGATGTTCTCGTTACCGACATAGGCCTGCCGGACATGAAGGGCGGCGAGCTGGCGGTTGAGGCATTGCGCCGGAAACCAGGACTAGCCATTGTGTTTGCCACGGGAGACAACCAACTGCCGAACGGGGCGCCGGAAACGGCAGTGCTTTTGACCAAGCCCTATGACGAACAGCAGATCGTCTCAGCTGTCGAACTGGCCCATACGGCAAACACGATGGCGGGCGAATAAACCGCCCGCCATCGTGTCTCAATAACCGCGCGTCATATCGACCGTTTCCGGTAGCGTGCCTGTTTCACGCCATGTCTTGACATTGCCTGCCACTATTTTCGCGGAACTTTCCCGGCTTGTCGGCGCGGAAATATGTGGCAGGACGGTCACTTTCGGGTGCTGCCAGAATGCGGAGGCGGGAGGTAGCGGCTCCTGTTCGAAGACATCGAGAACCGCATGCGAAAGCTGGCCGGAATCAAGCGCCGCGATCAGGTCATCGGCGACGACGACGGCTCCGCGGGCGAAATTGATGAGTGCGGCTCCCTTTTTCATGGCGCCGAGACGGTCGGCATTCAGAAGGCCGCGCGTCGCATCGGTCAGCGGCACCAGACAGACGAGAATGTCGCTTTTTTCCAGCAAGTCCTCCAGCCCGTCATCGCCCGTCAGCGTTGCCACTCCCTCGATTGCCTTGGCCGAGCGGCTCCAGCCGGAAACGTTGAAGCCTGCATGAAGTAGGCGTTGCGCCGCAGCCGTTCCAAGCGCGCCGAGGCCGAGGAGGCCGATGGTCATCTCGCCCGGATGCCGATAATCGAGTTCCTGCCAGAGGGCTTTTTTCTGGTTTTCGCGATAGGCCGGCATGTCGCGTTGCAGGTAATAGGTCCATGCCAGCACGGCTTCCGCCATCACGCGTGAAAGCTCCGGGTCTTTCAGCCTGACGATCGGCGGCGCCTTGTCTCCCAGTTCCAGCACGAGCCGTTCGACACCTGCCCACAGGCTGTGAATCCACGAAAGACCCGGCAAGGCGGCAATGTCGACTGGATCGGGATTGGCGACGATGGCGAAGTCCACCGCGCGTTTCTGCTCCCCGCTCAATTCGGAAAAGGAGAGGATTTCCTCTTCCGGCATGGCGTCGCGAAGCGCTTGCTTCCATATGGCCTCCGCTTGCGCATTCATCCGCGAAACAAGGGCGATGGGTGATGGCATGAAACTGGTCCTGCTTGCTGGCGATTGGTTGGTCGCCATCAATGCGTAATTTTGCGGGCAACGCCATAGGCTGGATGGCAAAATTTGAGCTGCAAAAAAAGCGGCCCGGTTTGCACCGGGCCGCTACACCATTCAGGCGTTTTCCTTCACCGGCGGTTTGGCGTCGCCGTAATAGGCCGCGAATGTCTCGTGATAATGCTCAGAACCACCGGGGCCTGCATAACGCTGCAATTCCGTCATATCGGTCTTGTTGAGCACGATACCCAACGTCTTGTTGGCAATCTGTGGTTCGTTGGCCATCAGGTTCTGCACCATCTGGATCGGCGTCTTGCCCCATTCCGTCACGAAGACGAAACCATCGACCTGCGGTGCGAAGGCTTTTGCGTCGATGACGGGAACGACGGGTGCAAGGTCGACAATGATGTAGTCGCAGGCCTCACGCGCCGATTCGATGAATTTGCGCATGCCGGAGGAGGCAAGAAGCTCGCTTGAATGGGCAAACTGGTTGCTTGTGGAAACCGGAAGGATGCCCATTTTCGTGCGGGTATCGACCTTCACTGCCTGCGTCCACGGTATCTCGTCAAGCACGACCTCCACCAGACCGGCGGATTGCCGCGTTGTCAGCATGCGGCTGAGGCCGGGGTTGCGGATGTCGGCATCCACCACAAGCGTGCGCTTGCCGGTGGAGGCGATCAGACCGGCGAGATTGAGCGCCACGACCGATTTACCCTCGTTCGGCAGGCACGAGATGACGCCGATTACCCGGCACTGGCGTTCCTGGATAACGACATCAGCCGTCAGCTTCACGTTGCGCAGCGTCTCGGCAAAGCTTGAGCGCGGGCTGTCGACGGCAAGGCGCAGCATTTTCTGGAACGAGACCTGACCGTTTTCGTCGATGGTCGTGCTTTCGCTGCCGGGGGTGGCGGCAGGGGTGCCTGACTTTGCGGTTTCTGCACCCCGTTCCCCGATAAAGGGCAGGTAGCCCAGAAAACGCATGCGCAGATTGTCGCGCACATCGTTGCCGGTGTGGAAAAAGCGATCCCGGAACTCAAGAAGCGCTGCGATGCCGCCGCCCAGCATAAGGCCGAGAATGACGGAAAGCGCCATGGTCATGGTCTTTTTCGGGCTGGACGGAGCTGTCGGCAGACCCGCTTCGGAGATGATGCGGGCCTTGGCGATCGGCAGCGACTGCTTCTGGGATGCTTCTTCGAAGCGGCCGAGGTAGGACTGGTAGAGTGTGCGCAGAGCGGTTGCCCGCTGCTCCAGCTCACGCAATTGCACCATGGTGATATTGGCCTGCGAATTGCGGCCCGCCACGCGGTCGATATTGTCGCGAAGCGATTGCACACGGGAATTGGAGACGTCGTATTCGTTCTTCAGGCTGCCCGTAACCTGCTGCAGTTCCTGGAAGATCTGCCTTGCAATCTCTTTCTTCTCACTCTCCAGCGCTACCGCCTGAGGGTGGTCGGCGCCGAATTGCTGGACGACGCCCTGCAATCGGTCAGAGATCGTGATGTAGCGTTTGCGAAGGTCCTGAATGACCGAGTTGTCGGCATCCCGTGCGGAAACGACTGCATTGTCAACGGCTGCATCCGGTCCCCGGTCGATGATGGATTTGTATTGGCCATAACGTGCAGCAGCCGTCGCGACATCCGCCTGCGCGGCAATCAGCTGGCCGTTGAGATCGGCCAACTGGCCTTCCGACATCAGCTCGCCACGCGAAGAAACGATATTATTGTCCGTCTTGAATTTTTCGACGGCAAGCTGGGCGGCCTGCGCACGCTGGTTCAGGTCGCTCATGCGCTCCTGAAGCCACACGGAAGCGCGCTCGCTGGCGTCGAAATTGGCGTTCAGCTGTTCGGTCAGATAGGCCTGCGCATAGGTCTTGGCGATGAGCGCGGCAAGCTGCCGATCTGTCGAACGGGTGGAAATGGCGATGACCGAACTGCGGCCGACACGCTCCACGATCAGCGATTGTTGCAGCACGGCGGCTGCCTTTTCGCGGCGTCCGGCGCGGATTGCCGCTTCGGAGGCCGGCGGATCTCCGGGCAGGATTAGATCGACGATACCGCGCACGGAGGATTTCACGAGATCGACCGGCGACAGCGACGGATTGACGATGGTGTCGTTCTCGTCGAGCTTGGCCTTGTCGACCACGGTCAGCGCCATTTCCTTGGATTTCAGAATTTCCACGGCACTGGCGATACGGTTGTCGACGATCTGGGCGGCAGGTACCGGCGATTCCTCTTCCGCGTAACGGGAAAGGCTTTCATCCAGAAGCACCTGAGTCATCGCGGTGTAAACGGGGGTTGCAAGCACCAGATAAAGGCCGGCCAGAACCACAGCGGCGATGACCGAGGCGGCAATGACATTGGCGCGGCGCACCACGGCTGCCCAGAGGCGATCGAGGTCAATAAATGTGTCGGCATCCTTGCCGGGATCCGGAAAACCGATGCTGGATTTAAAGGTCTTGTGGTGCATGGACCTACCTTGTGAATTAAAAATGGTACGCGGGAAGCCGAGCAACGCTCGGCTTCCCGCCCCCCGTTATTGATGTGCCGACCGCCTCCCCGGCAGCACGATTAAAGTCAGGCCGCCTGAACGCGGCTTTCATGGTTTGCAACGAGTTCCTTGACGGAAGCGAGAACCTGCGCCTCCATGTCGGCACGCATCAGCGAGAAAGCGACATTGGCGGCGATAAAGCCCTGCTTGCTGCCGCAGTCGAATGTGCGACCGCTGTACTTCTGCGCATGGAAGGCCTGCTTCTCAGCGAGCCGCTTCATGCCGTCAGTCAGCTGGATTTCGTTGCCCGCGCCACGCTCCTGTTTAGCGAGAATGTCGAAGATTTCCGGCTGCAGAATATAACGGCCGTTCAAATAATAATTCGAAGGCGCCCTGGATGGTTCCGGCTTCTCGACCATTTCGGTGACCGCAAAGCCATGATTGACCTTCTGGCCGACACCGACGACGCCATAGGATGACACTTCTTCCGGCAGGCATTCCTCAACACCGAGAATATTGCCGCCCACTTCGTCGTAGAGTTCCATCAACCCGGCAATGCAGCCGCGTGCGCCATAGGAAACCATATCAGGCAAAAGCAGCGCAAAAGGCTCCTTGCCCACCAGTTCGCGAGCGCACCAAACCGCGTGGCCGAGGCCGAGCGGCACCTGCTGGCGCGTGTAGCTGACTGTGCCTGCGACTGGCAGCATCTTTTCAAGCTGCAGCACCTGCACCGTCTTGCCGGAGCGGGTGAGTGTGTTGATAAGCTCGGGCGCGCTGTCGAAATAGTCTTCGATGGCGGTCTTGTTGCGGCTGGTTACGAAAATAATGTGCTCGATGCCGGCCTGCATGGCCTCATCGACGGCATATTGCACGACCGGCCGGTCGACGATCGTGAGCATTTCCTTCGGCATCGCCTTGGTGGCGGGCAAAAACCGCGTGCCGTTGCCGGCTACGGGAATGACGGCTTTTCTGACAGTTTTGTTCAGGTCCATCGCGTTCTCCTTCATCAAGGTTTGATCTGTCCCCAGTCCGCTTGCAGATTTTTCGCGCACAGATTTGTCCGCTCACAAATTTTACGAAATCTGCCTTTTCACCCCAGTATTTGCTGCGGGCGCAAACATCGCGTTCCGCAACCTCTTCAGCCGCACGGCAATGGGCATTCTCAAATGGCCCAGCACGGCGGGATCTCTGATCGTTGTCTTCAGCGCGCCGATAATCGAGCGCCGCTTGATGTCTTCCACCAATGTCAGGAAGTTACGGGCCAGTTGCAGGCTACGGCTTCTGGCCTGCTGCGCATCCATGGCGGCGGGCAACAGCGCGTAGTGGCTCAGAAACTCCTGGTCCGCCCGCATCATTCCTTCGACGTGGTGGATTTCAAGGACGCGCGAGATCGAACCCTCGCGAATATTATAGATGTAGCCCGGTTTCGGCTCGATGACGCAAAGGCCGCCGGCGGCAAGCGCCGAGGCAAGCAGGATGTAATCTTCGCCGATGCGGATGTCCTCGCGAAAACGCAATCCCTCACTATTTAGGAAATCGCGCCGGAACATCGGCTTCATGTAGCCGAAGTTGAAGGTGGAGCGGAAAAGGATGTTGGAGGAAATGAAGTCCTCAAGGGTAAGGACGGGTCTTTCCTCCAGAAACTCCTCTGCGAACATCGTTTCCATTGGCCTGCCGTCCGTATAGGCGACATCGAGATTATCGACAGCGATCACCGCATTGGCCGCATCTGCCCGGCACATCATGCAGGCGGAACGGTCGGGGCGGATGACGTCGTCCGAATCGAGAACGGCGATAAAGCGTCCGGTTGCTGCGTCGATACCGGCATTGCGCGCGCCTCCCGGTCCGAGGTTCTGTTCAAGCGCAAGCAGCCGGACACGCGGATCGTTGGCCGCAATGGCCTCGACGAGCGAGATCGTCTCGTCGGTGGAGCGGTCATCCACGACGATCACCTCCAGCGTCACGCCCTGCTGGTCAAGCGCACTTTGAATGGCGGCTTCGATCGTCTCGGCGGCATTATAGGCGGCAATGACGAAGCTGATATCGGGCTGAGGGTTCAGGTTCTCCATCAGGTTGCCTCCACCGCGCCGTATTGGCGGATTTCGCGCACTCCGAAGGCGCCGCTTACCGAGCCGAGATGCAAGGCGCCGCGCAGGGCATAGCGGTTGCGGCGCACGGCGTTGAAACCGTTCAGCGCGGCAAAGACGGCGCAATAGAGAACTTTCGATCCTGCCTTCAGCACCTGCATCACGCGTCTTGCGCCGGGTTTCTTTTCGGCAAGCACACGGCCATGGGTCTGGCCGGAGCGGAAGCGACGTTTGGCAAGCCACATGAAACGGGCGCGGTTTTCCGGCACCGGCTCGGAGAGCACGGCCTTTTGCGCAAAGACGATGCGACCGCCCGAAGCATGGAGATGCGAGAAGAAATGCGTGTCCTCACCGCCGCTCTGGCCGAGCGCCAGCGCAAAACGCCGGTCCTTTACCGATGGGGCGTCCATCTTGAGAAGCGTGTTGCAGGTGTAGCCGGTGATGATCTCGCCATTCACCCAGACGGGCACGGTCGAGTGAAAATCGCCACGTTTCATCCAGCCCGGCGCATTCTCACGGTAAACCGCCGTCACTGGGCCAAGAACGACATCCGCGCCGGTTTCGCCTGCCTTTTCCAGAAGTGCGGCCAGCCAGTGCGGCGGGGCGGTCTCATCATCGTCGATAAAGGCCAGATAGTCTGCCCGGCATTCAGAGAGGCAGGCGTTGCGGGCAATCGAGATATTCGATTTCGGGCAATGGACATAGGCGATCTCGAAAGGCGAAGTTTCGCGCAGCCGATCCACACTTGCCTTGGCACTTGGTTCCTCATCATTGTCGGCAACGATCAGGCGAACTGTCACGCCTTCGGGCACTTCCAGTTCGAACAGTGACAGAAGTGTGGCGACCAGCGCCGGACGTCTGTAGGTACAGATGCCGATATCGACGGTCTTTGAATTGTGTGGTTCGGTGACGATGAGGTCGGTCATGAGACAGCCTTTTTTCCCCGGAATTTCAGGAGTTCCAGCCAGAAGCCGGTGGACCACGCCAGATGCATCACCATTGCGGAAAAGGCGGCGAGCGGGCCGTATGGGTTTTTCTGACCTATTGCCATCCACAAGCCATAACCCACACATGCGGCGATCCAGAGGCCAAGCGGAATAAGTGCTGCCCAATGCACAAGCGACAGCAGGGCAAGCACGAAGACCGGCAGGACAGCCAGCGGAATCATCTGACGGATCTTCGGGATCGAGCGATGTTTCAGCAGGTTCTTTGCCCGGCCACGGCCATAGGCGAGATATTGCCTGAACAGAGGCATGACGCTAGCGCGCGGATAATAGGTCATGCGGGTCTTGTCGGTCATCCAGATACGGAAACCGGATTTGCGCAGCCGGAAATCCAGTTCGGCATCCTCGTTGTGGCTGAAGCTTTCATCGTAACCACCGACCGCGTCGAAGGCGGCGATCCGCATCAACGCGTGGTGGCCATGGTCGATCCAGTGTCCCTTGGCGCCTTCGCGGTGCTTGGAGCCGCCATTGCCGAGTTTGGAATTTTGCGCAATCGCCGTCGCCTTCTGGAACAGGCCGTGCCCGACCGTATCCATGGCGACCACGACGGAATCCGCGCCGGTGCGATCCGCGTCCTCGATTAGCCGCTGGCAATAATCATCGGGATAATCGCCATGGGCGTCTATGCGGATGAGGTAGTCGAAATCCTCGCCGAAAGTGGATACGGCCAGGTTTATACCGGCGCTCTGGATGCGCTTGGGATTGGGAAGGAGCGTAACGCGGTCATCCGTTACGGCGAAGGCGGAAACGATGTCGCGCGTGCCGTCCGTGCTGCCGCCATCGGCAACAACGATGCGGAAAATACGTCCATCCATCGCGCCGGTGAATTTTCGCAGCAACGCCTCGATCGTCTTTGCCTCGTTGAGGCAGGGAATGACGATCAGAGTTCTGATGCCGGAATGACCAAGACCTTCCATGATTTGCCCCCTACGCACTACACGGGTGAAAACGCAGCTTCACGGGCATGGCCGGAAGCGGATTTTGTAAGAGAGGACAATTGCTGGACCAGCTGACGGCAATCGTCGCGGTCGGTCAGCCATTGTTTCTTGTCGAGTGCCGAGAGGGCGTCGAAGGCGTCCGTATACGTTTGTGGAGTCATAGTGTTGAAAAGAGCGGCCAGATTATCTGCGTCGGCATTTTGCAGAACAAAACCGATATTGCGCTTTTCGATGAAACGAGCCGTTTCCGTGCCTGCAAGCGCGATCGGCAGGGTGCCGTAAAGGCATCCCTCATAGAGCCGATTGGGCAGCAGCCAGCTTGAATTCTGGCCTTCCTCGAAGAAGTCGATCGCCCAGGTGAACTGCACTTCATTATAGATGGTGGCCAGATCTTCAGGGTTCTTGTAGGCCCCGTGGAAATGCACATGCGGCGCGGCAGCCACGAAACCATCGAAATCCGCAAATTCCGAATAGGCCGGCCGGCCGCGCAGGATGATTTCGACCTTGCCATCCATGCGCTTTGCAAAATCGGCGAGGATTTCGAGCGATTTGCGGCAGCGAAGCGCCCCAAACCAGCCGATTTTCCACGGTTCGCCGGAGGCAGGCGGGCGCGGTTGTGGGGTGGCTGCTACAGCGGCATCAAGCGCCAGCACCCTGTTTTCCTGCAACAGCACGGGAAGGTTCAGGCCGGAAACGGGTTTGAAATAATGCTCGACGAAAGCTGGAGAACTCGTCATCAGCAGCTTGGCATCCCGGGCGAAATAGCGCTGGGCCGCATTGAGAAGCTGCCCCGGCTTGCCCTCATTGAGAAGCAGGCGGTGAATGTCGAGACATTCGTAAACCAGTGCCGGCTGGCGGTCGTAAAGCGACATGGCCCGTTTTGCGAGAGCCAGCATTTCCAGGTTTCTGGCAAGAATGACGTCGGGCGTGGGGGTGCCGCGTAATGTTTTGCCGAGCGAGAGGCTGGCTTTGGCGACGGCTGCCATGCGCTGAAGAAACTGCCCATCGGCGGTTTCTCCGAGAATGACCGGCACCACGCCCTCGATCTCTGCAAGCCGGTTCTGTCCGCGCCGGAAGCCCGCCAGCGTGACCCGCGCGCCGCCCGCAAGCAAGGTCAACACCCGCCGGCGAATGGCGGGGTCCGACAGATCATGCGCGAGATAAAGAACATGGATCATGCATGGGTTCCGGTTGGTTTCATGCGTCAAGGACGCCGAGGCTCAGGTTTAAAAAGGCAATCAGTTAAGGGCGCAGGCGATGGATTCGGGAAACTGGCATTTGTCGCCGAGCGCCGTGAAGGCGAAGCGGTCAACAATCATCTGTGTTGCGCCGGAATAGGAAAAGGCACCCATCCAGTCCTTCAACGTGTCGGTTCCCCACAGGCTGAAGAAAATCTTCTGGGCATTCTGCGGAATCTTGGTCTCATCCGTGACTTCGTGAACGAGCTTGCCGTTGACGTAGTAACGCAGGCGCTGAGGCTCCCACACGAAGGCGTAATCGTTGAAGCCAGCATCAGCTCCGCCTTCTACCGGCACCAGTTTCTCATTGCCGCCCTTGGCGGAAATATACTGGTTCAGCTGCACCTTGCCCGTATTCTTGCCCAAAACCTCGAAGTCGATTTCATCATGGGGCTTTTTGTCGGTCGGGCCGATATAGGTGAAAAAGGCGGAGTTCAACCCGGAGCCGGTAGCGGCTTTCATCCGTGCTTCATAGGTGCCGTAGCGATAACGCCCCTTGGTCTGGATTTCACCGCAGGCGAAGTTGCGGTCGCCGGACTTTGCTTCCTCAAAACCAAGCGTCAGCTGGCCGTTTTCCACCGTGGCCAGTTTCTTCGACCAGGTGCAGTTCTGATGCGCACCGTTGTTCCAGCCGTCGGAGACGTACCAGAACGACCGGTCCATCTGATCGAAATTCTCGATGAAGGATGCACCGTTGCCTTCTTGTGCCTGGCTCGGTGTCGTGAAGGGTGTCGCCAGCAGGGCGGCGGCGAGAAGAATGCGTGTCTGAACGCGGGTGACAAATGTTGTCATTGGTTCACCTCTGTCGTTGCGAATAAAGTGTTTCGGATGTGGGCGGGCCGATCATGGAGGCCCGTTTTGCAGCGAATTCGGACGTTGTCTTGCGTTTGCCGTTCCGGCTTCCGGTCAGCACGGCATAGACGGCCGGCAGGTATTTGCGGGTTTGTGCATTGCTCACCACCAGAATGACAAAGGCGGACAGCGTGGCGATGACATAGAAGGCGGGGTAGAAATCGGGTCCGCCCTTGTTCCAGACCATCCACATGATGACGAGCAACGGATAGTGAGCGCAGAATATCCAGAAGCTGAGGCTTCCGGTCTCGGAAAGCCGCTTGCCGAGCCTGCTCCGGATCAAAAGCGCCGACGACGCCCAGAAACCGAGCGCGCCAAAAACAGCGAGCAAATTGCGCGACATGTTCAGCCAGAAGGTGAACTCCGGGCCGGTGAAATAGAGGCCTGTTGCCAGCATGGCCGCAGCGACAAAGGTCAGCGCCATGATCGGGAAGGCGTAGGGATCGAGTGCCTTGACATCGACGCGGTGCAGCGCAAGTGCGATGCCCAGCGAGAAGCTGAACAGGATCGATTTCTTCTGGACGATGAAGATCGTCAGATCAGGCATGGCGGTTATGAAGAGCAGGATAGCGAGGGTTGGCAGCGCAAAGCGGCGCATGAGAAATGCAAGCACCGGCGACAGCAGGATGCAGACGAACAGGTCACGCAGGAAATAAAGCGGCACGTTTACCGGCAGTTCTTCGAGCGCCGTGCCATGGCTGATGATTTCACGCGGGCTGGCGTTCCAGAGGTCCGGGAAATAACCCACACCAACGTCAAACAGCTGGATAAGCAAAATTGCGGCAAACAACGCGCCATTCCACAGCAGGAAGGGCAGCAGTACCGTTTTCGACTTCGAACGGATCGTCGCCGGATAATCGAACCCGCTCATGCCGCGACGAAACAGCAGATAGCCGGATATCGCGCTGAGACAGGGCACACCGATGCGAAACAGGGCGTCGCCCAGAAAAACACGCAGCCAGTCGAAGAAGCCGTAAAGGCCAAGAAAAGGGCTGGTTTCGGCATCGTGCGGCACATGGACGAACACGATTCCAGAGATCAGCAATATACGCATCAAATTGATACGGGAGGATAGGTTCTGATCGACAGTCACATCAGTCACCCCTATTGGGCGGCGTCCACCCACGCCGCGTTGCAACCAGAGCGAACTTAAGCCCGCACTCGTAAGTCTGGTTTCGACTTTAGGGTAAAATGTGGCGACGCGGGAAAAACACAAGCTTAGATATTGCGGGTGATTGTCTGGCGTTCCGGCATTCCGTGCGACCTAAAAAAATTAAGCAACTGAAAACATTTAATTTTTTCTAGATTTAAGTCGTCGCTAAAAATCGCCAGAGGAAGCGTTATTATCATTGTACGTGATATTGCATCGCAAAAAAATGGTTTTGCCATACCGTCACGGAACACATATCCGTGACGGGTGAGACCTGTTAACGGCCGAAATGAGGCGCTTTCAGTGACGAGCCGCTAACCTTGGGTTGCGTTTTCACGCATTCGCCGCGATTTGACCATCCCGAGGATTTTTCCAAGCAGGGCGCGTTCGGTCAGCAAAATCAGCACCGCATAGATGATACCGCCGACTGCGGCGCCAACGAGGACCTGAAGCGTTGCGCTGGGGATGCGTTCGGCAAGGACGTGAAGCAGGTAACGCACCGAAACGGCCATGACCAGCGCTGCAATCATCGGTCTGCTGCTGACATAGAGGCCGCTGAAAAAGGGTGTGTCGCTTGCCTTGAACACGGCCCATGAGTAGGCAACCAGCGTCACAGCGTTGACGATGCAGAGCCAAATCATCGCGTCGATCAGGCTGCCGTAGACGGCTGCAGCCCAGACGGCAACCGTGGTGACGATGGCGCGGATCGTGGCCGACCAGAACAGAACACGCCCGTAGCCGGCACCCTTGAGATAAGGAATAAAGGTGCTGCATGGTGTCAGAATGGCTTTCGAGAGGGCAAGTAGACCGAGAACCGGCCAGGCATAAGCCCAGTTCTGCCCGAAAATTACCAGCATTGCCGGTTCGGCCACCGCCCAGAGGCCGAACATCATCGGCGCAAGCAGCACGGTCAGAACCTGCGTGCTGAACATCAAGGCATCACGCCTGCGCTGCGGATCGTCCATCATACGACTGAAGGCGGGAAACAGCACGCCCATGACGGCCGACAGCACGACCTGATTGGGAATGCTGGCAAAACGGTTGGAGGCGGAATAGGCGCCCGCATCGGCAAGGCCGAGATGCCGGGCGATCACCACCATCGGCGACTGGAAGGTGACAAAATTGGCGATTTCCGATCCCATCAGGCCGGAGCTGAAACCGAGAAGCGGCACCAGACGGCGCGGTTTCATGACGAAACGCGGGCAATAGCGGGAAACGGCGTATAGCCCGACAAGCCTGATGAGTGCGGCGGCGAAAAGCTGGATGATGAGCGCCCAGACGCCGAAGCCGAGAAGCGCCATAGCCACGGCGACAACCGCCGCGATGCTTTCAGACGCCATGCTCCACAGCGCGTCCTGGCTGAAGTTCATGCGCCGGGCTAGCAGTGAATAGGCGACATCACCCGCAAGTTGCAACGGAATGAGAAAGGCCATGATACGCAGCAGATAGGCACTTTCCACCGCACCCAGAAGCCCACCGAAGAACTCCGCGAAAATGTAGAGCGCAGCGGCCATGGTGCAGGAAATCGCCAGATTTGCCCAGAAAACGGTATGGATTGTATCCATATCCTCTTCTTTCTCGACGATCAGCGCCGAGGTCAGCCCCGCTCCGGCTATCATGGTCAGGAATTGTACAACCGTTAAGCCGACTGCAACCACACCAAATTCTTCCGGTGTCAGCAGTCGTGCAAGAATGGGAACGGTGACAAATTTAAGCCCGAATGTCCCTGTCTTAGACAAGACGCTCCAGCCGACATTCGTGGTGATGGTCTTTACATTTGGAGCTGGGGGCATACAAGCATCCTGTTTCTGGAGGCCGGCGGGGAGGAACGCCGGTGGGGAGTTGCCGATACCATCGGGGCCGCTTTTAGGATCGGGCCCGACACTTCTTGATCAACGCAAGGGGCGAAACAATGGCAAGATTTACTGTCGTCATTCCCTATTACCAAAAGCAGCACGGAATTCTTGGACGTGCGCTCGCATCGGTTTTTGCGCAGACTTACCAGGATTTCGATCTTGTCATCGTCGATGACGAATCGCCATACCCGATAGACAATGAGCTTGCAGAACTTTCGCAAGCGCAGAAAGAGCGGATTCTCGTCATTAAGCAGGCCAATGGCGGGCCGGGTGGTGCGCGCAATACCGGTCTCGACCACGTTCCTGCTGGCAGCGATTACGTCGCATTTCTTGACTCGGACGACATCTGGACGCCCGATCATCTCCAGAATGCGGCCTTCGCGCTGAAGACATTTGGCGGCGAGTGCTATTGGGCATCCATGCAGGCAAGTGACGAATTTTATTATCATTTCGCCATTTCCGAGCTGGAAAAGAACGAGGGCGCCGCAAGGCTTTCCGAGCGGCCTCTGGTGATCGAGCTGCCGGATCTGGCGAGCGTGATGCTGCGCAACTGGAGCTTCCTGCATCTCTCCTGCATGGTGATCGGCCGCCCGCTTTTTGAAAAGATACGCTTCGATCCGGCGCTCCGGCTTGCGGCGGAAGATGTGCTGTTTTTCTGCGATTCCATCCTCGCATCCAAGCGCACGCTTCTGTGTGACGATGCCGGTGCCATGCGCGGAATGGGCGTCAATATCTTCCACAGCATCGACAATACCTCGCCGGAATTCCTGCGCCAGCAGTTCAATACCTGGGTTGCGCTCGATACGCTGGAGGGGCGATTTTCGCGGCGGCCGGACGATGTGGCCTCGATCGCTTCCTATAAAAATACGGCGCGCAAACAGGCGCTCTGGAGCCAAGCGGGCAATCTGAAACGGCGCAAGGTGCCCGAATTCGGACTGCTGCTGAAGTGGGCGATGCGCGATCCGGCACTCCTGCGAGCGGCTTTTGAGCTCGGCGCAGGCAAAATAGTGCGGACAAGATGATCGAATTCTTGCCTGCAAGAATTTATATGTTTTTCACCCAGGAGTGACTTCATGAAACCTTACCACTGGGAATCGCATCACGGAAATTTTGGCGACGATCTCAATCTGTGGCTGTGGGACTTTCTGCTGCCCGGGCTGCGGGACGTGCATGACGATGTGATGCTCGTCGGTGTCGGCACGGTTCTCAATGATACATTGTTGCCCGCAAAGCAGCGCAAGCTTGTGATCGGCAGCGGTTATGGCTACGGCGCGGTGCCGGATACAAGCACCGGATTTTGGGACATTCGCTGCGTGCGCGGCGAAAAAACCGCAGCCAAATTGGGACTTTCTCCCGAAAAGGGCATTGTCGATCCCGCCGTGATGGTGACCGACATGCCAGAGTTCAAAGGCCTGCCGAAACTCTACAAGAAAACCTTCGTTCCCCATTGGGAATCGGCGGAATTCGGCATGTGGGAAACGGTTTGCGAACCGGCGGGACTGACCTATCTCGACCCGCGCGGCGAGGCGATGTCGGTCATCCGCGCCATCGCCCAATCTGAATTTATCGTGGCCGAATCCATGCATGGCGCCATTCTTGCCGATGCGTTCCGCGTGCCATGGGTGGCGGTGAGCACATCTCCCTCTATCAACAGTTTCAAGTGGAGCGATTGGGCAGGCACGGTCGGTGTGGAGTATCAGCCGCGTTACGTGCCAGTCTCCACCCGCGCCGAGGCGGCGAAAAAGGGGTCGCGTTTCTGGGGTATGAGCTTCCCGCCGCCGCCAGCCCCCGTCATTGCCGAGGCTGGATCCGGTCCGGCGCTTGAGGGCGATGTGCTGGTGCGGCCGCAGGCAAGCCAATCCCTGTCGCTGCGCAAACTGGCCAAGCAAGTGCTGGCAGCACCTTCCACGCTGGCGCTGTGGCAGGCAAGCCGTGCCGAACCGCGTCTCAGCCCGGATGGCAGGCTGGAGGAACGCAAGGAGCGTTTTTCCGCTGTTCTGGAAACGGTCAAACGCGATTATCTCTGAAGGCGGGTTGCCTCAGCAATTCCGGACACAGTCACCCCGGACTAAATCGGGGGTCCAGCGCGCTCAAGTCCTTGATCGCAAAAGATTCTCTTCATGGCGCAGACGCGCCATGACTGGATGCCGGATCTAGTCCGGCACGACGAATGAGAGAATATCGAACTTGCCATCATCCTCGCGGCTGGAGGTTTTCCCTCAGGAAACCGGCGTGCCGTCCAGCAGATAACGAATATCCCGAACCGGCGCCGGTTTGCGAAAACGGGCGGTCTTGTCGGTCCAGATGCCGCGCGTGATGGCCGGCAGGGCAGGCAGGTGCGCAAGAGCGTGGCTCAACGCGCCGCCCATCCCTTTCTGCTTTTTCGCATCGAGAAAATGGCGAAGCTCGAATTTCGCGCGGATGTGCTTTTCGTGCTCGAGCAGGATCGCCGTCTCGCTGGCCGACAGCTTGCAGCTGGTGAGAATATCCTTGTCCGCTTCGTATAAACGGCGAAGATCTTCCGTGCTGTGACGGCCGCTCAACGAATTGCCGCGGACAATCGCCCCATAACCGCAATGACGGATGACCTTGTAACGGGCACCGGCGGCAAGCGCGCGGGTATAAAGTTCGTAGTCTTCGCCGAGACGCAGACGCTCGTCGTACCGCAACGCATGTTTGTCCAGAAAGGCGCGGCGGATCACCGGTTTCAGAAAGCCGGTTTCCCCGCGTTCGACGCCGGGTCTGGAAATATTGCCTTCCACGAACTCCGTCAGCGACAGAAACCGGGCCTGTGGTTCGAAGCGGGCCGGCTGCAAGGACGACGCGCCCGGAACCGATTGCTGGATGAAGGCGATATTGTCGGCCACCAGATCCCAGTCGTCATTTTCCAGCATGGCGGCAAAACGGCCTTTGAAAAAAAAGTCGTCCGCGTCGAGAATGCTGATGAGCGGTGCGGATGAAATCGAGATCGCATGGTTGCGGGCGGCCGAAGGGCCACGATTGACGTCGAATCGCACGACCCGCAAACGGCCGGTACCGTCATCCGCCGCATGTGCGACATCGCTGGTCGTATCGGTGGAGCCATCGTCGATCACCATGACTTCGGCGACCTCCGGCTCCACAAGGGCGGAGCGGATGGCGATATCTATCGTATCGGATGCATTTTTCGCAGCGATGATGACGCAAATGGGCTGTGAACCGCTCACCATGTGTTGTCCTTCTGCTGTGACGAACCGTCAGGATTTGGTCAGCAGAAAGTGTCAGGGGTGTGGATGCAAGTGATTTTTTTGCGGCGCAATAAAAGAATGTGCGTGAGAGGTCACATATCGGTCAGTTTCGCGCCATGTGGCGGGGCGCTGCTTACCGTGTCCGGCGTCATGATCTCGGCGCTGCGATCAAGCGCGAAGGTTTCGCGCATCCGCCGTTTCTCCCGGGCGACCAGAACCAGGAGTGCAATAAAATAACCGGTTTGCAGAATGACGGCGCAGATGAGGGTCTGGATGAATGCCGTATAGAACGACCCGTGGATGAAATATGTAGCGACCGCAAAGGCAAGCAATGCACCAATCATGCTGAAAAATACACGAGGTGCATACATGGTGCTCTCCTCCCGAGAACGATTTCTCCGTTTTTGGCTGCGCTGCGGCATTTTTTTTCTTTGCAAGAATATACGATGAGACCGGTGTTGTTTCAACACACATATACTTCTTCTATCTCCCACGGCATGAAATTTCGGTAATCTTGATTGGTAAATTCCTTGGTAATCGGCGATTTGCCCGAATCGGTGTCCTCCGGCAGCGCAGATTCTTGCGTCTGACAGGCTGCAGAACCCGTCCCTGCAAGGCGTTAGCGGCCTTCTCTCCTGCGTAGCAGACTTCGTTAACCATCCAGCCTTTAAAAAGTCGGTATTGATTCCTCGAAGAGCAAGGTGCCCGCGTGACGACGAATTCGGAAGTAATCGCCTTTCCGGCAAAGAACCGTATTGCCAACGTAAAACGGTGCGCAACCATGCTCGACCGGCTGCATGGTGTGGAGGCGAATGATTTCTGGCGCAGGGAGTGCCGTGAACTGGCCGCCTATCTGACGGGCCTCGGCTATGAGGACGCCGCCATGCGGCGCGAGGTCATGGAGTTTCAAAATGCGGTGCAGGCGGAGTTGTGGGCGGGGGATGCCACGCCCGAGGCGCGCCGCGACAGCCATTGAGGCTTTAAAAGTTTCCCATAAAAAGCCGGCAGGTGTCGCACCGCCGGCTTTTCTGTTCGTATCTGTTTTTGATCAGGATGCGCCGGCACCGCGCGTGCGGGCAATGCCGTCGAGCGCGGGCTTATATTTCGGATCAAGCCGTGCCGCATGCGAATAGGACTTTGCGGCTTTCGCCATCTCGCCGCGGCGCTCATAGACCAGTGCCTGGTTGGCCCATGATTCTGCGACATTGCCATCAAGCGAAATGGCGTGGTTGAAATCGGCGAAAGCGTTTTCGTCGTCGTTCAGCGCGACATAGGAAAGGCCACGGCCGTTATAGGGTTCCGGCGAGGTTGAGGACAGCGAGATGGCCTTGGAGAAGTCCTCGATGGCCTGGGCATGCTGGTTGCGCAGCTGGTAGATCAGGCCACGATTGTGCCACGCGCGGCCATCGGTGGTTTCGAGTTCGATGGCGCGGGAGAAGTCGTTGAAAGCTTCGTTGACGCGGCCGGACTGGCGGTAAAGATTGCCACGGCCGATCAGGGCTACGTCATAGCTCGCATTGATCTGTAAAGCCGCGTTGTAATCCTGCAAGGCCTGCTGCTGCTGGCCGGAATTGCGGTAGACGAGGGCGCGGTTGGCATAGGCCTGATAAAAGCGCGGGTTCAGTTGCAGCGCCTTGTTGAAATCCTCGATGGCGCGGCGCGAATCGCCGGCGCGGCCGTAAGCCGAGCCACGAACGTTATAGCCTTCCGGATCCTGCGGATTGGCGTTGATGACCGAGGTGAGCGAGGCAATGTTTTCCTGCGAGCCCTGGGCACGGTCGATCCTGAAGACATCGTCAGTCTGGTTGGACGTAGCGCAGCCGGAAAGACCGGCGAGGACGGTACAGACGACAAGGGAAACACGGAATCTCTTGTTGTTTTTCAGGAGCACCCGGCGCGTGGAGGCATCGGAGTTTTTCACAACACAGGCATCAACAGCGGTCATTCGGTGGGGGTTCCCTCGCAGGCCGGTCTCAAGATCATTCTCCGGCCACAAACACAAAGAGCGGCGGCGAATTGATCGCCCCCGCCCAACAAGCATTCAAAAACGTCCAAAAGACGGCCTATTAACGGCCTGCGCGCGGAGCTGCAACCAGACCTTCGCGCTGTGCGCGCTTGCGTGCCAGCTTGCGAACGCGACGAACAGCTTCAGCCTTTTCGCGGGCGCGCTTCTGGGAAGGCTTTTCGTAATAATCGCGCATTTTCATTTCACGGAAAATGCCTTCGCGCTGCATCTTTTTCTTGAGAGCGCGAAGCGCCTGATCAACGTTATTGTCGCGGACTAGTACCTGCACGTGAAACCCGTTCCTTTTGTTTGGTTGTCTTGCTGTGAGAATAAAGGCATTCGCACGCAAATAAAATCGTTCGTTCGGCCGTCGAGCCTAGCGATTGGTGACGTGCAATATCAGAACATTTGCAGCAAGTCCATACGGTACCGCATATTCAACAGCCAAAATCCAGCTATCCCGGCATTCTGCCTGCAATGTCGAAACAAAAGCATTGCGGCGTCGCAAAATGGATATTGCCTCCGATGCCGATTTGCCATGTGTATAATATGTGCCGGAGCTATGCTTTCGGCTTCTGGCCGGTTCTTGAGGAGCAGACTGCGAATGCGCAAATATTCCGTTTTTGCCGTGGCGCGCGAGGCGTTGCGGGGTCATAAGGGGTGGGATGCGCAATGGGCGTCGCCCGAGCCGCGCAAGGAATATGACGTCATCATCATCGGTGGCGGCGGCCACGGTCTTGGGGCCGCCTATTATCTTGCCAAGGAACACGGCATTACCAATATAGCGGTGCTGGAAAAGGGCTGGCTAGGCGGCGGCAATACCGGCCGCAACACCACCATCATCCGCTCCAATTATCTCTATGAAGAGAGCATGGATATTTACGAGCATTCCCTGAAATTATGGGAAGGCCTGAGCCAGGATCTCAATTACAACGTCATGTATTCGGCGCGCGGCGTTATGATGCTGTCGCACAATATTCACGACCAGCAGTCCTTCAAGCGCCATATCAATGCCAACCGTCTCTATGGCATCGACAATGAATGGCTGACGCCGGAACAGGCCAAGGCCTATTGCCCGCCACTCGAGATTTCCGGCAATGCGCGTTATCCGATCAACGGTGCTGCCCTCCAGCGGCGCGGCGGCACGGCGCGTCACGATGCGGTGGCCTGGGGATATGCGCGTGCGGCTTCCGATCGCGGCGTGCACATCATCCAGAATTGCGAAGTCACGGCCATCAGGCGCGGACCTGATGGCGCGGTCACGGGCGTCGAGACCAATCGCGGTTTCATTGGCGCAAAGAAAATCGGCGTTTCCGCCGCCGGCCACTCCTCCGTTCTGATGAAAATGGCGGATGTGCGTGTGCCTCTGCATTCCAACCCGTTGCAGGCGCTGGTATCAGAGCCGCTGAAGCCGATCTTCCCCTGTGTCGTCATGTCCAATACGGTGCATGCCTATATCTCCCAGTCGGACAAGGGCGAGCTGGTCATCGGTGCTGGCACCGACCAGTATAATTCCTACTCCCAGACTGGCGGCCTGCAGATCATCACGCATACGCTTGACGCCATCTGCGAGCTGTTCCCGATTTTCCGCCGCGTCAAGATGATGCGCCAATGGGGCGGCATTACCGACAACACACCCGATCGCTCCGCCATTCAGAGTGTGACGCCGGTGCCAAATCTCTTTGTCAATTGCGGTTGGGGCACAGGCGGTTTCAAGGCGACACCGGGCTCGGCCAATCTGTTTGCGCATCTCATCGCGCGCGGCGAACCGCACCGTCTGGCGGCGGGGCTGACGCTCGATCGTTTCCGCACCGGACGCCTCATCGACGAGGCCGCTGCCGCCGCCGTGGCGCACTGATGCTGGCGGCGGTTATGCTTTCGGCAAACATGGGTGTTGCGGCGGCGGTCGTGCCGGCGGGCAATCTCATCCCCGAGATGGGGGATTTTCGTAGCCAGAAAATCCAGAGAATGCAGGGTGAGCGCGACTGGCCTTTCGTGGCGGAAAAAGGCCTTTTGCTCTGCGCGCCGAGTCTCGCGGACAAGCTGGTCTATTTCGTCGGCGAGAAGGAAAATGGTGCGCAGGACGAGCCCTTCGCGATCGACACCGACATGATGGCGGTTGCCATCATCAATATGGGTCGGGCCTCGGCGCTGAAACCATTCGATAATTTCGAGCAGCTCTTGAAGCGGCTTTCCCCCTTCGTTGCGATGGGAAAGCGGCTGTGTGACCAACCCGCCGGAAGCATGCTTCCGGAAAGTTCTCTTTGAAGGTGGAGCCACGATGCTTCTGATCCATTGCCCTTATTGCCGGGAAGACCGTTCCGAACTCGAATTTCGCTGGGCGGGCGAAGCCCATATCGCCCGGCCGGAAAACATTGCCGATATTTCGGACGAGGCCTTTGCCGAATATTTCTTCATTCGCGACAATGACAAAGGTCTCGTTTTCGAGCGCTGGCGCCACATTCACGGTTGCGGCCGCTTTTTCAACGCTGCCCGCGATTCCGTCAGCGACAAATTCCTGATGACCTACAAGGCAGGCGAGCCGAAACCGGATGCCGACGCGGTTCTTTCCGCCCAAAAGGGAGCTGCGCAATGAGCGGCGATTATCGTATCAAGGGCGTCGGTCGCCTGACACCTGCCAGAACGGCACGCTTCACCTTCGACGGCAAGATCTATCAGGCGCTGGAAGGCGACACGGTTGCATCCGCACTTCTGGCGAATGGCGTGCATCTGATTGGCCGTTCGTTCAAATATCACCGCCCGCGTGGTTTCCTTTCCGCCGGCCCGGAGGAGCCGAATGCGCTGATCGACGTATCGCGTGACAGCCTGCGCAAACAGCCGAATGTGCGCGCCACGGTGCAGGATGTATTCGACGGCGCCATCATCGCCTCGCAGAACCGCTTTCCGTCGCTGTCCTTCGATATCAGTGCGATCAACGATTTCCTGTCGCCGATGTTTGCGGCTGGTTTCTACTATAAGACCTTCATGTGGCCGAAGGCCGCGTGGCACAAGATTTATGAACCGATCATCCGTCGCGCAGCCGGTCTCGGCAAGGCGCCGACCGAGCCGGATGCGGATCATTATTCCGGCCGTTATGCCCATTGCGACGTGCTGGTGGCCGGTGGCGGTGTGGCCGGGCTGACAGCGGCGCTCGCCGCTGCAAAAACTGGCGCCAGCGTCATTCTGGTTGATGAGAATGCCGAAGTTGGCGGCGCGCTGCGTTTTGATACCGGTGCGGTCATCGACGGCCTGTCCGGATATGACTGGGCGCAAAAAGTTTTCACTGAACTGAAATCGCTGCCCAATGTGCGTGTTCTGACCCGCACGACAGCGTTCGGTTATTACAACCACAATTTCGTGGCGCTGGCCGAGCGTGTGACCGATCACCTCGCCACGCCGGCCAAACACCAGCCACGTGAAAGACTGTGGCAGGTCCGCGCCAAGAAGGTCGTTCTGGCGGCAGGCGCGATCGAGCGGCACATGGTCTTTGCCAATAATGATCGTCCCGGCATCATGCTGGCTTCTGCTGCGCGCATCTATCTCAACCATTACGGCGTGACCGTCGGCAATAATGTCGGTGTCTACACAGCCCATGATTCTGCCTATGAGACGGCATTCGATCTCAAGAAAGCGGGTGTGAAGATCGCCGCTATCGTGGATTGCCGCGAGAACCCCGATCGGCGGCTGCTGGACGAGGCGCGGGCGCTGGGTATCGAGGTACTGGCGGGTCACAGTGTTTACGATACGTCAGGGCGGCTGCGCGTTTCTTCCATGAGCGTTGGCCGCAATGGCGGCTCTAACAAGCGCAAGATCGCCATCGACGCGCTCGTCGTTTCGGCGGGCTGGACGCCGTCGGTGCATCTCTTCTCGCAATCGCGCGGCAAGCTGAAGTTTGACGCGGCAAACCAGCGGTTCCTGCCTGACATCCATGTGCAGAATTGTGTGTCAGTCGGCGCCTGCAACGGCACGGACGATCTCGCCGCATTGATCGCCGAGGCTGCTGCCGCAGGTGGCGGTGCAGCGGAATTCTCCGGCGAGAATGCGCGCGCCTGGACCGGCGGCATGATCGGCGCTGCGGAAGGGGCAGGCGAAGGCACCGGCGTCAAGGCCTTCATCGATTTCCAGCACGATGTCTGCGCCAAGGATATTCGCCTGGCCGTGCGTGAAGGCATGCATTCGGTCGAGCATATCAAGCGCTTCACCACCAATGGCATGGCGTCCGATCAGGGCAAGATGTCCAACATGCATGGACTTGCCATTGCCTCGGAAGCGCTTGGGCGGGATCTGCCGAAGGTCGGTCTCACCACTTTCCGCCAACCCTATACGCCGGTCACTTTCGGCACGCTCATCAACCATTCGCGCGGTGCGCTGTTCGACCCGACCCGCAAGACGCCGATGCATGACGAAGAGGCTGCGGCAGGCGCCCTTTTCGAGGATGTCGGCAACTGGAAGCGTGCATGGTTCTTCCCGCGCGGCGGCGAGGATATGCACGAGGCGCTCAACCGCGAATGCAAGACGGTGCGGACAAGCGTCGGCGTGTTCGATGCCTCCACGCTCGGCAAGATCGAGGTGGTCGGCCCCGATGCGGCTAAGTTCCTGAACCTCATCTACACAAATGCCTGGGACACACTGAAACCCGGCCGTTGCCGCTATGGCATCATGACGCGCGAGGACGGTTTCGTTTACGATGACGGTGTCGTCGGTCGTCTTTCCGAGGACCGTTTCCACGTGACGACGACGACGGGCGGCGCACCGCGCGTTCTCCAGCACATGGAGGATTATCTCCAGACCGAATTCCCCGAGCTGAATGTCTGGCTGACATCGGCGACCGAACAATGGGCGGTGATTGCGGTGCAGGGACCGAAAGCGCGCGAGGTGATCGCGCCTTTCGTCGAGGGTATCGATATTTCGCCCGAAGCCTTCCCGCATATGGCGGTCGCGGAAGGCACCTTCTGCGGTGTGCCCACGCGTCTCTTCCGTGTATCATTCACGGGTGAGCTTGGTTTCGAAATCAACGTTCCGGCCGATTACGGCGCTGCCGTCTGGACCGCGATCCGTGAACGGGCCGAAGCGGTGGGCGGATGCCTTTATGGCACCGAGACCATGCACATCCTGCGTGCCGAAAAGGGTTACATCATCGTCGGACAGGATACCGACGGCACCGTGACGCCTGACGATGCCGGGCTTGCCTGGGCCGTTTCCAAGAAGAAGACGGATTTCGTCGGTATCCGCGGTCTGAAACGCCCGGATCTCATGCGCTCCGGTCGAAAGCAGCTTGTGGGCCTCAAGACGAAGGACCGGCTGACTGTTCCCGAAGAGGGTGGCCAGATCGTTGCTGATCCAAACCAGCCGAAACCCATGACCATGCTCGGCCATGTCACTTCCGCCTACTGGTCGGAAAATCTCGGCCACTCCATCGCCTTTGCGCTGGTGGCGGATGGCAGGGCGCGCATGGGCGAAACGCTCTACATCCCGCTTGCCGATAAAACAATTGCCGTCGAAGTGACCGACATGGTCTTCCTCGACAAGGAAGGAGCCCGTCTCAATGGCTGACACACTTCACGCAAAACGCAAATCCGTACTCGAGGATTTCCACGGTGGTTCGCCCTTCGTCTCGCTGAAGCCCGCCGCCTCGGCGTCGCGGCTGTCGCTGCGCGCAAGGGAAAGCGCACTGCCGGCCCTCTCGGATGCACTCGGCCTGTTATTGCCCAACAGCCCGAAAAGCTCTGTCACATCGGGTTTGCGCTCCGCTCTCTGGCTTGGTCCGGACGAATGGCTGGTGATCGATCAGGGCGAAAGCGACCTGATGGCGGCGCTCGCCACCGTTCCCGGCCTGTTTTCGGCGACCGACGTTTCCCACCGCAACACGGCTGTCATCGTTTCCGGCCCCGGCGCGGAGGCAGCCCTCAACGCCGGTTGCCCGCAGGATCTGTCTATCGCACAGTTCCCGATCGGCGCCTCGTCGCGAACGGTTTTCGGCAAGGCGGAAGTGGTGCTGCTGCGCGTGGCTGACGATACGTTCCGGGTAGAGTGCTGGCGCTCTTTCGCCGAATATGTCGGCGGCCTGTTGCAGGAAGCGGCGCAGGACGTGGCGGCCTAGCTTTTCCACCCCTGCCATTCCACCCATCGCCCATGGAAATCGGCGCGGCCGATTTCCTGTTTCTTACCGGTCGGCCAGATTTGCAGGGTGATTGCGGCGCTTCCCGGCGTCGTATCTGCCTCCATCTGCAGGCGGGCAAGCGGAGCCTCAGGGGTGGCACGGCTTCCAGCCTCGGCGATCAGCGTTTCGCCGGCCTCTTTCAGCGCATCGGGCAGATATTGCCAGGCGACAGAATGGTAGACCACATGGGCAGCGCCCGAATGTTGCGCGGCAAGGCGGCGTTGCAGCCAGTCAATTGCGTCAGCCTTTTCAACGTGCAAGCCGTTCTCCACCGCAATACGCAGGGCGGCCGCCGTGCGCTCCAGCCTGTCGGTCTGATCGGCCCAGACATATGACATCAGCCGCAGCCGGTCCTCGGCAGACGACGGATCGAGTGGGTTAAGATCGCAGCCGGCGCGCTCGATGACCTCTATCCGCTTGTCGGGCGGGGTGTCTCCGCGCCATTCCGGCGACATGGACACTTCGGATTGCCTGCCCCAGGCAAGATCGCCAAGACGATACTGGTAGCGGTCAAATTGCAGGTTCAGACCGGCGCTGGCGCCGACCTCTGAAAGGACCAGCGGCTTGCCCAAAAGCTCCGCAATGGAAAGAAAACCCGGCAGCAGCACAGCGGAACGGCGGACTTCGTTGGTCTGCGGCGGCGATTTCAGTCTTTCGAGGATGAAGCCCGAATGGAAGCGCAAGGCACTTGCGCAAGCCTGCCAGAGCGCATTCTCGTCTTCGGGTGCTATATCGACAAGAGGAGCGATCTTGTCCTCGATGACAAGCGCATGCAGGGCACCGGCAAGCCGCAGTGGGACGGAATCGCCGGACGGGCCGACATCGCCATGCCAGGATAAGATCATCTCGCCAACGTCCGTCTGGCGATCCAGCCGCGCCGCCACCGCGCGGCAAAGCCGTGCGGTAAAGGGCGAACCGAGGCTGTCGCAGGCTCTTGCCTGTGCGAGAAACGCGTCTCTTACGGCTTCATCATGCATTGGGCCGTCTCCTTTGCGCAGTCCGGCGTTACTTTGCCAGACTGGCCTCGCCGTTGACGAGGGCTTGATCATCAAAACCAAAATTGCGCATCAGCACACGGTGCTCGTCTGATCCGATATAACAAAGAAGTGCCGCATCGACCGCGCTCTGGAGTTCCCGGTCGGATTGGCGGAAAGCAAATGCGCCTGAGGCTGCTGGGCTCTCATTCGGTAAAACGGAGACAACTTCCAAATCGAGCTCTGGATTTTGCTGCATAAAACCGAGATGGGCCATGGCCACGCTGGCATAGGCGTCGGCACGCCCATCCAATACGGCCTGAGCGGCCTCGTCGTAGGTCTCGCAAATGAGAATGCGGTCATCGGGCACGCCCGCTTCCATAATTGCGCGATGTTGGATCTGATCACGGATCGCGACCAGCGTACATTCCGGATTTTTTGCTGCCGATGCGTATCCGTCCAGATCTCTGAGGTTGCCCTTCCTCACCAACAGTCCATCAGGCAACGCCCAGATGGGATGGCTGAACGTCACGATCTTTCTGCGTTCAGCGGTATCGAAGAGGCCGGTAGTCATATCCCAAAGGTTTTCGTTCAGCCCAGGCAACAATTGCGAGAATTCGGCTTCGATGAATTCAATTTCATGAATACCGATCATGGCTAGAATGACTCGCGCCAACTCCACATCGCACCCGGTCACATCGCCGCATTCGTTCCTGTAGTTGAACGGAGGTTCTATCAAATATGCGAATCTCACAGACACTCCGATCTCAAATTGGGATTTACTTCGCCATCAGGCGTCTTGCGGCCTGTCCTCGGGGTTGAACTGGGTGATGGTTGTCCAGCGGGCAGTGAGCGCCGGTTTTTTCTCGTTTTCTATCTCCACCGTCACATCATAGGTCGTCACCAGCATGGCGGCGCCGCGAAACCGCGCCTCGGCCAAAGTGAAACGGCCACGCACCCGTGCTCCGCTTTTGACCGGCGTGACGAAGCGGACGGCGTCAAAGCCGTAGTTGATGCCCATGGTCGTTTCGCGAATGCGGGGCAGGGCATCGTAATTCAGAGCCGAAAGCAGCGAGAGCGTCAGGAACCCATGCGCGATAGTGCCGCCAAAGGGGCTTTCCGCCTTGGCGCGTTCCGGGTCGGTGTGGATGAACTGTTCGTCCAGCGTCGCTTTTGCGAAGGCGTCGATCATTGTCTGGTCGACGGTGATCCAGTCGGAAACGCCCAGCTCCGTGCCGACGAAATTTTTCATTTCCGCCAGCGCTATTTCCTTTGCCATGTTACCTCTTCTCGATTGCCTTTCGGAACTTATAAAGGTGCCGGGGCCAAGCGATCAACCGCGCAGATAAAACACTACCGAGCGGGCAGGCAGGAAGGCCGGATTGCCGAAATCCGTGCCGATCGCTTGCCAGTCGTCGCCCGGCAGGGTGAAGGGCACGATCTCATGGCTGCGGTTGATGAGCACGGCAAGCTCCGCGTCGTTTTCGGTCTCGTGGTCCGGCGTGGCAAGCACCATGGCGAAAGCCGGCATGTCCGGCCTTTCCCATTCCGCGACCGTCATCGGTTCTCCGCCGGGGGCAAGCCATGCCACATCGCCGTTGCCTGAGAAAAACTCGGTTTGCGAAAACACGCCGAAGCGTTTGCGAAGTGCTGCAAGAAATGCCGTGTGGTCAGTCAGCTCCTGGGAGAGCGACGACCAGTCGACCCACGTTATCTCGTTGTCCTGGCAATAGGCATTATTATTGCCATGCTGGCTGCGGCCACCCTCATCGCCGGCGGTCAGCATCAATGTGCCGCGACTGACGAAGAGCGTGGAAAGCAGCGCTTTCACATCCGCGTGGCGGGCGGCCACGACGGCAGGATCGTCCGTCAATCCCTCCAAACCATTGTTCCAGGAATGATTTTCATTATGCCCGTCGCGATTGTTCTCGCCGTTTTTCTCATTGTGCTTGTGTTCGTGGCTGACGAGATCGAACAGGGTGAAACCGTCATGGGCGGCAAGGAAATTGACGCTGCGGCTTTTTGCACGTCCATGGCGGGAAAAGATCGGCGAAGAGCCGGAAAGCGCATTGGCCAGCGCTCCGGTTGTTCCCGCATCGCCGCGCCAGAACCGGCGCATGTCGTCGCGGGCGCGGTCGTTCCATTCCAGAAAGCTCTCCGGAAAATTGCCGAGCTGATAGCCGCCGGGGCCGATATCCCATGGTTCGGCGATCAGCACGCGGTCGTATAGTACCGGGTCAGAGTGCATGGCGGCAAGCGTTTCGCTGGCCATGTCGAAGCCACTAGCCGTTCGTCCCAATATGGGCGCGAGATCGAAACGGAAGCCATCGATACCGGCATTGAGAACGAAATGCCTGAGGGAATCGATAATGAGCTGGCGCACATAGGGATGATCGCAGGCCACCGTGTTGCCGGTGCCGGTGTCATTGACCAGCACGCCCGGCTTTCCTTCCGGGTGACGGAAAGCGGTGAGATTGTCCAGTCCGCGCAAAGACAGGATGGAGCCTTCGCTGTCGCTTTCACCCGTATGGTTGAAGACCAGATCGAGAATGACGCCAATGCCTTGCGCGTGCAGGGCTGCAACCGTGTCGCGCAGCTCCCGCACTCCGCCGGGGCAGAGGCGCGGATCGAGCGCCATGAAGCCGACGGGATTGTATCCCCATGCATTGGAAAGGCCAAGCGGCGGCAGGTGGCGCTCGTCGATCCAGGCGGTGATCGGCATCAGCTCCACCGCATCGACACCGATTTTTTTCAAATGCGCGATAATGGCAGGATGAGCCAGCGCTGCCACCGTGCCTCTCAGCTCTTCCGGCACGGCAGGGTGCAATTTGGTGAAGGATTTAACCGCGAGTTCGTAAATCAGCCCGCCTTCGGCAAAGCGTGGCGGCTGGCGCCTGACCTGCTCATATTGCGACAGGATCGCCTTCGGCATGATCGCGCCCGTGTCTTCGCCATAGGTCAAAAGCGCGGCATCATGCCGGAATGGCCGGTCTATCTCCGTGGCATAGGGGTCGAGCAGCAGTTTTGCGGGGTCGAACCACAGGCCATGTTCGGGGGCATAAATGCCGTCGGCGCGGTAGCCATATCGCGCACCGGGGCCGGTCTCGGCAACTGTCAGCCGGTGAATGTCATTCTCATCGCGCCTCATTGGCAAACGCGCCGTCTCTTTTTCGCCCGTCGCTTCAAAAAGGCAAAGGTCGATTTGTGAGGCGTGCCGGGAATAGACCGCAAATTCCGTTCCGTTTTCCGTCTGGGTTACGCCTTTGGGGAAAACGGCTGGTTTCTGCATGGTCTCTCTCTCTCCGGAAGATGATGATATCGAGTCTGGCGGGGAGGTTAGTCAGTAACCTCAGGCGGCCTCATGGCCGCCTGCCAAGTTTTTCGCTATGCCCGTTGCCGGAAACGGTGCGTGCAATGCAAAACCTTACGTGATGACGGTCGGTTCGTTGCGGCCGGTATGGGCCTTGATGCCGGCGATCGTGTCGGCAACGGAAATAAGGTCGGCAAGCGCCGCCTGCGTTTCGATGCCGTGACGGGCCGCATCCGGCTCATAGCGCTCGACGTAAAGTCTGAGCGTTGCGCCCGCAGTGCCCGTGCCGGAAAGGCGCAGCACGATGCGCGAACCACCTTCGAACAGGATGCGGATACCTTGGTTCTTGCTGACGGACTGGTCGACCGGGTCGAGATAGGCGAAATCATCAGCAGCTGCGACCTTAAGATTGCCGTAGCTGGTGCCAGGAAGTGTTGCGAGTTTTTCGCGCAGGATGGCCACCAGAGTGTTTGCGGCGTCCGAATCCACTTCCTCATAATCGTGGCGGGAATAATAGTTGCGCCCATATTCGGCCCAGTGCTTGGTAACGATGTCCTTCACGCTTTCCTTGCGGGCGGCGACAATGTTCAGCCAGTAGAGCACGGCCCACAGGCCATCCTTTTCGCGCACGTGGTTGGAGCCGGTGCCGAAGCTTTCCTCACCGCAGATTGTAACCTTGCCGGCATCCATGAGATTGCCGAAAAATTTCCAGCCGGTTGGCGTCTCGTACATGCCAAGCCCAAGTTTTTCTGCGACGCGGTCGGCTGCGGCACTTGTCGGCATGGAACGGGCGATGCCGGAAATGCCGGCGGCATAACCGGGCGCGAGCCGTGCATTGGCGGCGATGATCGCCAAGCTGTCGGACGGGGTGACAAACATGCCCTTGCCGACAACCATGTTGCGGTCGCCGTCGCCATCCGACGCCGCGCCGAAATCGGGACCTTCCGGGCTCATGACATCGTCGTAAAGCTCCTTGGCGTGCACCAGGTTCGGGTCGGGGTGGTGGCCGCCGAAATCGGGCAGGGGCGTTGCGTTGCGGACCGAGCCCTTCGGCGCGCCGAGACGCTTTTCGATGATTTCCACGGCATAGGGGCCGGTGACGGCACTCATGGAATCGACGACAACCTTGAAGCCGCCGGCAATCAGGGCGCGAATGGCGGCAAAATCGAACAGTTCTTCCATCAAAGCGGCATAATCGGCGACCGGATCGATGACATCGACCGTCAGTTCATCCACCTTGAAGCTGCCCACCTTGTCGAGATCGACGTCTGCAGCGTCGGAAATCTTGTAGCTGTCGATGACCTTCGAGCGGGCATAGATCGCGTCGGTGATCTTTTCCGGCGCTGGGCCGCCATTGCCGATATTGTATTTGATGCCGAAATCTTCGGTCGGGCCACCAGGATTATGGCTGGCGGAAAGCACGATGCCGCCGAAGGCTTTGTATTTGCGGATGATATTGGAGGCGGCGGGGGTTGAGAGAATGCCGCCCTGACCGACCAGCACCTTGCCGAAGCCGGCGGCGGCCGCCATCTTGATCGCCTTCTGGATGACTTCGCGGTTGTAATAACGGCCATCGCCGCCGATCACCAGCGTCTGGCCCTGAAAGCCCTCAAGCGAGTCGAAGATCGACTGGATGAAGTTTTCGGCATAATTTTCCTGGGCGAAGACGGGCACCTTCTTGCGCAGGCCGGATGTGCCCGGCTTCTGATCCTGAAAGGGTGTCGTCTGAACGGTCTTGATCATTGTTTCAATGGCCTCTCGAAATAAGCTGGCTGTAAAGCGCGGCGTAGAGCGCAGCGCTTTTTTCCCAGGAAACATCGGATTTCATGCCGAGTTTCTGCATTTGTGTCCAAAGTTTCGGGTCGTGATAATAACGCACGGTTCGGCGGATCGCCTGTTTCAGACCGTCGAGCGTGACGGGCGAGAATTGTACACCGGTCGCCGATTTATTGGCGATGGCGGCATGGTTGGCGTCGATCACCGTATCGGCAAGGCCGCCGGTTCGGGCAACCACGGGAACGCAGCCATAACGCAGCGCGTAAAGCTGGGTAAGGCCGCAGGGCTCGAAGCGCGAGGGGATGATGATCGCATCGCAACCCGCCTGCATCAGATGCGACAGCGGCTCATTATAACCGATGGCGACACCGACGCGGCCATGGTGGCGGGATGCCGCCGCCAGTAGCGCGCCTTCCAATGCCACATCGCCGGCGCCCAGCACAACCAGACGGCCGCCGAGGGAAACGATCTCGTCCACGGCTTCCGCCATCAGATCGATGCCCTTCTGCCAGGTGAGGCGGGATATGACGCAGAAAAGCGGGCTGTCATCCTGGTCGATGCGGAAATGTTCTGCGACGGCCTTCTTGTTCAGCGCGCGGTTCTTGAGATTGGTGGCGGAATAGTTGTCGTGGATCAGATGGTCGGTGGCCGGGTTCCAGACATCGGCGTCAATGCCGTTGACGATACCGTGCAGCACATGGGCGCGGCTGCCGATCACCCCTTGCAGCCCCATGCCGAATTCCGCGGTCAGGATTTCTTCCGCATAGGATGGGCTGACCGTGCTGAGCGCGGTTGCCGTCTGCAAGCCGCCCTTGAGGAAGCTGACATCGTTATAATATTCGATGCCTTCCATGCCGAAGGCGTGGGCGGGCAATTCGAGCTTGCTGAAGATGTTGGCCCCGAACTGACCCTGAAAAGCAATGTTGTGGATGGTGAGAAGGCTCGGAATCTCCGGCGTTTCGGCATAACGCATATAGACCGGGGTCATCGCTGCCTGCCAGTCATGGGCGTGCACCATATCCGGCCGCCAGCCGGGAAGCACACCGGCGCCGATTCGTGCCGCTGCCAGCGAGAGCGCCGCAAAGCGCTTCCAGTTATCAGGATAATCCTTGCCGGTCTGGCCGAGATAGGGGCCGCCGGAACGCTCGTAATAGGCGGGCGCGTCAAGGATCAGAAGGTCTAGCCCCTCATGTTGGACTTCGAGCAGATCGGCCTTTTCGCCAAGCAGATCGGTGAACTCAAAACATTTGACGGGGTCCGTCACGGCGGCTTTCACCGCCGGATATCCGGGTATCAATGTGCGCGTTCTCACGCCATAGGCTTCGAGCGCGATGGGGAGGGCGCCGGTAACGTCGGCGAGCCCTCCGGTCTTGATCAGGGGATAAATTTCGGATGAAACCGAAAGGACATTCATGGGCTCTACAGGTCCAGCTTGTCGATCATCGATTGGGTGATAAGGCAAATGCCGTTTTCCGTGCGCCGGAAACGTTTGGCATCCAGTTCGGGGTCTTCTCCTACAATCAGTCCTTCCGGAATGACCACTCCATGGTCGATGACGACGTTGCTGAGCTGGGCGTGGCGCCCGATCTTTACACTCGGCAGTACTACGGCATTCTCAAGGCGGGAGTATGAATTGGCGCGCACGCCTGTGAACAGAAGGCTACGGTTGAGGGCGGCGCCGGAAATGATGCAATCGCCTGACACAACCGACGACACGGCAGAACCGCGGCGGTCCTCATCGTCATGCACGAATTTCGCCGGCGGAGTGATTTCCGCATAGGTCCAGATCGGCCAGGACTTGTCATAGATATCGAGGTCAGGCACCACATCCGTCAGGTCGATATTGGCCTGCCAATAGGCATCGATGGTTCCGACATCGCGCCAGTATGGTCCGTGCTCGAAATCCGAACGCACGCAGGAGTCCGCGAAACGGTGGGCGACGGCTTTGCCGTGCTGGACAATATAGGGAATGATGTCCTTGCCGAAGTCGCGGCTGGAGGTTGGGTCGGCGGCATCGCGACGCAGCGCTTCCATCAGGAATTTCGTATGGAAGACGTAGATCCCCATCGAGGCAAGCGCGAAATTCTCATTGCCGGGAATGCCGGGCGGATCGGCCGGCTTTTCGATGAAGTCGATGATCTCGTCTTTTTCGTTCACATGCATCACGCCGAAGCCCGACGCTTCCTTGCGTGGCACTTCAAGGCAACCGATCGTTACATCCGCGCCGGAATCGACATGCTGTTGCAGCATGTATTCGTAGTCCATCTTGTAAATATGGTCGCCGGCCAGAATGACCATATATTCGGGCGCATAGGGCTCGATAATGTCGATGTTCTGGTAAACGGCGTCGGCGGTGCCTTCGTACCATTGCGTTTCGGACACGCGCTGCGAGGCCGGCAGAATGTCAAAGCTTTCGTTACGCTCTGGACGGAAGAAGTCCCAGCCGCGTTGCAGGTGGCGGATGAGGGAGTGAGCCTTGTATTGCGTGGCGACGCCGATGCGGCGAATGCCGGAATTCAGCGCGTTCGAAAGTGCAAAATCGATGATGCGGGCCTTACCGCCAAAATAAACCGCTGGTTTTGCCCGGCGGTCCGTCAATTCCTTCAAACGGCTTCCTCTACCGCCCGCGAGAACATAGGCCATTGCATCACGCGCCAGGGGCTGAACTCTTTTTTCCGACATGGTTGTCCTCCCGTTCTGTCTGTCAGTTTTCCGGTTCGAGCATGATCGTTGCCAAGGGCGGCAGGACGAGCATCGCCCCTATCTCCCCACCGGCATTGACCGCCTGAACGCGTCCGCCATTTCCCTTGCCGCTGCCGCCATAAATTTCGGCATCGGTGTTGAGAATCTCCCGCCACCGCCCCGCAACAGGAAGCGGCACATAATAGTTTTCCCGGTAGACCGGGGTCAGATTGCAGATAACCGCAACCGGTTTTTCGCCGGGCGCCGAGCGCAGCCAGGCGAAGACCGAGTTTTCGTGATCATCGACCACCAGCCACTGGAAACCTTCGGGTTCGCAGTCACGTGCGTGCAGAGCGGCTTTCGAACGGTAGGTGAGGTTGAGATCGCGCACGAGGCGGCGCATACCCTCATGCATCGGATATTGGCGAAGGTTCCAGTCGAGCGATCCCTTTTCGCTCCATTCGCTCCACTGGGCGAACTCCTGCCCCATGAACAGCAGCTTCTTGCCGGGATAACCCCACATGAAGCCGTAATAGGACCGGAGATTGGCAAATTTCTGCCAGTCGTCGCCGGACATCTTGGCGATCAACGATCCCTTGCCGTGCACCACTTCGTCATGGGAAAGCGGCAGCACGAAATTTTCGGTGAAGGCATAAAGAAGGCCGAATGTCAGTTCCTGATGGTGGAACTTGCGGTGCACCGGCTCACGCGAGAAATAGCTCAGCGTGTCGTGCATGAAACCCATATTCCATTTGAAGCCGAAACCGAGGCCGCCCTCGTGAACCGGCTGCGACACTTTCGGCCAGGAGGTGGATTCTTCAGCAATGGTCATGACGCCCGGATGGGTACCGTAGACGAGCGAGTTCATCTTCTGCAGGAAGCGGACGGATTCCAGGTTCTCGCGCCCGCCATATTCGTTGGGGATCCACTCGCCTTCCTTGCGGGAATAATCCAGATAGAGCATCGAGGCGACGGCATCGACGCGCAATCCATCGAGATGGAATTTTTCGGCCCAATAAAGCGCGTTGTTGACGAGGTAGGACAATACCTCGATGCGCCCGAAATTGTAGATGGCCGTGTTCCAGTCGGGGTGAAAACCCTGGCGCGGGTCGGCATGTTCGTAAAGCGCTGTCCCGTCAAACAGGCCCAAGCCGTGCTCGTCAGTTGGAAAATGCGCAGGAACCCAGTCGAGGATCACGCCGATGCCGACCTTGTGGGCGCCGTTGACGAAGCGGGCGAAACCTTCCGGATCGCCGAAACGGGCGGTCGGGGCATAAAGCCCGGTCGTCTGGTAACCCCAGGACGGATCGTAGGGATGTTCGGTGATCGGCAGAAACTCGATATGGGTGAAGCCCATATCCGTGCAATAGGGAATGAGCTGGGTGGCCATTTCGTCCCAGCTTAGGAAGGTGCCGTCCTCGCGACGCCGCCAGGAACCGGCGTGCACCTCGTAAATGCTGATCGGCTGCCGACGCTGGTCCACTTGCGCCCAATGTTCCCGGTGGGCCTGATCTTCCCATTTCTGCGCCAGTTCCGGTGCGGTAACGGAGGCGTTCTTCGGCCGCAGTTCACCACGCCGTGCATAGGGGTCGGCCTTCAGCGGTAGAAGCTCGCCGTTTGCGCCGAGAATCTCGAATTTATAGGCGCAGCCGGCATAGACGTCAGGTGCGAAAATTTCCCAGATGCCGGTATCCTTGCGGAAACGCATCACATGCCGTCGACCATCCCAATTGTTGAAATCGCCGACGACGGAGACGCGCCGCGCATTGGGAGCCCAGACGGCGAAGTGGAAACCTTCGACGCCTTCAAGCTTGAGCGGATGAGCGCCCATCTTGTCGAACAGTCGCAGATGCGATCCCTCGCGGACGAAATAATCGTCCATCGGTCCAAGAACCGGACCAAAGCTGTAGGGGTCGGTCACTGCCCATTCCGCATCGTCGCGACAGGCGCGATAACGCACCGGCTGACGCGAGGTGAGATCGACCGGGCCTTCGAAGAAGCCCTCCGGATCGAGCTGCTTCAGTTCGCCGACGAAAGATCCGTCCAGTGTGAGGACAGATACTTCTTCAGCCCCCGGAATGAAGCACCGTGCAGAAAAACCTCCCGGCGTTTCGTGAACGCCGAGAAGTGCAAAGGGGTTGGAATGCAAACCGCTCTTGATCGCCTCGATTTCAGCCTTCGTGATTTCGCCAGTCTTTTTCTCTTCGGCCGAATTGAGCGGTTTTTTCATCAGGCTCTCCAGATATCGGCGGCGTATTGCCGGATCGTCCTGTCGGACGAGAACCAGCCCATACGCGCCGTGTTACGGACTGTTTTCGCATACCAGCTTTCCGGATCGCTCCAGATCGCATCCACCTTGCGCTGCGCTTCGGCGTAGGCGTCGAAGTCGGCCGCGACCATGAACCAGTCGCTGTTGTAAATGCCGTCGATCAGCCCGGCAAAGCGGGAGCGGTCGTCGGGTGAGAATACGCCAGAGGCGATAGATGACAGCGCCTGCGACAGTTCCACCGACTGTTCAATAATCGCGCGGGGGTTGTGGCCCTCGGCGCGCGCTTTCGACACCTCTTCCGCCGTCATGCCGAAGATGACGATGTTATCCTCGCCGACATGTTCGAGCATTTCGACGTTCGCACCATCCAGCGTACCGATGGTGAGCGCGCCGTTCAGCGCAAACTTCATGTTGCCGGTGCCCGAGGCTTCCATGCCAGCCGTCGAGATCTGTTCGGACAGATCGGCGGCCGGAACCATGATTTCCGCAAGCGAGACGTTGTAGTTCGGAATAAACACCACTTTTAGAAGCCCGCGCACGGCCGGATCGTTGTTGATGACCCGGGCAATATCGTTGGCAAGTTTTATGATCAGCTTCGCGTTGTGATAACTCGGCGCTGCCTTGCCTGCGAAGAACTTAACGCGCGGTACCCAATCCAGTTCCGGGTGAGAACGGATCTGGTCGTAAAGCGCCACCGTTTCGATAAGGTTCAGAAGCTGGCGCTTATATTCATGGATGCGCTTGATCTGGATGTCGAACATGGCCGAGGGATCGACACGGATGCCCATGCGTTGCGCCACCGTATTGGCAAGCCGCACCTTGTTCAGACGCTTCACTTCGGCAAATTTTTCGCGGAAACCGGCATCGTCGGCGAAGCGGTCGAGCGCTGTCAGCTTTTCCGCATCGTCGAGGAAATCGTCGCCGATCGCTTCCCGGATCAATCCGGTCAGGCCGGGGTTGCACTGCATCAGCCAGCGGCGCGGGGTGATGCCGTTGGTCTTGTTGTTGATGCGCTCGGGATAAAGGCTGTGCAGGTCGGCAAAGACCGTTTCCTTCATCAGTTCGGTATGAAGTGCCGAGACACCGTTGATGGAATGCGAGCCGATGAAGGCGAGATTGCCCATGCGCACGCGCCGCTCACCGTTTTCGTCGATCAGCGAGATGGACCGGATCTGCTGATCCGGCATCTTCTTTTCCTTGCGGGCGTAGACCAGCGTATTGGCATTGATCGCATAGACGATCTGCATGTGCCTCGGCAAAAGCCGCTCGAGCAGCGGGACGGGCCAGCTTTCCAGCGCTTCGGGCAAAAGCGTGTGGTTGGTGTAGGAGAAGGTGCCCTGCGTGATCTTCCAGGCTTCGTCGAATTCAAGGCCGTGGACATCGCATAGCAGGCGCATCATTTCGCAGATGGAAATGGCCGGATGCGTGTCGTTGAGCTGGATCGAAACCTTGTCGGGCAGCGAGGTGAAATCCGGATATTGCTGCAGGTGACGGCGCAGAATGTCCTGCAGGGAGGCGGAGGAGAAGAAGAACTCCTGCCGCAGACGCAATTCCTGGCCGGCCGGGGTCGCATCGGCGGGGTAGAGAACGCGCGTCAGGCTTTCAGCCTTGTTGCTTTCCCGCAGCGCGCCAATGTGGTCGCCGGCATTGAAGGCGGCAAGCAGAATGGGGTCGATAGGCTGCGCCGACCATAGGCGCAAGGTGTTGACGCGGGTGCCGCGCCAGCCGACGACAGGCGTGTCGTAAGCCATGGCAATGACGCGTTCGGCAGGTTTCCAGACGAAGCGCTGCGGCTCCTCATATCCACCGATGGTTTCCACCGATCCGCCAAAGCCGATTTCATACGAGCTTTCGCGACGTTCGAATTCCCAGGGATTGCCGTGAGCCAGCCACGTCTCCGGCAATTCCACCTGCCATCCGTCCGCCATCTGCTGGCGGAAAAGGCCGTGCACATAACGGATGCCGTAGCCATAGGCGGGAATATCGACGGTTGCCATCGATTCCATGAAACAGGCAGCGAGACGGCCAAGGCCGCCATTGCCAAGTGCCGCATCCGGTTCCAGTCCCGCAATGACATCGAGATCGACGCCGAGCGAAGAAAGCGCGTCCCTGATTTCGTGCATCAGCCCGATATTGGAGATCGCATCGCGCATCAGGCGACCGATCAGAAACTCGAGCGACAGGTAATAAACGCGCTTGGAATTGTTGGCATAGGCCTTGCGGGTGGAGGCCATCCACTTGTCGATGATGCGGTCACGGACGACGAGAATGGTCGCGGTCAGCCAGTCATGCGGCTTGGCAACTTTTACGTCCTTGCCGATACGGTAGGTGAGGCGCTCGATGATTTCCGCTGCCATGATTTCCGGGTTGGAACTGCGCGGGGCGGGACGGGGAAGATCGGCGGCGTTTAGATTATTGATCATTGGTCGGTCAGCACCTTGGTGGGAGGAGAGGGTCTGATGAGGTCGATCCGGTTTGCCTTTACTGATGCCAGTTTATGCATCGATATGGAGGCGTGGCAACAGCATTTTTTGTGGAAATTTGAACAGCTTATGGTAATGAAAAATAACACTTTTTCTTCAGCGTCCCGAGGATCGCCAAAGGCATTGCCTGCCCATTGTCCGTCATTCATGAACGGGTTTGCATGGTCGTTGCGATGCAGGGCATCGTTCAAGAAAGGGAGAGGGGCTGCAACACTTCTGAAATGGTTCACCGGTCCTGAAATCTGTTTCGGTCTATCGGATCACACACTAGCCTTCGCGGCGGAGATAATTCAATGAAAATAAACACGACGCTGCCGCAGCCGCGCCCACCGGTGGCGTCCAAACTGAAAAAAATGGCCTCGGTCGTCATGAAATGCGACGTTTACGGCAGGGAAAAAGGTTCAGTGGTCATACCGCCGGCGCGGATCGTCACCCGGGTATTTGGCGGCACCGCACACCACGGGGTGCAATCGAAGGAAAATGGTTCCGAGCTTAGCGCGATGCCCTCTTCAAGCCCGCGCCAGTAAAGCGTTGGCGGCTTGTCGTCGCTTGACCAGCGGAAGGCGTGCAGGCAATCGCCATCCATCAACACGGCGCTGAACCGCAACGCGGAAGAAACACCCGCCGCGATCATCTTTTCCAGGCAGAGGCGCAGCGCGGTGGAAATGGCCCGAACCGGGTCCGCATCAAGGCCGTGGCCGGCGGCAATCAGGAAGATGGCTTCGCTGTCGCCGGTGCCGCGCCGGGCGGAATAAATATCATCGGGTATGAGGGAATCAATGTCGCGCCTGATCTGCTCGTAGCCGCCGATCTGGCCGTTATGCATGAACAGATATTGACCATGCGCAAAGGGGTGGCAATTGGCACGGGATACTTCGCCTGATGTGGCGGAGCGGACGTGGGCCATGAACATGCCCGAGCGAAGCTGGTGGCAAAGGGCGGCCAGATTGGCGTCGGACCAGGCGGGTCTGGTGTCGCGAAAAACGCCGGGCGTTCCGCGCTCGCCATACCAGCCAAGACCGCAACCGTCGCCATTGACGACGGTTTTAGCTTCCCTTGCGGCCATGGACTGGCTGACCAGCGATGCTTCCGGCTCGATCAGAAGACTGTCGAGCCAGACCGGTTTACCGGAATAGGCAAAAAGGCGGCACATTCATGCAGCTCTGTTCAGGGCCTTGTTTCCGAGCGCGAAGCCGACAGCGGCCTGGGCGTGAATGGCGGTCGAATCGTAGCCCGGCAAAGGCAGGGCATCGGGATCGATCAGCAGGGAAATTTCGGTGCAGCCGAGAATGACGGAATCGACGCCGAGCGCACGGGCTTTCTCGATGACCGACATGTAGCGCTCGCGCGAGCACGACTTGATCTCGCCCTGGCACAATTCGCCAAAGATGATGTCGTGGATGGCGGCCCTGTCTTCCTCATCCGGCACGACCACATCGACGCCGTGGCGGCGCATGCGGTCGGTGTAGAAGCCATGTTCCATCGTGTAGCGCGTGGCGAGCAGAAGCGGCTTGCGGCGTCCATCCGCCTTCAATGCGGTGGCAGTTTCATCAATGATGTCGATGAGAGTGACGCCCGACATTTTTTCAACGGTTTCCGCAACGAGGTGCATGGTGTTGGTGCAGATCAGCACACAATCGGCACCCGCATTGGCAAGACGCGCACCCGCAGCGCCCAAAAGCGCGCCGGCCTCATCCCAGCGGTCGGCCTTCTGAAGGGCGACAACCTCGGAAAAATCGAGTGAATGCATGACGATATCGGCCGATACGAGCCCACCGCGGCTGTCACGAACGGCCTCGTTGATCATGCGATAATAGGTTGCGGTGGATTCCCAGCTCATGCCGCCGATCAGACCGATCCGTTTCATAGGCGTTCCCTTATAAAAGTTTGATTGATGACAAGAATGCCATTGCCGCAATGAAAACGGCATGCGTTTTTTCAGGGATTTAGAAGGCAGATTGCAAACTGTGGGCGTGCATTGTGCTCAGCTCGCAAATTTCTTGCGCCACTACGTTAACTGATGCATTCTGAAGCAATGATTGACGACCGTGACCGCCGAATCCTTGCGATTCTCCAGGAGAATGCAGAAACACCTCTCGCCGATATCGCGGATGAGGTGTCGTTATCGCTTTCCGCCTGTTCCCGCCGTATCACGCGTCTGCGTGCGGAAGGATATGTGACCGGCACGATGGCGCTGCTCGACCGGCGGAAAATCAACCTGCCGACCACGGTTTTCCTGCTCGTTAGAACCGGCCTGCATGCGGAGGACTGGCTGGACCGGTTCCACGCCGCCGTCAGCACGATACCGGAGATCGTCGAGGTGCACCGGCTGACCGGCAATTTCGATTATATTCTGAAACTCGTGCTGCCAAATGTCGAATATTACGACACCATCTACAAACAGATCCTCCGGCGGGTCGAGCTTTACGACATGTCCGCCTATATCTCCATGGAGACGGTCAAGCTGTCGTCTTCACTCCCGACGACGCATATCTGATCGCAATATTTGGTCTTTTTTCAGCGCCCGGCTTCAAAACGGAAACCAAAGCGGAAACTTCGGGTCTCACCCGGTTGAAGGGTAATGTCCGCTTCAAGTTGCGGCTGGTTGAAGGCGTTTGTCGGTGTTTCCACAGGTTCGAGCGCGATGGATTTTCGCCTGTCGCGGGCAAGCGTATCGCCGGTAAAGACATGCATGTGGCCGCGCTCCTGCCAAACGGTCAGGCTCGAATCATCGTTGCGGTTTTCGATCCTAGTCTCGTAAAGCCCGTTTGCGGATGGGATCAGATCGGTAAAGCAGACATCCAGCACATGGCCTGCGAGCGGCGCGGCAGAAAGAAACGCTGCATCGTCCCGTTTGAGAATGCCCGTCTCACTGTCGGTGAGTGGTATCAAATTCTCGTCCGTTTCGATCGCTGTTCGCGACGGTAGGGTGAGAAGGAGATCGTCGATGGAGGATATGCCGGGCAGACGGAAATAGGGATGCCAGCCGGCCGCGAAGGGTAAAGGCCGGTCGTCGCCATTGATGCCGCGTATATCGATGGTAACCGCATGGCCGGCAAACCGGTATTCCACCTCGATGGCGAGATGGTAGGGATAGCCCTTGAATTCGGCCGGCAATATCTCGGCACGAAAGACGATAATGTGCGCGTCGTTTTCCTCGAAAGACCGGTCGAGGGCGAAGGGCAGGGCACGGGCAAATCCGTGGAAGACAAGGCCTTCGTGGGCAAGCACCGGCTCGATACGGTGCATCTCCCCGCCAAATTTAAATTGGCCCTGAGGAATGCGATTGGAGAAGGGAGCGAGAATACCGTTTCTCACGCCGTTCTGCGACTGCAATTCCTGAAGCGACGAATAGCCGTCGACAAGGTTTTTTTCATTGCCATCGGCAAGTCGTGGCCGCCAGCTCAGAAGGGTAGCGCCCTCATAAGCGATCTCGGCGCTGAAGCCGTTTCCGGAAACGGTCAGGCTGGCAATCCCCGTGCCTGTTGCGGAAGTGGTCATCGGGAAATTGTCCTTCATGCAAGCGTCTGCGGCCGTCGGGCCGATTGCGCCGCCGATTCGCCCGATCATCTTCGCTGCGGAGACATTTCGCAATGGCTATGACGGTGGCACACCTTAATGACCTCGCGTCAGCTTGGCCTCTAAGGTGTTATTGCCCTGGCCTTGGCGCAAATCATTCCGTGAAGGTGCGTTTCGCGCCGGTGAAAAATTCCATTAGGGCGGCCTGATCCTCGCCGCCAAGTCCCGCTGCTGTCAGCATGCGGTGCACCTCGGCGCAAACCGCCGTCAGCGGCATGGCCGTGTTGGTGCGTCGAGCCAGATCCTGCGCGCCGTTCAGGTCCTTGACCATATTGTCGATGCGGCCAGTCCGGCGGTAATCCTTCGCCACGTAACGTGGCATATATTCCTGAAGGATTGCGCTGTCGGCGCGGCCGCCTTTCAGCGCCTGCGGAATTTTGGCGGCATCGACGCCGGCATCCAGCGCAAGCTGCGTTGCTTCCGCTACGGCAAGGAAGTTCAGCCCGCAAAGAACCTGATTGATGAGCTTCGTCGTCTGGCCGGCCCCGCTTGGACCCATATGGGTGTAGTTGCTGGCCACGTGCCGCAGCACGCGATGGGCATCGGCCACATCCTTTTCGGTGCCGCCGGCCATCAGGGTCAGTTGCCCGACGAGTGCCTTCGGCGCGCCGCCGGAAAGCGGGCTGTCCACCCAGCGCAGCCCTTTTTCAGCCGCATCCGCCGCCAGTTCTTTTGTCGCTTCCGGATCGATGGAGGACATGTCGATGATCAGCGTGCCGGGCCTGGCCCCCGCCGCCACGCCATCTTTGCCGAAAACGGCGGCGCGGACGATTTTCGGCGAATTGAGGCTGAGGATCACGACATCGGAGACCGAAGCCGCTTGCGCCGCCGTCTCGGCGCTATGCGCACCAAGGCTGGTCAAAGCCGCCACCTTTTCCGCGTCCAGATCGAAAACCGTCAGGTGATTGCCGGTCTCGATCAGCCGCGTACCGATCGCGCCGCCCATCGCGCCAGCGCCGATGAGGGCGATTTTGTTCTTCTCGGTCATGGTGCTCACGGTCTCCTCCCAAAGCGTCGTGGTTACGGCTTCTTTAAAGCGAGGCGGTAATGCCGCCGTCGACGTAAAGAATATGTCCGTTCACGAAAGACGAGGCATCGGACGACAGGAAAATGCAGGCGCCGACAAGCTCTTCGACCTTGCCCCAGCGGCCGGCCGGCGTGCGTTTTTCAAGCCATGCTGAAAACGTCTCGTCTGCCACCAGGGCCGCGTTGAGCGGCGTGTCGAAATAGCCCGGCGCAATGGCGTTGCACTGCAGGCCATATTTCGCCCAGTCCGTCGCCATGCCCTTCGTCAGATTGCCGACGGCGCCCTTGGTGGCGGTGTACGGCGCGATACCGGGGCGGGCAAGAGCGGTCTGGACGCTGGCGATGTTGATGATCTTGCCACGTCCACGGCTGATCATATGACGCGCGACGGCTTGCCCTGCGTGGAACACCGAGGCGATGTTTGTCTGTAACAGGCGCTCGAAGGCGTCGGCCGGAAAATCCTCCAGCGGTGTGCGGTGCTGCATGCCGGCATTGTTGACCAGAATATCGATGGGGCCGACTTCCGCCTCGAAACCGTCGATGGCCTTGCGCACCGCATCATGATCGGTGGCATCGAAGGCGAGCGTCTTGGCACCCTTGATTCCTGCGGCGGCTGCTTTCAGCTTTGCCTCGTCGCGGCCGTTCAGCACCACTTCGGCTCCCGCCTCCACCAGGCCCTGCGCCAGCGCAAAACCGATGCCCTGCGACGAGCCGGTGATCAGGGCGCGGCGGCCGGAAAGATCGAACAAATTAAGGCCCACTGTTTCCTCCAGTCTCTCGACATTGCTTTCATGCCGGTTTATGTTATCGATAACATTCATCCCTTTCAGACGTGGATGTCAAGGCTTAAACGCCTGTTTCCGGTACGCAACATGCGCGCGGGGAGGCTGCAGGGCGGCGGAGACGCGGCCGGCGGCAATGATTGGGATAGGGATTATTTTGTTGCGCCGTTTAAGGCGCGATATCGAACGGGAGATATTTATGAGAGCGATTGTCGCCCACGGGGCAAAGGATGTGCGCATCGAGGAGCGGCCGGAGGAGGCGCCGGGGGCAGGAGAAGTGCGTCTTCGTCTGGCTCGGGGCGGGATTTGCGGCAGCGATCTTCACTATTACAATCACGGCGGTTTCGGCGCGGTACGGCTTCGCGAACCAATGGTGCTGGGACATGAGGTCTCCGCCATTGTTGAGGAGCTGGGCGAGGGCGTCGAGGGGCTGAAGGTTGGCGGTCTGGTCGCGGTTTCGCCGTCCCGTCCGTGCAGGACCTGCCGCTTTTGCCAGGAAGGCCTGCACAATCAGTGCCTCAACATGCGCTTTTATGGCAGCGCCATGCCGTTTCCGCATATTCAGGGCGCTTTCCGCGAGGTTCTCATCGCGGATGCCCTGCAATGCGTTCCGGCCGACGGTTTGAGTGCCGGTGAGGCAGCTATGGCGGAACCGCTGGCGGTAACGCTGCATGCCACCCGCCGCGCCGGCGATTTGCTCGGAAAACGCGTGCTCGTCACCGGCTGCGGCCCCATCGGCATTCTCTCCATCCTGTCTGCCCGCCGTGCCGGTGCCGCTGAAATCGTCGCGACCGATCTTTCGGACTTCACGCTTGCCAAGGCGCGGGAAGCGGGCGCGGACCGCGTCATAAACAGCAAGGATGAGCCTGATGCGCTGGCGGCGTACGGCGCGAACAAGGGAACCTTCGACGTTCTCTATGAATGCTCCGGTGCCGCCGTTGCACTTGCGGGCGGGATTACGGCGTTGCGTCCGCGCGGCATCATCGTCCAGCTTGGCCTTGGTGGCGATATGAGCCTGCCGATGATGGCGATTACTGCCAAGGAACTCGATCTGCGCGGCTCTTTCCGGTTCCACGAGGAATTCGCGACGGGCGTCGAACTGATGCGCAAAGGCCTGATCGACGTCAAGCCGTTCATCACCCAGACGGTGGACCTCGATGACGCCATCTCGGCCTTCGAATTTGCCTCCGACCGCAGCCGCGCCATGAAGGTGCAGATCGCTTTTTCGTAAGCGCCTGTTGCGCACGCCGGTTTGTCGACGTCTTGATCGGCGGTGGATTAATCCCCGCCGATTTTTCACGCGCGCGCTTCCATCTACAACATGACGTCTTTGATGTTATCGATATCATTTCGTGCGTCGCGGGCCGGGAAAGTGTGCCAAAGGGCGCAGCCCTGATCCCCGGCAGACGCGGCCTCTTCTGATTTGCACATATTGACGCAGGTCAAAAAGGTGATTTGCCGCTTGCCATTTTTTGCTTTATCGAAATTTCAGAAATTACTGAAAATACAGGAAGCAAAGAAATGCCCACCAATCTTTCTCCGCTCGTTCAGTCCTTCGTGCTGCATTTCGGCGAGATGGGCAGCCGCTGGGGCATCAACCGCACGGTCGGCCAGGTCTATGCTTTGCTTTACATCTCGCCGAAGCCGCTCTGCGCGGACGACATTGTCGAGTCGCTCGGCATTTCCCGTTCCAATGTGTCGATGAGCCTGAAGGAGCTTCAGGCGTGGAACCTTGCAATTCTCAAGCATTTCCCCGGCGACCGGCGCGATTTTTTCACGACGCCGGAGGATGTGTGGCAAATTCTGCGCACCCTTGCCGAAGAGCGCAAGAAGCGCGAGATCGACCCGACACTCAGCGTGCTTCGTGAAATCCTGATGGAGAAGCCGGAAAACGAAGAGGAGCGGCATGCGCAGAAGCGCATCGATGAGATGAAAACGCTGATCGAGCAGCTCACCGGCTGGTATGACGATGTGAAGAAGCTGGAGACGGAGCGGTTGGCTTCGCTTCTGGCACTCGGCTCGAAGGTCACGAAGCTTCTGGAGGCCAAGGACAAGATCGTCTCTCTTGCCAGACCCCGTGCCAAGAAGGACAGGTGAGGAGATCGTCCGTGAGCATGTCCGCAGAAATCCGGCAATCCGCCAATGGCGATGATGCAGACTGTCCAGTTCCAGCGGCGGTGTCTCCCGATAAGGCGCGGCGGCGCTTCTTCGGTAAATCCACCAATGACAAGGGTGTCGGTATGGCGGAAATCGCGAAGGCACCCGCGGTAGGAAGATCGGTCGCCCTGCTGCATGTCCTGCCGGCTCTGCTCTGGTTGCCGCAGGCGGGTTTGCTTGCATTTTCGGTCGGAAACATTGCCGACGGTGCGCCGATGACGGCGATCCTGCCGGCGGCCGTGGCTGTTCTCATTCTCGGTCTCATCAAGGCATGGCTGGAAAAAGTTGCCGCGAGACTGTCGTTTCGCGCCGCGCGTGCCGCCCTTTCGCGGCGGCGGCTGCAAGCGCTTCATGCCGTTGCGGAGGTGTCGCCGCTTGATCTGGCGCGCACGGCCTCCGGCGAGGCGGCAAGCGTTATCGCGGAGGCAGCCGAAGCGCTGGTACCTTATCTCTCCAGGTTCCAGCCTGCGCGGATGAAAGCTACCATTGTCCCCTTGGTTTTCGTGCTGACAATCCTGCCATTTACCTGGATTGCGGCGCTTGTTCTGCTGCTTTCCATGCCCACTATCCCGCTTTTCATGGCGCTGATCGGCTGGCAGGCGAAGGCTGCCAGTGAAAAGCAGCTGGCCGAGACCGGCAACATGAATGCTTTCCTGCTCGATCGCCTGCGTGGCCTGGAAACGATCCGCGTCCTGGAAGCCGTTGATCTGACCGCTGGACGCCTGCGGACGGACGCAGAGAACCTCAAGAAGCGGACGATGGCTGTCCTGCGGATCGCCTTTCTGTCCTCGGCGGTGCTGGAGCTTTTCGCTGCCCTCGGCGTTGCCATGACCGCCGTTTATATCGGTTTCCATCTGCTCGGTTTTCTCGATTTCGGCGCGTGGGGCGAGAAGCTGACACTTGCCGAGGGGCTGTTCATCCTGCTTCTGGCGCCTGCCTTTTTCGAACCGCTGCGGGAGTTGTCCGCCGTCTGGCACGACCGCGCAGCCGGCGAGGCGGCGCTGGGCGCGCTCGACACATTGACGCGGGCTGGCAAAGCCATCGTGGGTGAGGGTAAGGAGGTCGCAATGGCCCCTTTTCCAACGCCCGGTCTGGTGGAGTTGGCTAATCTCTCCTTCGCCTATCCGAATGCTCCGCCTGTCATTCGGAATCTAAATCTTACGGTCCAGTCAGGCGAGACAGTTGCGATTCTTGGGCCTTCCGGTTGTGGTAAATCCACTGTACTCTCCTTGATTGCCGGCTTGGCCGAGGCTGACGGCGGTACTATAGGGATCGGGGGCGTAACGCTTGGTAATGCGACTGCCGATGGACTGCGCAAGACAATCGGCTGGGTCAGCCAGAAGCCGTTCTTTTTTGCCGGTTCCCTGAAGGCGAACATTCGCTTTGGCCGCGCCGGTGTCAGCGAAGGCATGGTTGATGAGGCGCTGCGCTGCACCAGGCTGGATGCATTGTCGAAAGCACGCCGGCATCTGCCTATAGGAGACGGCGGCTACGGTATTTCGGGCGGGGAGGCGGTGCGCCTCGCCATTGCGCGTGCTTTCGCAGATCCTGCGACGCAGCTTGTTCTGGTCGATGAGCCGACAGCGCATCTTGACCGGGAGACGGCTGCGCTCGTCACTGAAAACCTGCTGCAACTCGAAAAGGGCAAGACATTGATCGTCGCAACCCATGATCCTGTGCTCGCCGCGCGTATGGACAGGGTCGTGGATATGACGACGATCCATTCGAGGGGGCAGTCATGATCGCGCGTTTTGCCATATTGAAACCTGTCATTTCCCTGTTCTGGTCGGCGCGTCGCGGCATGCTGCTCGTTGGCGCGGTTCTGGCAGCAACGACGGTGCTGGCGGGTATAGGCCTTCTCGGCGTTTCCGGTTGGTTCATTACTGCGACCGCGATTGCCGGTCTGGTCCCCGCGACGGCCTATGCTTTCGACGTCTTTGCGCCATCGGCGGCCATCCGTCTGCTGGCGTTGTCACGCACCGCTGCCCGTTATGGCGAACGCATGACCACCCATGAGGCGACGCTGTCCGTGCTTGCAGCGCTTCGCGAAAAGCTGTTTCGTGGCTTTGCCGCACCGCAGGCGGCGAAACATCTGGAGGCGAGGCCCGCCCGCCTGCTGAACCGGCTGACTGCGGATATCGACGCGCTGGATTCGCTTTATCTGCGCGTGCTGGTACCCGCCGCCGTCGCAATCCTCGCCGCAATCGCAACAGGCATCGGTCTTGCCCTCCTCAATCCGCTTGCGGGCGTTCTGGTTGCTCTCTTCCTCATTGCGGTGGGTCTTGGCATTTCAGTGCGCTCGGCGTTGACGGCGGAAAAATTTGCGCGTCGCCGGGCAATCGGGCTTGAAGCGCTTCGTGCCCGCACGGCGGACTTGGTCAACGGACAGGTGGAATTGCTCACGACTGCCCGTCTCTCCGCGCAGGTTGCGGCGATTGAACGGGCCGACAATTATCTGCTCGCCTGCGATGACCGCTTGAACCGGATCGAAACCAATGCCGGTTTTTCATTCGGCATCTCAGCGGCGGTTCTTTTGAGTGCGGCTCTCCTCGGCATGGCCTGGCTTGCGGAGCAGGACGTTGTGACCGCGCCGACTGCCGCCCTCGGCCTGCTTGTCTGTTTCGCCGCGCTGGAGCCCTTCACGGCGCTGCGCCGTGGAGCAATGGAACTCGGGCGCACGCTTTTTTCGGCAAGACGCATTGCGCCGCGTCTTTCCGCTGAAGCAGCCGCCAACTGTCCGCGCGTGCCTGCCATGGGCCTGGTGGCTGAGCTGGATGGTGTGCGGCTGGAGCGGGATGGGAACGAAAATCCTGTCCTGACGAATATCAACCTTGCAATCGCCGCCGGAGAGACGATTGCGATTATCGGGCCGAGCGGTGCGGGCAAGACCAGCCTCATCCAGCTTCTGGCTGGTGAAGTGCAACCGGCGGCGGGCAGGGTCAGCGCTTTGCCTTGCTCGCTCATGACGCAGAGAAGTCAGCTTTTTCGAGACAGCATCGCTGATAATCTGAGGCTGGCAAAACCTGCCGCGACCGAGCGTGAACTGTGGGATGCCCTTCAATCGGCAGGCCTTGGCGAGCATGTCAAAACCCTCGCCGCAGGGCTGGATACGAGACTTGGCGAGGCGGGGCAGGGTCTATCCGGCGGTCAGTCACGACGGCTCGCCCTTGCCCGTTTCCTTCTACGCGACAAACCACTCTGGCTTCTCGACGAGGTGACGGAAGGGCTGGACGGCGAAACCGCCCGTGACGTGCTCGGCCGGCTGTTTGCGAGGGCGGAAGGCAAGACTGTCGTGATGATAACCCACAATCGCCGTGAGGCGGAATTTGCCGATCGCATCATCGTGCTGAGAGAGGGGCGCCAACTTGATCAATGTCAAAGCGGCACCCCGGAATACGACGTAATGCTGCAAACATTGCGTCCGGACTGAGTGATTTTTTCAGGGCCGGCGCCGTTTCGTAACAGAAGGCCGGCCTTTCCTGAAAGGTGGGGTAAAAACATGGAACTCGACATCGTGGCGCTATCGCGCCTGCAATTCGCTGTTACCGCTTTATATCACTTTCTATTCGTTCCCCTGACGATCGGACTGTCCGTGGTGATCGCCATCATGGAAACGGTCTATGTCATGACCGGCCGCACCATCTGGCGGCAGATGACGAAATTCTGGGGTACATTGTTCGGCATCAACTTCGTGCTTGGTGTTTCCACCGGCATCGTCATGGAATTCCAGTTCGGCATGAACTGGAGTTATTACAGCCACTATGTCGGCGATATCTTCGGTGCGCCGCTGGCGATCGAAGGAATGATGGCTTTCTTTCTGGAAGCCACCTTCGTCGGTCTGTTCTTTTTCGGCTGGGACAAGCTGTCCAAGCTCGGCCATCTCATCGCAACATGGTGCGTGGCGATCGGCTCGAACTTCTCGGCGTTGTGGATATTGATTGCCAATGGCTGGATGCAGAACCCGACGGGATCGGCTTTCAACCCCCAGACCATGCGCATGGAGGTGACGGATTTCTTCGCGGTGCTGATGAACCCGGTCGCCCAGGCGAAGTTCGTGCACACGGTTTCTGCGGGTTATGTCACTGCCTCCATCTTCGTGCTCGGCGTTTCCGCCTGGTACGTGCTGAAAGGCCGCCATGTCGATCTCGCCAAGCGGTCTATGACGGTTGCAGCTTCTTTCGGCCTGGCTGCTGCACTGTCGGTCGTCGTGCTGGGTGATGAAAGCGGTTATCTTTCGACCGAACACCAGAAGATGAAGCTCGCCTCGATCGAAGCCATGTGGGAAACGGAACCGGCACCCGCCCCCTTTACTGCCATCGGTTTTCCTGATCAGGAAGCCCGCGAGACGCATTTCGCCGTGAAAATTCCGTGGGTGATGGGCCTTATCGGCACGCGCTCGCTGGACACGGAAATCCCCGGCATCAACGATCTGGTGGAACTCGCAAAGACCCGCATCCGCGATGGCATCAAGGCCTATGATGCGCTGATGCAGATACGTGCCACCGGCAAGGGCGCGGAACTGCCCGAAGAGGTGCGTGGCACCTTTGCGGAGCTCGGCCACGAGCTTGGTTACGCCCTGTTGCTGAAACGTTATGTCGACGATCCGCGCCAGGCGACGGAGGAGCAGATTGCCAAGGCCGCCGCCGATACCATCCCGCATGTGCCGACGCTGTTCTGGGCGTTCCGCATCATGGTCGGTCTCGGCATATTCTTCATCCTGTTGACGGCAACCTTCTTTTATCTCTCCGCCCGCCGCCGGCTGGATCACTATCCGTTCTTGCTGAAGGTGGCCGTCTTCGCCATTCCGCTGCCGTGGATTGCTGCGGAAATGGGCTGGGTGGTCGCGGAATTCGGCCGTCAGCCATGGATCATCGAAGGCGTGCTGCCGACGGCCGCCGCCGTCTCCAGCCTCAGCGCTTCAACGGTTCTGATTACGCTTCTCTGCTTCATCGCCATCTATACGGTGCTGTTCATCGTCGAAATGGGGCTGATGCTGAAGGCGATCCGCAAGGGGCCGGATCCGGATCACGAGCCGGAAGCGCCGCTCGTTCCTGAAAAACTCGTCGCTGCGGAGTAAACGATCATGATATTGCATCAACTCATCGACTACGAAGTCCTCCGCGTCATCTGGTGGCTGCTGCTTGGCGTGGTGCTGATCGGTTTTGCCGTGACCGGCGGTTTCGATCTTGGCACGGGCGCGCTGCTGCCTTTCGTCGCGAAAACGGATCTCGAGCGGCGTGTCGTCATCAATTCCATCGGCCCGGTATGGGAAGGCAATCAGGTCTGGCTCATCCTTGGTGGCGGCGCCATCTTCGCCGCGTGGCCGCCGCTTTATGCGGTGTCGTTTTCAGGTTTTTACCTGGCGATGTTCGCCACACTATTTGCGCTGATCCTGCGGCCGGTGGGGTTCAAATACCGCTCCAAGCGCGAGAGTACGACATGGCGCAATACCTGGGATTGGGCGCTGTTTGTCGGTGGCTTTGTTCCCGCCCTGATTTTCGGTGTGGCGATCGGCAATGTGCTGCAGGGCGTACCCTTCCGCTTCAACGATGACCTCAGGATTTTTTACGACGGCACGACTTTGTTCGAGCTTCTCAACCCTTACGCAATCCTTTGCGGCCTCGTTTCCGTTTGCATGCTGGTGATGCATGGTGCGGCCTGGCTGGTGCTGAAGACCGAAGGGCCGGTCGCTGCGCGTGCCCGCAGTTTCGGCAGCATTGCAGCACTTGCCACCACAGTTCTCTTTGCGCTTGGTGGCGTATTGTTGTGGCTCGGTATCGACGGGTATCGCTTCACCTCGGAAGTCGTGACCGACGGTCCGTCCAATCCGTTGTCAAAGACGGTCGAGGTTGCAAGCGGCGTCTGGTTTGCGAATTACGCGGCCCATCCATGGATGATGCTGGCACCGGCGCTCGGTCTTGCCTTCCCGCTCGTCGCCTTCCTGTTGTTAAGGGGCGGGCGTGAGGTGCTGGCGCTGCTTTCCAGTTCGCTTGCCATATTCGGCATCATCTCGACGGTCGGTCTGACGATGTTTCCCTTCATCCTGCCCTCTTCGATCGATCCGAAATCGAGCCTGACGGTCTGGGACGCATCGTCGAGCCATATGACGCTGTTCATCATGCTGGTCGTCGCCCTCATTTTCATCCCCATCATCGTCGCTTACACCTCATGGGTCTATCGCGTGCTGTGGGGCAAGGTGGATGAAAAGGCGATCCGTGAAGACAGCGGCCACGCTTATTAATATCGAACAAATACAAGGAGATCGAACATGTGGTATTTCGCCTGGCTGCTCGGCCTGCCTCTCGCCGCTATTTTCGCCGTCATGAACGCCATGTGGTATGAGCTGATGGAAGAAAACGCCAGAAAGGCCGGGGCCAAGCCGGACAAATAACGCTTCGGGGCACGGGGCAAAAAAGGGCGGCGTCCTATCTGGATGCCGCCCTTCTTGTAGAAATCGCCGCGATTGACACGCGCGGTTTCAGTGGATCGCGATGCCGCGCTTGTCCGCTTCTTCCTTGATGATGTCTTCGACCAGCGCTCTCTTCAGATTTGGGTTTCCCAGAAGATAGTCGTCGGCAATCTCGAAAATCGATTTCGGATTCTCTGTCCTGTGCAGGGTGTCGAGGTCCTGGCCGATCTGCTCTCGCAAGTTTGAATAGTCGTCCATCGCGGTTCTCCCGGTCACTGGTTCAATGCAGAAGTTCTGCCGGAACCTTGCCGCCGTTTTCAGACAGCTTCTTGATGACAGCCTTGTGCAACCAGATGTTCATTGTGGCTGAGTCCGAGGTATCACCGGTATAGCCGAGTTCGCTTGCCAGTTCCTTGCGAGCGGTTAGGCTGCTGTCCAGATCGAGCGCTTTCAGAAGATCGACGATCGAATGTTTCCAGTCGAGTTTCTGCCCGTTCTGCTTGACCGCCGCGTCCAGAATGGAGGCGACATCGACGCTGCCGGTGGATGCCGGAGCAGCGGCTGTCGGTGCTGGTGCTGCTGGCTGAGCCGGAGCGGCCGGGCTTGCGCCTGTCGTGGGCGCGCCAGCTGGCGCCGAAGTCTGCGGTGCAGCCTCTGCCTTGCCAAAAATCGCGTTCTTGATCTTGTCGAAAAAGCTCATTGTGTCCTCCCTCTATCGGCGAAATGCGCGCCCGATGGCAATGAGAATGCATGCGCCGATGAAACCGGCGATAAGGTATCCAATCCAGCCTCCGAGCGAAATGCCCACAAGCCCAAGCAGGAAATTGGCGACGATGGCGCCAACGATGCCGAGAATTATGTTCATGAAAAGACCCATGTTGCTTTTCATGAACTGTTCGGCAAGCCAACCGGCTACGCCGCCGATGATGATTGCTGCAATCCAGCCGATTTGTGCGTCTTCCATAACAGGCCTTTCCTTTGTGAGAGAGGTCCGCAGGCATATGGACAGGCTTTTGCGCGCACTGATCCCCCCGCCTCTTGACCCCAGGCAGGGAATTAACGGTCAATCGAGGATTTTGTTCCGGTCTCCTTGCTTTCGTCAGCTTTGGCTTTGAAAGTCCAGCCCGATATCCAGAACCGGCGCGCTGTGGGTCAGCCAGCCGACGGAGATGAGATCGATGCCGGTTGTTGCAATGGCTGCTGCGGTTTGAGGGGTGATGCGTCCGGAGGCCTCGGTTATGGCGCGTCCGGCGACGATCTGCACCGCCTCGCGCAGCTGTTCCGGCGGCATGTTGTCGAGTAGAACCGCATCGACCCCTTCCTCCATCGCTTCGCGCAATTGCAAGAGCGTATCGACCTCGACCTCGATCTTGACCAGATGTCCGACACCCGCCTTGGCGCTGCGGATAGCGTCACGCACGCCGCCGGCTACGGCGATGTGGTTGTCCTTGATGAGAACAGCATCATAAAGGGCAAAACGGTGGTTCATGCCGCCGCCGGCGCGCACGGCATATTTTTCCAGCGCCCTGAGGCCCGGCGTCGTTTTGCGGGTGCAAGCAACCGAGGCTCTGGTGCCGGAGATGGCGGCAGCAATTGTAGCGGTGACGGACGCGATGCCTGAGAGATGGCCGAGAAAATTAAGGGCGGTGCGCTCCGCCGTCAAAAGACCGCGCGAGGGACCCTCGATCGTCGCGATAATATCGCCCGGAGCGACCGCCGCGCCATCCTGCACCTGCCGCCTCATCACGATTGTCGGGTCCACCAACTGGAAAGCCAGTTCTGCGGCATCAAGACCTGCGATGACACCCGGTTCACGCGCCGCCATGACGACGACTGAGCGATGATCAGCGGGGATGACTGCGGCGGACGTGATGTCGCCCGCCAGACCCAGGTCTTCCAGAAGGGCGTTGCGGACAAGCGGCTCCACGATAATGCGTGGCAGAGGGGTGAGGGTCATGTCAGGCGCTCCGCGCAATGCTGGAAGAAAAAAGATTGGACGATGAGAGGTTATGGGCAATGGCGATGACATCGGACAGGCAAAGCCTGCGCCTTGTGGCGGTCGCGTCCTTTTCCGAGAAGTCGTTGCGGAAATGGGCCCCGCGCGATTCTCTTCGCAAGGCGGCGAAGACTGCGATTGCGAGTCCGACGATGGCGGGATCGGATGCCGGGCCGTTCTGTTCGGCCAGTGGGAGAAGTTCGCTGATCGCGCTGATCAACCCCGCTTCATGTCTGGCGATGCCGAGATGGCGGGAGACAATGGGCCGGACGATAGACGGGTCTGCTGCCGAAAGAACAGGCGTTGCGAATGGCGTGACAGCTGTCACCCGTTTTGATGCCGGTCGGGCGGCAATATCTTTTGCCGCACGCATGCCCATGGCAGCCGCCTCCAGCAGTGAGTTGCTGGCCAGCCGGTTAGCCCCGTGAAGACCGGTGCAGGCGGTTTCGCCCGCAACCCATAGGCCCGGCACGGAACTACGGCCATTACCATCCGTGGCGACGCCGCCCATGTGGTAGTGCACGGCGGGACGGACGGGCACGAGTTCGCGGGCGGGGTCTATGCCAGCCTCGCGGCATAGCAGGTCGATTGACGGGAAACGCGCCGAAAAACCGCTGCCGATCGCCTTGCGGGCATCGAGAAAGACTTTGCCGCCGCGCAGGATTTCCCGGTCGATGGCGCGGGCGACAATATCGCGGGAGGCAAGTTCTGCACCCGGAACGGTCGCCATGAAACGTTCGCCACTTTCATTGAGAAGAACGGCACCTTCGCCCCGCACCGCCTCGCTGACCAGAGCCAGCGGCCGCCGGGGAGAGGAAAGCGCCGTCGGGTGGAACTGGACGAATTCCATATCAGTGAGGATGGCTCCGGCGCGCGCGGCGAGCATGATCCCCTGTCCGAAATTGCCGGTGGGATTGGTGGTGGCCTCATACAGCCCGCCGAGGCCACCGGTTGCAAGAATGACGTTTGTGGCCGGCAGAACAAAGCTGCCCTTTTGCCCGGCGCAGATGAGACCGGCTATGGTCCCGCCTTCTGTCAGCAGCCGGCGCACTTCCGCACCTTCCAGGACTGCGATGGACGGCGTGTTGAGAACGGCGGCTGCAAGAGCCCTCACAATGGCCGCGCCCGAGCCATCACCTTCGGCATGCAGGATGCGCCGGCGGCCATGGGCGGCTTCCAGCCCGAAAACGAGCCTGCCTTGTGCATCGCGATCGAAACGAACTCCGGCTCGTTCCAGGGCATCGATGACGGCGGGGGCGGTGGAGACGATATCTGCTGCCATAGCCGCGTCACAGAGGCCGTCGCCTGCGGCGAGCGTATCGGCAAGATGCAGTGCAGTGCTGTCGTCAGCGCCAAGGCTTGCAGCAATGCCGCCCTGCGCCCAGGCGCTGGACGTTTCGCAACCGAGCGCGCCGCGGGTCAGAAGCAGTACCGGTTGCGGTGCGAGCGTCAATGCTGCCATCAGGCCGGCAATACCGCTGCCGACGATGACCGTCCTGCCCGCATATTGCGACAGAGCGTCACTCATACCGCCAGCATCCTTTCCACCGCGCGGCGGGCGGCGACCGCAACAGCCGGATCGATTGTCACCTCGTGGCGGTTTTCTTCAAGCGCTGTGCGGATATTGCCGAGCGTGATGCGCTTCATGTGCGGGCAGAGGTTGCAGGGGCGGATGAATTCAACATCGGGATGATGCACGGCGACATTGTCGCTCATCGAGCATTCCGTCAAAAGCACCACGCGGGCCGGTCTTTCCCGGCCGACGTAGTCCGACATGACAGCGGTCGAGCCGGAAAAATCTGCGGCCTCAACGACATCGGGCGGACATTCGGGATGCGCGAGAACGGTGATGCCGGGATGGCTTTCGCGCAATTCCCTGATGTCGTCGACGGTGAAAAGCTCATGCACCTCGCAATGGCCGCGCCATGCGATGAGTTCGACATTGGTCTCCCGCGCTACATTCTTCGCCAGATATTCGTCCGGCAGCATCAGCACGCGCGGCACGCCGAGCGATTCCACCACCTGGCGGGCATTGCCGGAGGTGCAGCATATGTCGGAAGCCGCCTTCACCGCCGCCGACGTGTTCACGTAAGTGACGACAGGAACGCCGGGATAGGCCTTGCGCAGAAGTGCGATGTCTTCGGGCGTGATGGAATCGGCGAGCGAGCAGCCGGCGGCCATATCCGGAATAAGCACGGTTTTTCCCGGATTTAGCAGCTTTGCCGTCTCGGCCATGAAATGCACGCCGGCGAGAACGATCACATCCGCTTCTACTTCCATTGCCTTGCGCGCAAGGGCGAGGCTGTCGCCAACGATATCGGCAACGCCGTGGAAGATTTCCGGCGTCTGGTAATTATGGGCGAGGATGACGGCGTTGCGCCTGCGCTTCAGATCGAGGATCGCCTCCACATCATCCTGAAAACCCATCCATTCCGCCTTGGGAATGACGCGGCTGACGCGGTCGTAAAGGCTTGCGGCAGATATCTGTTCGTTCACGGCACTCTCCCATTTATACTCTATTTGAGTATATCTACGGCAAACAGATATTCTCATTGTGAGCATATGTCAATTGCGGGAGAGTGGCAGTTTGGTTCCGGAAAGGGCGCGTTCATCCACAACGGTCTGGCGGAATCGGAAGAGCTTTGCAGGGCGTCCGCCGGTTTCGGTCGCCATGTCGCCAGTTTCTTCCACCAGCTGTTGCTGTTCTATCAGCCGGCGGAAGTTCTGCTTGTGCAGCGTCAGACCGGCGAGCGCCTCCACCGCGCGCTGCAATTGCAGCAGGGTGAAAGCGTCGGCCATCAGTTCGAAAACTACAGGCCGGTATTTAATCTTAGCCCGGAGGCGCGCGATGCCGGTGGCAAGAATGCGACGGTGATCGGCAAACATCGGTCTGCCGAAATTGATCCGAGGCTCACTCTGGGCTTCTTCGACCAGTCCGGCCTCATAGAGCAATTCGTAGCGCTGAAGTGTCAGTTCCTCGTTCCAGCCGCCGCCATCAAGGCCGAAGGTGAAGTCGGCGCGTAAATGGCGCTGGCCTTTGCAGGCAGGGTCGGAATCCGCCCAGCAGCGCAGCTTCTCGATGATTGTGTCCAGAACCGCCGGCCGGCCCTGCCGATGGTCTTCCCAAGGAAAATACTCGTACCAGCCATGCCAGATAGGGCGGCCATTGCCGGGCGGCTCCTGTTCGCGAACCAGCCCGAGATAACCGATCGATATGGTTCTTCCGCCAAGAATGTCATTGTTGCGGTCCCGGTCGGCGAAGGTGTAGAGTTGTTCGAGATAGCCGACGGGATGATGTGTCTGTTCGTGTATCCACTCTCTCAACCCGCTCTGAAGCGTCCTGTGTCCGAATTCAAACGGCCCTGATGGAAGTGCCGCGCCCGCCCGCACGGTCATTACCCGCGGCTCGTCCGTGGTGATGGCGGTGACGACGGCGATGAGTTCGGCGTGGGCAAGCCCTATGGTCACGGCGGCTCCTCTGGTAGATGGCGTCGGTATCGACCTTCTTTGGCACAGGAATGCCTGTTCGCCAACAAGCGGGCGGGGAAACGCGGATGCCGCCGCGCATGTAAAACTTTACGTAGCGATCAGACAAAAGAATAAGTGCTTGTGGTTAGTCGCGTATCGTCCTTTATGTTAAGACCCGCGTCAAAAGCATCCATAATGTAGAAGGCCGATGTTAGAGGATATATATCTCGAAGAAACACTTGTGGGTTATTACACCTGGAACGTGGGACAGAATCTGGTTTATCTGGATGCTGTGGCGGCTCGCCTGCGCGAATTTTCCGAAGAGAAAGCCGCCCGCGGCATTCCCGTGGAGGATTTCATAGATCAGATCGAAAGCGGCTCGCGCGCGCGCGTGGCCAAGGCGGTTTACAACTCGCTGACGAACGGCGTGTTCTATGATCAGCAATACCGCATCGAACTCAAATCCGGCGATTTTCGCTGGCTGCGGACAACGGGCAGGGTTATCCTTGATGGTGACCGCATTCCAATCATGGCGATGGGCACGGTGCGAGACATCACCTCGCGCAAGATTTTATTGATGTAATATTTATCGCGTTCGGTCTGTCTTGAAAAACGCCGATCTATTTCTTGTCGATTGTTTTGATGTGCGGTGACATGGTTCGGCAGGTTTTCATTTTGCTGTTTCAGATCGTGCTGGTCACGGGGCTTGGTATAGCCGGCATCCGCATCGCCTCGCTCATGAATGGCGAGGCGGCATATCCAGCGACTGGCCTCTCCGCAAACACGGAAACGCTGTGGACGACCTCTCCGGTCAGGGTCGATCCCCGCCATCAGAATTATGAGCGTATTCCGACCCCGCCCGATCCATACCCCCTGAAAATATATGCGGATCAGCGCCTGCGCGTTGCGTCCAACAATCGCTTCACCTTCAAAGGACAGGAGTTCCGCCTCGCCGGCGTGGAAGACATCGACCGCAACCGGGTTTGCGCCGGACCTGACGGCCGCCGTTATGCCTGCGGCCTGAACGCCTTCAAGGCGCTGGAGAACCGCCTGCGCGGCAAATATCTGGAATGCCGGGTGCTGGAAGAAGGCGGCGGCGTTCCGTCGGTGGAATGCCGGATCAACGGGCAGGATGTGCGGGCGCTCTTGCAATAGTCAACGCGAAGAACAGACAATTTCGCACGAACGCCCGTGCTGGACGATAGAAATTTGTATTTTAGAAGGTTTGGTGGAGCTAAGCGGGATCGAACCGCTGACCTCTTGCATGCCATGCAAGCGCTCTCCCAGCTGAGCTATAGCCCCATAAGGGTTCCGGCATTTCGTCCGGTTCCGGGAACCGAAGCGGCTGTTGTTCCGTTCGGTGGCGGCTTACTACTTCGGCTAATCGAAGAGTGCAAGCACAAAAAACAGCCCGGCTTCATTTTTTTGTCGCCGGGCTGGTTTATCCAATAAGATCAAGCTTCTTCGTCGTCGCCCGGTACGCCGATGATGCCGGACATGTCGTCGTCATCGTCGTCTTCGTCGGCTTCAAGGAAGGTGTCGTCGTCGTCGCCGATTTCCACGTCGTCGTCATCGTCGCCCAGGTCCGGGATATCGTCGCCGCTGTTGTCGCCGTCGGCGTCTTCCAGCGATACGAGTTCGACTTCCGTGTTTTCGGCATCGACTTCCGCGACTTCTTCTTCTTCAGCCTGCTCGAGCTTTGCCTGAGCGGTGCTTTCTTCAAAGAAAGAGAGCGGCCAGGACTTGCCGCTATAGGGAGAAACGACCGGGTCGCGGTTCAGATCGTAGAACTTCTTGCCGGTATCGGGGTCTGTGCGCTTGGTACCAAGGTCCGCTTTTGCCACTGTCTAAGCCTCAAATTGTCGAATGAGTTTCGGTGTGTACGCCGTAAAACCGGCATAGACGGTAAAATTTCTAGCCGGTCCCCTTAATCGTTGCGGTCTTTCGTGTCAAAGACAAACTTTGGAGGCCGCCCTCCCATGATGCGACTTGTATGTCAGGCTGCTCATAAAGATTGGAGGCCGACGCACTCTACTGTATTAATGATGGACGCACAGGCAGAAAGCTTCATGACCTTTACGATTGCCATAGATGGGCCAGCTGCGGCGGGCAAAGGGACCTTGTCACGCAAGATTGCGGAGACCTATGGTTTCCATCATCTCGACACCGGGCTGACCTACAGAGCCACGGCCAAGGCACTTCTTGACGCCGGCCTGTCGCTCGATGACGAGAAAGTCGCTGAAAAGGTGGCGCTGCAACTCGACCTTGCCGGCCTCGACCGCGCGGTGCTTTCAAGGCACGATATCGGCGAGGCGGCGTCCAGGATTGCGGTGATGACGCCGGTGAGGCGCGCGCTCGTGACAGCGCAGCAGCGGTTTGCGGCAAAGGAACCGGGCACGGTTCTGGATGGCCGCGACATCGGCACGGTGGTGTGCCCTGATGCGCCGGTGAAACTCTACGTCACCGCTTCGCCGGACGTGCGGGCGCGCAGGCGTTATGATGAAATTGTCGCCAACGGCAGCGTTGCAGACTACGACGCCATTTTCGCCGAGGTGAAGAAACGCGACGAGCGCGACATGGGCCGAGCCGACAGCCCGTTGAAACCGGCTGAAGACGCGCACTTGCTAGATACGTCGGAAATGAGTATAGAGGCGGCGTTTCAGGCCGCGCGGATGATTATCGACGCCGCCCTGAAGAAACAGGTTTTTCGCGGAACCGCTTGAATCGGTCCGCGTTTAGTCCGGAATTGCCTGAAGACATGTCCTTGCGCCGGGAAGCCTTTTGAAAAGGCGGGCATGGGTTCGGGTATCAACAACGCTAGCCCACCGGCGCTTTTGTATTCGCTCTCGCGCGGATGCAATCAGGAGATTTCATGTCAGTATCTACCCCCACGCGCGAAGATTTCGCAGCGCTTCTCGAAGAATCCTTTGCCTCTAACGATCTTGCCGAAGGCTATGTTGCCAAGGGTATCGTGACGGCAATCGAGAAGGACGTTGCCATCGTCGACGTTGGCCTCAAGGTTGAAGGCCGCGTACCGTTGAAGGAATTCGGCGCGAAGTCCAAGGACGGCACGCTGAAGGTCGGCGACGAAGTCGAAGTTTACGTCGAGCGCATCGAAAACGCACTCGGCGAAGCCGTTCTGTCGCGCGAGAAGGCTCGCCGCGAAGAAAGCTGGGTCAAGCTCGAAGCCAAGTTCGAAGCTGGCGAGCGCGTCGAAGGCGTTATCTTCAACCAGGTCAAGGGTGGTTTCACCGTCGATCTGGACGGCGCCGTTGCCTTCCTTCCGCGTTCGCAGGTCGACATCCGTCCGATCCGCGACGTTACCCCGCTGATGCACAACCCGCAGCCCTTCGAAATCCTCAAGATGGACAAGCGTCGCGGCAACATCGTTGTCTCGCGCCGCACGGTTCTCGAAGAGTCCCGCGCCGAGCAGCGTTCTGAAATCGTTCAGAACCTCGAAGAAGGCCAGGTTGTTGACGGCGTCGTCAAGAACATCACCGATTACGGTGCGTTCGTTGACCTCGGCGGCATCGACGGCCTGCTGCACGTTACCGACATGGCATGGCGCCGCGTCAACCATCCTTCGGAAATCCTCAACATTGGCCAGCAGGTCAAGGTTCAGATCATCCGCATCAACCAGGAAACCCACCGTATCTCGCTCGGCATGAAGCAGCTCGAGTCCGATCCGTGGGATGGCATCTCCGCCAAGTACCCGGTTGGCAAGAAGATCTCCGGTACGGTCACGAACATCACCGACTACGGTGCATTCGTTGAGCTGGAGCCGGGCATCGAAGGCCTGATCCACATTTCCGAAATGTCCTGGACCAAGAAGAACGTACATCCCGGCAAGATCCTGTCCACGAGCCAGGAAGTTGACGTTGTCGTTCTCGAAGTCGATCCGTCCAAGCGCCGTATCTCGCTCGGCCTCAAGCAGACGCTGGAAAACCCGTGGCAGGCATTTGCCTTCAGCCATCCGGCCGGCACTGAAGTCGAAGGCGAAGTCAAGAACAAGACCGAATTCGGCCTGTTCATCGGCCTCGAAGGCGATGTCGACGGCATGGTTCACCTGTCGGATCTCGACTGGAACCGTCCGGGCGAACAGGTCATCGAAGAGTTCAACAAGGGTGACGTGGTCAAGGCCGTCGTTCTCGATGTTGACGTCGAGAAGGAACGCATCTCGCTCGGCATCAAGCAGCTCGGCAAGGATGCTGTCGGTGAAGCCGCAACGTCCGGCGACCTGCGCAAGAACGCAGTCGTTTCGTGCGAAGTCATCGCCGTTAACGACGGTGGCGTGGAAGTGAAGCTCGTCAACCACGAGGACATCACCTCCTTCATCCGCCGCAACGACCTCGCACGCGATCGTGACGATCAGCGTCCGGAGCGTTTCGCAGTTGGCCAGGTTTTCGACGCTCGCGTCGTCAACTTCTCGAAGAAGGACCGCAAGGTCATGCTTTCGATCAAGGCTCTGGAAATCGCTGAAGAGAAGGAAGCCGTCGCACAGTTCGGTTCGTCCGACTCTGGCGCTTCGCTCGGCGACATCCTCGGTGCGGCTCTGAAGAACCGCAGCGAATAATCGCTAGAGATCGTTTGATATAAAGAACCCGCCGGAATTTTCCGGCGGGTTTTTTGTTGGCTATAGTGTTCGTGGCACAGGCCAATGGGCGGCGCGGAATTCAGTGCATGCCACTCATCTTGAGGTAATAATTTTCCGCACTGTCGTCGAAAGCCGCTGTCCGCGGATTTTCCCCATCCCCAATCTCGTCATTGGCGGCGACCCGCTCTTCCATCTCGTCCTGACCGTCGGGATTTTCGCCCTCCGCCTCGCCATTCGCTTCATCCTCGGAAAATGGACCACGCCCGCGATGCGGCGTTTCCGATTCGTGGTCCTCTTCTGCCGGCGGGTATGCGACGAGCGGTAACGGCGTGCCGTCTTTTGCCAGAGCCGCAGCGATCAGCGATTGCGAAGCCGTTTGTTCCAGCATCGCCATTCTTGCTTCCGGGTCGAGCGCGGCGCGGGGCATGGGCTGGGCTTCTGGCCGGTTGGTAATCGTCTCCGTTTCCTCCCCGGTCGGGTGGATGGGCGCTGCGAGGGCAGTTTTTTCGGCAGGCTGCTCTTCGAGTGGTTGCGGTACGGCGCCAGGTGGCGTGGCGGAAAGTTGGGCAGCGGTGGTGGCCTTGGCGGGAAGTTTGCCGGCCACTGCAGCAAGGAGCAGGTTTTCCATATCCTTGGCGCCAGCCGTGGACTGGCTGGATGGCGGGTTCAAGGTAGTGCGGATTTCCCTCGGCTCCAGCTTCATCGTGTCCCGATGCTGAAGTGCAGGGCGCATCTCAGCGTTCTCAGCCCGTGGCGGATTTGCCGGGCGGGCATCTGTCGAAGCTTCTTTTGTTGTGCTGCCCGTTTGCGGCTGAGGCGAGCGTACGGTGCTTTCGGCGGCTTTCCCTTCCGGTTTTGCCGCATCGTGCGGAGAGTCGGACATGTCGGCAGGTGGGGCGGGAAGATTGGCCTGCGGGCCTTGCGGCGCTGCCTGCGCCGCAACCATGGCTTTTATTGCGGCGGCGCTTTGGGCAAGCGGGCCTATGAGCATAGGCAACAGCCGGCCGGGCGCGGCGGCGGTTGCCGGTTGTGCTGTTGTTGTGGTGGTCGTTGCCGGGTTTGGGCGGCCGTCAGCACTCTGGCTCGGGCCGTTCTGCTGTCTCGCTTGTACTGGCTGCGCGGTCACCGGATTGGCCGAATTGTTCTGCTGATAAGAGGACACCACCGCCTTCGCCGCAAGATCCGTTCCCTTGTAGCGGGAAAGTTCGATCAGCAGCGCAAGCCTTGCGGCATCCGGCCCGGTTGGCTGTTTCAGGATTTCTGCGAGCATCGAAAGGCTCAACCCCTGCAGGACTTTGCTGACCTGTTGTTCCAGCGCCAGGCGCTGCGGTGCGGGCAGGGCGCGCAGCGCATCCGTCAGACGCATCACATAGGTTTGAATGGCTTCGCCATCGCGCCTTGGCAGGTTCATAAGCTTGCCAAGCGCCTCCGCCAGAACGGCGGTGCTGCGGGAAAGCTGATATTCGCTGGCGAGAGAGGTGACTGCGGCTTTGGCGAAAAGACTGCTGCCATTGTCGGGAGCAAGATTGCTTGCCTGCGGCTGCACGGCCTCCTTCGGCTCCCCGCGCTGCGTCTGCGAGGCTGCGGCTCCATAGGCGGCATCGGCTGCCGGAATTTTCGGTACAGGCGGTAACATGCTGCGCTCCGTTCCTATCGATTACCGTCGCTGGCTGCGAGAGGGCCAGTCCCTTGGCTCTCTGATCCGCATTTGGCCTATGTTGAAAGATTGCCGCGCCGGTGATGTACAGGTGTCATCTCGCCCGCTCATGCGGGAGCGCCGTGTGCGTCGCTGGCAGGAATGCCAGCTCTTCGCGATACACACAGAATCATCAACCCTGAGTCTGGGCCGTAGATATTAAGAATTCGCTAACCATAAAAATCGTGTCGATATGGCAATCAGGGAGAGACGCTGATGAACATGCGGTAAAGCCCGTTATCGTCGGAATTGACCGATGAAATATGGTCCGGTTCGCTGTCCGCTGCCTCAAAGGCTTCCGGCGGCATCGCGTCGAGCCAGCTCGCCTTGGGAAAACCTCTCTCGGGGCGATTTTCCACGGGGGCGATGAGGTTGTCTTCCTCGCTTGCGGCAACGAAATTGTCGTCATTCGGCGCCAGTGGCGGACCGGCGATCGAGAGCAGCGCTTGCGCCGCATTTGGTTCGGCATCGAGGCCGGCGCTGCCGGATATGCCGGAAATTTGAGACATGTTTGAACTCACATCATGTTTCGCTCAAGTTACTATCGGTAGCGGCGAGATCATGCCGCCTTCTTCTTCAGCAGTGCGTAAATTCCATTGTCGTCTATCGAGATCGGCAAAATGGCGCTGCGGGCGTTATCGACGACTGCCTGAGCATCAAGCAGTTTTTCGGCGTCGTCTTTCTGATCGGCTTCCGTCTTGGTTGCGGCGTCTGTCTCTGCGGGTTCGTTGTCATTTTCAGCCGGGGCCGTTTCGCTTGATGGCGTTGCCGCGAGCACGGAGATAAGGGCGATTTCCGATGAAATATCGACCGGGCCTTGCCCGTCAGTGCCTTGCGCTTTTTCTTCGGCGGCAGCGTCGATGTGTTCCTTCACGACGTCCTGAAGTTTTTGCACATCCTCCAGCTTGCCCTGTGCGTCTCGGGTCTGGATATCCTCTTCCCGCTCGGCCGCAACTTCGGCATCGTTGATTTCGCCCATGCGGTTTTTGCCGCGTTCGGCCTGCAATTCTTCCTTGGTTTTCGGATCGGCAACGTCTTCCAGGCGCTGGATGACCTTCATCGTTTCCCGTGTCATGAATTGGGTGCCCTGCGCCTGATCGTTCAGCGCATTCTTCACGGCGCGTGCCGCATCGCCAAATGGGTTTGCGATTGCGGCGATCATCTGCTGCGCGGAAATACCAAGTTCCTTGAGGCCAGTCGATTCTTCGAGATCATTGACATTTTTGGGTGCGGTGGCGCGCACTGCCATGATTGCTTTCGACATCTGCACGCCGAAATCTTCTTCCTTGCCGCTCAGGCCGGCATTTTGGGCAATGCGTGCGGCAAGTGCTGCCATGGGCGCGGTCTTGGTAGTTACGCCGTTATTCAGGACTTCCACGACCTGCGCTTCCGAAACGCCGAAGGATTTCAGCGAAATCGTCGTGGCTTTTCCTGCCGCATCGGTTTTTTCAAAGCCGTCGGTCAGGGTCAGCGCGTCCTGAAGCCTTTGCGCGAAAGCCGCGTTCGATTCATCGTTTTCCTGGGTGATGCCAAGCGCAGACGAGAAACGGGAGACAAGCGAGGCGAAGGCATCGCCATCAGGCTTCATGGCGCCGAACAGATAGGCGCTTATCTTTTCATTGGCAACGCGATGGCTTTGGTCCGGCTGCGGCTGGGTCTTTATCGTCTCGTCTTTTTTGGTGCCGTTCGCTTTTTCCTGCTCTTCGCGATGGCGTTCCTCAATGGTTTCCACCATCGACCGCATGAGGTCGCTGACTGCAATGCTTGCCGTCTGCTGCAACGGTGTAATCATCTGGAAGTCCCCGGCCACCCAAAGTTGCGGCCGAGAATAGGCAGTTTCGGTAAATCAGTCCTTAAACGAAGCGTGAAACCGCTCAGCTATGGGCGAAGATATCCGTTTCGTCCCAGCCCAGAAGATCGAGCTTGGCACGGGTCGGCAGAAACGCGAAACAGGCATCGGCATGATCGAGGCGACCATCACGCACGAGGCGGTGGGTCAGCTTGTCGCGCAGGGCATGCAAATGCAGCACATCGGATGCAGCATATTCGAGCTGTGCGGGTGACAGTTTTTCTGCTGCCCAGTCGGAGGATTGCTGCGCCTTCGAGATGTCGACCTCAAGCATTTCCTTCAGATTGTCCTTCAGCCCGTGCCGGTCGGTATAGGTGCGGGTCAGGCGGGAGGCGATCTTGGTGCAGAAAACCGGCGTCGTCGTCACACCGAACGTGTGGAACAGAACGGCGATATCGAAACGGCCATAGTGAAAAATCTTCTGCCGGGCAGGGTCTGCAAGCATATGGGTGAGGTTTGGAGCCTCCTTCTGGCCGGCAGCGATGCGGATGACATCCGCCGTGCCGTCTCCAGGAGAAAGCTGAACGACACAGAGACGGTCGCGGCGTGGCACCAGCCCCAGTGTTTCCGTATCGATTGCGATGGCGCCAAGGTAGCGTGCGGCATCTGCGGCGGAAATATCGCCTTCGTGATAACGGATGGTTGCTGCCATTGTCTTGCTCCGGGAATGTCCAGTTCGTTGCTCCGGCTATAACGGAAAGACAGGTTTGACGATACCGTTTTGTAGGTCGCTCCGACGCGCCTTGGCGCATGTCCGCTTGGTACTTGCGTTTGCGAAAGTCTCCGGGTTAGGTTTGCGGAAATCCTGTTTCTCCAAATTGTATGAAATTTCCCATGACAAAGAAAATCTATCTCGCCGGGCCGGAGGTTTTCCTCCCGAATGCCCGTGAAATGCTCGACCTCAAGGCCTCGCTTGCACGCGAGGCCGGGTTTACGCCGCTTTCGCCGGGCGATTTGGAAATTCCGCCCGCGGACACGAAAATCGGCCACGGCTGCAACATCAATGCCATAGACGAGCGGATGATGCTGGAAGCGGATGCGGTCATCGCCAATCTCACGCCGTTTCGCGGCATCGCCGCCGATACGGGAACGAGCTACGAACTGGGGTTCATGTGCGCGCTGGGCAAGCCGGTTTTCGCCTACACCAATGTCGCGGCCAATCACTTCACCCGCATCAAGGCGCAATATGACGGTGTTGCCGCAATCGATGAAACAGGGCGCTATCGCGGCCCGGACGGTTTGTCGATCGAGAATTTCGACATGGTCGACAATCTCATGCTGCACGGCGGAATTTTGCGGCGTGGCGGCGTCGTCATCGTCGGCAACGCCACGGCAGAGGCCCTCTATACGGATCTCGAGGCGTATAAGCGCTGCCTGGCGGCCGCCGCTGAAAAATTACTGACACAGACTGATCCCGACAGAACGAATTTAGTGGAGACATCATCATGAGCGGTACCATCCTCATCACCGGCGCCACGTCCGGCTTCGGACAGGCCACGGCGCGGCGCTTCGCCAAGGAAGGCTGGAAGGTCATCGGCACAGGTCGGCGGGCGGAACGGCTGGAGGCGCTGGCGCAAGAACTCGGCTTCGCTTTTCACGGCGCTGCCTTCGATGTTACCGAAGAAGATGCCACTAAAAAGGCACTTGCGGCTTTGCCGGAAGGTTTCCGGGACATCGATATTCTCGTCAACAATGCGGGGCTTGCGCTCGGCACTGCACCTGCACCGCAGGTGCCGCTGAAAGACTGGCAGACCATGGTGAACACCAACATCACCGGTCTTTTGAACATCACCCACCACCTTTTGCCCACGTTGATCGACCGCAAGGGCATTGTCATCAACCTTTCCTCGGTAGCTGCGCACTGGCCCTATGCGGGCGGCAATGTCTATGCCGGAACGAAAGCCTTCCTGCGGCAATTCTCGCTCGGTCTGCGCTCCGACCTGCATGGCAAGGGCGTGCGCGTCACCTCGATCGAACCGGGCATGTGCGAAACGGAATTCACGCTTGTTCGCACCGGCGGCAACCAGGATGCCTCGGACAATCTTTACAAGGGCGTCAATCCGATCACGGCCGAGGATATCGCCAATACGATCCATTGGGTCGCCTCGCAGCCCAAACATATCAACATCAACAGCCTCGAACTCATGCCGGTCAACCAGTCCTTTGCCGGTTTTCAAGTGCATCGGGAAAGTTGATTTCCAACGTCTTCTGCGGGAGTGCTAAAAAACAAAGCAGGAATTTTCGAGCTATGCAAAAATGCAATGCTGCATTGCGAGACTTGCTCTGTTAAAAATCGCGGATACCGCTATATTCAAATCATCGAAGCGACGCACTCCTCCTCCCAGTGTCGCTCGATGCGGATCGGTGGTACTCCTCCTCCCAATCACCGATCAAGTTTGAAGCCTGCCGCACCTCCTCCCGCGGCAGGCTTTTTCCTTTTCTGGGCTTCTTTTTCCAATGCATCTTGCGGTGAGGTTTCTGCGCGCCGTCTGCGCCCGGATGACCGATACCCCGCTTTTCCCCTTAAGTTTCCGGGGGATTTCTGATTTTCCCGTCAAGGCGATGATTGTCGAAATCGGGCGCGTGTCGATCACGATTTCGTTATGTCTAGATGAATATGCACAGTTTTGTGGCGGTGCATGGTCCTGGCCCATTGCTTAGCCCCCGGCCTGTGTTTAAGCATTGGCAAAAGAACGCTTGGGAGTTGCCGACACGCTTGTGTCTGTGCGCCTGAAAGCGGCGGGGAGAGAATGGCAGACTTTCAAGAGGCGCTGAAGCGGTTTCAGCCGATCGCGGTTTCATCGATCGCTGAAGACGAGCTCGGGTTGCGGTTGCGCGGCCTGCAAGCGCAGCTAATCCAGCAAAATATCAAGGCGGTCTGGCTCGATGCATCATCGTCGCTGACCTATTACACTGGCCTGTCGCTTGGTCTTTCGGAGCGCATTCACGGCGCCCTGGTGCCGGCAGAAGGCAAGCCGGTCTATGTCAGTCCGGCGTTTGAAGAGCCGAAACTACGGACGATGATCCGTATCGAGGGCGAAGTTGCCGTCTGGGAAGAGGATGAAAGTCCTTTTGACCTGATGGCAAACCGCATCGAAGCGCTCGGCTGTCCCGGCCACCTTGTCGCGATCGATCCTGCCACTCCTTTCGTTTTCGCATCGGCCCTGATGCAGCGTCTGCAAGGCCGCATCATTTCCGCCCAACCGATGATCGTCGGCCAGCGGCAGGTCAAATCCGCAGCCGAGATTGCCATCATCCAGGCGGCGATGGATGCGAGCTACGGCGTGCAGAAGGCCGTGTTCGAGGGGCTGCGTCCCGGCATATCCACCACGGAAGTGGCTGACTTCGTTAACGCCGCACATGTTGCGCTTGGCATGAAGCCGCTTTTCGTGGCGGTTCAGTTCGGCGAGGCGACGGCTTATCCGCATGGCGTGCCCTATGCGCAGACGCTTGTTGACGGCGACATGGTGCTGGTCGATCTCGGCGGCATCCTTCATGGCTATCGTTCGGATATCACCCGCACCTATGTGTTCGGCCAGCCGACGGAACGGCAGCGTTTTCTCTGGAACGCCGAGCGGGACGCGCAGGCTGCTGCCTTTGACGCGGCCCGGGTCGGTGCTGCCTGCTCGGACGTGGACAAGGCCGCGCGCGACAGCCTGAAGGCGGCCGGTTTTGGGCCGGATTATCAGGTTCCGGGTCTACCGCATCGCACCGGCCATGGGCTTGGGCTGGATATTCACGAAGAACCCTATATCGTTGCAGGAAATGCCACGGCACTTCAGCCGGGAATGTGCTTTTCCATCGAGCCGATGCTGTGCGTTTATGGGGAATGCGGCGTCCGTCTCGAGGATATAGCTTATATGACGGAGGCGGGACCACGCTGGTTCTGCCCGCCGGAAAAGAACCTCGACCGGCTGTTCCAGCCGGTCGCCGGGTAATTGGTCGGGAGGCACAGGACCGAACGGCGACACGGGGCTCCGCGTCGTCGCTGACCAGGACAGGTAGGCCCCTTAAAACGGGGTCGCATAAACTCAGAAAAAGAGGGAAAGGACCACCAGATGAAAACGCTGACCCGCAGTTTGCTTATAGCCTCTGCGCTTGCGATGGCTTCCGCCGTGCCCGCCATGGCGAAGACCTTCGTTTATTGCTCCGAGGCATCTCCGGAAGGCTTCGATCCTTCGCCTTACACCGCCGGCGGCACCTTCGATGCCTCCGCGCATCCGGTCTACAACCGTCTGACCGAGTTCAAGAAGGGCACGACCGAAGTTGAGCCAGGCCTTGCCGAAAAGTGGGAAGTTTCGAGCGATGGCCTCGAATACACGTTCCACCTGCGCAAGGGCGTAAAGTGGCACTCCAACGAGAAGTTCACGCCAAGCCGCGATTTCAACGCCGATGATGTGATCTTCAGCTACAACCGCCAGGGTGACACAAAGAACCCGTGGAACCAGTATATCGCAGGCATCACCTACGAATATTACAACTCCATGGAAATGCCGTCGCTGATCAAGGAAATCGTCAAGGTTGACGATTACACCGTGAAGTTCGTGCTGACCCGTCCTGAAGCACCGTTCCTTGCCAATATCGCGATGCCTTTCGCTTCGATCGTTTCGAAGGAATATGCTGATACGCTTGATAAGGCCGGCACCAAGGAAGACTTCAACAACCTGCCGATCGGCACCGGCCCGTTCAAGTTCGTCGCCTATCAGAAGGACGCGGTCATCCGCTACCAGAAGAACGCCGACTACTGGGGCGAAGCTCCGAAGATCGACGATCTGATCTTCGCGATCACGCCGGACGCTGCCGTTCGTCTGCAGAAGCTGAAGGCTGGCGAATGCCACCTTATGCCTTATCCGGCCCCGGCCGACCTCGCCACCATTCGTGCCGATTCCAACCTCAAGCTCGATGAACAGCCGGGCCTGAACGTTGCCTACTTCGCCTACAACACCACCGTTGCACCTTTCGACAAGCCGGAAGTCCGCAAGGCGCTGAACATGGCGATGAACAAGCAGGCGATCATCGACGCCGTATTCCAGGGTGCCGGCACGGTTGCCAAGAACCCGATCCCGCCGACGATGTGGTCCTACAACGACAGCATCAAGGACGATCCTTACGATCCGGAAGCTGCCAAGAAGGCTCTCGAAGCCGCTGGCGTCAAGGATCTGACGATGAAGATCTGGGCGATGCCGGTTCAGCGTCCATACATGCCGAATGCCCGCCGCACCGCCGAGCTGATCCAGTCGGATTTCGCGAAGGTTGGCGTCAAGGCCGAGATCGTCTCCTTCGAATGGGGTGAATACCTCAAGAAGTCGACTGAAGTGAACCGCGACGGTGCCGTCATCCTTGGCTGGACCGGCGACAACGGTGACCCTGATAACTTCATGGGCGTTCTGCTTTCCTGCGCTGCAACCGGCGAAGGCGGTGCAAACCGTGCTCAGTGGTGCAACAAGGAGTTCTCCGAACTGCTTTCCAAGGCAAAGCAGACCACTGACGTTGCCGAGCGCACCAAGCTTTATGAGCAGGCGCAGGTGATCTTCAAGGAACAGGCTCCGTGGGCGACGCTTGCGCACTCCACGCAGTTCGTTCCGATGTCCGCCAAGGTTTCCGGCTTTACCATGAGCCCGCTTGGCGACTTCACCTTCGAATCCGTCGATATCGCTGAGTAATCCCAAACAACAGGACGCGCGGAAGAACTCAGGTTCTTTCGCGCGTCTTTTCAGGAAAAAACCATGATCCGGTTCATTTTCGGCAAACTTCTCTATCTCGTTCCGACATTTCTCGGGATTACCATCGTTGCCTTTGCCTTCGTTCGCGTCCTGCCGGGCGATCCCGTGCTGTTGATGGCGGGTGAGCGTGGCATTTCGCCCGAGCGGCATGCACAACTTGCCGAACAGCTTGGCTTCAGCCAGCCTATCTGGCAGCAATATCTCCATTTTCTCGGGCGGCTGCTTCAGGGTGATCTCGGCAATTCGCTGGTCACCAAGAAACCCGTTCTGACCGAGTTCCTGGCGCTCTTCCCCGCGACAGTCGAGCTTGGCCTCGTCGCCATCATCCTCGCCACACTGATCGGTGTGCCGGTCGGCGTCATCGCAGCCATCCGCCGTGGCTCGTGGTTCGACCAGATCTCCATGACGACGGCGCTGGTTGGCTTCTCCATGCCTATCTTCTGGTGGGGCCTGCTGCTCATCATCATGTTCTCCGGCATCCTGCAATGGACACCGGTGTCGGGCCGTATCTCGTTGATGTATTTCTTCCCTTCCGTCACCGGTTTCATGCTGATCGACAGCCTGATTTCGGGGCAGAAGGGTGCTTTCGCTTCGGCTCTGTCACATCTCATCCTGCCTTCGGTGGTGCTTGCCACCATCCCGCTTGCAGTTATTGCCCGCCAGACACGGTCGGCAATGCTCGAAGTCCTCGGTGAGGATTATGTGCGGACAGCGCGTGCAAAGGGCATGTCGCCGTCCCGTGTCGTCGGCGTTCACGCATTGCGCAACGCCATGATCCCGGTCATCACCACCATCGGCCTGCAGATCGGTGTGCTGATGGCGGGTGCAATCCTGACCGAAACCATCTTCTCCTGGCCGGGCATCGGCAAGTGGATGATCGACTCCATCTCGCGCCGCGACTATCCGGTCGTGCAGAGCGGCCTGCTTCTGATCGCGGGTCTGGTGATGATCGTCAACCTGCTTGTCGATCTCACCTATGGCCTCATCAATCCAAGGATCCGTCACAAATGAGCGATGTGACCACAGCTCCCGGCGTCAGGCTTTCCGACGCCGCCATCCGCCGCCGGATGATCGCCGATTTCTGGTTCTACTTCCGCCAGAACCGTGGCGCCGTCGTCGGCCTTGCCGTCTTCCTTCTTCTGGTTCTGATCGCGGTTTTCGCAGCCGTGATTGCCCCGCATGACCCGACCCAGCAATATAGAGACGCGTTGCTCGTCCCGCCGGTCTGGCAGGATGGAGGCCGTACCGCATTCCTGCTCGGCACCGACGCTGTCGGCCGCGACATGCTGTCCCGACTGATCTATGGCGCGCAATATTCGCTGTTCATCGGCGTCGTCGTTGTTTCCATCGCCCTTGTCGGCGGCATTGTCATCGGTCTCGTCGCCGGCTTCTTCGGCGGCTGGGTGGACACTGTCATCATGCGCGTGATGGACGTCATCCTGGCGTTTCCATCGCTGCTTCTGGCACTGGTGCTGGTTGCGATCCTTGGTCCGGGGTTGACCAACGCCATGATCGCGATTGCCATCGTCTATCAGCCGCATTTCGCGCGTCTGACGCGTGCAGCTGTCATGAGCGAGCTTCGGCGTGAATATGTCACCGCCGCCCGTGTGGCGGGTGCCGGCAATTTCCGGCTGATGTTCAAGACGATTTTGCCGAACTGCCTTGCACCTTTGATCGTGCAGGCGACGCTCTCCTTCTCATCTGCCGTTCTCGATGCGGCGGCTCTCGGCTTCCTTGGCATGGGCGCGCAGCCGCCCGCATCCGAATGGGGCACGATGCTGGCCGAAGCCCGCGAGTTCATCCTGCGCGCCTGGTGGGTCGTTACCCTTCCCGGCCTGACGATCCTCGTATCGGTGCTTGCCATCAACCTGATGGGTGACGGGCTGCGCGATGCGCTCGATCCCAAACTGAAGCGGAGCTAAGCGATGAGCCTGCTGAAAATCAAGAACCTCACCGTCAAGTTTGCCACCGCCACCGGCGCGTTCACGGCCGTCAACGGCATCGACGTCTCCGTGGACAAGCATGAGGTGCTTGCCATCGTCGGCGAGTCCGGTTCCGGCAAGTCGGTCTCCATGCTCGCCGTCATGGGGCTTTTGCCCGATACGGCGACGATCACCGCCGACGAGATGATCTTCGATGGTATAAACCTGCTGGCCATGTCGCCGCAGGAGCGCCGCAAGCTGATCGGCCGCGAGATCACCATGATCTTCCAGGAGCCGGTTGCGTCGCTCAACCCGTCCTTTACGGTCGGTTTCCAGATCGAGGAGGTGCTGCGCCTCAATCTCGGCATGGGCCGGTCTGCGGCGCGTGCACGCGCACTGGAGCTGTTCCGGTCCGTCGGTATTCCCGATCCGGAAACCAAGCTCAATGCCTATCCGCACCAGATGTCCGGCGGTCAATGCCAGCGTGTGATGATCGCCATCGCCATCGCTTCCAAACCGCGTCTCTTGATCGCCGACGAGCCGACCACCGCGCTCGACGTGACGATCCAGAAACAGATCCTCGATCTGTTGATGGATCTGCAGGAAGAATACGGCATGGCGCTGATCCTCATCACCCATGACATGGGTGTCGTGGCCGAAACAGCAGACCGCGTGGTCGTGCAATATAAGGGCCGCAAGATGGAGGAAGCGGATGTGCTGAGCCTGTTTGAGGCCCCGCAGCATCCCTATACCAAGGCATTGCTTTCCGCGCTGCCGGAACATGCAACCGGCGACCGCCTGCCCACGGTTTCCGACTTCTTCGGCAAGGAGGGCGTTCAATGAGCATCGTTGTCGAAGGCAAGGGCATTACCCGCCATTATCACGTTCCGGGCGGCCTGTTCGGCGGAGCAAAGACCGTGCAGGCGTTGAAAGGCATCGATTTTGCCGTCGAGCGCGGCAAGACGCTCGCCATCGTCGGCGAGTCCGGTTCCGGCAAATCGACGCTTGCGCGCATCATCGCGCTGATCGACCCGGCATCCGGTGGCGAGCTGAAGATCGACGGCCAGCCGGTCGATATCGCAAAGCGCCGTCCCGGCACGGACATGCGCTCCAAGGTGCAGATGGTGTTCCAGAACCCCTATGGTAGCCTCAATCCGCGCCAGAAGGTTGGCGACGTGCTGATGGAGCCGCTAGTCATCAACACCAAAATGCCGGCGTCCGAGCGTCGTGAGCGGGCTGAAGCCATGCTCGTGAAGGTTGGATTGGGTCCCGAACACTTCAACCGATATCCGCACATGTTCTCTGGCGGCCAACGGCAGCGCATCGCGATTGCGCGGGCGCTGATGCTCAACCCCGCACTTCTGGTGCTGGACGAGCCGGTCTCGGCACTCGATCTTTCAGTGCAGGCGCAGGTGCTGAACCTGCTGAGAGATCTCCAGGAAGAGTTCGAGCTGACCTACGTCTTCGTCAGCCACGACCTTTCCGTCGTTCGCTATATCGCCGATGACGTCATGGTTATCTCGAAGGGTGTAGCCGTGGAGCAGGGCACGCGCGAGGAACTATTTGCCGATCCGAAGCACGCCTATACGCGCCAGCTTTTTGCCGCCACTCCGGTAACGGATGTAGACGCCATCCGCGCCCGCGTAGAGCGCCGCAAGGCGGCACGGCAGGCTGCGACGGCTTGAGATCGACGATTGACCGATGAATAAGTGGAACAGGCCGGATTTCCGGCCTGTTGTTTTTTCAGGACTTAAAAAGATTGCGGGGGTGCGCTCAGGCGCCGGCCTCTCTCAGCAGACGCACCTGCCGCAGCGTATTCTGCCGGCTACGTTCCAGATGGCGCCATAGGGCGTCGATAATCTGGGCCTTGCTGCGGGCGGCTATGGCGTCGGCAATATTCTGGTGTTCCTCGACAGAGCGGGCGTAGTCGCCAAGGATCGATACGAAAACCGTGTGGGTCTGATCGAGAATGCGCCCATGCGTGCCGGAAATGACCGGAATGCGCGCGGCCGAAACAAGGGCCGTGTGGAAGCTGCGATCGTGAAACAGCGCTTTGGAGAGATCGTCCAGCGTCGCGCTCGTGGCAAATTCACGGTGTTTCGCAAGGCTTTCCAGAAGCTGCGCATGCAAGGCTTCGTCCAGCTGCCCGGCATCGAAGGCCACTTCCACAGCGCCTTTTTCCAGCAGCATTCTGGCGGCGTAGAGTTCTTCCACATCCTCCACGGTAAAATCGCGCACTACCATGCCGCGCCTTGAGGAATTGACCACCAGCCCGTCTGCCTCGAGTTTCAGGCATGCTTCCTTGACCGGCGTGGGGCTGATGCCGAGATCGGCGGCAAGTTCGTTGGGCAACAGCCGTTCGCCGCCGCGCAATCTGCCGCTGACGATGCGCGCCCGCAGTTCCTGATGCGCTTGGTCGGCGAGCGTGACTTTGATCAGTGTGTTCATGGCAACACCATCACCTAACCGCGAGTGACTGGCAATGACGGAATATAAAAAATAAAAAATTTTTTATTTTACAATGGTCGATTTTGCTTTAGCTGTATCCGTTATCGGAAGCTGGCTGCTGGAGGAGGGTGGCCGGGCAATCCCCTGAGGCTTCATCTCCTGCGGTCATTGATCGCGGGGCAGTGGCGACATTCCGCTGGTTGATAGGTGGAGCTTCGATCAGAACGGAACTTCCGTTTATTCCTCCCCAAAAGCTGCTCAAGCGTCGAGGAATTGACCGATCATGAAAATAACCGCTGTCGAACCTTTCATCCTGCATCTGCCGCTGACATCGGAATCCATTTCCGATTCCACCCACAGCATCACCCATTGGGGCGTCGTCGGCGCAAAAATTACGACGAGTGACGGCCTTGAGGGCTACGGCTTCACCGGTACCCATGCGCATCTGCCGTCCGACCGGTTGATCACATCCTGCATCAGCGATTGCTATGCGCCTCTGCTGATCGGCGAGGATGCATCCGAACATTCGCGGCTGTGGACAAAACTTGCCCGTTATCCGTCCCTGCAATGGGTCGGCCGCGCGGGCATCACCCATCTGGCGCTGGCCGCGGTCGATGTGGCGCTCTGGGATCTGAAGGCGAAGAAGGCGGGCGTGCCACTCTGGCAATACCTCGGCGGCGCGCGCACCACAGGGGTCGAAGCTTACAATACCGATATAGGCTGGCTTTCCTTCAATCTCGAAAATCTGCTGGCGGGCAGCGCCAGGGCAGTTGAAGAGGAAGGCTTTACCCGCCTGAAAATCAAGGTCGGGCACGATGATCCGAATATTGATATCGGACGCCTCGCGGCGGTGCGCAAGCGTCTCGGCTCCGCGATACGCATCGCTATCGATGGTAACGGCAAGTGGGATCTGCCGACATGCCAGCGCTTCTGCGCGGCGGCAAAGGATCTGAATATCTATTGGTTCGAAGAACCGCTCTGGTACGACGATGTGACCAGCCACGCGCGGCTGGCACGCAACACATCCATTCCCATCGCTCTCGGAGAGCAGCTTTATACGGTGGATGCGTTCCGGTCATTCATCGATGCGGGCGCGGTTGCCTATGTCCAGCCGGATGTAACCCGGCTTGGCGGCATCACCGAATATATCCAGGTCGCTGACCTCGCGCTCGCCAATCGCCTGCCTGTCGTTCCGCATGCCGGTGAGATGAGTCAGGTGCATGTGCATCTGAGTTACTGGCATCCGGCATCGACCATCCTCGAATATATTCCGTGGATCAAGGACCATTTCGAAGAGCCGATCCATGTTCGCGATGGTGTTTACAAGCGCCCGGAGCATCCCGGCGCCAGCACCACGCCTTTGGCCGAAAGCATCGCCCGCTACGGCAAAGCGGTGAAATGAAACAGAGGCGTTCAGCCCGGATTGCATCCGGCCACGGGGCGTCGGCGCCGTCAAAGGAATCGTGCGCTATCGAAGACTGGATCGCACCGTCACCCAGAATCTAATCCGGGGTGACGGTGTGGGCATGATGCAGGTTTTGCCAGAGTTAGCGCCAGCCGAGTGCAGGAGCCACCTGTTTGAGGATCGTCTCGATAACATGGGCGTTGTAGTCGACGCCCAGCTGGTTCGGCACGGTCAGCAACAGTGTGTCGGCCTCGGCGATGGCTTCGTCGGCTTTTAGCTGCTCGATCAATGCTTCCGGTTCGGCGGCGTAGCTGCGCCCGAAGATCGCGCGCGTCTTGTCGTCGATGTAACCGATCTTGTCGTCACCCTCGCTGCCGTAACCGAAATAGGATCGGTCGCGATCGTTAACGAGAGCGAAGATGCTGCGGCTGACCGACACGCGAGGCTCGCGGGCGTGTCCAGCCTCTTTCCATGCGGCGCGGTAAGCACGGATCTGTTCGGCCTGCTGCACATGGAAGGGTTCGCCGGTCTCATCCGTTTTCAGGGTGGAGCTTTGAAGGTTCATGCCAAGCTTTGCCGCCCAAACCGCCGTCGCATTGGAGCTGGAACCCCACCAGATGCGCTCACGCAGCCCTTCGGAGTGCGGCTCCAGCCGCAGCAGGCCGGGCGGGTTGGGAAACATCGGCCGAGGGTTCGGCTCGGCGAAACCTTCGCCCTTCAGAAGCTCGAGGAAGACTTCGGTGTGCTGGCGCGCCATGTCCTTCTCGGTCTGGCCCTCGGCAGGGCGGTAGCCGAAATAGCGCCAGCCGTCGATCACCTGTTCGGGAGAACCGCGACTGATGCCGAGTTGCAGGCGTCCGCCGGCGATGAGATCGGCTGAACTCGCATCCTCCACCATGTAAAAGGGGTTCTCATAACGCATGTCGATGACGCCGGTGCCGATCTCGATACTTTTCGTTCTTGCGCCAACGGCGGCAAGCAGCGGAAAAGGTGATCCCAACTGGCGGGCGAAGTGGTGGACACGGAAATAAGCGCCGTCGGCGCCGAGTTCTTCCGCAGCAACGGCCAGGTCTATCGATTGCAGCAGGGTGTCTGCAGCAGAGCGGGTCTGCGACTGGGGCGAGGGCGTCCAGTGTCCGAAGGATAGAAATCCGATCTTTTTCATGATGACCTTCCAAATGTTTAGGCTGCAGCTGACTTGAGCCGGCATCGTTGTTGTCAGTCATATAGGCTGCAGTGCGGATTCTCCAATCCGCCACGCGTAGACACGGTGTCGCCGAAATGTGAACGACGGTCGTTTCAGGCGATCGTCTTGCGGTCGAGGATGAAGAGATTTTGGTGGGCGCGCGCCGTCGTGAGAATGAAATCCATCAGCGAGCGCACGCGCGGCACATTGGCAAGGTCCTGATGGCTTGTCAGCCAGTAACCCCGCCGCAGTTCCACTTCACCTGCCAGCACCATCTGCAGGTCCGGAAAGCGTGCGGCGATGAAGTTGGGCAATATGCAAAGGCCACGTCCGCTCAGCGTTGCAGTCAACTGCGCAAAAATGCTCGATGACTGGAAGTTGGGCCGGAGGCCGGGCATCACGTCGCGCATGTAATCGAGGCCCGGCGAGAAGATCAGATCCTGCACGTAACCGATAAAGAAATGATCGGGCAAATCTTCGCGCCGGGTGATTTTCGGGTGGCTGGCAAGATAGGAACGCGATGCGTAGATATGCAGCGTGTAATCGACGATCTGTTCGTTGATGTAGGGGCCTGCTTTCGGCGGATCGAGTGTGACCGCCACATCCGCTTCTTTCTTCGACAATGCCATGATCTGCTGGATCGTAACCATCTCCACCATGATGTGCGGATGGGTGACGGCGAAGTCTTTCAGCCTTTCCACGAAGAAAAAGTTGGAAAAACCTTCAGGCGCACTGAGCCTGACCACGCCGCGCAGCAGGCTGCCGCTTTCGGAAATATCCGATTGCAATCTTTCCGCTTCCGCCTCGATGCGCTCGACGGTATCGACCAGGCGCCGCCCGACCGTTGTCAGTTCGTAACCACGTGGATTTCGCTCGAACAGCTTGGTTTTAAGCGAGAATTCCAGCCGGTCGATGTGGCGGGAGACGGTGGCGTGGCTGGTGCGCAGGCTACGCGCTGCCGATGAAAGTTGTCCGGTGCGGGCCACCGCCAGAAAATATTGCAGGTCGTCCCAGGTAAAAGGCGTGGCCAATTCGGTCTCCATTGCCAGGTCTGTTCAAAAATGAACAGTTCCTGTTCGCAATTTGATGATGCCCCGCTCTTGTGTCAACGGCCGAATTCGAGAAGTCTACATAGGGAGGCGCTGCTTTGAGGAGGGTGGCGCGACCGTTGTGATGCAACACCGTGGGACGATCGCAATGCGCCTTCGTTCACCGTTGCACAGACCTATCTGAGGCTCGCAATCATCTCTGGGAGGAGAAGTCATGCGCAAGAGTATCGTTTTATCCACGGCCATGGCACTGGCGGCAGGCACCGCCGCTTACGCTGCCGAGATTTCGGACGGCAAGGTCAAGATCGGCATCTTGAACGACCAGTCGGGCGTCTACGCCAATTTCGGCGGTAAATACTCTTATGAGGCCGCGAAGATGGCGGTCGAGGATTTTGGCGGCAAGGTGCTGGGCGCGCCGGTGGAAGTGGTAACGGCTGACCACCAGAACAAGGCGGATGTCGCCTCCAACATCGCCCGGCAGTGGTACGACACCGAACAGGTCGATTCGATCATGGAACTGACCTCTTCCTCGGTCGGCCTTGCCGTGCAGGCTCTCTCGAAGGACAAAAAGAAGATCACCATCAACACGGGCGCTGCGACCACGGAACTGACGGGCAAGCAGTGCAGCCCCTATGGTTTCCACTGGGCCTACGACACCTATTCGCTGGCAGTCGGCACCGGCGGTGCGCTGGTGAAACAGGGCGGCGACAGCTGGTTCTTTCTGACTGCGGATTACGCCTTTGGTTATTCGCTGGAAGAAAACACGTCCAACTTCGTCAAGGCCAATGGCGGCAAGGTGCTGGGTTCCGTGCGCCATCCGCTGGCCTCTACGGATTATTCCTCCTTCCTGTTGCAGGCGCAGTCATCAGGCGCGAAGGTCATCGGCCTTGCCAATGCCGGTCTCGACACCTCCAACGCAATCAAGCAGGCCGCTGAATTCGGTATCGTTGCGGGCGGGCAGCGGCTGGCGGCCCTTCTCTTTACGCTTGCCGAAGTGCACGGCCTCGGTCTCGAAGCGGCTCAGGGCCTGACGCTGACGGAAGGGTTCTATTGGGACCGCGACGATGAATCGCGCAAATTCGGCGAACGGTTCAAGGAACGTACCGGCGCCATGCCGAACATGGTCCACGCTGGCACCTATTCCGCCGTGCTGCATTACCTGAAGGCCATCGATAAGGCCGGCACCGACGATGCCGACGCCGTGGCAAAGGCCATGAAGGAAATGCCTGTCAACGACGTCTTCTCGAAGGATGGCCATGTGGCCGCCAATGGCCGCATGATCCACGACATGTATCTGATGGAAGTGAAGAAGCCGGATGAGAGCAAGCAGCCGTGGGACTACTACAAGGTGCTTGCCACGATCCCCGGCAAGGAAGCCTTCATGGACCCCGCAAAAAGCGGTTGCCCGCTGGTAACGCAGTAAAAAGGGGGAACTTCATGATGATCGCTCCCGCCCCTGCCGGTCAGGCGGAACCCCGCGTCGTGCTTTCGGCGCGCGGTCTCTCCAAGACCTTCGGCGCATTCGCGGCCGTGAAAAACGTCGATCTCGACGTCCATCATGCCCGCGTGCATGCACTTATTGGTCCGAACGGCGCCGGCAAAACCACGGTCTTCAACCTGTTGACCAAGTTTCTCCAGCCGACAGGCGGGGCGATCACCTTCATGGGAACGGATATAACAAAGACGCCGCCGGACAAGGTGGCGCGGCTCGGTCTCGTCAGGTCTTTCCAGATATCGGCGGTGTTTCCGCATCTGACGGTTCTTGAGAACGTGCGGGTGGCGTTGCAGCGGCCGAATAACCTTTCAACGCAATTCTGGCTGCCGCTCTCTTCACTCGACAGGCTCAATGCACGTGCCGAGGAGTTGATCGCAACGGTTGGCCTGACACGGGAAAAAAATGCACTTGCGGCAGATCTTTCATACGGTCGCAAGCGCGTTCTTGAAATCGCCACCACGCTTGCGCTCGACCCGAAGGTATTGCTTCTCGATGAGCCGATGGCGGGCATGGGTGGCGAGGATGTCGCGCATGTCGCCGATCTCATCCGCGAAGTGGCCAAAACGCGCGCGGTGCTGATGGTCGAACACAATCTGAAGGTCGTGGCGGATATCTGCCATCAGGTCACGGTGCTGCAGCGGGGCGAAATTCTGGCGGAAGGCGATTATGCCACCGTATCCGCCGATGCGCGCGTGCGTACGGCCTATATGGGCACGGAGGAGGCGTGATATGGCGGCAATGCTCGAAGTCTCCAACCTGAAATCCTGGTACGGCGAAAGCCAGGCGCTGCACGGCGTCGATCTAACCGTCGGCGAAGGCGAAACCATCACCATTCTCGGGCGCAATGGGGTTGGCAAGACCACGACGCTGCGCACCATCATGGGCATCATCCGCAACCGCAAGGGCGTGATCAAGCTCGGCGGCAAGGATATGATGCCGGTGCCGTTGCATCGCACGGCGAAATACGGCCTCGGTTTCGTGCCGGAAGAGCGCGGCATCTTCGCGACACTGAGCGTCGAGGAAAATCTGAAACTGCCGCCCGTCGTCGCATCCGGCGGCATGACGCTCGATGAAATCTACGAGCTGTTTCCCAATCTTTACGAACGTCGGGCGAGCCCCGGCACCAAGCTTTCCGGCGGCGAACAGCAGATGCTGGCCATGGCGCGCATCCTGCGCACAGGGGTCAAGGTTCTCCTGCTCGATGAGCCGACCGAAGGGCTTGCGCCTGTAATCGTGCAGCGCATCGGCGAGGTGCTGAAGACCTTGAAAAGTCGTGGCATGACAGTGGTTCTGGTCGAGCAGAATTTCCGCTTCGCCAGCCGCATCGCAGATCGTTTCTACCTGATGGATCATGGCCAGATGGTCAGCAATTTTCCGGTGGGCGAGCTTTCCGGCCGCATGGGCGAACTCAATAAAGTGCTGGGGGTTTAACGATGACGATGCTCTTCGGCGTTCCGCTTCAGGCCCTGCTCGGGCAATTGCTGATCGGTCTCATCAACGGGTCGTTTTATGCGCTCCTGTCGCTCGGCCTTGCCGTCATTTTCGGCCTGCTGCGCGTTATCAATTTCGCCCATGGCGCCCAATATATGCTTGGCGCTTTCGTCGCCTTTCTCGGCCTGCAATATTTCGGCATCAGCTTCTGGTGGGCACTGTTGGTGACGCCGCTTGTCGTTGCACTTTTCGGCGCGATCATCGAGCGCCTGCTACTGTCGCGGCTTTACGATCTCGATCCGCTGTATGGGCTGCTCTTCACCTTCGGCCTGGCGCTGGTGGTGGAAGGCACGTTCCGCTGGCTGTACGGTGCGGCGGGTCAACCTTATTCGGTTCCGCGCGAGCTTGCAGGCGGCACCAATCTCGGTTTCATGTTCCTGCCGAACTACCGCGCTTTCGTCGTCGTCATCTCGCTTGTCGCCTGCATCGCCACCTGGGCGTTGATCGAAAAGACGCGGCTCGGCTCCTATCTGCGGGCGGCGACGGAAAATCCGACACTGGTGCAGGCCTTCGGTATCAACGTGCCTGTGCTCCTGACGCTGACCTACGCGCTGGGCGCGGGCCTTGCCGGTTTCACCGGCGTGCTGGCCGCGCCGATCTATCAGGTCTCGCCGCTGATGGGCACCAACCTCATCATCGTCGTCTTCGCCGTCGTCGTGGTCGGCGGCATGGGGTCGATCATGGGCGCCATCGTCACCGGCTACATGCTGGGTATCGCTGAAGGCCTGACCAAGGTGTTCTACCCGGAAGCGTCCAACATTGTCATCTTCGTCATCATGGCCTTTGTGCTGCTCATCCGCCCCGCCGGACTTTTCGGAAAGGACGCCTGATATGTCCAAAGCCACTCACAACCCGACAGCCGGCGCGATGCCGCAGGCGGAGGTTTCCGCAACCGCTGGAACCATCAAGACCGTGCTGATACTGGCAGGACTGGCCGTGCTGATCGCTGCACCGATGTTCGTTTATCCGATCTTTCTGATGAAGCTGCTTTGCTTCGCGCTGTTTGCCTGCGCCTTCAATCTGCTAATCGGTTACACCGGGCTGCTTTCCTTCGGCCATGCGGCATTTTTCGGCGGCGCTGCCTATTTCACCGCCTATTCGGTGAAGGAATGGGGCGTCACGCCCGAGATCGGCCTCCTCATCGGCATGGCGGGTGCCGCCCTTCTTGGCCTCGTCATCGGCTTTTTCGCCATTCGCCGGCAGGGCATCTATTTCGCCATGATCACGCTTGCCTTGTCGCAGATGTTTTATTTCTTCTGCCTTCAAGCACCCTTCACCCATGGTGAGGACGGGTTGCAGGGCGTGCCCCGTGGACACCTCTTCGGCCTTCTCGATCTCAACGCGCCGCTGAACATTTACTACACGGTGCTTGCCGCCTTCGTGCTGGCACTTCTCGTCATCTGGCGTTTCGTCAACTCGCCGTTCGGCATGATCCTGAAATCCATCCGCGAAAACGAGCAGCGCGCCATTTCTCTTGGATACAGCGTGCAGCGTTACAAGCTTGGTGCTTTCGTCATGTCGGCGGCGCTTGCCGGTCTTGCGGGCGGCCTGAAGGCGCTGGTGTTCCAGTTCGCAACCTTGACCGATGTGGCCTGGCAGATGTCGGGCGAGGTTATCCTGATGACCCTGCTCGGCGGTATTGGCACCATGATCGGCCCGATCTTCGGTGCGGGGCTTGTCGTCGCACTGCAGAACTATCTCGCGACATCCGATTTCCCGGTCACCATCATCACCGGCCTCGTTTTCATGGCCTGCGTTCTGGTGTTCCGGCGCGGCCTGATCGGTGAATTTTACGCTTCGCGGCTCGGGCGAAAACTGGGTTTTCAGCACCGGGGATAAGAATTTTTTGAAACAGGGGGAAGGCTCCTCCGCGTCCGGGGCGACGCGGCAAGGGCGCCCCATGGAGAATAGCATGGCGGAATTTGACTATATCGTCATCGGAGCGGGAAGTGCGGGATGCGTTCTCGCCAACCGCCTCTCGAAAGACCCGAACAATCGCGTCCTGCTGCTGGAAGCGGGTGGCAACGATAATTATCATTGGATCCATATTCCGGTCGGTTATCTCTATTGCATCAACAATCCGCGCACCGACTGGTGTTTCAAGACGGCGGAAGAACCTGGGCTTAACGGAAGGTCGTTGATCTATCCTCGCGGCAAGGTTCTCGGCGGCTGCTCCTCCATCAACGGCATGATCTATATGCGCGGTCAGGCCCGCGACTACGATGTCTGGCGTCAACTCGGCTGCGAGGGTTGGGGATGGGATGATATCCTGCCCTATTTCCTGAAGTCGGAGGATTTTTATCGCGGCAAGGGCGACATGCATTCCACCGGCGGCGAATGGCGGGTGGAGAAGGCGCGCGTGCGCTGGGATGTGCTTGATGCCTTTCAGCAGGCGGCGGGTGAGGCCGGCATTCCTGCGACCGAAGATTTCAACCGGGGCGACAATGAAGGCGCCGGTTATTTCGATGTGAACCAGCGGTCGGGCTGGCGCTGGAACACGGCCAAGGCCTTTTTGAAACCGGCGCTTGGCCGCCGGAATTTGACAGTCATGACCAAGGCCCATGTCAAGCGTCTCATCGTCGAAGAGGGCTTGGTCACAGGCGTCGAGTTTCACCACGACGGCGTCTTGAAAAAGATGCGTGCACGGCGCGAAACGGTGCTTTCGGCAGGTGCAGTCGGTTCACCACACATTCTGGAGCTTTCCGGCGTTGGCCGCGGCGACGTGTTGCAGGCCGCCGGTATCGACACAGTGACGGAAGTTCAAGGTGTGGGCGAGAACCTGCAGGATCATCTGCAATTGCGCATGGTCTATAAGGTTTCAGGCGTCCTGACGCTGAATGAGAGGGCCTCCACCCTGTTCGGAAAGGCAAGGATCGGCCTCGAATATGCTTTGACCCGCTCCGGGCCGATGTCGATGGCGCCGAGCCAGCTTGGTGTCTTCACCCGTTCCTCTCCGGAAAAGGAGACGGCGGATCTGGAATATCATGTCCAGCCGGTGTCACTCGACAAGTTTGGTGATCCGGTTCACACTTTTCCGGCCATTACGGCAAGTGTCTGCAATCTGCGGCCCGAAAGCCGAGGCTCAGTGCATGTGAAAGGACCGGATTTCGCCATGCAGCCGGAAATCCGACCGAATTATCTATCGACGGAAGGCGACCGCCGGGTAGCCATCGATTCCATGCGGCTGACGCGCCGCATCGTCAACCAGCCCGCCTTTTCGCGGTTCAAACCGCAGGAATACCGGCCCGGCCCCACTTTTGAGAATGACGACGATCTGGCCCGCGCTGCGGGCGATATCGGCACGACCATATTCCACCCCGTCGGCACCCTGCGCATGGGCTCCGATGCCGAAAGTGTTGTCGATACGCGGCTGAAATTCCGCAAGCTTGCAGGGCTGCGTGTGGCGGACGCCTCCATCATGCCGAGGATCACGTCCGGAAATACCAATTCGCCAACGATCATGATTGCCGAAAAGGCTGCCGACATGATCCTTGCGGATAATCGCTAAGAGGAGCGTTCCCATGAAGACCGTCGCTTTTATCGGACTTGGCCATATGGGCCTGCCGATGGCCGCCAATCTCGTCAAGGCCGGTTATGCCGTCAGGGGTTTCGACCTTTCCGAGGCATGCCGCGCGGCGGCGAGGGAGGCCGGAATTCCCGTCGCTTTGGATTCTGCCGAAGCCATTGATGCGGCAGAAGTGATCGTAACCATGCTGCCGAAGGGGGAACATGTTGTTTCGGTATATGGCGATCTGGTGCAGAAAATAGCTGCCGGAACGCTTCTCATCGATTGCTCGACGGTGGATATGGACAGCGCCCTGAAGGCACACGAGCTTGCCGCTTCCGCCGGTTGCCCCTCCGTCGACGCGCCTGTATCTGGCGGTACGGGCGGTGCCAGTGCCGGCACCTTGACCTTCATGTGTGGCGGAGAGGCTGAGGCTTTCTCGGCGGCCAAGCCGGTGCTGGAAGCCATGGGCAAGAAGATCGTCCATTGCGGCAAGGGCGGCAACGGCCAGGCGGCCAAGATCTGTAACAACATGATCCTCGGCATTTCCATGATTGCGGTTTCCGAGGCCTTCGTGCTGGGCGAAAAACTCGGCCTTTCGCATCAGGCGCTGTTCGATGTCGCCTCCACCTCATCGGGTCAATGCTGGTCGCTCACCACCTATTGCCCGGTGCCGGGACCAGTGCCGACATCACCGGCGAACAATGATTATCAACCGGGTTTCGCTGCGGCGCTGATGCTGAAGGATTTGCTACTCTCGCAGGCGGCCGCGAGTGGAGCCGGCGTTGCCACTCCACTCGGCGCCGCAGCATCGACGCTTTATGAGAACTTCGTGGGTGAGGGCGGTGGCGCGCGTGATTTTTCCGCAATCGTCGAAATGCTACGCGGAGGCGAGGCATGATGGACGCCACGCCGTCGGATATTCTGTGGGTACCGCCAATGGAAAGGCTGGAGCACTCGGCGCTTTTTGCCTTTGCCACAAGGACCTCATCGCTGCATGGGCTTTCGGCTGATGATTATTCCGGCCTGCTGCGCTGGTCCATTGAGGCACCGGATGCCTTTTACAATGCCCTGTGGGACGAGCTGGGGATCATCGGCACGCGCGGCGAAAGGGCCTTCAAGCCTGGCGCGACCATGCGGGAAGCCGAGTTTTATCCCGGCGCGAGGCTCAATTATGCCGAAAACCTGCTGCGCGATGCCGATAAACGGTTGGCGATCATCGCCCATCGAGATGATGGCACGCGGCGTGAAATCAGCCGCAGGCAGCTTTATGCGGATGTCTCCCGCATGGTGCAGGCGCTTGTCCACGCAGGCGTGAAGGAAGGCGATCGTATCGGCGCTATCGTCACCCACGATATCGAGGCGATCGTCGGTTATCTGGCAACGAGCGCCATCGGAGCCATCTGGTCGTCCTGTTCACCGGATTTCGGCCCGGCGGGAGCGTCCGACCGGCTCTCGCAGATCGATCCGAAAATCCTCATCGCCGTGCCGGAATACGGTTATGCCGGCAAGCGGATCGATGTCGGACCGACCATCCGCGCGGTGGTGGAAAGCGCTGCACCTCAAAAGATAGTGCTGATTGGTGACGTTGTTCCCGCCAGCCTTTCCGATCTCGGCTGCGTGACGTTGAATGATTTCGTTTCGCCCTTTGAGCCGGGTGAAATCGCGTTCAACCGGCTGCCGGTCAAGGCGCCGCTGGCGATCCTTTATTCCTCCGGCACCACCGGCAAGCCGAAATGCATCACCCATTCCGGCGGTGGCCTGCTTCTTCAGCATATGAAGGAGCAGAAGCTGCAATGCGATATCAGGCAAGGCGAACGTTTCTTCTATTTCACCACCTGCGGCTGGATGATGTGGAACTGGCAGGTGTCCGGCCTGGCGCTTGGCGCCACCCTCGTCACCTATGATGGCAATCCGGGTTATCCGTCGCCCGCGCGGCTGATCGATCTCATTGACGCCGAACGGATCGCGACCTTCGGAACATCGGCCAAATTTATCGACGCATGCCTGAAGGCAGGGTTGAAACCGCGCGAAACCCATGACCTTTCATCCCTTCGGACAATCCTTTCCACCGGCTCGCCGCTCATCCCGCAATCCTTCGATTATATCTATCGCGACTGGAAGGCCGATCTGCATCTCGCCTCCATTTCCGGCGGCACGGATATATGCGCCTGTTTCCTTGGCGGCAATCCGCTGCAACCTGTTCACCGTGGGGAGCTGCAGGGCGCGATGCTCGGTATGGATGTCGACACCCTGGACGATGAAGGCCATCCCGTTCGCGGCGTGGCTGGTGAGCTCGTCTGCCGCAATGCCCATCTTTCCATGCCCGTCAAATTCTGGGGCGATGAGGACGGTTCTCGTTATCAGGCTGCCTATTTCGATCGCTTCCCAGGCATCTGGGCGCATGGCGATTTTGCCGAAATACGTGCCACCGGCGGATATGTCATCCACGGGCGCTCGGATACGACGCTCAATCCCGGTGGGGTTCGCATCGGTACGGCGGAAATATACCGTCAGGTGGAAGCAGTGCCGGAGGTCGAGGAAGCGATTGCCGTGGGTCAGGACATTGACGGTGACCAGCGGGTTATCCTCTTCGTGCGCCTTAAAGAGGGTGCAGCGCTGACGGAGGACCTCGAAAAGACCATCCGTACCCGCATCCGCTCGGGTGCTACGCCACGGCATGTTCCGGCAAGGATCATTGCCGTCACGGCCATTCCCCGTACGCGCTCGGGCAAGATTTCCGAAATCGCAGTTCGCGACACCATTCATGGCAGGCCGGTGAAAAACACCGACGCGCTCGCCAATCCCGAAGCGCTCGAGCTTTTCCGCAACCTGCCGCAACTGAAGGATTAGGATGATGGAGGATCAACCGAAAACCGTTCTGGTCACCGGCTCCACCAGCGGCATTGGCCTTGCCATCGCCAAACGTTTTGCCGAGGCGGGATTTCTCGTCGCCGTCCACGGCATAGAAACCGTGGAGGCGGCGACGCAGGCACTGGAGGCGGTTGCGAAGGTGGCGCGGCACCGGCCGGTCTATTTTTCTGCCAACCTCGCCAATTATGACGAGAGTGCACATCTGCCGGAAACCGTCATTGCCGAATTCGGTCACATTGACGTGCTCGTCAACAATGCCGGTATTCAGAAGGTCGCGCCGATCGACGAATTCGATTTCGCCGATTTCTCCCATATTGTCGCGATCTCCCTCGACAGCGCTTTTCATACGATCCGTGCAGCCCTGCCGGGCATGAAGGAAAGGGGTTGGGGGCGCATCGTCAATATTGCTTCCGCGCACGGGTTGCGCGCCTCACCCTTCAAGGGTCCCTATGTGGCGACGAAACATGCCGTGGTGGGCCTGACGAAAAGCGTGGCGCTGGAAGTGGCCGAACTTGGCATTACCTGCAACGCCATCTGCCCCGGTTACGTCTGGACGCCACTCGTCGCGGCGCAGGTTGCCGATCAGGCGCGCCTGCATGGCATGGGCGAGGATGAGGTGGTGAAGAAGGTGATGCTTGCGCCGCAGCCGACGCGACGTTTCGTGCAGCCGGAGGAAGTGGCGGAGATGGCGCTTTACCTCACCGGCGATATGGCGCGCTCCATCACCGGCACCACCATTTCCATCGATGGCGGCTGGACCGCTAAATAATTTTCGCGCATCCGGCTCAAGCGAACCATCTGCCGTCCTTCCGGTATTGTGAGGCGATTTCAATACTGTATAGTTTTGCGTGCGGCGGGGTCAGCGCCGTTTTCACGGAACAGCGGTATTATGAACACAGGGTTTTCGGAAGCTCCGTTAGCGCGCTCGCGTTTCGATACACGCCATGTGCCGAAGCGCGACGCCATGGCGCTGTGGCGGGATTCGATCAACGTGCTTTTTGATGCCCGCCTGCGCAGATCGCAGGATGACGGTTTTTTTGCTAGTGTCGATGCCGCCTTCATCGGCAATGTCGCGCTTGGCCGCACCCAGTCCTCGGCGCAGGATTTCGACCGCTCGCGCCACAAGATTGCCCGGGACGGGATGGACGGCTTTCTCCTGCAATTTTACGCCAGCGGCCAAAGCATGTCGCGGCGCGGAGCGGGCGAGACTGCCGGCCCGGGCGATCTCTACATCATTGACATGGCGCAGCCGCTGGCCACAGCCACAACCGATCACGATCATCTGAGCCTTGTCGTGCCGCGCCGGCTGCTGGAAGGCAGGCTCATCGGTTCCGGCAATAATCACGAGCGCGTGCTGCCGGCCGGTTTGCCGCTGGTATCTCTGCTGCGGGAAACGATGACCAGCGTTTACCGCCACTTTGACGTCATGAACGCCAATGACGGCGCGGCCACGGTCTCGCCATTGCTGGAGCTTGCCGCGGCTGCCATCAATAATCATGTCCGGGAAGACAATGCGCAGGGTGTTCAGCGGGCGCTGCGAGCATCCATCAGGCGCTATATCGACAATCATCTGCTCGATCCGGCCTTGTCGGTGGAAAAGGTCATGGGCGAGTTCGGCGTATCGCGACGCACCGTCTACCGGCTTTTCGAACCGCTGGGCGGGTTTTCGGCCTGTATCACCCATAGGCGCCTCGAACGGGCAATGGATTTCCTGCGGGCGCCGCAGTCGGCCCATATGACGATAGCTGAGGTGGCGGCGTCCTATGGCTTCACCAACCCGGAAAATTTCAGCCGCGTTTTCAAGAAGACCTTCGGCCTGTCGCCGCGTCAGATGCGGCATTTCGCATCCGAAAACCGCGATACCATACCGGATATTATCAAACCGGATAGCGCAGAGTGGACACGCTGGATCGTGCAGCTCGGTCGCTGACGCGATTGTTTCGAAGCCGATCTGACACTGTATGACGGAATGTTGGCACAATCCGACCATTCGTTCCGCTTGTACCTCCGCAGGGATGCGCTTGCGCGGCGGGCGTGCCACAGTACGGACGTTGTTTTTAATAGATATTTCGCCTGACAATCATGATGATACGAATTCTCAATTTTCTGGAGATGCTGCCCGTATGGCGGGTGCGTCGCCGCGACACGACGAGATACCTCGAAGCCGCCGGCGACCAATGCGACTTTGAAACGGCGGGACCACCGCTGTGGCTGTCGATTTCTGAAAACCCGCCGGAAATCCAGTGCGAAACCGAAGACGTCAATCGCCGGCCACCATTCTCGTGGCTGGGGATTGGGCAAAGTTTCAGTGCGGTCGATGAGTTCGACGGTGCCGGTTGCGATAGACTTGCGGTCGCAGAGTACGGCTAAGCTGATTTTGCTGTCTGGAACAAACTGTGTCCCTGTGAATTAAATCACCAGGGTTACAGGGAGTGAGAGACATGGCCAGAGAAAATACCAGCTATCTTGGCGGTCGGCATGATCCGAAAAATGAAACCGCAACGCGGGCGCGGCAAGGGGTAAAAGGACGTCCGGTTCTTGTCATCCTGGTTGTCAGTCTGCTTCTCGCGCTGGTGGTCTGGACGGTCGTCGAATATGCGGTTTTCGAACCCGACGAGAACCGGCCGCAAAACGCTCAGACGGAGACTGCGCCGGCGCCACAAAACCCATAACCATCATGCCGTGAAATTTTTCACGGTGAATGTTGAGTTTGTATGGAACCAGATTGCCCCCAATTCCATTTCACGCAAAGTGACAGGAATCGGGGGTTTCATTCATGGCAGTCACCGTTACTGCGGTTATTCTATCGCTGATCGGCCTTGCGCTGTTCGGTTTTGGCTCTCAGCTCGTCATGTTGGGCGGGAGCTTCTATTACGTCCTTTCCGGTATGGCCTTCCTGTTGACAGCCATTCTGCTGTTCAAGCGTAACCGGGCAGCTCTCCACGTCTATGCCGTCTTCATTGTCGCGACACTCGCCTGGGCCCTCTGGGAAGTGGGTTTCGACTGGTGGCAACTTGGGCCGCGGGGTGGCTTCGTCATTCTTATCGGCCTGTGGTTGTTGGTGCCCTGGGTCAGGAAGCCTCTCGGTTTTTCAAGCCCGACAGGGCTGAATTACGGCCCGAACGCCTGGCCACTCGCGCTCTCCGTTCTCGCCTCCATTGTGGTGGCGGGATATTCGATGGCGCAGGATCCGCATGACCAGGCAGGGTCCTTGTCTGAGGAGAAGGTGGCGTCAGCTCCGATCTATGGCGGCGACGTGCCGGATGGCGATTGGCATCAATACGGCCGCACGCCTTATGGCCAGCGCTATTCGCCGCTGACGCAGGTCAATGTCGATAATGTTTCGCAGCTGAAGGAAGCGTGGCGGTACCAGACCGGCGACGTGAAGCTACCGGATGATGTGGGTGAAACCACCTATCAGGTAACGCCGCTCAAGATCGGCAATACGCTTTATATCTGCACGCCGCACAATTGGGCGATCGCCATTGATGCCGCCACCGGCAAGGAAAAATGGAAATACGACCCCAATGTCGGTCTTAACCCGGACCGCCAGCACCAGACGTGCCGCGGTGTTTCCTATTATGCCGAACCCAATGCCGCACAGGGCACCGCCTGCGCCCAGCGCGTTTACCTGCCGACCTCGGATGCGCGGCTGATTGCGCTTGATGCAGCGACCGGTCAGATTTGCACATCCTTTGCGGATCAGGGCGTGCTGCATCTGGAACAGGGCATGAAATACAATCCTGCCGGTTATTATTATTCGACCTCGCCGCCCGTGATCGCGGCGGGCAAGATCATCATCGGCGGTGCGGTGAACGATAACTACTCCACGCAGGAACAGTCCGGCGTCATCCGTGCGTTCGATGTGAACAGCGGCGCACTCATCTGGAACTGGGATTCCGGCAATCCGGAAAAGACCGAGCCGATTGCCGCAGGCGAAACCTACACTACCAACTCGCCGAACAGCTGGTCCGTGTTGAGCTACGACGAGGGGCTTGGCCTCGTTTACGTACCCCTCGGCAATCAGGTGCCGGACCAGCTTGGTATGGGTCGCAGCGAGAATGTGGAGAAATATTCCTCCTCCATCGTGGCGCTCGATATCAATACCGGCAAGGATCGCTGGGTGCGCCAGACGGTTCATCACGACCTCTGGGATATGGATGTGCCGGCCCAGCCGGTGCTGCTCGACATCACCAAGAACGGTCAAAGCGTTCCTGCACTCGTGGGCCCTACAAAGCAGGGCGATATCTACGTTCTGGACCGGCGCACGGGTGAGCCGCTTCTGCCGATTACGGAAGAACCGGCACCGGGCGGTACAATCCCTGAGGACTTCAGCTCCCCGACTCAGCCAACGACGGCGCTGTCGTTCAAGCCGGAGCCGCTGAAGGAAAAGGACATGTGGGGCGTCTCCATGTTCGATCAGCTCGCCTGCCGCATCCGCTTCCATCAGCTGAACTATCAGGGCCGCTATACGCCGCCCTCGCTGAACGGCTCCATCATCTATCCCGGCAATTTTGGCACGTTCAACTGGGGCAGCGTCGCGGTCGATCCCGAACGTCAGGTCATGTTCGGCATGCCGACATACCTTGCCTTTACCTCGCAGCTCGTGCCGCGCGCCGACATCCCGCCGAAGGGCCAGGACGAGAAGGGCAGTGAGCAGGGGCTGAACCGCAATGACGGTGCGCCCTATGGCGTCTTCATGGGACCGTTCCTCGGTCCGCTGAAAATCCCCTGCCAGGCACCGCCGTGGGGTTATGTCGCTGGTGCCGACCTGCGCACCGGCGATATCGCCTACAAGCACAAGAACGGCACGGTCCATGACATGACGCCGCTGCCGTTGCCCTTCAAGGTGGGCGTACCGGGCATTGGCGGGCCGATGATTACCAAGGGTGGCGTGGCCTTCCTCGGTGCTGCCGTCGACAACTATCTGCGCGCCTACAACCTCACCACCGGCAAACAGCTCTGGGAAGCACGTCTGCCGGCTGGCGGGCAGGCAACGCCCATGACCTATGCGCTGGATGGCGGCAAGCAATATGTTGTGATGGTTGCGGGTGGTCACGGCTCGGTTGGAACCAAGCCGGGCGACTATGTGATCGCCTATACCCTGCCGTAAAACGAGGCGGATTCAATCAAACAAAAAAAACCGGAATGGGTGACCATTCCGGTTTTTGCTTGTGCAGTTGGAAAAGGCGATCAGGCCGCCTTTTTCTGTGCTGCGGCATTGATCGATGTCTTGGCAAGCGCGCTCAGCGCATCGTCCGTCTTGGACTCTTCCTTCAGCGTCGCATCCAGCAGGGTAACGGCATTGGCATGACCAAGCTTTTCGGCCCATGCCTTCAGGGTGCCATAACGGGCGATTTCGTAATGTTCGACCGCCTGGGCTGAGGAAATGAGACCGGCATCGAGAGCTGCGGTGCCCTTGAAATCGTCCATAATCTCTTCGCCCTCGGCAATGATGCCCTGGATGGCCTCGCAGGTCTTACCCTGCGCCCGCTTGCCGATGATCTCGAACACTTCCTGCAGGCGTTCGATCTGGCCCTGCGTTTCTTCTTTGTGCTTTTCGAAGGCCTGTTTCAGCTTCGGGTCTGTCGCTGCCCGCGCCATTTTCGGCAGAGCTTTCAGGATCTGCCTTTCGGCGTAATAGATATCCTTCAGCGTATCGTAAAACAGGTCGTCGAGTTTTTTCTCGGCCATTGGTTCTTCTCCCATGGTGTGAAAGTGCGTGATGTACGCCATTGCGCACGGGAGACAAACCTTTCGGAGCCCCTATGGTTCCGGCTCTGTTGCGCGCAACGTTTTATATTCCAGCAGACGCTCCGCCGCATATAGGATGACAAGCGGCATCAGTCGAAACGGAAGAGATCGGCGTCGGGGTCCTTGCCACCATTAACGGCAGCGGCGACTATCTCGGCGGCGATCTGGCTGAAGGTGATGCCGTTGCCGCCAAAGCCCATGACGGCATAAACGTTCTTCATGCCGGGAACCGCGCCGATCAGCGGCAGGCCCGTGGTGGTCGTGCCGAAGCCGGCCGCCCAGCGATATTCGGGTTCGCCGATGTCGACGCCAAGAAGCTTTTCGATCTTGCGTTTGATTGCATCCGCCTTGGAGGCAAGCTTGCTCTCAGACAGGTAGGATGTGGAGTTCTCTTCATCCTCACCACCGGCAATAAGGCGCCCGTCCCGGTCGGTGCGCAGGTAGAGATAGGGATCTGAAGCCTCCCAGAGGATGTGGCTATTCAGCCAGTCCGGCAGATCGATACCCTTCGCACTCGCCAGCGCCCACGTGGAGATGATCTGGTGTTTCGGGCTTTCGAGCGATTTCAGGAATTCGTATCCGGTGCAGAAAACGATATTGCGCGCGGAAATGATTTCGCCCTGTGCTGTGGCGACGACCACCTCGTCACCGAGATTTCGAAGATCGGTGATTTCAAGTTGTGAAACGATCTCAGCGCCGGCGCCCGCTGTGTGGCGCAACAGGCCTGCCGTCAGCTGCGCCGGATTGGCGGAAGCGGAGATATCGCTGAGGATCGCCCCTGTCCGCTCAATCGCATAGTCGTTTTTAAGTTCTGCGGTGTCGAGAAAGCGGGCCTCGATCCCGGCCTCTTCGCGCGCTGCCGCTTCGGCCTTCAATGCACGCAAACCCATCTCGTCTCCGGCAAGATAAAGCGCCTGTTTGCGCGCCATGCTGCAGGAAATGCCAAGCGAAGAAACGATTTCCTCCAGCCGCAGCACGGCGCGCGCGGAGCGCTGCCACGCCCGATCAGCAGCATCCTTGCCGATCATCTTTCTGAGCTCAATAAGGGGTGTGTCGATCTCGTGCTGTATCATCGCAGTGCTGGCGACACTGCTGCCCATCACCGGATCACGCCGGTCGACGATCAGCATGGATTGCCCCGGTCTCTGCAACGCATGGGCGGCAAGCGCGCCGCTGATGCCGGCGCCGACGACGATCGTATCGTAATGGTCGGAACTCGGGGTGTTTCTGGTGCGGAGGCCTATGCGTGGCGTGTCGGCCCAAAGGGGTTTCGATTCCCTGAGGTCGCGTTCCTTCGTCAGTTCCGATGTGGGCATGGAGTTTTCCTGAAAGGTGCAGGGCATTTACGGTGGAAACGCCTGGCGGGTTACGTCTGGAAAATGCGAACAAACAAAGACAGAGAGCGCATCCGGCCATTTTGGATAGGCCGGATGCGCTCTGGTTTTTTTCCGCTTTACGGCCCTTAGGCAGCGCGGCGCTCGTGGTTGCCTTCTTCGACCTCCTCGATGATTTTGGCGACGAAGGCGTCCAGATCATCGGGGCTGCGAGACGTGATGATGCCCTTATCGGTCACAACCTTTTCGTCCTTCCAGTTGGCGCCGGCATTTTTCAGGTCGGTTTTGATCGACCAATAGGAGGTCGCGTCACGACCGCGCAGGGCATCTGCTTCAACCAGAAGCCAAGGGGCATGGCAGATGGCAGCCACGACCTTGCCGGATTTGACGAAATCTCGCACCACGCGCATTGCATCCTCGTCATGACGCAATACGTCCGGATTGATCTGGCCGCCGGGCAGGACGAGTGCATTGAAATCATTGGCGCTGACGTTCTTCGCGGACATATCGACGGCGATGCTGTCGCCCCAGTTCTTTTCGTCCCAGCTCTTGATCTCACCATCCTTGATCGAGGCGATCTTGACGTCCGCGCCCTTGGCCTTCAGCTGATCATATGGCACGCGCAGTTCCGAACGCTCATAGCCGTCCGTTGCGAGAATGACGATTTTTGCAGTGTTGATGGCAGTCATGTCTGTTTCCTTCCTGTTTATCTGTTTTCGTCTTTGTCCGAATTCACGGAGGGCAGAAAAAACTCCACATCCTCACGGCGCTCCGGATCGAGCTTTTCGATATTCGTTTGCCAGAAGGTCTCGGCTTCTGCCGGTTCGTCTTCCCATTGGCGCACGAAGGTCTTATTGTCGTCGATCATGACCTGACGGGTGCCGCCGAGCCGCAGATATTCTTCTGCAAGTTTACGCGTTTCGGTCTTTTCCATGTCGCGGTTCCTTGTGCGTGGAAAGCGGGGACGGAGGGCGCCGGATGGGTAAGAAGCTCGGCTGCCATTTCGTTGGCCACCGGGAGAAAACGGAAAAATCCCGATGTTCTTCAGCGCCATCGTGTCCGTTTGACACGGCGGCCCTCCTGCCAGAACAACGTGAGCTTTCCGGTATGGTTCCGCATTTTTTCAGGCGGATTCTTGCCGAGGACAAATGTATCGCGCGCAATTTTTATCGGAACAAACCGGCGAGTCGTGCTGTTTTACCCCAGATGCAGGGGAGGCAGCATGACAGCCAGACACAGTGACGGCGAGTGCCGCGGCAACGACGAAAACAAGGGTTTCTGGTCGATCGACTTCGGCAATTCACCGATCATCGGCACGGCCATTCATGATGGTCATCTCATTCGCCCGGACATAGCCTCGCTGATGGCTATTTCCGCCGACCAGCGGCTGAGAGAGGAAGACCCTTTTACCGGCGAGATGATCGCGGGGATGACAAACCGCATTGTCGTTCACCATTCGCGTTTCGAAATCGATCTCAACCGGTCCGCCGATCAGGCAGTTTATCTGAAGCCGGAACAATCCTGGGGGCTGGAGGTCTGGAAACAGGAGCCGCCGGAAGAGGCCACCCGGCAATCGCTCGATTTTCATGCCGACTATTACGCAATGCTCGAAGCAGTTCTTTCAACCGTCGAGCGGCGGCATGGTGCTTTTGTCGTGCTGGACATACACAGCTACAATCATCGCCGGCAGGGCGCTACAGCGCCGCAAACGCCCCAGGCGGAAGCGCCTGATATCAATATCGGCACATTTTCCATGGATCGCAGCCGCTGGAGTGACGTCGTGAGTGCGGTGGGCCATCATTTTGCGACAGCCACCATCGGCGGACGCCGCCTTGATGTACGCGAGAACGTCGCCTTTCAGGGCAAGGGTGAGCAGACCCGGTTTATTCACGAGCGTTTTGCGCAGAACGGCTGCGCCATCGCAGTGGAGTTCAAGAAATTCTTCATGGACGAGTGGACCGGTAAGCCGGATAAGCGCGTCGTTTCCGATATTCGCGACGCTATCACGGCACTTCAGCCGGTTCTCGAAGAATGCCTGAGGGCGCGGCGATGAACGTCTCCTCGGCGCGTAGTGAACCGTTACCGGTTATCGAGCTGGTAGACGATGTCGTCGCCTGCCTTGAGGCCGGCAAAGCCGTCCGTCGTGATGTCGGAAAGAACCGCCGGCTGCATATCGACCGGCCGCTGCCGTTTCTTTGCCTGCATCTGACTGGTGGCACGAAGGACCTTGCGGCCCGCGATATCGCCTCTGCGCATGCATCTTATCTGATCGCATCGAGCATTCAGGAGGCTGCACCCCTAATTGCAGCCGTCGGCACGGCCATGCGCGAACGTTTCGGCGCCTTCATGGTTCTCGATATCGGCGAACTGGAACACGACATTCTGCTCGCTGACGATTCACCTTTCCTGCCGCATTATGAGGTTTCCGTCTCTGCAACATCTGAGCCGGAAACGCAAAGTGCCCGCCGTGTTTTCATCAAGGCGGTTTGTGATGCCGAAGTGCGTTTCCGCACGCCCCGCATAACCCGTCCGGAACCGGATGCCGATCCGATCCTCAGATTTCAAAATGCCGGGCTTGATTTTCCTTGCATCAGCGTGCGTTTCGCGCCGATCTACCGACAGCCTGAATCCGGCGCCGATTATCCCGGCCTGCGCGAGACGATGATTGCGGATATTTTCGATGCCGGCCTTCAGGCCTTCTCGTCATTCGCTGCCGGTAAAGAAGCACTCAAGGTTACCAGCCATCGCGCTCTCGGCCGCAAGGCCTTCGTTGATGCCGTCAGACGTGCCGATCGTTCAATAGACGACATCGTCTCGTCCTTTGATTTTCTTCTGTCCGTGACGCCGATCAATGCCCGCCGGGCCTTCGAGGAATTTCGCGACGGCAGCTTCCAATATGCGCCGCGCCTGCTTTACCGGCCGCTCGGCGTTGACGTCGAGGAGCAGAAACGCAAGCTCTATTCCGTCGTTTTCGATCATCTGGAAGACCCGGTGCTCTATCATCTCTACCGGGAGAAACAGCAGGAGATCGATCTGCAACTGACCATGCTCGCCAATCTGCATCGCCGTACTTTCACCGATTTCTCCCGCGCCCTTTACGGTGCCGTCGAACCCGCGCTTTTGACGCTGGCGCTCAAGGTGCTTGCCGATTGCCCACGCAAGGATGAGAGCGGCGAAATCGCCATGGTCGATTGTTATGCGGTCGCCAAAAAATCGCGCGAGATGATCGAGACCTATCTGGCGGAGGAGCCGGAATTCAAGGCGCGTGTCGAGATCAGGGATGACCTGCCGCCTGGCCTGATGGTGACGGGCGAGAAGCTCCTGATTTCTCGCCACACCGTCATGGAACAGCGCCGGGTCGAAGCGCTGCTGTCGCATGAGATCGGCGTGCATCTCCTCACTTATTTCAACGGTTCGTTTCAGGGCCTCCGGCTCTTCCGCACCGGCCTTTCCGGTTACGAGGGCGTGCAGGAAGGGCTGGCAGTGCTGGCGGAACATCTGGCCGGCGGCATGACGCGCGAGCGCCTGCGGCTGATCGCCGGCCGTGTCGTCGGCTGCGCCGCCATGCTGGACGGCGCGACTTTTGTTGAGACGTTCCGGACTATGACCCGCGATCATGGTTTCGACGAGGCTGGCGCCTTCAACATGGTTTTGCGCATCTATCGTGGCGGCGGTCTTTCCAAGGACGCGATCTATCTGCGTGGGCTTGCGGAGGTGCTGGAGCATCTGCGCAAGGGTGGCGCGCTCGATCCGTTCTGGATGGGCAAGATTGCCGCTGCCCATTTCCCGGTGATGCAGGAGCTTGCCTTGCGCGGCCTCTTGCGTCCGCCGGGCGTACGTCCCGCTTTTCTGCTGCCGGCCAAGGCCAATGAGCGGCTGGAAAAGATACGGGCCGGATTATCCATCGCTGAACTGGCGACATTGTAATATTACAGGAGGGGCTTATGCGTATCGCATTTTTCGTCAATTCCATCGAAACTGAGGGGCCTACTTTCGCAACCGGCCTGCTGGCCATGGCGGCGCTCAATCGCGGTCACGAGGTGGTGTATCTGACGCCTGGCGATTTTACCTTGCGCTCGGATGATAGCCTGACCGTACACGCCACCGTTCTACCGAAGGCCAAATACAAGAAAGCCGATGCTTTTCACGCTGCACTTCAGGACAAAGCACTGGAACGGCGTACCATGGATGTAGAGGAAATCGACGCGCTGATGCTGCGCAACGATCCCTCGCTGGATCAGACGACGCGGCCATGGGCGGTGCATGCCGGCATTCTGTTCGGGCGGCTGGCAGAACAGCGCGGCGTAGTGGTTTTGAACGACCCGGAAGGATTGGCGCTGGCGCAGAACAAGCTCTATTTCCAGAGCTTTCCGGAAATCGTACGCCCGACCACGATCATCTCGCGCAATGTCGATGAAATACGCGCATTTGCGGATACCCACCCTAAGGGTGTCATCGTCAAGCCGCTGCAGGGTTCAGGCGGCAAGAACGTCTTCAAGATCGGCTCCAGCAAGGAGGCCAATCTCAACCAGATTTTCGAGGCGGTCAGTCTCGAAGGTTACTTGATTGCACAGGCCTATCTGCCGGCCGCCAAGGATGGCGATATTCGGTTCTTCATGATGAATGGCAAGCCTCTGATGCGCGACGGACAATATGCGGCTTTGCGCCGCGTTCCGGCAAAAGGCGATCTGCGCTCCAACATTCACGCCAAGGGCACTGCCGAGGCCGTGAAGGTGACGGACGAGATCGTGGCGCTTGCCGAAATGATGCGGCCGAAGCTGGTGGAAGACGGAATGTTCCTGGTCGGGCTTGATATTGTCGGCGACAAGATACTGGAGGTGAACGTGTTTTCGCCCGGCGGTCTCTCCAACATTCGCGACCTGACCGATGTCGATTTCAGCGATACGATCATCGAAGCCGTAGAAACCAAGATCGCCATGCAGAGCGCTTCCGGCGGCATGCTTTCCAATCGTCTGCTGGCGACGCTTTGATTTATTCGCGCAGCTCCGTCGACTGCATGTCACGATACCAGGCGACGAGGGCCTTGATGCCCTCCTCGACCGGGGTTTGCGGCACATAGCCCGTCAAGGCCCTCAGAAGATCGGGTGAAGCGAAGGTGCGGGGAACGTCTCCCTGCTGCATCGGCAACATGTTGCGGATTGCCGGCCTGCCGACCGCCTTTTCGACCGTTTCGACAAAGTGCATCAGCTCTACCGGCTGGCCGCCGCCAATATTGACGATGCGGAACGGTGCGTGGTGCGACAGCGTGTCGGTGACGCCTTCCTCAGTGACCCGGTTTTCCTCGGACGGAATGACCTGGCTCAGCCGGACGATACCTTCAACGAGGTCATCGATATAGGTGAAGTCGCGGCTCATATTGCCTTGGCCGTAAATATCGATCGGCTCGCCGTTCGAGATGGCGTCAACGAATTTGATTGGCGCCATGTCCGGCCGTCCCCACGGTCCGTAAACCGTGAAGAAACGGAAGGCTGTGGTGGGCAATTTGTGGAGATGGGCGTAGCTGTGTGCCATCAATTCCATCGATTTTTTGGTGGCCGCATAAAGCGTCATCGGCTCGTCGGCCTTGTCGCTTTCCGCAAAGGGTATTTTTTCGTTGGCGCCGTAGATGGAGGAAGTCGAAGCCAGCATCAGGTGTTTGACACGCAGGTTCTTGGCAAGCTCCAGCATGTTCCACGATCCGATGAGATTTGAATCGATATAGGCGCGTGGATTTTCGAGGCTGTAGCGAACACCCGCCTGCGCGGCGAGGTGAATTATGATTTCCGGTTCGGCAGCCTCTGCCGCGCGCTTCAGCGCATCCGTGTCTTCCAGCATGCCGATTTCGGCCCTGAAACCGTTGGAGCGGGAAAGGATCGCATGGCGTTTTTCTTTCAGGCTGACATCGTAATATTTCGTCATGCCGTCGAAACCGGTTACGAAATGGCCGGCATCGAGCAGCCGTTTGGCAACGTAAAAACCGATGAAGCCCGCGGTGCCGGTAACCAGATAACGCATGATGACTATATCCCACATCCGTTGGTGCGTTTGCGGCCGAACCGAAGCGCAAAAACCGTTTTAATGAAACTTCGAAGGCGAAACCGCTATTGGCCCTTGTCGGAACTGCTGTCGTGCGGGCGGCCAATGCCGGCATAAACGAAGCCTTGCCCGGTGACCTCGTCCGTGCGGTAGATATTGCGTAGATCCACCAGAACGGGGTTTTTCATGATGGCTTTCAGGCGCGGCAGATCGAGTGCGCGGAACTGGTTCCATTCCGTCACGATCACGACGGCATCGGCGCCTTCGGCAGCCTCGTAGGGGCCGCTGGCATAGTCGATATCCTCAATGACATGGCGGGCATTCACCATTCCCTCCGGATCGTAGCCGACCACCTTGGCGCCGCCGTCCTGGAGGGTCTGGATGATGGCAATCGCCGGGCTGTCGCGCATATCGTCGGTATTGGGTTTGAAGGTCAGGCCAAGGACGGCGATCTTCTTGCCGCGCACGTCGCCACCCACCGCGTTGATGACCTTGCGGCCCATGGCGCGCTTGCGGTTGTCGTTGATGGCAATGGTGGTCTCGATCAGCCGCACAGGGGCGTCATAGTCCTGTGCGGTCTTGGCAAGCGCCAGCGTATCCTTGGGGAAACAGGAGCCGCCATAACCGGGGCCGGCATGCAGGAACTTCGCGCCGATGCGGCCATCGAGGCCGATGCCGCGCGATATATCCTGAACATTGGCGCCGACCTTTTCGCACAGATCCGCCATTTCGTTGATAAAGGTGATCTTCATCGCCAGAAAGGCGTTGGCGGCATATTTGATCAGTTCAGAAGTGCGTCTGGTAGTGAAGAGCAAAGGCGACTGGTTGAGATAGAGCGGACGGTAAACCTCCGTCATCACCGGGCGGGCGCGCTCGTCGGAAAGACCGACGACGATGCGGTCCGGTCGCTTGAAATCCTCGATGGCCGCGCCTTCCCGCAGAAATTCCGGGTTGGAAACAACGGCAAAATCGGCCGAAGGGTTTTCTTCGCGGATGATGCGTTCCACCTCGTCCCCCGTGCCGACGGGGACGGTAGACTTGGTGACGATGACGGTGAAGCCGTCAAGCGAATGGGCGATTTCTTTCGCCGCCGCATAGACATACCCGAGATCGGCGTGGCCGTCGCCGCGCCGCGAGGGCGTGCCGACCGCGATGAACACGACATCGGCATTGGCAACCGCGGAGGAGAGATCGGTGGTGAAGCTCAATCGGCCCGCCTTGGCGTTGTTGGCAACGATGACTTCCAGACCCGGTTCGAAGATCGGGATATGGCCGCTTTTCAGCGCTTCGATTTTCTCCGGCATCTTGTCCACGCAGATCACGTCATGGCCGAAATCGGCAAAACACGCACCGGAAACAAGGCCGACATAACCGGCACCGATCATCACTATCCGCATTCTTCTTCCTTTCGGTTCGTGAGGCGATGTTCGCGCAGCAAGCTTCAGGCGAAATCAGCGGGTGCAATCACACCACATTGTTTAGCCGCCTTCACGCTTGCCGCCAAGCGCCACGATCAACACGGGCTAACCTCTTTCCGTGACGGTGATATGATGGCGTCGGCGGGACAAATTTGCCGCACCTTGCGGCCATCTGCATCGATGCGGTCGGATCGGGTGTTTTTGCGGCTTTTGCGGCTTGCACTCATAGGTAGCCGGGTCTAGCCATAGGGTGAGGATCAAATCTGCCAGACTGTCTGTCCCTTAAGGGGCGTCCGGGTTGCTTTAAGCGGCCAGGGTGCGCTTTGCGTTGCGGTCGCTGTTCGGGGAAGTTCAAATGCAAAAGGGTTTTCTGCTCGGTCTGTTCGCATATGCGACCTTTTCCCTGGGCGATGCCACGATCAAGTCGCTTGGATCACAGATCAGCGTTTTCGAGATCGGCTTCTTCAGCATCCTGTTTTCCGGCATCTTCATCTTCTTCAGCAAGCCGCGTGAGGAAAGGTGGCGTGAATTCTGGCGCATGAGCCGTCCGTTTGCGGTGCACGGGCGGGCGATTTCCGGCCTGTTCGCCGGTATTCTCGGTATCTATGCCTTCACAACCATTCCGCTGGCCGAAGCCTATGCGCTGATCTTTCTCTCACCGCTGTTTGTGACAGTGCTGTCGGCTGTCGTATTGAAGGAAGATATAGGGCCATGGCGCTGGGCGGCCGTTCTGGCCGGCATCGTCGGTGTTCTGCTCGTCGTGCGGCCCGGCTTCAAGGCACTGGAACTCGGGCACGTCGCAGCCATCGGTGTCGCATTCCTGGCAGCAATGACCATCGTGCTGCTCCGCTCGCTTGCGGGCAAGGAGAAGCGCACCTCGATAATGGGCGTGCTTTTGGTCTACGGCCTCACCTTCAACGGCATTGCCTCGATTCCCGAGTTCGTCATGCCCAATCTGCACCAGTTCGCCGCCTTTGCCTTCATCGGACTTTGCACGGCGACGGGACAGATAACGCTGCTCGTCGCAACACGTATCGCGCCGGCCAGCCAGATTGCACCCTCGCATTATTCTCAGATCCTCTGGGCCGTGGCGATCGGCATGACTTTCTTCCACGAATATCCGGATGCGATCGCGGTGCTTGGGCTGGGTGTCATCGCCGCATCGGGACTTCTGACGATGATCCGCGAAAGGGTCAGGCTCGGCACGGTTCGCTGGAATCCGTTTTTCCGCAATCGGCTTTGAAGTCATCCATCGATCGGAAACAGTGCGTCAACCGAAGCGCGGCTTGCGGGGTGAGTACAGACGGCCCCATAAGCTTTTCATCGATAGATGAATGGAGAGCCCAAAATGCTCGTGGATGGAAAGTGGACCGCCGAATGGCACCCGGTGCAGGCGACCGACAAGAAGGGTGGTTTCGTTCGCCAGACATCCGGCTTCCGCAACTGGGTAACGCCTGATGGTTCAGCAGGCCCGACGGGAGAAGGCGGCTTCAAGGCCGAGACCGGCCGTTATCACCTCTACGTCGCGCTGATTTGTCCATGGGCCTCACGCACGCTAATCGGCCACAAGCTCAAGAAGCTCGAGGATGTCATTTCGGTCTCAATTGTGGAGCCGGCGCTCTCCGACGAGGGTTGGAAATTCGGCGATTATCCAGGTTCGGATCGCGACGGGCTGAACGGCTTCGCTTATATGCACGAAGCCTATACCAGCGCCGATCCGCATTATACCGGCCGTGCCACCGTTCCGGTTCTTTGGGACAAGAAGACGAAAACCATCGTCAACAACGAATCCGCCGACATTCTCCGCATGCTGAATTCCGGTTTCGGCGATCTGGCCGATAACGGCATCGATCTTTATCCGGAAGATCTGCGGGACGCGATTGATGCGCTCAACGACCATATCTATCCCCGCCTCAACAACGGTGTCTACAGAACCGGTTTTGCCACCACCCAGCTTGCCTATGAGGAAGCCTTTGCCGACGTCTTCACGACACTTCAGGAACTTGAAACTCGCCTGGCATCAGGCGGTCCCTTCCTCTTCGGCGATCGCCTGACGGAAACGGATATCAGGCTTTTCGTGACGCTGGTGCGTTTCGATGCCGCCTATTACGGCCTCTTCAAGTGCAACCTTCGCCGCATTGCCGACTATCGGGCCCTGCAGGCCTATATGATGCGGGTGCTGAACATTCCGGGCGTGCGTGACACGGTCAATATCGACCACATCAAGCGCGGTTATTATTCGATCAAGGCGCTCAATCCGACCCGGATCGTGCCGGTCGGCCCCGATCTGCCGGGGCTTGACGAGGTTTCCATCGGCGGCACTGTGTGAATATCTAGGCCGGCTTGCCGACCTGATCGAGAAGCCATGCCTGGAAGGCGCGGGCAAGGACATTGTCCTGCCGCCCTTCCGGCAGGGCGACGTAATAGCTCTTGTCGGTTTGCAGTGGAATGTCGAAGACGATTTCGAGACGGCCGGAGACGAGTTCCGCCTCGATCAGATATTTCGGCAGAAGGGCAAAGCCGATGCCGCTTATGGCTGCTTCAATGATCATAGAAAACTGGTCGAAACGGCTGCCTCTATAGGCATTCTCCGCCGTTACCCCATTCATCTCCAGCCACTCAGTCCATAGTTTCGGCCGTGTGGTCACGTGCAGCAACGGTTGGCGGTTAAAATCCTCCGGCTCTCTCATTCCCGCGCGCTGAAGCAGAGCGGGGCTGGCGACCGGCACGATCACTTCGTTGCATAAAAAGGTGCAGGTGCCGTGCGCCCAGACCGGCTGGCCGTAATGGATGGCGAGGTCGAAACCTTCCTCATCGAAATCGAAGGGGTGCGAGCGCGAGCCGATGGTGATGGTCATTTCCGGGTTGGCGTCGATGAAGCGGTGCAGACGCGGCATCAGCCAGCGGCTGCCGAAGGTTGGCAGGGTGGCGACGGAAAGTGATGCATGAGATGTTCCGGCCGAGACCGCGCGCACCATCAGCTGTTCGGATTGCTGCAACAGGCGCCGCACGTCTGGCAGGAATTTGCGACCCGCTTCCGACAGGACGACGCGCCGGCGGATGCGTTCGAAAAGCTGCATTCCGGTCTGCGCCTCGAGTTCGCCGATCTGCCGGCTGACCGCACTTTGCGTGAGGTTGAGTTCTTCCGCCGCACGGGTAAAATTCCCATGCCTTGCGGCACACTCGAATGCTTGCAGGGTTACGATATCAGGGACCAGTCTTCTGCGCGGATCCATACCATTCTCGCATCAACTTACCCGCTTTCCTCATTGGAAAAGGGTCATTATGGCCATATATGATTACGGGAAAGAATGGAATGGTGTTTTGCCGGCTTCGACGGAGGCGCCGTTTCACAAAATGATAAATTCGGGGAAAGAACAGCGACGGGAGTTGAAAGCGCCGTATCAAAAACGGCCTTTCCTCCCCTTTGAGCCAAAAAGGATAATTTGACATGGATGCGACCACGAAGCTTGACGTGAAACAGGAAGCCGCGGCCCTGCTCGACAGAATGGGCGTCGCCCGCGATCTTTATACCGGCGGCGATATGGCGTCGTTCAGCCCGGTAACGGGTGAACAGATCGCACGCCTCAAGACCATTTCGGTCGAGGGTGTCGCAGCCGTGGTCGACAAGGCCGATGCCGCCTTCAAGATTTGGCGCAACGTGCCTGCTCCGCGCCGTGGCGAACTGATCCGGCTTCTGGGCGAAGAACTGCGCTCCTTCAAGGCAGATCTCGGTCGGCTCGTCTCGCTGGAAGCGGGCAAGGTCCCGTCCGAAGGTCTCGGCGAAGTGCAGGAGATGATCGATATCTGCGATTTCGCGGTCGGTTTGTCCCGCCAGCTTTACGGCCTCACCATCGCCACCGAACGCCCCGGCCACCGTATGATGGAAACCTGGCATCCGCTCGGCGTTGTCGGCGTTATCTCCGCTTTCAATTTTCCGGTCGCGGTCTGGTCGTGGAACGCGGCGCTCGCGCTGGTCTGCGGCAATTCGGTGGTCTGGAAGCCATCTGAAAAGACCCCGCTGACGGCACTTGCGGTTCAGGGCATCTTCGAACGTGCCGTAGCCCGTTTTGGCGATGCGCCGGAAGGGCTGTCGCAGCTTCTGATCGGCGACCGCGCCGTTGGTGAAGCATTGGTGGACAACCCCAAGGTTCCCCTGGTTTCTGCCACCGGTTCCACCCGCATGGGCCGCGATGTCGGCCCGCGTCTGGCGAAGCGCTTCGCCCGCGCCATTCTGGAACTGGGCGGCAACAATGCCGGCATCGTCTGCCCGTCTGCCGATCTCGACATGGCGCTGCGCGCCATTGCCTTCGGCGCCATGGGCACGGCCGGCCAGCGCTGCACCACGCTTCGCCGTCTCTTTGTGCATGACAGTGTTTACGACCAGCTCGTGCCGCGTCTGAAAAAGGCCTACGCCTCCGTCTCCGTCGGCAATCCGCTCGAAACATCGGCGCTTGTCGGACCGCTGGTGGACAAGGCGGCTTTCGACGGCATGCAGAAGGCGCTCGAAGCGGCCAAGGCGCATGACGGCGTGGTGAATGGCGGCGGGCGCGTGGATACGGGTGCGCCGGATGCCTATTATGTAAAGCCGGCACTTGTCGAAATGCCTGAACAGGCAGGGCCGGTGTTGGAAGAGACCTTCGCGCCGATCCTTTATGTGATGAAGTACAGCGATCTCGATCAGGCGATTGACGCGCATAACGCCGTTGCCGCTGGTCTGTCGTCGTCGATCTTCACCCGTGATATTCAGGAATCGGAACGTTTCCTGTCTTCGGAAGGCTCGGATTGCGGCATCGCCAACGTCAATATCGGAACCTCGGGCGCGGAAATCGGCGGCGCATTCGGTGGTGAAAAGGAAACCGGCGGTGGCCGCGAATCCGGTTCGGATGCATGGAAGGCCTATATGCGCCGCGCCACCAACACCATCAACTACTCCAAGGCGCTGCCTTTGGCGCAGGGCGTTTCCTTCGATATCGAGTAAATCGCTTCGCAAGTTTGCGCGTTCGATAGCGATATTGATCCATCATGCCGGTGCGGCCAGTCCGCACCGGCATTCGTCTGTTAAGTAGGCTGGATGATGCCTCCTGCGATGATTTACGGGAAAGAGGCGTCTCTGCGGAATTTTATTCCCGCAATATCGCTGATATTGAATTATCCTCTCTCTATCGTTTTCATCGAAAACCCTAGCATTGCTCCATATCGCAAACCGGCCCCAGGGGTCGGCGACAAGGAGCTAAAATGCCAGCCATTACCCGTCGTGCCCTCTCCGCCAGTTTTCTTGTTGCCGCTGCATTATCCGTGCTGCCCTTGCAGGCGCAGGCGGCGGAGGAGCTGAAGATCGGTTATCAGAAAACCGGCCTGCCGGTGATCGCGAGGCAACAGGGCGTCATCGAAAAGGCGCTTGAGGCCAAGGGCGTCAAGGTTTCGTGGGTCGAATTCACCGCAGGCCCGCCGCTGGTGGAGGCCTTGAATGTTGGCTCCATCAATGTCGGCTGGACGGGCGATGCGCCGCCAATCTTCGGTCAGGCGGCCGGTTCGGCCATCGTTTACGTTGCGGCTCTTCCCTCGAACGGCAAGGGTGAGGCGATCTTCACCAAGCCCGAGAGCGGTATAAAGTCGGTTGCCGATCTGAAGGGCAAGAAGGTCGGCGTCGGCAAGGGCACAAGCGCCCACAATCTGCTGGTGGCGGCAATTGAGAAGAACGGCCTGAAATTTAGCGATATCGACGTGGTCTATCTCAGCCCGGCTGACGCAGCGGCAGCCTTTGCCAGCGACAAGATCGACGCCTGGGCCGTCTGGGATCCGTTCTATGCAATTGCCGAGACCCGCTATAAGCCCGTCACTCTGGCCCGCACCAGCGAGGTTCTCAACGTGAGCACCTATTTCCTCGCCAACCGCGACTATGCCAAATCCCATGCCGACACCATCAATATCACGCTTGATGCCCTGGGCGAGGCGGCCAAATGGTCCGCCGCCAACCGCGACAAGGTTGCGGCAGCCCTGCATGAGGTGACAGGTGTACCGCTGGAAGCGCAGACGCTGGCTGCGAACCGTTCAGAATTCGGTATTTCGAAAATCGATGACAAGATCATTGCCAGCCAGCAGGAAACTGCCGACCGCTTTTATCGCCTGGGCCTGATCCCTAAGCAGATCAGCATCAAGGATGCCGTCTGGTCAGGCGCCACCAACTGATCCCGGATACGGAGGGTTTCGCGATGAGCATCAGAAGGCGTATCGAGGCTGGAAGCATCACGGGCTGGTTGCTTCCTGCCATCATTCTTGCCGGCTGGGAGCTTGCTGCCCGCGTCGGCCTCATTTCGGCAAACGTCCTGCCGGCTCCCTCTGCCGTCGCGGAAGCCTTCTGGCGGCTTTTGCTTTCGGGGGAACTCATCGCCAATATCGGCGTCAGCTCCGCTCGCGCTCTGGCCGGTTTCGCCGTTGGCGGCGCGATTGGCTTCATCTTCGGGCTGGCCAACGGACTGTCGCGGTTTTCCCGCAGCTTTACCGACACGACGCTGCAGATGATCCGCAACATCCCGCATCTGGCGCTCATTCCGCTCGTCATCCTCTGGTTCGGCATCGACGAGGAGGCAAAGCTTTTCCTCGTGGCACTCGGAGTGTTTTTCCCCATCTACATCAACACGCTGCTCGGCATTCAGGGGGTCGATCCGCAACTGGTGGAGATGGGGCGTACCTATGGCATGTCGCCCTTCACCCTGTTCCGGCGGGTGATCCTGCCCGGCGCGCTGCCGTCCATTTTCACCGGCCTGCGTTATGCGCTCGGCATCATGTGGCTGACGCTTATCGTGGCGGAAACGATTTCCTCCTCTTCCGGCCTCGGCTACATGGCCATGCAGGCGCGCGAGTTCCTGCTTATCGATGTCGTCGTGCTGTCGATCCTTATTTACGCGCTTCTTGGCAAGCTGGCGGACAGTTTCGCCCGCTTCCTCGAAAGCATCTTCCTGCAGTGGCATCCAGCCTTCAAGAAAGTCTGAGGTAACCCATGTCGACCAGCAATGTTACGACGTTGAGACGCCCCGATGCCCCATCATCCTCCCCTTCCGGGGCAGAGACAAAGGTTGAACAGCGCGGCAAGCAGGACGACAGCAAGGTCGCTTTCAGCTTCCGCAATGTGACCAAGACCTTTGGCGATAAACCGGTTCTGCGCGGCATCGATCTCGATGTGCGGGAAGGCGAGTTTCTGGCTATTATCGGTAAGAGTGGATGCGGCAAGAGCACGCTTTTGCGTATCTTGGCCGGTCTTGATGCGCCCACAAGCGGCACCGTTTCGAAAGACGCATCGAGCCGCACTCGCATGATGTTTCAGGAGCCGCGCCTTCTGCCATGGGAGCGCATCGCAAACAATGTATCCGTGGGCCTGACCGGCATCGCCAAAGGTGAGGCGGCCAACGAGCAGGCGCTTGCCATTCTCGAAGAGGTTGGGCTAAAGGACCGGGCGGGCGAGTGGCCCTATGTCCTGTCTGGAGGCCAGAAGCAGCGCGTGGCGCTGGCACGCGCGCTGGTGGCGCATCCGCAAATTCTGGCGCTTGATGAACCCCTCGGGGCGCTCGATGCGCTCACCCGCATCGAAATGCAGCTTCTGCTGGAGCGCATCTGGCGCAAGCAGAAATTCACCGCCGTTCTCGTTACGCACGATGTTTCGGAAGCCGTCGCACTTGCAGACCGCATCGTCGTGATTGATGAGGGGCGCATCGCCCTTGATCTCGATGTGAAACTGCCGCGTCCGCGCCGACACGGCACCCCGGAATTCGCGCGGCTTGAAGAGCAGGTTCTGAACCAGCTTTTCGGTCGTGGTGAAATCGGTGGGTGATGTGATGGACCGGCAGGGTCGAGACCCTGCCGGAACCAGATAATCAGCCGATGCTCATCAGGCTGGCATTGCCGCCGGCAGCCGTTGTGTTGACGCTGACGGAGACTTCTTCCACCAGCCAGTCGAGATTGTAGGGCTGGGTTTCACGGTCAAGCGCTTCCGTCGTGGCGGCCTGAACCAGAACCAGAGGACCGGGCAGGGCGGCGATTTTCTTGTTGATCGCAACGACACGTTCCGCATCGCCCTCGATCAGCGCGCCGGCGAAGGGGGCGGATTTTTCCCAGCTGTCAGCCCAGGTGATGCGCGAGGTGACGGTTGCCGGCAATCCGTAGATCGACTTTTCCAGCCCCGACGCATTATCGATAACGACCGAGTTGCCGGTGGCAAGCGCTGCCGCAAGCTGGCGATAGAGCCCTTGCTCGGTGGCCGGAATAAGCAGCACCTTGCCGCGCGGATGCAGCGCATAGACGTTGCGTTCGCCGACTGGGCCTGCCAGTTCGGTTTCGAAACCGAGGCCGGAGAGGGCTGCGGCCTGTCTTGCGGCTTCGGCTGCAACGCTCTGGCCGTTTTCATCCAGCCAGCGGGCGAGATCGATAGCCGCCTGGTCCTGCTGGCTGGCGACGCGGTCGATCTTCGGCGCGGTTTGTGTGACGCGGCCGAGATAGAGCGGGCCGCCCGCCTTGGGGCCGGTGCCGGAGAGGCCTCGCCCGCCAAAGGGCTGGACGCCGACCACGGCGCCGATGATGTTGCGGTTCACATAGAGATTACCGGCCGCGACGCGCGACAGGACATGCTGGATGGTATCGTCAAGACGCGTATGCAGGCCGAAGGTCAGGCCATAGCCGGTGGCGTTGATCTCGTCGATCAGCCGGTCGAGATTGTCGCGCTTGAACCGGATGACGTGCAGCACCGGCCCGAAGACCTCTTTCTTCAGATCGGCGAGCGATTTCATCTCGATGATTGTCGGTGGCACGAAGGTGCCCTTGCCGGTTTCGCCGGCAAGCGAAATCTGCTCGATCCGGTGGCCGAGTGCGCGCATGCTGTCAACGTGTTTTTCGATGATGCCTTTAGCTTCAGCGGTGATCACGGGGCCGACATCGACGGAAAGGCTATCGGTGCGCCCGATGCGCAATTCGTGCAGCGCGCCTTTCAGCATCGTCAAGGTGCGGTCGGCCACATCTTCCTGCAGGCAGAGAATGCGAAGCGCCGAGCAACGCTGGCCGGCACTGTCGAAGGCAGAGGCGATGACGTCGGCGACGACCTGCTCGGCAAGCGCTGAGGAATCGACGATCATGGCGTTCTGGCCGCCGGTCTCGGCAATCAGGGGAACGGGCTGGCCGTTTGAGAGAACCCGGCCTGCGAGTTGACCCTGGATGAGCCGCGCCACTTCCGTGGATCCGGTGAACATCACACCCGCCGTGAGCGCTGAGCCGACAAGTGCCGCACCGGTCTTGCCGTCACCTGGCAGAAGCTGCACGGCGTCCTGCGGAACGCCTGCCTCATGCAGCAGGCGTACCCCCTGCGCGGCGATCAACGGGGTTTCTTCGGCGGGCTTTGCCAGTACCGGATTACCGGCAACCAGTGCTGCCGTTACCTGGCCGATGAAGATGGCAAGCGGGAAGTTCCACGGGCTGATGCAGACGACCGGGCCGAGCGGTGTCTCGTTGGCCTTGAAGGTCTTCCGGGCTTCCGCTGCGTAATAACGCAGGAAGTCAATCGCCTCGCGCACCTCGGCAATGGCGTTCGGCATGGATTTTCCGGCCTCGCGCATGATGAGGCCAAGCAGGGCCGGCATCTCGGCCTGCATCCGGTCGGCAGCGCGCTCCAGGCAGGCGGCGCGCTCCTCGACCGGCGTGGAAGACCAGTTGGAGGCTGCGGCCCGTTGCATTGCCGCCTCGACATCGGCCTCTGTCGGTTCGGTTACATAACCGACGACATCATTGTGGTCGCCCGGATTGAGGACCGGGCGTGTCTTTCCGCCTGCATGCGGTGCTGCGGCTTTCCATTCCGTCGTCGCACCTGCCTTAAGGACGTTGTCTAGCGCGGCAAGTGCCGTTTCATTCGAAAGATCGAGGCCGGCGGAATTTGCCCGTTCGGGGCCGAAGAGACCAGCGGGTGCAGCAATGCGGTCGTGCCGTGCGCCGGGAACGGGGTAGGCCTTGACCACGGTGACCGGATCTTCCAGCAGGGAAGCCACCGGTACGGCGGGATCCGCTATGCGGTTGACGAAGGAGGAGTTCGCGCCGTTTTCCAGCAGACGGCGGACAAGATAGGCAAGCAGCGTCTCGTGGGTGCCAACAGGTGCATAAAAGCGGCAGGGACGATCGAGCTTCTTCTTGCCGACGACTTCGCTGTAAAGCGGTTCGCCCATGCCGTGCAGGCACTGGAACTCATAATCACCGAGTTTGAAGTCCGGACCGGCGAGATGGTAGATAGTCGCCATGGATTGGGCGTTGTGGGTCGCAAATTGCGGGAACACGACGTCACGCGCGGCAAGCAGCTTGCGGGCGCAGGCGATATAGGAGACATCCGTGTGCACTTTGCGGGTGAAGACCGGGAAGTCTTCCAGCCCGTCCACCTGTGCGCGCTTGATCTCCGCATCCCAGTAGGCGCCCTTGACAAGACGCACCATGATGCGGCGACCGGCACGTCGGGCGAGATCGATGATGTAGTCGAGAACAAAGGGGCAGCGGCGGCCATAGGCCTGCACAACGAAGCCTAGGCCGTTCCAACCGGCAAGATCCTTGTCGAGCGCCAGTTCCTCCAGAAGATCGAGCGACAGTTCCAGCCGGTCGGCTTCCTCGGCGTCAATGTTGAGGCCGATATCGTATTTCTTGCTGAGCAGCATCAGGGATTTCACACGCGGCAGAAGCTCCGCCATTACCCGCTCTGCCTGCGCACGGGCATAACGCGGATGCAGGGCCGAAAGCTTGATGGAAATTCCGGGGCCACCATAGATGCCACGCCCGGCGGAGGCCTTGCCGATGGCGTGGATCGCGTTTTCGTAGTCCTTGTAATAACGCTCTGCATCCTTGGCGGTGGTCGCTGCTTCGCCGAGCATGTCGTAGGAATATTGGAAACCCTGTTCCTCCAGCGGTTTCGAGCGCTTGATCGCTTCCCCAATCGTTTCGCCGGTCACGAATTGCTCGCCCATCATGCGCATCGCCATATCGACGCCGCGGCGAATGACGGGTTCGCCAGCCCTGGCGATCAGCTTGGTCAGCGCCGCCGAAAGGCCGCTGTCATTGACCGTCGAGGTCAGCTTGCCGGTGATGACGAGACCCCAGGTTGCGGCGTTGACGAACAGCGAGCGCCCGCCGCCAATGTGGGACTTCCAGTCGCCGCGGGCGATCTTGTCGCGGATCAGCGCATCGCGGGTGGCGGTGTCGGGAATGCGCAGCAGTGCTTCGGCAAGGCACATCAGGGCCACGCCCTCATGGCTGGAGAGCGAATATTCCTGCACCAGCCCCTCGACGCCGGTGCCTTTCGTCTTGGCGCGCAACGCCTCGATCAGCTTGGTTGCCGTGGTGCGAATGGCTGCGGCCTGCTCGGGCGTGACGGTCGCAGCATCGATCAGAGGCGCCAGGCACTCTTCCTCTGGGCGGCGGTAAGCGGCGGTAATTGCTTTGCGCAACGGGCTCTGCTCGCGCACGGGCGGTGCAAAATTCTGGAAAATACCGTTCACCGTCTGCTGCGGGTTTACATCGGCTTTGCTTGCACCATCGGCCATTCTGAAAATCCTGAAAAAGCTGTTGAAGACAGACTGTCAGCGGCAGCGTGTCCTCCGCTCGCCGCTTGTCATTCTGCTGCGTACAATATCATTGCCGTAAAAATTGCTATGGTCCTATTTTGAGGATAGAACAGGCCATATGAACTTTTATTATTCAAAATTGGCGTTAAATCACATGGCAAATAGTCATAAAACAGACGATCTGGACCACTTCGATCTCAAGATTCTCGAGGCCCTCAGCGAAGACGGGCGCATGTCGGTGCTGCAACTGTCGAAAAGGGTCGGCCTCTCCAAGACGCCGTGCCAGACACGGCTCAAGCGGTTGGTGGATGAAGGTTATATTCTGGGCTTCCGTGCGGTGCTCAATCCGCAGAAACTGGGCGTCGACCATATCGCCTTCGCCGAGGTCAAGCTTTCCGACACACGCGAAAAGGCACTTGAGGAATTCAACACGGCGGTACGCAAGATCAAGGAGGTGGAGGAATGCCACATGATCGCCGGCGCCTTCGATTATCTACTGAAGGTGCGCACCAGCGATATCCGCAAATACCGAAGGGTGCTCGGCGAAAAAATCTCCAGCCTTCCATCGGTTTCCAACACTTCGACATTCGTCGTGATGCAGTCGGTCAAGGAGACCGGTATCTGACGACGCGGCGAAGAAAAACGGGCAGGCACGAGCCTACCCGTCTAATGCTTTGCGAATTCTGCCAGCTCAGCGCGCAGTGGCTGCGGCGGTAACGGCGCTCATCTGCGCGTCAGGACCGAACTCGTTTTCGTTTTCGATGCCGAGAAGTTCCTGCAGGCGCAATCGCGCGCGGCTGACACGGCTCTTGATTGTGCCAACCGGGCACCCGCAAATCTCGGCTGCTTCTTCGTAAGCAAAGCCCGAGGCGCCAATCAGTAGAATAGCTTCGCGCTGATCGTCGGGCAATTTTGCAAGTGCCGTACGAAAATCCTGAAGATCGACCGAACCATGCTGTTCTGGCGGCACCGACAGGCGCGAGGTGTAAACCCCGTCGGTATCCTGTACTTCGCGGCCGGACTTGCGAATCTGGCTGTAGAATTCGTTACGCAGGATCGTCACCAGCCATGCGCGCATGTTGGTTCCGGGCTGGAAACTCTCCTGTTTCGCCCAGGCCTTCATGATCGTATCCTGCACGAGGTCGTCAGCGCGATCCCTCGAACGGATGAGTGAGATCGCGAATGCGCGCAGGTTTGGCAGTGCCGCCAGCATTTCCCGTTTGAAATTGTATTCTGTCTGCTCCGGCTCTTTCGCCATCATTCCCCCGAAGCCTTGTCTTTGGCTCTGTTTTCGGCTTCATCGAGTTTCTCGAGAAGATCGAGGAATTTGTCAGGGATGCCTTCTTCCTGAACAGCATCGTAGAGTTCCCTAAGCTTGCGGGAAATCACCGCACGTCCAGAGTGCGGGACCTGAGGGTTGGCCGGATTGTCCGGAGAATCTTGGTCCGATTGAAATATGTTCATAACGTCCGGTATTCCTTTTGTGTCGTGGCAAGAATGCGCGATGAAAAAAATAGTTCCGGCGATCCGGAACTTTTTTTATGATGCGCACGTTGCTATCGTGGGTTTGCGTTGCAGACCGCATGAAAGGGGAGAATTCCATGTCAGTTTCTACACGCATCGCACCGCACCTGCCATATCTGCGCAGGTTCGCGCGTGCCGTTTGCGGCTCTCAATCCACTGGCGATGCCTATGTTGCAGCAACACTTGAAGCTCTGATCGCCGATATCAGCATCTTCCCGCCGACAAGCAACGATCGGGTTTCGCTTTATCAATTGTTCGTATCTATTTTTAGTTCCGTCACGATCAATATAAAGGCCGATGAAAACCTGTCAGGTTGGGAAAAGCGCGCTTCCGCCAACCTCTCTGCGGTACCAGCGCTCGCCCGCCAGGCTTTCCTTCTGACCACGGTCGAAGAGTTCACAGCTTCGGAAGCAGCAGAGGTTCTGAGGGTAACTGAAGCCCAGATCGGCCAGCTGATCGATGAGGCTGCCTCTGAAATCGCCCGTCAGGTTGCCACCGATATCATGATTATCGAGGACGAACCTCTGATCGCCATGGATATCGAGCAGATGGTCACCGATCTCGGCCATCGCGTTACGGGTATTGCCCGCACGCATGCGGAGGCGATCGATCTCTTCAACCGCACGCAGCCGAAGATGATCCTTGCCGACATCCAGCTTGCAGACGGCAGCTCCGGGCTTGATGCCATGAAGGAGATCCTTCAGATGACGTCTCTGCCGGTGATCTTCATTACAGCCTTCCCTGAGCGTCTTTTGACGGGTGAGCGGCCTGAGCCGACATTCCTCGTTACGAAGCCGTTCAACCCGGACATGGTGAAAGCGCTTATCAGCCAGGCGCTGTTTTTCAACGAAAGCTCTCGCGTCGCGGCGTGAAATTTGCCGAAACCGTAGACTGTCCGGGAACAACTACGGTACCCGGACGTTCGCGGTTACGGTCGTGAGGTGATCTCACGGCTTTTTGCAGGGAGATGAATTTGCATCGGCTGGCATGGCATAACGCGGAGAGGAACGAGAGCGAGCTACACGATTCGCTCGTCCTCGCTTTGCTCGATTCGGGCGAGACAGTCATGTTACAAGACTGGAACCGCGAGTATATATTCGTGGCCAATCTGCCGGATGTGTGGCGTCTGCCGACCGATAGCCATCCCACGGATGAAAATGTGTTTGGCACCGATCTTTCAGAGCGGCTTGCCGAACTCAAAAAAGATATGAATGTGGTGGGCAGTCGGGGCTTGCTGGAAGTTAATGCCGGCAATGACCGGGTTTTCCAGTTCCAGATCCATTCCACCTTCAACCAGGCGAAGCAGGCGGTGATGAAAACCACCATTCGCGAGGTGACGGCGGAACGGCGGCGCGAGCAGCTTTTACGCTCGCTGCTGCGCGAGGTCAGCCACCGTTCCAAGAACCTCCTGGCGATCATCCAGAGCCTTGCGGGCCAGACGGCCCGTTTCAGCCTCACCAAGGATGATTTTCTGCGCAAGTTTCGGGGCCGGTTACACGCTCTTGCCCAAAGTCAGGATCTCATCACGGATTCCGACTGGAGAGGTGCTCGCATATTCGAGCTTCTTCGCCAGCAATTCGATCTCTATGTGCCGGAATATCCTAATCTCATTCACATGGAAGGTGAAAACCTGCTGCTCAATCCGAATGGGGCGCTTTATATCGGTCTGGCTTTCCATGAGCTGGTCGTCAATACGGTCAGCCACAGCGGCAATCTCGCCTATCATCCGCCAATCTCGCTGCAATGCCGACAGGAAGGCGATTTTTGTATCGTTGAGTGGATAGAGCCGATCATGCCATCGAAAGAGCCGGCGCAGGCGAGGCGCGGCAGTTTCGGCAGCGTCGTGCTGGAAAAGGTCGTTCCATCCGCATTGGGCGGGAGTGCCGAATATCACCTCACGCCGGAGCGGATCGTCTACCGGCTGAAATTTCCTTCCGGGGACGTTACCGACATTTGAAATTTCGAAATAATGGCCCTCGGCTGGAGACCTGCCTCATAGGCAGCACTTCGGCCGTTTTTGCGAGAACGCAATAAAAAAGCACGGCCCATGAAAGAGCCGTGCTTTTTTATTATGACAGGTTTTCAGGGGTGAAACCTGTTTATTGTCAGCCAAGCTTCAGGCGGGGACGGGGGAATTGCTTGGCCTGCATTAAAAATGCATCCGACCTAATTCGGTTCCACTAAAACGTATTTTTTTTGCGGAGGGCGAAATTAGCTGCTTTTCGTCTGCAGGTACGGGGATCAAGCACGCCATTTTTCAAAGCGGGCCTGCCTGATCGGGTCGCTTGGGTATAAAATAGCGCATCGGCGCTTCAAGCGACCATTCGAACCCGGTTTCGCGATACTCCGTCACCACCTGTCCGCCGAATGCGCCTTCCGCATGCCTTTTGATGACCGTGGTACCAAAGCCCTTGCGGCTTGGTTCCGTCGCCGGTGGCCCGCCCGTTTCGGTCCAGACGATATAAATCATCTGACGTCCATCTTTTTCGAGCGGCTTCCAGCTCACCGTGATTTTTCCGAGCGCAACCGACAGGGCGCCGTATTTGATGGAATTCGTCGTCAGCTCATGCACTACGAGCCCAAAATTTTGCGCCGCTTCCGGAGAAAGCATGAAATCGTCCCCAGACAGCTCGAAGCGTTCCGAAACGGTGCCGAAAACGTCGAGGTGGGTCTCGATCAGCTTACGGATCGGCAAGCCCTGCCATTGAACCTCCGCCAATGCCCGGATCGACATTCCGAGACCGCGCAGACGGTGGTCCACCTCTTTCTGGAATTCCGGGATGCTTTTGTTTTCCCGCCCCAATTGCCGGATCATTGCCTGAACCAGCGTCAGAATATTCTTGGAGCGGTGAACCAGTTCGTGCAGCAGAAGTTGCAGCCGTTCTTCCGACTGGCTTCTGTCGAAGGAAGCATTGGAGAGCGCGACGGCGACCTGGTTGGCTTCCTTGATCTTGGTATCGACGGGCGCCACGATCTCGCCTTCACCGATGCGTTCAGCCATGAGCGTGAGATCGCGAATGGAACTGCGCAACTGCCGGCCGACCAGATAGGCGCCGCCGATGGCGATGAGCACCAGCATCGTGCTGCCGATCATCATTTGTCGCCACGTGTCGACCAATGCTGCCTGACTTGCGGCAAGTGGCCCCCACATCACGGTTCGCCATTGCCAGCCCGGCAATTGGGCATAGGCATAGAGGTTACCCTTGTCGTCGAAGAAATTACCGCTGAAGGCCTGCATTTCTGAAAGAATGGCAGGGCTGGCAAATGGCTTGCCCACTTCCACCCCATTCTGCGCACTGGAAACGACAACACGATTGTTACCGTCGATAATGGCGACCGCCCAGTTGCGCGGCAGGTTTTCCGTGGGAATGAGCCGGCTCAGGTCACTTGTATTCTGCGTCAGGATCAGGGCATCTCCGGCGGACCCCAGATTGGGGTCGAGCGGCAAGGTAACGTTGAACACCCATTCCTTGCTCGTCGCGCCGAAAAACATGTCCGAAACGGTGATCCGACGGGATTCGATTGCCTTGGCCAGATTGGCCTCGGCCGGCACCTTGCTGAGAGGCTGGCCAAATGACACCCGGGTATTGAGATACTGTTCGCCTTCCTTGGTAGCCAGAATGGCGTACAGGCCCTCCCGTTTCAGGCTTTCGGCAACACGTCCCTGAAAAGCGGCAAGATTGCCATTCTCGAGTTCCGGGAATTGCGACAGCAGATTGAGGGAGGTGGCGATTTCCTGCAGGCGCCTATCGATGTTGCGGCTGACGACCCTGACATCCTCGATCGTCTCCCGTTGCAGGTCGTCGCGCTTTTCGCTTTCAAGGCGCAGCATCAAGTAGCCGCCGAAAAGGATAAGCGGCAGGGTGATGACGGTTGCCATCACCACCAGATACGTGCCGATGGAGGCCGTCGGAAAAAAATTCGCACTGCGTCGACGTAAAGCCGAGAACGTGTTTTTCAGTTTTTTGCCGGGTTGAGGCATGCAAAAACTCCGGCAGTTACGGCATTGTTACGTCACGGATAATACCGCGCCATCCTCCTTTAGCAATGCCTGATTTTTTCGTTCGGGAGTCGCAAAATGTCGCAATCGCGTCGATGCGACTGAAAAAATCGGAACCATTTCAATGGTCAGCCCGTTTGCCAAGCGAACCGGTCATGGAGTGGAAAGCGAAATTCGTCACCGCTCGGCCAGTCGAAAACGATGAAAGGAAGGTACGAAAATGGCAAAGAAACTTACGATACTCGTCACCGCCGCCCTGATGGGCACGACGGCTTTCGCGCCGCTTGCCATCGCCCAGGGTACAACCCAGCCAGCACCAGCAAATCCGAGTGCTCAGACCGAACCGGCAACGCCTCCCGCCACCCCGATGGCGCCGGCTGCTCCTCTGGCCAATGATAGCGCGGCCGCGACGACAGGCGGTGCTTACATCACCCAGCAGGGTGAAACCCAGATCAGCGCCAACGATTACATCGGCAAGTCGGTTTATACCGCAGCCGACGAGAGCATCGGTAACGTCACCAACCTCATCATGGAAAAAGACGGCGGTCTCGTCGCAGCCGTGATTGGTGTCGGCGGTTTCCACGGTATTGGTGCCAAGGATGTCGCCGTGCCTATGGACAAGGTAACGATGACCCGCAACACGCAGGACGGCACCATTCGCCTGACGACGACCGAAACGGCGGAAACGTTGAAGGCTGCTCCGGAATTCAAGACGCTGGAACAGCAGGCCAGCGAAAAGAGCGCGGCAACGCCTGCAGCTCCGGACAGCACCACCACGTCCGCCACCAAGCCCTGATCCCCTTACCTGGGAGGCAGGAGCGGGATCGACCTCAACAGGCGTCCCGCGAGAGACACCGGCCATTGGCCGGTGTCTTTTTGTTTTAAATTGCGTTCGCTCAGTCCCCGGCGTTGCGCGAGGAATGCCAAGCCCAGGCGGATTTGATGATATCAGACAGGGAATAACGCGGCTCCCAGCCCAACACCGCCTTTGCCTTGTCGTTATTGGCGACAAGGGTGGTGGAATCGCCATCGCGGCGGTCGGTATATTCTACCGGGAAGGGGCGGCCGGATACGTCCGAAATCGCCGCCAGCAACTCCTTCACTGTCGTGCCGGTGCCGGTGCCAAGGTTGAGTTCAACCGTTTCACCACCCGCCAGCAGATAGTCCACTGCCCGCACATGGGCGTCGGCAAGATCGAGAATATGGATGTAGTCACGCACGCAGGTGCCGTCGCGGGTGTCATAATCCGTGCCGAACACCTTGAAGCCTTGACGCCGACCGAGTGCCGCCTCGATGGCGAGCGGGATTGCGTGGGTTTCCGGCTTGTGCCATTCGCCGATGCGGCCTTCGAAATCTGCACCTGCGGCGTTGAAATAGCGCAGCATCACTGAGCGCAGCCCCTTATAGGTGCTGTAATCCTTCAGCGCCTGCTCGACTACCCATTTGGTGCGGCCGTAAGGGTTGATCGGCGCCTGACGGTGCGTCTCGTCAATCGGCACCTGTTCCGGCAAACCGTAGGTGGCGCAGGTGGAGGAGAAAACAAATGCCGTGACCCCGGCATCGATGGCGGCAGACAGCAGGTTGAGCGAACCGATGACGTTGTTGTCGTAGAAGGCCACGGGTTGCTTTACCGATTCGCCGACTTCAATCAGCGCCGCAAAGTGGAGTACGGCCTCCGGCTGGTGCTTGGCGAAAACCTCGTCCAGCCGCGCGCGGTCGCGAATGTCGCCCTGCTCGAAGGGTCCCCAGCGGACGAATTCCTCATGTCCATTGGACAGATTGTCGAAAACGACCGGTTCATATCCCCGCTCAGACAGGAGAAGGCAGGTATGCGAACCGATATAGCCGGCACCGCCGACGACAAGGACTTTCTTCTTCATCAATCGCCTTTCAGAAAAAAACGGGACGTGCGGGAGACTGTATTTCACTTTGTTCAAATAAGGGCGGCGTGGCACTGAGCACCATCAACCAGTCTATCCATCGCGGGTAACATAAAAAAAACTGCGCATCCATGGTCTGGATGCGCAGCAGCAAATGAGAGTTTGACGAAGAGCCTTAAACGCGCCCGAAGGCGTGCCTATTTCTTTTTCCTGGTGTTGGCTCTGGTTGCCAGAAAGCCGGCAGCCATTGCAACGGCGAGCGTCGCGTAGGGGCGCGCCTGGATCGCCAGCGTCAGCAGCGATTGCAGCGCCAGAGGTGCTGCGGTCAAGGGAGCCGCCGTCAAGGATGCGACGGGTCGTCTTGCGGCATAGGCTCGCGGACGTTTGACGATCGCAAGCGCCACCAACATGATGACACCAAGCAGAAACGCCGTACCGGCTACGACAAGCGCGGCCGGCCCTGCGCCGACATGCCGGGCCAGATAGATGGACCCCGCCACGACAGCCGCTACGAAGGCGATCAGGAAGAATATCCCGGTCAGCACCCAAAGGATTATCGTGGCGCGCAGGCGCCGTGTCACGACGCGTCCTTCACGCTGGGTGTCTCCCAGATAGACCAGCAATGCCTCAAGCATGATGCGGCCTTATCGACGTGTGAGGAGGGCGAGCACGAAACCGACACCAACGGCGATGCCGAGGGACTGCAGCGGGTTCTTCTGGACCTGATCCGTCAGATTGTCGTTCAGCGAGGAAATTTCGTTGCGAACGCTGTCGGCCATCTCGCCGGAAGCGGTCAGTGCGTCGTCGGCCACGCGGGCGGCCTGCGCCTTCAGTTCATGCGAGGCTCCAACGCCCAGCGCCTTAACGCTCTTGGCAAGATTTGCCAGATCTTCGCGAAGTTGGGCAAGCTGTGCTGCCACATCGGCTGCATCGCCGTTTTCGAGGGATTGCTGGATCTTGTCGTTGACGCTGCTACGCACGCTTGCCATGGGTGAAGTCCTTCCTGGAACATCGTTGATGGAAATGGCGTCAGGTCAAAAAGACTGCCGCCGCGGATCAATGCCGACGCTTACGAACTTTCGTTGCGGCAGCCGTAAACCCGATTGTCCGCCATTCAAACGCGCCGATGCCCGCTTGGTTCCGCGGCTTGGCGAGTTTTCTCCCGCGGATTTTGCGGCGGGGGCAATTTTCCGGGAATTCGGTGCCGGACATTTGTTTTCCTGTAACAAGCATCATATAAGGCCCATCATCCAGACGGACCTTGACTTCAATCAATATGTGAAACGCTATGCTTCAGACGCCCTATTACCTCATCGACAAGACAAAACTTCTTCGCAACATGGAGAAGATTGCCTATGTGCGGGAAAAATCCGGCGCCAAGGCGCTTCTGGCGCTGAAGTGCTTTGCAACATGGTCCGTTTTCGATTTCATGTCGCAATATATGGACGGCACCACCTCGTCGTCGCTTTATGAAGTGCGTCTGGGCCGCGAGAAATTCAGTGGCGAAACCCACGCCTATTCCGTCGCTTATGCCGACTACGAAATCGACGAGGTGATTTCGAACGCGGACAAGATCATCTTCAATTCCATCAGCCAGCTTGAGCGCTTTGCAGAAAAGGCCTCCGGTATCACCCGGGGTCTGCGCCTCAATCCGCAGGTCAGCTCCTCGAGCTTCGATCTTGCCGATCCCGCACGTCCATTCAGCCGTCTCGGCGAATGGGATGTCGCCAAGGTCGACAAGGTCATGGACCGGATTTCCGGCTTCATGATCCACAACAATTGCGAAAACGGCGATTTTTCGTTGTTCGACCGCATGTTGACGCAGATCGAAGAGAAATTCGGATCGCTCCTGTCGCGTGCGGAATGGGTCAGCCTCGGCGGCGGCATCCATTTTACTGGCGACAACTATCCGCTCGACCAGTTCTGCGATCGCCTGGCGGCCTTTTCGGAAAAATACGGCGTTCAGGTCTATCTTGAGCCCGGCGAAGCGTCGATCACCAAGAGCACGACGCTTGAAGTGACGGTTCTCGACACGCTGTTCAATGGCAAGAACCTCGCCATCGTCGACAGCTCCATCGAAGCGCATATGCTTGACCTCCTGATCTATCGCGAAACCGCCAAGGTTTTGCCGAACGAGGGCGAACATCCCTACATGGTCTGCGGCAAATCCTGCCTTGCGGGCGATATTTTCGGCGACTTCCGGTTCGACAAGGAGCTGAAGGTCGGTGATCGTATCTCCTTTGAGGATGCGGCCGGCTACACCATGGTCAAGAAGAACTGGTTCAATGGCGTGAAGATGCCGGCGATTGCCATCAAGGAACTCGACGGCAGCGTGCGTGCCGTTCGCGAATTCGACTTTGCCGATTTCGAGCAAAGCCTGTCTTAAACCCTGTTTTAACATGAAACGAAGCTGATCCCTGCGGGGAAAAGGAGGCATCACCTGAAATGAAGAAGAACGTTCTGATCATCGGCGCCGGTGGCGTAGCACAGGTCGTGGCGCATAAATGCGCCCAGAACAGCGATGTATTGGGAGACATTCATATTGCGTCACGGACTTTGGAAAAGTGCCGCAAGATTGTCGAGTCCGTACGCGAAAAGAAGAGCCTCAAGACAGATGTGAAACTTGAGGCCCATGCGCTTGACGCGATGGATATCGAGGCGACGAAAGCCTTGATTACGAAAACCGGCGTAGAGATCGTCATCAACGTCGGTTCGGCTTTCGTCAACATGTCCGTTCTTCGTGCCTGCATGGACACGGGTGTTGCTTATATGGATACGGCGATCCACGAGGATCCCACCAAGATTTGCGAGGCGCCGCCGTGGTACGGAAACTACGAGTGGAAGCGCGCTGCCGAATGCAAGGAAAAGGGCGTAACGGCACTGCTCGGCGTCGGTTTCGATCCCGGCGTGGTCAATGCCTATGCCCGCCTTGCCAAGGATGAATATTTCGACAAGGTCACCTCGGTCGATATCGTCGATATCAATGCCGGCAGCCATGGCCGCTGGTTCTCCACCAACTTCGATCCGGAAATCAACTTCCGCGAATTCACCGGTGTCGTCTATTCCTGGCAGAATGGCCAGTGGCAGACGAACCAGATGTTCGAGGTCGGCCAGGAATTCGATCTGCCGGTTGTCGGCAAGCAGAAGGCCTATATGACCGGCCATGACGAAGTGCATTCGCTATCCAAAAACATGGATGGCGCCGATGTGCGCTTCTGGATGGGCTTCGGCGATCACTACATCAACGTTTTCACCGTGCTGAAGAACCTCGGTCTTCTCTCCGAAAAGCCGGTCAAGACTGCCGAAGGTCTGGAAGTCGTGCCGTTGAAGGTGGTCAAGGCCGTATTGCCGGATCCGTCTTCGCTTGCACCCGACTATGTCGGCAAGACCTGCATCGGCGATGTCGTCAAGGGCATCAAGGATGGCAAGGAACGCGAAGTCTTCATCTACAACGTGGCCGACCACAAGGAAGCCTACGAGGAAGTTGGATCGCAGGGCATTTCCTACACCGCCGGCGTTCCTCCGGTCGCTGCCGCCATGCTGATTGCCACCGGCGAGTGGGATGTGAAGCAGATGGCCAATGTGGAAGAACTGCCACCGCAGCCTTTCCTGAACCTTCTGAACAAGATCGGCCTTCCAAGCCGTATCAAGGACGAAAACGGCGACCGCGCCCTGACGTTCTGATCCATCAAGACAATAAAAAGCCCCGCAAAAGCGGGGCTTTTTTTGTGATGAAGTTTGCCGGTTACTTGGCATCATCCTCGGCCTTAAGCCGAGGATTTACCGCACGGTAATGACCCGCGCATCAGCCCTTTGCCGGCTTCGGTCCGCGCTTTTCGAAAGGCCGGTCCTTCTTGCCTTCGAATTTGGGCTTGTCGCCGAAAGTCTTTTTCTTTTTCCAGGGCTTGTCGTCGCCCTTGCGGTCGTCGGCTGCGCCGCCAGCATTATTGGGTTTGTTGAACTTCCGCTGGGCCGTGGCCGGGCGGGTGTCCTCACGAACACTGCCGGTCATTTCCGGCTTGCCTTCCAGCGCCTTCAGACGAATGCCCTTTTCGAGCATCATGTCCTTGCCGATGGCGGAGGTGAAACGATCGACGGCATCGGCCGCGAGTTCCACAAAGGTCTCCGTCTGCTGCATGCGGATGGCGCCGATATCCTGACGGGTGATCTTGCCGAAGCGGCAGAGCATGGGGATGAGCCAGCGCGGCTCTGCGCTCTGCTTGCGGCCCACCGAAAGCGAAAACCAAGCGCTGTCGGAAAAGTCGGAACGTTCGCGGCGCGGCGCGTCGTTTTCAGGGGTTTCGAAGCTGTCGCGGCGCGGTTTGCGGGTATTGTCCAGCGCGACTTCGGTGATGTCTTCCGGGGCGGAACGTCCGGCGTGGTAAAGGCGCACGAAGGCGGCTGCTACTTTTTCCGCGCCATGCTGCTCGAGCAGCTGCTTGACGAAATCACGCTCGTCATCGGCCACGGCCTCGGTGAGAGCCGGGTCGGCCAGGAGACGGGCGCCGTCGCGTTCAACGATCTCTTCGACCGAAGGCGGGCGAACCCATGCTGCGCTGACCTTGGCACCTTCCAGAAGGCGTTCGGCCTTGCGGCGCTGGTTGACAGGCACCACGATGGCGCTGACGCCCTTTTGCCCGGCGCGGCCGGTACGGCCGGAACGGTGGAGAAGCGTTTCCGAATTGGTCGGCAGGTCGGCGTGGATCACCAGTTCAAGGCCAGGCAGGTCGATGCCGCGTGCAGCAACGTCAGTCGCCACGCAAACCCGGGCGCGACCGTCACGCATTGCCTGAAGCGCATGCGTGCGTTCGTTCTGGGTCAGTTCGCCTGACAGAGCCACGACGGAAAAGCCGCGATTGTTCAGACGGGCCGTCAGATGGTTCACGGCCGCACGGGTGGAGCAGAAAACGATGGCGTTGCGGGCTTCGTAAAAGCGCAGCGCATTGATGATGGCGTTTTCGCGGTCGGAGCCGGTCACCAGCAAGGCGCGGTATTCGATGTCCACATGCTGCTTCTGTTCTGAGGCGGTGGCGATGCGAACGGCGTTCTTCTGGTAGCTTTCGGCAAGCTTGGCGATGCTGCGCGGAACGGTGGCCGAGAACATCAGCGTGCGGCGGTTATCCGGCGATTCTTCCAGAATGAATTCCAGATCTTCGCGGAAGCCGAGATCGAGCATCTCGTCGGCCTCGTCCAGTACCACGGCGCGTAGCGACGACAGATCGAGCGCGCCGCGCTTGATGTGGTCGCAGAGGCGGCCGGGGGTGCCGACGATAATATGCGCGCCTCGCTCCAGTGCGCGTCGTTCGCTGCGGATATCCATGCCGCCAACACAGGACGCAATCGATACGCCGGCGAATTCATAAAGCCATTCCAGCTCGCGCTTGACCTGCATGGCCAGTTCGCGGGTAGGCGCAATGGCGAGTGCCAGCGGCGCGGAAGCCTGGCCGAAACGGGTGTTTTCCGACAGTAGCGTGGTCGCGAGCGCAATGCCGAAGGCAACTGTCTTGCCGGAGCCGGTCTGCGCGGAAACCAGCGCGTCCTTGTCGGCAAGTTCCGGCGAAAGCATGGCCTTCTGCACGGGGGTCAAATCTTTGTAGCCGCGTTTTTCCAACGCCTGCGCGATCGCCGGGGCGATACCCTGGGTGTCTGTCATCTACCGTCTTTCGGATATGAAGCTGCCTGCATCCGCCCGAAACCAATAGGTCCTAAAGTCTCCGGGGCAGCCGATGCAGGCCATTACGGCCATCTGGCCGGTTGCATTGCCGCGCTCCATACTGCGAATAGGCCCGTTTGTACAGTGCACTGCGGTACGCTCTTTCACAGCGCCGCATGCGGTCGCCTATTCTATCCCGACATCTTCTTTCGTCGGGGCTATAAAAAAAGGCGTACCGCATGGTTCATAAACGGCATTGCGTGCCCCCCGCCTTTTCGCTAAGAGACCCGCAACTTGAGGCTCTTTATCAAAAAAAGAGCCGACTGGGTTTGTTCTTGTCCGCACCTGAAAAACGGCTGGCGGAAAAAAGGGATGGTACTGGTCAAGGCTATGGCTCGCATTGTCATGAAATTCGGCGGCACGTCCGTCGCGAACCTCGAACGCATTCACAATGTCGCACGGCATGTGAAACGCGAAGTGGATGCCGGCCATGAAGTGGCCGTGGTCGTTTCCGCCATGTCCGGTAAAACCAACGAGTTGGTGGACTGGGTGCAGAATGCTGCGAAGGTGGCCGGCGCCAACGCCGCCTCCTTTTACGATGCACGCGAATATGACGCGGTCGTTGCATCAGGCGAGCAGGTGACATCGGGTCTTCTGGCGATCACGCTGCAATCCATGGGCATCAATGCGCGCTCATGGCAGGGCTGGCAGATTCCGATCCGCACAGACAATGCACATGGCGCCGCCCGCATTCTCGAGATTGACGGTTCGGATATCGTCCACCGCATGGGTGAGGGCCAGGTTGCCGTTGTTGCCGGTTTCCAGGGCATCGGCCCGGATAACCGCATTGCGACGCTCGGTCGCGGCGGTTCGGACACATCAGCCGTTGCCATCGCCGCCGCCGTCAAGGCGGACCGTTGCGATATCTATACCGATGTCGATGGCGTCTATACCACCGATCCGCGCATCGAGCCCAAGGCTCGCCGCATGAAGAAGATCGCTTTCGAGGAAATGCTCGAAATGGCGTCTCTCGGTGCGAAGGTTCTGCAGGTTCGCTCCGTCGAGCTTGCCATGGTACACAAGGTGCGCACCTTCGTTCGCTCCAGTTTCGAGGATCCCGATGCGCCGGGCATGGGCGACCTCATCAACCCGCCCGGTACTTTGATTTGTGACGAGGAAGAAATCGTGGAACAGGAAGTCGTAACCGGCATCGCCTATGCCAAGGATGAAGCACAGATCTCGCTGCGCCGCGTGGCCGACCGTCCGGGCGTCTCCGCCGCGATCTTCGGGCCACTGGCCGAAGCGCATATCAATGTCGACATGATCGTGCAGAACATCTCCGAAGATGGGTCGCGCACCGACATGACCTTCACCGTTCCTTCTGGCGACGTTGCCAAGGCTCTGCGCGTTCTGGACGAGAACAAGGCCCAGATCGGCTTCGACGTTGCGCAGAACGAGACCGGCCTTGCCAAGGTTTCGGTCATCGGTATCGGCATGCGCAGCCATGCTGGCGTTGCTGCCAGCGCCTTCAAGGCGCTTGCCGAGAAGAACATCAACATCAAGGCCATCACCACCTCCGAGATCAAGATTTCGATCCTGATCGACGGTGCCTATGCCGAACTGGCCGTTCGCACTTTGCATTCTGCTTACGGTCTCGATAAGAACTAAGCTCGAGACATCGGTTCCCGATGCTCCGATTCTTCGGGGTTGCGTTCTTCCGATGTGGCGTTTCATGAAAGCGTGTCCCTTGCGGGACGCGCTTCTCGCGCTATAAATTTTTTAAATGACGTTTTGATTCTCGAATATTATGACATTCGGATCGGAAGCGTCGGGGAGCAAACGCGATGAGAGACCTTTCTGCAGGTCCGCGCGTCCTGCTAAAGCGGCTGCGCGAAATGATGGCGGAGCACCTTGAGCCGCAGGACCGTCTGGACCAGATCGTCCGTCAGATAGCCAGCAACATGGTGGCGGAGGTTTGCTCGGTCTACGTGCTGCGTTCCGACAGCGTGCTGGAGCTTTACGCTACCGAAGGTCTCAACAAGGATGCCGTGCATCTTGCCCAGCTGAAAATGGGGCAGGGTCTTGTCGGTACCATTGCCGCTTCCGCCCAACCTCTCAATCTTTCCGATGCGCAGGCGCATCCGGCTTTCCGCTATCTTCCTGAAACCGGTGAGGAAATTTATCATTCCTTCCTCGGCGTGCCGATTTTGCGCTCCGGTCGCACTCTTGGCGTTCTTGTGGTCCAGAACAAGGTCAGCCGAACATACCGGGAGGATGAAGTTGAAGCGCTCGAGACAACCGCGATGCTCATCGCTGAAATAGTGGCGAGCGGTGAATTGAAAAAGATCACCCGCCCCGGTGTGGAGCTGGACCTGACGCGTGCCGTTTCCATTGATGGCGATGCTTATGGCGAAGGCATCGGTCTTGGTCATGTCGTGCTGCATGACCCCCGAATCGTTGTCACCAATCTGCTGAATGAGGATGCCGATACCGAAATCCTGCGTCTTGCCGACGCGATCGGTTCGCTGCGCCTGTCGATCGACGACATGTTGCAGCGCCGCGACGTCCCGACCGAAGGCGAGCATCGCGAGGTTCTTGAGACCTACCGCATGTTCGCCCACGATCAGGGCTGGGTGCGGCGCATGGAAGAAGCTATCCGCAACGGCCTGACGGCGGAAGCTGCGGTCGAGAAAGTGCAGAGCGACACAAAGGCGCGCATGATGCGCCTGACTGATCCCTATCTTCGCGAGCGCATGCATGATTTCGACGATCTCGCCAACCGGCTGCTGCGCCAGCTGATCGGTTTCGGCGGTCGAAGCCCCGAGCATGATTTTCCACTGGACGCCATCGTTCTGGCGCGCGCCATGGGTGCCGCCGAATTGCTGGATTACCCGCGTGAGAAATTGCGCGGCCTGGTGCTCGAAGACGGTGCGGTGACGAGCCACGTCGTCATCGTGGCGCGCGCCATGGGCATTCCGATCATCGGGCAGGCGACGGGCATCGTCGCCCTCGCTGAAAATAACGATCCCATCATCATCGACGGCGATGACGGCCAGGTGCATTTGCGCCCGATGTCGGATTTGCAGCGCGCCTATGAGGAAAAGGTGCGCCTGCGTGCCAAGCGCCAGGAGCAGTTCCGCGCGCTTCGCAATGTCGAGCCGATCACCAAGGATGGCCAGAAGGTCAACCTCAAGATGAATGCGGGTCTTCTCGTAGATCTGCCGCAGCTCGAGGAATCCGGCGCCGATGGCATCGGCCTGTTCCGCACCGAGCTGCAGTTCATGATCGCCTCCAACATGCCCAAGGGCGAGGAGCAGGAAGCGTTCTACAGGTCCGTCTTGCGGCAGGCCAAGGGCAAGAGCGTTACCTTCCGCACGCTGGATATTGGCGGCGACAAGGTCGTTTCCTATATGCGCGGCCAGGAAGAGGAAAACCCGGCGCTGGGCTGGCGGGCGATCCGCCTGTCGCTCGACCGCCCGGGTCTGATGCGCACGCAGATGCGCGCGCTTCTGCGTGCTGCCTCAGGTGCTGAACTACGCATGATGTTGCCGATGGTGACGGAGGTTTCCGAAATCCGCGCCGCGCGCGATCTGCTTCAGAAGGAAGTGCAGCATCTTTCGAAATTCAGTCATGCGCTTCCGAAAAAGCTGCAATTTGGTGCGATGCTGGAAGTGCCTTCGCTGATGTGGCAGCTCGATGAGCTGATGCAGGAAGTGGATTTCGTCTCCGTCGGTTCGAACGACCTGTTCCAGTTTTCGATGGCGGTCGATCGCGGCAATGCAAGGGTTTCGGATCGTTTCGACAATCTTGGCAAGCCGTTCCTGCGCATTCTGCGCGATATCGTGCGCGCTGGCGAAAAGCACCACACCTCGGTCACGCTTTGCGGCGAAATGGCAAGCAAGCCACTTTCGGCCATGGCTTTGATCGGCCTTGGTTTCCGTTCGGTTTCCATGTCGCCGACGGCGATTGGTCCCGTCAAGGCCATGCTTCTCGGGCTTGATGCCGCGAGCCTTGCCGATGAGCTGAACGCTGCGCTCGACGATCATAATTCGCTGGAAAGCGCGCGCGAGGTGTTGTTACGCTTTGCCGCGACGCATTCCATTCCCATTTAAAAGACCTGTTTCATAATCGGAGTGACTGGTGGCGAAGCTTCCCGTCGAAAAAATGCGCGAGTTGGAAAGGCGTTTCGGAGAGATCGAAGCGCGGATGTCGGCTGGTCCGGCAGCGGATGTCTATGTGAAGCTGGCTTCGGAATATTCCGAACTTGAGCCGGTGGTGAAAAAAGTCCGCGAATACGAAAAGGCGGTCTCCGAGGCCGCCGATCTCCAGGCGCTGCTTGCCGACAAGACGACCGACAAGGACATGCGCGATCTGGCGGAAATGGAGCTGCCGGAGGTCGAGGCCCGAATCGCCGAGCTTGAGAAGGAAATGCAGGTCCTGCTGCTTCCCAAGGATGCGGCGGACGAAAAAAGCGCCATCCTCGAAATCCGCGCAGGCACGGGCGGATCCGAAGCGGCACTTTTCGCCGGCGATCTGTTTCGCATGTATGAGCGCTTCGCTTCAGCCAAGGGCTGGAAAGTTGAAGTTCTTTCCGCAAGCGAAGGCGAGGCGGGCGGTTACAAGGAAATCATCGCCACGATCAGCGGGCGAGGGGTGTTTTCCAAGCTGAAATTCGAATCCGGCGTGCACCGGGTGCAGCGCGTGCCGGAAACAGAAGCGAGCGGCCGCATCCACACCTCGGCAGCCACTGTTGCCGTGCTGCCGGAGGCGGAGGATATCGATGTCGAAATTCGCCCGGAAGATATCCGTATCGACACGATGCGCGCTTCGGGCGCAGGCGGCCAGCACGTCAATACCACTGACTCCGCCGTTCGCATCACCCATCTTCCGACGGGTTTGATCGTTACCAGTTCTGAAAAGTCGCAGCACCAGAACCGCGCCAAGGCCATGCAGGTTCTGCGTTCGCGTCTTTACGACATCGAGCGACAGAAGGTGGAAAGCGAGCGTTCAGCCGACCGCAAGAGCCAGGTCGGTTCCGGCGACCGTTCCGAGCGCATCCGCACTTACAATTTTCCGCAGGGGCGGGTCACTGATCACCGCATCAACCTGACCCTCTACAAGCTCGACCGGATGATCGAAGGCGAGATCGACGAGCTTGTCGACGCGCTGATTGCTGATTATCAGGCCGGTCAGCTTGCCCAGCTTGGCGAACAACAGCTTTGAGTGGCGGCGCTGACGGGACCGTTTCGACCGAGCTTGCCGCAGCCCGCAAACGGCTGCAGGCGGCGGGCATCGCCGATCCGCTGCTTGATGCGCGCCTGCTGGTCGCCGACGTAACCGGTTTTTCACTGACCGATTTCGTGATGAAACCGGACCATCCCGTCACTCGGGAAGAAAGCGCCCGTATCGCCGCCATGGTCGAAAGGCGCGCAGGCGGAGAGCCAGTCCATCGTATTCTCGGCCACCGCGAATTTCACGGGCTCGATCTTCTTTTATCGACGGAGACGCTCGAACCCCGCCCGGATACGGAAGTTCTCGTCGATACGCTGTTGCCTGCGTTGAAAAAAATTGTTGCCGACAAGGGCAGTGCGCGCATTCTGGATCTGGGTACGGGCACGGGTGCGATCTGTCTGGCGCTTCTCAAGGAATGTCCGGAAGCAACTGGCGTCGGCAGCGATATCTCCGCCGATGCGCTGGAAACCGCAGCGAAAAACGCTGCCCGAAATGGTCTCGCCTCGCGTTTTGAAACCATGCGTAGCGACTGGTTCAAAAAAATCTCTGGCAGGTTTGACATAATTGTGTCGAATCCGCCTTATATAAGAAGTGACATCGTCACAACGCTAGACCGAGAGGTTCGCTATCACGATCCGATGGCGGCGCTGGACGGAGGTCAGGACGGCCTTGCACCGTACCGCCTCATCGCTGCCGACGCAGGCCGCTTTCTTGTGGAAAACGGGATTGTCGGTGTGGAGATCGGTTTCGATCAAAGGCTTGATGTTTCCGCTATATTTGCTTCCCACGGCTTCTCTCTTCTCGACGCCGTGAAGGATTATGGCGACAACGACAGAGTTTTGACCTTCCGGAGATAGTTGTTCGCGATACGTCTGCGGATTATTTGCAAGGATATTTTGCACAGCAAAAGAAAAGGCTTGGATTTCCGCATGAAGCGGGATAGTTTGCCGCCACATGCCGGGTGGCTGAGGACGAATTTAGATTCGTCAGGGTATGGGTCAGTCCCGAAGCGGGTTCTTTTGAGAGCCCTGAAGGCTGGGCGTTTCCGGCATGTGAATCAGTAAACTTTGTTCGCAGGTGGCTCGTTGCAGCATTTTGCGCGACCGGTCGTCATACGCGGGGTCTTGTCTGGGGTTATCTCCAGCAGGGCGCGTAATGGAGCAATTTCAGGAAAAGTTTCCAGCGGTTTTCCGCCCGGAATTGCATGAAAATAACCAGATTGTCAGCAAAACAGAATTCAGGTGAGCAATTGATGAGGCCAGGACAGCAAAACAAGCGCGGCCGGGGGCGTGGAAGCAACAACAACAATAACAATGGTGGCGGTAACAACAACAACTTCAACCGCAAGGGCGGTAACCCGCTTACCAGGACTTATGACAGCTCCGGTCCCGATGTTAAAATTCGTGGCACAGCCCAGCACATAGCGGAAAAATACGCCACCCTTGCGCGGGACGCGCAGAGTGCTGGCGACCGTGTGATCGCTGAAAACTATCTGCAGCACGCTGAACACTACAATCGTATCATCGCCACCGCTCAGGCCCAGATGCAGGAGCGTTTCCAGCGCGACGACCGTGGCGAATACAATGCTTCGGATGCCGACGATATGGATATGAACGACGGTGACGATGGTGCACCGCAGCAGCAGTTCGAACAGCCGGAACGGGTTCAGCAGCCGGAGCGCCAGGAACGGCAGGAGCGCACCGAGCGTTCCGAGCCGCGTCAGGAACGCCGTGAGCGCCCGGACCGCCGTGAACGGCAGGAGCGCCAGCCGCGCCAGCCGCAGGCTTCGGACGAACGGCAGCAGCCGGTATACGACGCCAGCCAGGCGCCTCAGCCCGTCATCGAAGGCACGCCTATGGAAGTGGCCGTCGAGGAACAGCAGCAGCAGACGGAAGCGCCAGCGACTGAACGCGCACCAAAGGCCCGCCGCGCCACTGGCCCACGCCCGCGTCGCCCGCGCCGCGCCGCAACCGCGGAAGGTGCTGAGGGTGCCGAAGGCGGAGATACGCCAGCCGGTGATGAGGCAACACCTGCCACGCTCGAAAACGCTGCTGAATAAGCAGGGTTTTCAAAATACCACGCGATTGAAAAAACTCCGGCTTGCCGGAGTTTTTGTTTTTGGGGTCGGGTGTAAAAGCTTGGGCGCTTTTCGAAGGGGGCAATCGCGGCAAACAGTCGTGACGCTTATCAAGTCCGGCTAAAATTTCCCCGGCAGTCGTTTTCCTCCTCTTTAAACCGATGAAAATGCCTCCCATATTCGTGCGGTAAGGACGGATGCCGCATGCAGCGGTAACCGTCCATCAAGAGGCGGCAATCGTGAAATCTGTAAAACGCGACTGCCGTAGCGGGGCTTGCCTTTGAGGGAGCCTCAACCCAAACACCCGGATCCGTGCCGAAATCGGGCGGGCCGGTATATGGAGGTTCGACTATGAATATTGAAAAATACTCCGAGCGCGTTCGCGGCTTTCTGCAATCGGCGCAGACGTTTGCGCTTGCGGAAAATCACCAGCAGTTTTCTGCCGAACATGTGCTGAAAGTTCTGCTTGATGACGAGCAGGGCATGGCAGCATCGCTGATCGAGCGGGCTGGCGGCGACGCCAAGGAAGTGCGCTTGGCCAACGATGCGGCACTGGCGAAATTGCCCAAGGTTTCCGGCGGCAATGGCGGCCTTTCCCTTACGGCTCCACTTGCGAAAGTATTCTCGACTGCGGAAGAACTCGCGAAGAAGGCTGGTGACAGTTTCGTCACCGTCGAGCGTCTTTTGCAGGCGCTGGCGATCGAAAACTCTGCTTCCACCTCGGCGTCCCTGAAAAAGGGCGGCGTGACGGCGCAGGCGCTCAATCAGGTCATCAATGAAATCCGCAAGGGCCGCACGGCTGACAGCGCCAATGCCGAACAGGGCTTCGACGCGCTGAAGAAGTTCGCGCGCGACCTGACGGAGGAAGCCCGCGAAGGCAGGCTCGACCCGGTGATTGGCCGTGACGACGAAATCCGCCGGACCATTCAGGTGCTTTCACGCCGCACCAAGAACAATCCCGTGCTGATCGGTGAACCCGGCGTCGGTAAAACGGCGATCGCCGAAGGTCTTGCGCTGCGCATCGTCAATGGCGATGTGCCCGAAAGCCTCAAAGACAAGAAGCTTATGGCGCTGGATATGGGTGCGCTGATCGCTGGCGCGAAGTATCGCGGCGAGTTCGAGGAGCGTCTGAAGGCGGTCCTGAACGAAGTGCAGGCGGAAAATGGCGGCATTATCCTGTTCATCGACGAGATGCACACGCTGGTCGGTGCCGGCAAGGCCGATGGCGCCATGGATGCGTCCAATCTGCTGAAGCCCGCCCTTGCCCGAGGTGAACTGCACTGCGTTGGCGCCACCACGCTGGATGAATATCGCAAGCACGTGGAAAAGGATCCGGCCCTTGCCCGTCGTTTCCAGCCGGTGCTCGTAGATGAGCCGACCGTTGAGGACACGATCTCGATCCTGCGCGGCCTGAAGGAAAAATACGAACAGCACCACAAGGTCCGAATTTCGGATTCGGCCCTGGTTGCAGCTGCAACGCTTTCCAACCGCTACATTACCGACCGGTTCCTGCCCGACAAGGCAATCGACCTGATGGACGAAGCCGCTTCGCGCCTTCGCATGCAGGTGGATTCCAAGCCGGAAGAACTGGACGAACTGGATCGCCGGATCATTCAGCTCAAGATCGAACGCGAAGCCTTGAAGCAGGAGACGGATCAGTCATCCGTCGACCGCCTGAAGAAGCTCGAGGACGAACTGGCCGACACCGAAGAAAAGGCCGATGCCCTGACGGCCCGCTGGCAGGCGGAAAAGCAGAAGCTGGGCCATGCCGCAGACCTCAAGAAGCGGCTGGACGATGCCCGCAACGAACTGGCAAGTGCCCAGCGTAACGGCCAGTTCCAGCGCGCCGGTGAATTGACCTATGGCATCATTCCGGGCCTCGAAAAGGAACTGGCTGCAGCGGAAGCGCGTGACAGCAGCGGTGCTGACTCGATGGTTCAGGAAGTGGTGACGGCGGACAATATCGCCCACATCGTTTCCCGCTGGACCGGCATTCCTGTCGACAAGATGCTGGAAGGCCAGCGCGAGAAGCTGCTGCGCATGGAAGACGATCTTGCCAAGTCCGTGGTTGGGCAGGGCGAGGCCGTGCAGGCTGTTTCCAAGGCGGTTCGCCGTTCGCGCGCGGGTCTTCAGGATCCGAACCGGCCGATCGGCTCGTTCATCTTCCTCGGCCCGACGGGCGTGGGCAAGACCGAGCTGACCAAGTCGCTCGCCCGGTTCCTGTTCGACGACGAGACCGCGATGGTTCGCCTCGACATGTCGGAATTCATGGAGAAACACTCCGTTGCCCGGCTTATCGGTGCGCCTCCCGGCTATGTCGGTTACGAAGAGGGCGGTGCGTTGACGGAAGCGGTTCGCCGCCGGCCCTATCAGGTCGTGCTGTTTGACGAGATCGAGAAAGCGCATCCGGACGTGTTCAACGTCCTGTTGCAGGTGCTGGATGATGGCCGCCTGACCGATGGTCAGGGCCGCACCGTCGATTTCAAGAACACCATCATCATCATGACCTCGAACCTCGGTTCGGAATTCATGACGCAGATGGGCGACAATGACGATGTGGATTCGGTTCGTGACTTGGTGATGGAGCGTGTCCGGTCGCATTTCCGGCCGGAATTCCTCAACCGTATCGACGATATCATCCTCTTCCATCGCCTGCGGCGCGACGAGATGGGTGCGATCGTGGAGATCCAGCTCAAGCGCCTCGTCTCGCTTCTGGGTGATCGCAAGATCACGCTCGAACTGGATGAGGATGCCCGCAACTGGCTTGCCAATAAGGGTTACGATCCGGCCTATGGCGCACGTCCGCTGAAGCGTGTGATCCAGAAGACCGTTCAGGACAGGCTCGCCGAAATGATTCTCGGCGGCGAGATCCCGGACGGATCGCGGGTCAAGGTGACCTCTGGCACCGACCGGCTGCTTTTCAAGGTCAAGCCCCCAAAGGGTGAGGCCGAGACTGAAACCGCTGATGCGGCATAAAACGAAAGGGCTCCGGTAACGGAGCCCTTTTTCGTATAGCGGTCCCTCTGGTCACGAGGCCCGGCGGACTAACGGCTCGCCACCTGATTGGGTTTTTCTTCGATGTTGAGTAGATTGTCGATCCGCTTTCTCTCGTCGGAGAACCGCGCGAGCGCGACGCCGGAAAGCGATTTGCCGCCCGGCAGACGCACTTTCATCGCGTCCACTTTCGTGCCGTTAACGATCAGCTCGTAATGCAGATGCGCGCCGGTCGAAAGGCCGGTCGAACCGACATAACCGATTACCTGGCCCTGCCGGACCTTTGAACCCTCGGTGACACCCTTGGCGATGGCGCTCTGGTGGTTATAGGAGGAGACGTAGCCATTGGCGTGGCGGATCAGGGTCTGGTTGCCGTAACCGGAGGCCCAGCCGGCCTTTTCGACAGTGCCGTTGCCTGTCGCGATGATCGGCGTGCCGCGGGCTGCCGCCCAGTCGGTGCCGGTATGCATGCGGCTGAATTTCAAAACGGGGTGGCGGCGCATGCCGAAACCTGATGTCATACGGCCGTTCGGAACCGGATTGCGCAACAGGAACTGCCGGATGCTCTTACCGTTCTCGTCGAAATAGTCGATGCTGTTATCGTCCGGGTTCTGGAACCGGTAAAACCGCGTCTCGTTATCGCCGAACTTGGCGTTGACGTAGAGCAGTTCGGACTTGTCCGTCGCCTTGCCATCCGCATCTTCCACGGAGAAGAAGGCCTCCAGCGTATCTGCCGGTTTCAACTGCGCCTGAAAATCGACGCTGCTGGCCAAAAGCTTGATGAGCTGGGAGACCATGCCCTGATTCATGCCATAGGCCAGAGCCGCCCGGTAAACGCCATCGTAGACGCTGGGCAGATCGCGGCCGGCGGCCGGTGCCGGGGTGCTGTCAAAGGCCGTCGCCACCGCGTCGAGCTTCGGCGGTTCGCTGGCCTTGATGAAATTCTTGCGATCGTCCACGGCCATGGTGACCATGTGGCGACCCTTGCGATAAAGGCTTACGCGTACGATGTCGCTTTTGTCGTCTTCCTGAATAATGCCGACGCGGAGCACATCGCCGCTTTCGACATTGTTCGACTGGAGTTGCGGTGACAACAGGCCAGCGATTTCGGAGGATTGCGCCTTCGAATAACCCGCGCCGAATAGAGCGGCTTCGATGGTTTCGGTCTGGCGGGCAGGGATAACGTCGTCGGCATATTCCTTGACCGGAACCGAGGGCGATTGAGGGGTCGAAACCGACATATTCTGTTCGACGACACGTGCGGCAAGACCGGCGGTGATATCGACATCACCCTCATCATTATCGAAACGACGGGGGTCGATGTAATAGAGCGCTGCAAGCTGCTCATTACCATCTGTCAGGATCGAGCCGTTCGAGCGCACTGCCTCCTCCACCTCGTCGAAGCTCAGGGAGCCGGCGAAGGGATACTTGGAGTGCTGGATCGGAAAGGCGACCGTTTTCAGGCTGACTTCGGATTCGACCTCGGAGCCGTAGATTGTGCCCGTGCGGCTCGGCGCCGGCGCCGGGGCGTCCTTGTCGTCACCGCTTGCGAAAATGTTCAGGGGATCGAAGGCGGGATAATCGTCCTGTTTGGCGTAGTTGGACGCCAGCGGAATTTTGACGTGGGAGAAGGGAACCTTGCGGACCACTTCCTTGTCGCCCTCGTTGATAACGGTGGAGACTTCCATGATCGACCGGTCCGAGGGCCGGGCCGCAATATTGGGCGCAATGAGGCGTGTGCCGCGGCGTGCCGCTTCCGCGGTATTGTTGCCCATATCCGCCTTGGCGAAGGCCTCGGCCGGAATGGCAAGCTGCTGGCGGCCATCGAGAGCTGCAAACAGCGCAACACCCATCAATATGGAAGAGGTAATGCCGGTAAGGAACGTGCCGGAAAGCCATCTGAGCGAAATCTCACGGCGATCGGGTGCACGGCGCCCTTCCGCCAGAATTGGCGGTTCCGTGCCTAGCGACCGGATCACGTTGCGATCCGCAGTCATACTAGCTGTGCCCCGTCGGTCATGCGCTCTCCAGAAACTTCAGGCGAAGGTGTGCAACTTTCAAAGCCGTGAGTCAAATTGATCGGCACCCTCAATAGATATGCCGGCAACAGGCTCGCGCGCGTGCCCGCATTAACGTTTTGTTGGCAAAGCAATTAGCGAGGAGTCGGGCCAAAACAAGGCGCAGCACCATTCATATGGGTTAAGACGGCATTCCCTTGTTGAAAATCGGTCTGTTGGTGGAGGTCAATGGGAGGTACAATCTCGAAAAATCAAAAATCTCCTTTAAAATCAATGATCTGAATGTTTTTTTTAGAATTTGTATTTTGGTGTGTTGACTTGTTTGAGGGTGATCTCTTATAAGTCCGCTCACTGAACGAGGGCGGCGGCGCTGCTGGCGACGAAGTCTTTCGTTCTAAAGAAATCAGGTTGATGAGCTGACTGCTTGTTGTTTTCCAGGGGCTTTTAGCTTTTGGGGTTTGATTTTGTGACTGCCATGAGCGGTCTGTTTTTTGACAATTGAATATGAGAAGAAAGAGAAACGTGGGCGGCGAAGCTTGCGGGGTCTGAAGGAATTCAGGCTCTGATTGAATAGACTTTGACGGTCACGTTTTAATGAGACAACAC